>CANQGT010000003.1 GCA_947623505.1 uncultured Clostridia bacterium | reverse complement strand
ACTTTTATTCTACACGATCTGAGCTATGTTGTCTCTATTTTTTTCTCCAGGTGTTGCACTTCATATGATAACCTGTCCTTCTCCCTCGGGCAGGGGAATATATTCAAATTTAATGACGCAAAGACGGCTCACATGGTCGAAAATGTTGCGAGAGATTCCGCCGAGTTCCCCGTTTTCGTCCTCAAACGAGACGGGAACGCGGTTGGCCACATAGCCTATCTTCACGGCCTTGTGAGTAAGGATATATTGGTTCTCGACTTCAGTGAAGGTGAGCCGTTGCCTCGGCGTCGTCTCAAACTCGGGGCTAACTAATGCCCGCGTCGGCAATACGCTCGTGCTCGCTAAGAGCAGGAAAAGCACCGATAAAAGCTCATCCTCTTTGCCGTCGGCAAGCAACATTGTCGACGGATTAAGGAGAGAAAGTCTCGCTCTGAACGTTTATTTTTTTTATGGCACATTTTTTTTGCATTGTCTACCAATGCGGTGCAAAAAGGACCAAAACGCTGAATAGAAAAGTTAACTTTTCACTTAGAGGGTAACTTCCACTCGTTCTTGCTTTTCGGTATATATCGTGGTATAATATTTCTGCGGTTTTGCTTTTGCTGTGGCTTCGATATTGACGGCCTTGCAAAAATGCCATTGTAAGCCGTGTATGTTGGTTTCGTGGCGCAATTGTTCTCGAGACGCGCAAAATAGGGGGTTCCCCGAACTAAAATATAACTGAAAATATTTCCTCCTCGTGAGGACTTTTTAAAAAGAGGTAATCAGCAACATGAAAAAAGAAAAAATCTTAATAGCAGATGACTCCGAGATGAACCGTTCTATACTTGATGACATGCTGAGCGATAATTACGAGATAATCGAGGCTGAAGACGGCGTTCAGGCTGTGGCGGCTCTAAAGCAGTACGGCTCGGAGTTGTCGCTTCTGTTGCTGGATATCGTCATGCCAAGGATGGACGGCTTCGGTGTGCTCGAGGCGATGAACCAAAACGGATGGATCAAATCTGTCCCCGTTATCATCATATCATCCGAGAACACGTCGACACATGTGGAGCGCGCGTACGAGCTCGGCGCAACTGATTTTATCGCGCGTCCGTTTGATACGCTGATAGTCCGCAGAAGGGTCGTGAACACGCTTCTCCTTTATGCTAAGCAGAAGCGCCTCATAAACATGGTGGAGGATCAGGTCTACGAAAAGGAGTGCCAGAGCGACCTTATGATAGACATTCTCGCCCATGTGATGGAGTTTCGAAACGGTGAGAGTGGGATGCATATTCTCCATGTGCGTACATTGACAGACCTGCTTTTGAGCTGCATCATGGCTAAGACGACAAAATACGACCTCACAATGGCGGACATTTCGATAATTAGCACGGCCTCCGCACTTCACGACATCGGAAAAATGGTCATAGACGAAAAGGTCTTGAACAAGCCCGGCAGACTGACGACCGAGGAATTCGAGGTAATGAAGACCCATACCGTTCTCGGCGCGGAAATGATAAGCGACCTGCTCATGTATATGCAGGAGCCGCTCGTTAAGGTGGCGTATGAGATCTGTCGCTGGCATCACGAGCGCTACGACGGAAAGGGATATCCCGACGGGCTCATTGGCGACGAGATACCGATCTCGGCGCAGGTCGTCTCCCTTGCGGATGTTTACGACGCGCTGACCAGCGAGCGCGTCTACAAGCCGAAGTTTTCACATGAGGAAGCCGTTAACATGATTATAAACGGGGAATGCGGCGCGTTCAATCCGTTGCTCCTCGAATGTCTCAATGAAAATGTGGAGTTGTTCCGCGATATGTTTGAGAACGATTCGCCCGAGGATCTGAAGCGCCATAAGCTGAGGCGCATTTCGGAGGAGGCGCTGCGCGGAGAGGGCGGGTGCGTTTCGCATAGGACGCTTCGCCTGCTCGACCGCGAGCGGGTGCGCAACAATTTCTATGCCTCAATGACGGAGGCTGTTCAGTTTGAGTTCGTCACCTCGCCGCCGATGCTCACGCTTTCGGCCTATGGGGCGAAAAAGCTCGGCATTGACGAGATCATTATGGACCCGCGCCACGACCCCAAGGCGTCTGCCCTTATGAGCGAACAAACGTGGGAGCGTCTTTTCAGGAGCATAGCGCAGACGACGCCTGAAAAGCCGGAGGTGCGGCTGGACTGCCAGTTGCATTACGGTGACTCGGAGCGCTGGTCGAAGCTCGTTATGCGCTCAATGTGGACAGATGACGTGGAGCCGAAGATTGAGGGCGTTCTCGGCACTGTCACCGATATAAACGATTCCCATATGAAGATGCTTGAACTCGAGAAAAAAGCCGCGCACGACTCAATGACGGGTCTTCTGAACCGTGAGAGCGCCAAAGAGCAGATAGAGCTCCTCATACACAACAACCCCGGAAGCAATTATGCCATGGTCTTTTTCGACGTAGACTTCTTTAAGAAGGCAAACGATATTTACGGCCACGCGTTTGGAGACGAGGTTTTGAAGCATGTGGCAAAGTGCCTGACCGAAAGCATCCGCGGAACAGATATTTCATGCCGCGCCGGCGGAGACGAGTTTCTCGTTTTTCTCGAATACAATACGGAGATCGAAAAGACGGTTGAGCGTATTTTCAACGTAATATGCGGAGATTTCAATGGCTTTTCGATTTCGGTCTCTATGGGCATTGCGTTGAGCCGCGACATCGGCGCGTCCTATGACGACCTCTTCCATGCGGCAGATTCTGCCGCCTATGCGTCAAAACGCGCCGGCAAAGGTAGATTGGTTTTCTATGACGATTCTATGAAAAACATATTGGAAACGCAGAACGAGAGCGTAGATGGGCGCTGACTATGGCGATGCGCTCGACAGACTTCGCAGCGAAAGGCTCATACAGGAATTTGTGCTGAAATTTCTCGATGACGGTAGCTTAGGATTTCGGGCTTTTCTACGCGCTGAAGCCGCCGATATGCGTCAGCATTATCGGCGGCTTTCGCCTTTTCTTGTAGCAAAAATTTTTGTTTTAAAGTGCTTCGCAGTTTCATAAGAGTACAAAATTTCTTGTATTGAAGCGGTAAATAGCGGCAAGGCTGCCGCCTTGCGAGGCTTTTGGCAAAAATACGGGGAATTTTGCTCGAGAAACAAATACTTCCTTGTCGGCACTCGGCTTTTGATTCAAGCGGATTTTTTAATGTTTAGTAATATATTTCAAAATCGGCCTTGCCGCGCAGTTCCTCAAATAAAATAATTATCGGCGAAGCCGCCCACGGGTGAAACAGGCTTGTGTTGTGTTTTTGCTCCTTGCTCCAAGCCTCAAAGCAGGTCGTGGCGCCCTCGCTTATCATATTAAGCCAACTGTTTTTGCCCTTTGATACTATCGCTTTATACGCATCGCCGTATCTGCCCGCCTCGCAAAGCGCTTTAAGATAAAAATACGATGCGAAAACGGAGCAGCGCATTCCTCTTTCAACAAGATAATCGGCTGTTTTTTTTACGCTTTCCTTCGGGCAAATGCCGAACGCGAGAGCGAGCATATTGGAATGCACGCTTGAATGCTCCGTTTTTTCGCTGTCCGTATAAAGCCCCGTTGCGCTGTTTAAAAACGCTCTGTTAAAAGCGGTTTTAAGCTCCGCCGAACGGCTCTTATATGGAACGCCGAGAATATCTTTTATCTTTTCCGTACTATCCAAAGCGCAGATATAATATGCGTTTACGGCGTTGTGCCGCCCCTCGCATATCGGATTGCTCAAATCAAAATCATAGCCGTCCCTGCAATTTTCCGGCCAGTCAACAAGATTCCACTGCTCATTTACGGTGTTCAGCAGACCGTCTCCGTCGGCGAATTTTTTGAAATAACGATTTATATATTCGCAAGCGCAAAGCATTTTTTCAAGAAACGCCGCGTCCTCGGTATATTCGTAATACCGCAGGCACATAAGCGGAAAGAGCAGGGCGTAATCGGCTATTTTCTGCTTCAGCGAGCAGGGCGAAACGGCTAAAAACTCACCTGAAAATTTTAAGGACTGCACGGCGTTTTCAAGCGCTTTTTTAAGCAGCCTATCGTCTTTGGTAAGTATCAGATGCGAAAAGCCAGAAATAAACGCGTCGCCCAAATATTGACCTTTTTCTCTTGTGGGGCAGTCGATAAGCGCCTCCTGCGCGCCGTAAAGCACGGTGTGTTTGCAAAGCTCAAACACGGCTTTGAGATTTTCGTCGTCTGTCTTGATTTTTGCGGATATTTCGGGAAACGGATAATGCCTTGCGAGAAGCTGAGCGCTCTTTACAGAAACACCGCTTTCGGCTGATATCTCCGTGTAGCGCATACCCTTGTAATCGTATTGCTCTATGATATTTTCGCCTTTTTTGAGTATGCAGGTCTCTTCGTAATCGCATCCGCAGCGCAGATTGTATCGAAGTCCGCTTTCGTCAAGCTCCTCCGCACAGCGTATAATAATTTTCGCGCCGTCTCTTTCGCTTACCGCCGTAACCCTCAGGTTTCCCGCGTATTCCCGCCCGAAATCATAGAAATATCTGTTTTTTGAAACGGTCGGTTCAACTGATACGAGGTAAATCTCAACGGCGGGAAAGGGCTTTTCGCAGAAAATATAATCGTGCTTTTTTACGGCGCACGGAATCAAATCTGCGTCCCGCGAACGCATATCCCTGTCCTCCGCGAAAGCGGTGTCATAGCCGTAGGTGCGTGTGCCGATAAAACTGCCGTCCTTGCCGTAACGCCACGTTTCGTCCGTTCCGAAAGCGTAGTCGCCGTCAATAAAAATATCGGCAATCAGGCCTTGCCTGCCGTCGCCGCTCACAAAAGCGCGGTTTATAAGCCCCTGATAATAAACCAAGGCCGAAACGGTATTTTTGCCCTCTTTGATAAACGGAGTTATATCAAATCTGTTGTAGTTATACGAAAAACTGTAGGACGGCGCGGGCCCTTGACCTACAAATTTTCCGTTGACGTACAGTTTATAGTAATCGTCCGCCGTGATATTTACATATGCGGTCTCAGCGTTTTTAATAACGAAATCCTTTTTTACATTCATATAGAAATTTTTGATTTCCCGCGCGCCGTTTTCAAATTCGCGCGCGGTTATCCATTTGCTTTTAAAAACATATCCCATTTTTTCACCGCCCCGAATACAAGTCCGTAAAACTTACTATATCACACGGGATATTTTAAATCAAATAATTGTAATAATTTTAAATTTGTGTTATTCTAATAGATGATTTTATAAGGGGGCGTTTTCTTTGCTCTATCCTCAGATGAATGAAAAAAGAACGGTTTTTGATCTCGGCGGGTTATGGGATTTTTGCCTCGGCGGCGAAAGCCTTGACAAAAAATGCCTCGCCGTGCCTTTGGAGAAATCCGAAAAGATGTTTGTTCCCGCCTCGTATAATGATCAGAAAGCCGATAAAAAATACAGGGAGCATTACGGCTACGCTTATTATCAGCGCCGATTTTCCGTGCCGAATGAGCTGAAGAGCAAGCGTCTTGTGCTGAGGTTCGGAGCCGTTGCGCATAACGCGGAGGTATGGCTTAACGGAAAGCGGATTGTGAGCCATACGGGCGGATTTCTGCCGTTTGAGGCAGAGCTTGATCCGCTTTTTCTTGAAGAGCAAAATCTGCTTTGCGTGGCGGTCGATAACAGGATAGATCTTTCCACGCTGCCCGTGGGCAACGAAATAAAAAAGGCTATGTTCGGCGATGCTCCGCCCGATTTTGAAAGCGTTCTCAAAACGAAAATCAAAAACAAAAATTACCCGAATTTCGATTTTTTTAACTACTGCGGCATAAACAGGCCTGTTTTCCTTTGCGTAATGCCGACGGAATATATAAGCGATATAAGCATCGTAAGCGAAATAAAGGACGGCTTTGCCGTCGTAAAAGCGGACGTGAGCCTTTCAAAAAAGGGAAATGCAAAGATCTCCGTTTTCGACAAAGAGGGCAGAGAAATCGCGCGGGGCGTTGACGCGGGCAGTGAATTTATTATTGAAAATCCTCACCTTTGGGAGCCGAATAACGCCTATCTTTACACCGCGAAGGTCACTTTCGGCGACGACTGCTATTATCAGAAATTCGGCATACGCAGCATTGAGATAAAAGGGGAAAAGTTTCTTATCAACGGCAAGCCGTTTTATTTTAAGGGCTTCGGCAAGCATGAGGACAGCGAAACGCGCGGCAGAGGCTACGACGGCGCGCTGAACGTTAAGGATATATCCCTGATGAAATGGATAAACGCCAATTCTTTCAGAACTTCCCATTATCCTTACGCGGAGGAAATGCTTTCTCTCTGCGACGAGGAGGGGATAGTCGTAATAGGCGAAACGCCCGCCGTCGGTCTCGCTTTCCCCGACGCGGACGGGGAGGTCAAGAAAAAACTCGATTTAAGGTCACTTCGGCACAAAGAGGTTTTATCCGAAATGATCGCGAGGGATAAAAACCACCCCTGTGTCGTCGCGTGGTCGCTTGCCAACGAACCCGATTCCACGGGAAATCCCGAAAAGGCGCGCGAATATTTCAAAACGCTCTATGATCTTGCCCACCGCCTTGATCCGCAGAGCAGGCCCGTTACCGTTGTTGCTTGCAATAACGATTATGTGAAGGATAAGGTTACGGAGTTATCCGATATAATCTGCTTAAACAGATACTACGGCTGGTATATTTTCGCGGGCGATCTTGACGCGGCAAAGCAGGCGATGACGGCGGAAATGGAATATTTCTCAAAGTTTTGCAAGCCGCTTATGATAACGGAATACGGTGCCGACGCCGCGGCGGGTATTCACAGCGTTACCGCGAATACCTTTAGTGAGGAATATCAGCTTGAATTTTACGAGGCGATAAATTCCGTCCTTGATAAATACGGCTTTGTGGTGGGCGAGCAGGTTTGGAATTTTGCCGATTTCGCCACGGTTCAGGGCGTTATGAGGGTGGACGGCAACAAAAAAGGCCTTTTCACGAGGGACAGGCGGCCGAAGCTGGCGGCGCATTATTTCAGAAAACGCTGGGGAGAAATACCCGATTTCGGCTATAAATGCAATAATAAAGGAGAATAATTATGGAACTTTCGGCATTTTACAAAAGCGTTCTTGACGCGGACAGGGCTCCTATCGTAATCTGCGATATGAGCAACACGATAGTCTATATGAATCCGTGCGCGGCGGAGCGCTACGCGAAACGCGGCGGCGAAAAGCTGATAGGCAGCAATATCCTTGACTGCCACAACGAAAAATCACGGGAGCTGATACTTAAAGTTATCGAGTGGTTTAAAAAGAGCGAAAGCAACAATATCGTTCACACATTTAAAAATCCGAAAGAGGATAAGGACGTATATATGGTCGCGCTGCGTGACGGCGGCAAAAAACTTATCGGATACTATGAAAAGCACGAATACCGCGCCCATGAAACGGCAAAGCCGTATGATTTTTCATAACAGGCGGCGTTTTATCGGTCTGTCTTATAGGTCGATTTAGTGAAATCAGCGCCGTTTTAGGGCGGAACAGCAAGAAATTTTTGCATATTTTATATATACAATTTAAAATTATTATGCTATACTATTACGGAATTATCGCAAAACGATTTTTAAATAACGCTTTGCTGAAAGGAAAATATAAATGGCATACAGAACGCACAACTGCAATGAATTGACTTTTGATAACCTCGGTCAGCGGGTTTCGCTTGCCGGCTGGGTGGATACTATACGAGATCACGGCGGCGTGGCTTTTATCGATCTTCGCGACGAATACGGCATAACGCAGGTAGTGGTAAACGACGGCGACCTTATAAATCACCTTAAAAAGGAAAGCGTTATATCCGTTGAGGGCGTTGTAGTCAAAAGAGACGAGGAAACGGTAAACAAAAAGCTTGCAACGGGCGAGCTTGAGGTAAAAGTGAGCAGTCTTAAAATGCTCGGAGCATGCACCGAAAATTTACCGTTTGAAATTTCGGAATCAAAGGAAACGAGGGAGGATATGCGCCTTACCTACCGTTTTCTTGATTTGAGAAATAAAAAGGTGCACGACAATATAGTTTTCCGCAGCAAGGTCATAGCGTTTCTTCGCCAAAAGATGACGGAGCTCGGATTTACGGAGATCACAACGCCTATCCTCACCTGCTCCTCACCTGAGGGCGCAAGGGATTATATAATCCCGAGCCGCAAGCACGAGGGCAAGTTTTACGCTTTGCCTCAGGCTCCTCAGCAATTCAAGCAGCTTCTTATGGTTTCGGGGTTTGACAGATACTTTCAGATAGCTCCGTGCTTCCGTGATGAGGACGCGAGAGCCGACCGTTCGCCCGGCGAGTTTTACCAGCTCGATTTTGAAATGGCGTTTGCCACTCAGGAGGACATTTTCGCCGTAACGGAAGAAGTGCTTTACGACGTTTTCACAAAATTCGGCGGTTTGAAAAAGGTAAGCCCCGCTCCGTTTGTGAGGATACCCTATGAGGAGGCAATGCTGAAATACGGTACCGATAAGCCCGACTTGAGAAATCCGCTCGTTATTGTTGATTTAACGGAGTTTTTCTCCAAGGTGGATTTCAAAGCGTTTAAAGGCAGACCGACGCGCGGTATCGTAGTGCCGAACGGCGCTAAGCAGAGCAAGGGCTGGTTTGAAAAAATAACGCAGTTCGCTCTTGAAATAGGAATGAAAGGGCTCGGCTATATCACCGTTCTTGAGGACGGCTCATATAAAGGCCCGATAGATAAATTCCTCACGCCCGAGCAGAGAGCACAGCTTAAAGAAATGCTCGATCTTAAAACGGACGATACTCTGTTCTTTATCTGCGACACGCCGAAGCATGTAAACGATTTCGCGGGGCAGATAAGAACGGAGCTTGCAAACCGCCTTGATCTTATAGATAAAAACAGATTTGAGCTTTGCTATATTACCGATTTTCCGATGTTTGAAAAGGACGAGGACGGCAAGCTGATATTTACACATAATCCGTTTTCGATGCCGCAGGGCGAGATGGACGCGCTTTTGAACGAGGATCCGCTGAAGATAAAAGCGTATCAGTACGATATAGTCTGCAACGGCGTTGAGCTTTCGTCCGGCGCGGTCAGAAATCACCGCCCCGATGTTATGGTAAAGGCATTTGAAATGGCGGGCTACAGCGAAGAAGACGTAAAAGAAAAATTCGGCGCTCTTTACAAGGCGTTTCATTACGGCGCGCCTCCTCACGCGGGAATGGCGCCCGGCATAGACAGAATGATAATGCTTCTCAAAGACGAGGAGAATATCAGGGAGGTAATAGCCTTCCCGATGAACTCAAACGCGCAGGATATGCTGTTGGGCGCACCCAACGGCGTTACGGAAATGCAGCTGCGCGAAACGCATATCAAGCTGCGCAGACCTGCGCCCGAAAAGTAGAATTTAAAGCATCCCGCCTCAAAAACGGCGGGTTTAGCGTTTATTTCAGGCGTAATCAAAACGCCTGAGCGGGCTTGCCCGACAGAATTTTTAGTGTGGAGGAATGGAAATTGAAAATCACTCCCGATTTGATAAAATATCTGGAGTCTCTCGCAAGGATAACCCTTTCTGAGGACGAGGAAAAAAAGGTGGGCGGGGAACTTCAGGATATTCTCACCTATATTGATAAGCTCAACGAGCTGGACACTCAGGGCGTTGAGGCGATGAGCCATTGCTTCCCGCTTGTAAACGTGTTCCGCCCCGATGAGGTCAAGGTCTCAATGAGCCCCGAAGATATAGTCGCCAACGCTCCCGAAAGCAGCGACGGCGCTTTCGTCGTTCCGAAAACGGTTGAGTAAGGGGGCAGGGCTATGGAAATTCTTGAATTGACGGCTCTTGAAACAGCCGAAATGATAAAAAAAGGCGAGTTGACCTCAATGGACGCCGTTGAGGCGGTTGCCGCCGCCGTTGAAAAAAAAGACGGGGCATATAACTGCTATGTCAGATTTGACAGGGAAACCGCTCTTGAGCAAGCGAAAAACGCGCAAAAGCTTATAGAGGAGGGCAAAACCGACTCGCCTCTCGCGGGTGTTCCCGTCGCGATAAAGGATAATATCTGCACCAAGGGTGAAATTACCTCCTGCGCTTCAAAAATCCTCAGCAATTTTATTCCGCCGTATGACGCGACCGTTATAAAAAAGCTAAAAGAAGCGGGCGCGGTTCCTTGCGGCAAAGTGAATATGGACGAGTTTGCCATGGGCTCCACAACCGAAACTTCTTATTATTCGGCAACAAAAAATCCGTGGGATACAACGAGGGTGCCGGGCGGTTCCTCGGGCGGAGCGGCGGCGGCAGTTGCCGCGGGCGAAAGCTTTATCGCTTTGGGCTCCGACACGGGCGGCTCCATACGCCAGCCCTGCTCTTTCTGCGGCGTTACGGGGCTTAAGCCCACTTACGGCGCCGTTTCGAGATACGGTTTAATTGCCTACGCTTCATCGCTTGACCAGATAGGCCCGATAGGCAAAAACGCTCTTGACGTGGCCGCCGCTTTTTCCCTGATAAGCGGAAAGGACGAAAAGGACGGCACCTCAATGCAGGGCGGCGGGTTTGATATCTGCGATATAAAAAATTCCCGCGATTTAAAGGGCAAAAAGATAGGTATTCCCGCAGATTTCTTCGGTGAGGGAATAAGCGGGAGCGTGGCGAAAAGCGTTAAAGCCGCCGCAAAGGAGATGGAGGCGCTCGGCGCGCGGGTAGAGGAATTCCCAATGCCCATAGTTGAATACGCTATCCCCGCTTATTATATAATTGCCTGCGCCGAGGCATGCTCAAATCTTTCAAGGTTTGACGGTATAAAATACGGCTATAAATCGCCGAATGCCGAAAATCTGCGCGATGTGTATTTCAAATCCCGTTCCGAGGGTTTCGGTATGGAGGTCAAAAAGCGCATAATGCTCGGCAATTTCGTGCTTTCAAGCGGATATTTTGACGCATACTATATCAAAGCGCTTAAGGTCAAGGGGCTTATAGTCAAAGCGTTTAACGAAGCCTTTGAAAAATACGATTTTATCCTCGGCCCCGTCGCACCTACCACGGCGCTGAAAATGGGCGAGGGATTAAGCGACCCGCTTGCGATGTACCTCGGCGATATTTACACGGTTATGATAAACATTGCGGGTCTGCCGTCGCTTGCGCTGCCCTGCGGGTTTGACGAAAACGGTATGCCCGTCGGTATGCAGCTTATCGGCAAGCCTTTTGACGAAAAAACGATACTCTGCGCGGGCAACGCCTATCAGCGCGCCACCGATTGGCACCTGCGTAAGCCGAAATTCGATTAAGGGAGGGCGAGGTATGGAATACTCTACCGTATGCGGGCTTGAGGTGCACACCGAGCTTGCCACGAAAACAAAAATATTCTGCTCCTGCTCAACTGAGTTTGGGGGAGAGCCGAATACGCACGTTTGCGAGATATGCTCCGGTATGCCCGGCACTCTGCCCGTTCTAAACGAAAAGGTGCTTGAATTTGCCGTCAGAACGGGGCTTGCCACAAACTGCGAGATAACAATGTATAATAAGTTCGACAGGAAAAATTATTTTTACCCCGATTTGCCGAAAGCGTATCAGATAAGCCAGCTTTATCTGCCCATTTGCCGCAACGGTTACGTTGAGATAAACGACAGTATTAACGGCGGCAAAAAAAAGGTGCGTATCCACGAAATTCATATGGAGGAGGACGCGGGCAAGCTGATTCACGATGAGTGGTCGGATTGCACGCTCGTCAATTACAACCGCTGCGGCGTTCCGCTTCTTGAAATAGTTTCCGAGCCCGATATTTCCTCTGCCGACGAGGCGGTTGAATACGTTGAAAAACTCAGGCAGATACTTCAGTTTTGCGGTGTTTCGGACTGCAAAATGCAGGAGGGCTCTCTGCGCGCAGACGTAAACGTTTCCGTTATGGAAAAGGGCGCGGCGAAATTCGGCACAAGAACGGAAATGAAGAATATAAATTCGTTCAAGGCCATTCATAATGCCGTTGAAAGCGAGGCAAAGCGGCAGATAGAGCTTCTTGAGGACGGCGAAAGGGTAGTGCAGGAAACCCGCAGATGGGACGATTCCAAGGGCGTTTCCTACGCTATGAGAAGCAAGGAGGACGCGCAGGATTACAAATATTTCCCCGATCCCGATCTTCCTCCCGTCCGCCTTACGGATGAATACGTTGAAAATATCCGCTTATCGCTTCCCGAACTTCCCGACGCGAAGAAAAAGCGCTATATGGCGGATTTCGGACTTTCGGAATACGACACCTCGATGATTTGCTCTTCGGTTGCGTATGTAAGACTTTTTGAGAGAACGGCGGAGATAACAGGTAACCCGAAAGACAGCGCCAACTGGATAATGGGCGAGCTTATGAAGATGCTAAACGACAATCATATGACGCCTGAAAATATGGCGTTTCGCGAGGATTCACTCGGCGAGATAATCAATCTGCTCAATTCAAATAAGATAAGCAGGGATTCCGCCAAAAAGGTGTTCAAGGCCGTGTTTGAGGAAAACGTTATTCCCGCCGAATACGTTAAGGCGAATAATATGGAAATGCTTTCTGATACGGGCGCGATAAAGCCAGTTATCGAAGAAGTGCTGGCGAGCAATCAAAAGGCCGTTGACGAGTATAAAGGCGGCAAGGAAGCGTCGTTTAACTATCTGATAGGGCAGTCGATGCGCGCGCTCAGGGGCAAAGCTCCCGCAAGCGAGGTAACGAAGATACTGAAAGAGCTTTTGGGATAAAATATATCTTATCCTTAATTCTGCTTTAAATATTAAGCTCCCCGTCCGGCGGACCGGACGGGGAGCTTTTTTCATATCAAATCTTATTTTTCGGAATGTTTTTTAGATACCGCTTTTTTCAGCACGAAGCCTAAAGCAATCGGCAATATCGGCATTATAATGCTGAAAATGTAAGCGGGAATGTTAAACCCCGCGTCAATGCCGTGGGCAAAAATTGAGTAAAAAGCCGCGGAAAGAGCCGAAAATTCAACAAGCGGAGCTATCAGCCCGAGAAGCGGCAAAACAGCCATAACTATTTCATACGCGATAAGCCCGAATTTCATTTCTTTTATATCCGCGTAAAATCCCAAAACTATTCCCAAAACTGAATATATTATGATGAGAAATACCGCCGCTGCTGTGGTCGAAATGTTTTCCGATAATAAGCTTACAAGAATGAATATCGCCCAAGAAACCAGATATATTTCAAAAGGTCTTAAATTGTAAATGATCTTTTTCATAATGTTTTATCCTTTCTTTATGTCAATAAAATTCCTTTAATAAATTTATTTAAGTATTTCTTATCCTTATTTCGTCCATCGGAACCACCTTGCCTTTAGCGTGAAAATATGGAAGTTTACATATTTATAGCTCAATATCACATTTCAACACATCTTGCAGTGACACATCGATAACGGAAATGCTTATTTCGGTTTCGGATTCGTAAATCGGATGACTGTAAACATATTCTGTTTTGCTGATTTGTTTGAAATCGCCGACGGGAGCGCCTGTACTGATTTGCGATTTTTCAATTCTTATATCAAAATCAATATTTTCTGAACTTGTCAAGAAAGTGACGTCTACACATTTGTCGGAAAATTTATCAAAATCCTGCCTTGTGCTGACATTATTTAATTTTATGGAATTATCAAGCGGTAATTCTATAATGTTGTTATCTGCGATTTCATTGCTCTTTAGAATAATGCTAAACGGATATTCTTCATTGAGCCGTATTTTTATCGGGCATTCTATATGCAAAGAATAATCGGATAAATCGCCCTTAACATTTTCAAAAAACAGAACGTTTGTTGAAATATCCCCAAATCCTTCAACCGTTTCTTCGGTGAGCTTATGCTTTAAATAGCAATTATATGAACCGTTGACAAACTCGGCACTTTTAAATGTTGATTTTTCGGTATTGAATTCAAATTTAAAACTGAATAAATCGCTTTCAGCTTCATTCGTCTTGATTTGTAATTTCAATCCGTTTTCTAAATCATAACAATAATCATAGCTTTCGATATTTTCCGTGTTGCCGTCATTATCTGTTTCATTGGAACAGCCGGCAAATATAAATATTATAACTATCGGAATTGCTATTAAAAATAATCTTGTTTTGTGAATTGTAAACATTTTCTCACCGTACTTTTTCATAAAACCTATCGCAATCTAAATCGATATTATATTTAGCGAAATTATCTTTTATTCAAAATCAATTATTGCGATATTTTTTTCGGGATATTAAACGCCTTGTTGGAAACGGTAAGCGTTGCGGCAACTATTACGATAAGTGCTGCCGCGAAAGGCAACGCTTTTCGGACGGTTAGCTTTCTTCGGGGATTTTTGACGATTTCGCTCAGGGCAAGCGAGCCGCCGTTTTGCTTTATTTTTAAAGCGGTAAAGCACAAATCAATATAATCCGTGTTTATATCCTCATAATTTTTTGCGGCTTCTTTTTCAATCAGCTCTTTTATTTTTTCGCAGCTTAAATCCGTCAAGCCCGATTCCGCAATTTTCAACAAATCATCTTTATCAAATTTCTTGCTCATTTTTATCTCCTATATCCAAGTGTATTAAAAATGCAAAGTGTGAGGAAAAATTTATAAATTATTCATATTCTTTTATGTATTTTATGATTTTTCTTCTTAAACCCACAATTCTTTGCCTTACGGCGGCGTGGGAAATTCCCATTTCCTCCGAAATTTCTTTAAGATTCTTTTTATCGCTATAGTAAGCGAAATAAAGATACTGCTCTTTTTCATTTAATTTTGATAAAATCAGCATCGCTCTCTCTTCTATGGTTTCATCCGACACCATATTTTCGATTAAATCGGGATTGTAAAACAGCGCGTTGTTTAAAACGAGATCCTTTTCCTCATTATCGGAAAATTCCTGCTGCCTGCGTTTTGCCGTTTCATTTACCGCTTTTGCTTTATAATTCAGCGCCACTTTAAAAAGCCACGCCTTGCAGTTTCTTATCTCGATTCCTCGAAGCAGACTTTCATACAAAGCCGTGTATGCCTCCTGCACGCAGTCCTCAGCGTCGTGATATCCAAAATCAAAATAGCTGTAGCAATATGAGATAAGTTCTTCTCTGTACTTCTCACATTTTTTTATCTCTTTCTTGATTTTTTCGCTATTATCGTGTGAATTTTTACTTTTTGCTCCGATTATTTTCATAATTCCTCTTTAAATCAACAAATTTTATATGTTTTTGCTTGCGCCCTTTACGGGTGCGCCGTTCGGGCTTTGCCATTGATTAAATTTAAGCGAAAATCGCGATAATAAGCGTCCCCGCAATCATCAATAATAATCCCAAAGCGCCTTTTTTGGAGAGCTTTTCTTTAAAAACAATATATGAAAAAGCTACTGTTACAAGAATGCTGAGTTTATCTATCGGCGCAACGACGCTTACCTTTCCGATTTGTATCGCGCGGTAATAGCAAAGCCACGACGCGCCCGTTGAAAAACCCGAAAGAACAATGAAAGAAAGTTCTTTTTTGTCAACGGTTTTGAGCATTTTCAGCTTGCCCTTCGCGAAAACGAACAGCCACGCGCTGATAAGAACTACTGCCGTTCTGACGGCGGTTGCCAAATTTGACTCAACGCCGTCGATGCCGATTTTGGCAAGTATCGAAGTAAGAGCCGCGAATACGGCGGAAAACAGAGCGTAAATTATCGAGCCTTTTCCCGCTTTTCCCGACGCGCGGCTTTTATCCGCCATAAGAATAACGCCTACGGTGAGAATGATCGCTCCTGCCAGCTTCGGCAAAAGCCCGCCCGTTTCGCCGAGTATGATTATCGAAAGCAAAATCGTTATGGCGGTGCTTGATTTGTCTATGGGCGCTATTACGTTGACGTCGCCGCTTGAAAGCGCCTTGAAATAGCAAAGCCACGAAGCGCCGGTAGCCAAGCCGGAGAGTATCAAAAAAGCGGCCTGCTTTAACGTGATTTGAAAAACGCCGTTAAGTGAGCCCGCCAAAAACGCCATAAGCACGGAAAAAGCAAGCACAACGGCCGTTCTTATTGCCGTTGCTATATCGGAATCGGTTTTTCTTATTCCGCATTTGGCGAGTATCGCCGTAATTCCGGCGAAGAACGCCGACATTACCGCAAGGGCTATCCACATATTCACACCTCCGTGCTCAATGTAATTGTATCACTATGTTATGAATTTGACAATACTTTCTGAATTTGTCGTTTTTTGACATATTTGACATAGATTTTTAAGATAATAATAAGCGTGTCAAGGGGCAAAATAATTTTGAGGTGTTTTTTGTGAAAATAAATGGAAAAACCGTGTCTTTTGACAATCCGCCCGTTATTGCGGGCAGCGCGGGAGTCTGCGGGAAAAAAGAGGGCGAGGGCCCTTTGGCGCAGGATTTTGACGCTATATTTGAGGATACAACTATGGGTCAGCAGTCCTATGAGCTTGCCGAATCGGCAATGCTGCACGACGCTATAATCAGAGCGCTCACAAACGCGCAGGTAAGTCCGTCCGATGTGAACTTTATACTCAGCGGCGATTTGCTCGATCAGTGTATGGGCAGCGCTTTCGCTATCAAAGACCTTGAAATTCCGTCGATAGGCCTTTACGGCGCTTGCTCAACGATGGCGCTCTCGCTTTCCGTGGGGGCGATGCTTATCGACGGAGGCGCAAGCTGCGTTGCCGCCGGAACTTCAAGCCATTTCTGCTCATCCGAAAGGCAGTTCCGTTTTCCTCTTGAATACGGAGGGCAGAGACCGCCCAGCGCGCAATGGACGGTTACGGGAGCGGGCTGCGCCGTTATAAAGTCAAAAGGAAACGGGATAAAAATAAAAGCCGTTTCGATAGGCACTATCTGCGATCTCGGAATAACGGACGCTAATAATATGGGAGCCGCGATGGCTCCTGCCGCGGAAAAAACAATATATGAATTTTTCAGGGATACAAAGAGCAAGCCGTCGGACTACGATCTTATCCTTACGGGCGATCTCGGCCTGACGGGCTCCGATTTGCTTTACAGCCTTATGGAAGAAGAGCACGGCGTGGATATAAGAAACGTTCACAACGACTGCGGGCTTATGATTTACGACCTTAAAAAGCAGGACGTAAACAGCGGAGGCTCGGGCTGCGGCTGTTCGGGTTCGGTTCTCTGCTCCCACATTCTGAAAAGAATGAGAAAAAAGGAATTGAAAAAGGTTCTGTTCGTCGCAACGGGGGCGCTTATGTCTCCCACCTCAAATAAGCAGGGCAATCCGATACCCGGTATCGCCCACGCCGTTTTGCTGGAGGTGTGAGCCGTGGATATTAAAAATGATATAAAGGTAATGGGAGCCTTTAAAAGCGCGGTAAACGGGCTTTACACCGTTATAACGGCAATAAGAATAATAGCGGTGGCGTTTCTGGTGATACAGACCGTTTTGCTTTTAACGCAGGAAAGAGGTTCGCTCCCGCTTGATAAAATAAAGTTGAAATAAGTAAACCGGCGGCTTTGAATACTCTTTCATTAAAAAAACAGCCTTTTCTCAAGGGAAAGGCTGTTTTTTATACGGTTTAAAGCTCAAAGACTTTATATGCGGTTTTTAAAAAATAATTTATAACTTATTTTACTATGCCTTTTTTGAACATAAGGTGAGCCCCGATGAGCGAAACGATAACGCCTATCGGAATGAGAACGCCCGTGCCTATCGAACCGCTGAAAATCAATATAATCGTCAAAACCGCTATGGGCAGTATGGATATTTTCCAATGCTTCGCCAAATATGAAGCGCAAAGAGCGCCGAACAGAGCGGGTGTGACCTGCTGAAAAGCGGGGGCAAACGGGGATTCGGGATCGGTAATATTGTGCAGCAGCGGGAAAAACGCCAGCACGCACACGGCGATTATAAGCGTTGTAACGATAGAGGAAACGGCTATTGATACGGTCGAGATGACCTCGCTTTCCTCGGTGTTGGGCTTTACCTTTGCGCTCTCCATCGCGTTGAGGGCCACGGGCAGTTTAAGATTTGATATGTTGCCCGTTACAAAGCTCAGATAAGTTCCGCCCGCGCCAAGCAGGGGAGTGTAGGTAAGCACCTCCACGACGGCGGTGGGATAAAATACCAGCGCAACGGTGGCAAGCCCTTTTCCTATCATTTCAAACTTTGGCGAAACGCCCAAATGCCAGCAGATAAGAGCGGGTACGGACAAGAAAAGCAGCAGAGTCACGATCACCCATATTCTTCCGTAAGTATGGGTTTTATTTATGTATTTTCCGTCCATATCAACCCCTCCATTCAAGAAACGCTATGTTTTCGGGCAAAACCTGCGCCATCAGCATCACAAGCGCCATTGCGCCGATCATTGAAAACGGCATAGCGAAGCTTTCCAGCCATTTAAGATTTTTGGCGGTGGCGATTTTCTGCAAAATCAGCATAATTACGATTGAGAAGATAAGCGCCGCGAGGGAAAGCACTCCCGCTCCGTCGCCCGTTACGCTCGCATCGCCTTTTCCCGCGATGGCTCTCGCCACGAACGCGGCTATAAGACCGATGAATGCCGCCGCGCTCATCACGGAAGACCATGCGGTGTTTTTTGAAGCAACCGAGCCTATCTTCTTCTGCACCTTTTTCAATACTATCGGGATAAGCACAAGCGGCATTACGGAGCCGAGCGTCATTACCCATGCAACCGTTCCGAAAATTTCGGGATCGGTTATTTCGCGTGAAATGCCGCCGATAAGCCCGTATGCCTCAACGGCGTTTGTGGCGGCGGTCACCTCATAGGATATGTTTCCGATGACCGTCAGCCTGAGCCACGGCAGCACATAGCCGAGCCCCGCCGAAAGGGTGAGCACGGTCGCTACTATTCCTATGGCGGGCGCTATTGTGAAAAGCGCGGAGGACACCGCCGTGTTTTTTATCGTTGATTTTTCTATTCCCAATTCTTTGGCCCTTTTTATCGCTCTTATCAGGAAAAATAAAGCCTGAGCGATAACGAATATAACTACGAAAAGGGCAATGCCTATCATAAAGCCGTCTTCTTTAAAATCCATAATTTATTCTCCGCTCATTATTCTTATGTAGCGCTTGAAAAAAGCTATGCCCTGGTCAAGCTGGGCAATGGGTATGCGCTCGTTGGTGGAATGGGTGGTCAAAAGCAGGCTTGTGCTTATGGTAAACGGCGCGAAACGGTAAATGTTTTCGCATACGTTCTCATAATTGTACGCGTCGGTTCCTCCCATAACAAGGTAAGGGGCGACTATATTTTTATCGTCAAGAGCAACGGAAAGCCGCCTGAGCGTATCAAAGCTCCTTGTGTCCGTCGGGGAAATCAGGCTCGGCTCTTTGCCCTTTATGAACTCGATTTTAACATTTTCGCCGCCCATATATTTTTCAATATGTTGCCTTACGCTCTCAATGCTCTCGCCCGGCATAATTCTGAAATTGACCGTTACGCTCGCTTTTTCGGGCAGAACATTCGCGGCGGGCGAGCCGCTTGCCATCGTCACCGCGGTGGTAGTCCTCACAAGCGAGGCGGCGGGCGGTATCTTAGTCATTATTTTCAAGATAAGCGGCTTCAAAAGCCAAAGATTGCAGAAAACGAGCCTGCCTAAATACGATGTGCGCTTTCCGACGTTTGTGAAAAGATTATTCACAAACGGCATTATTTTCGCCTTGAATTGGTGGTTTTCAAGCGCAAGCACCTTTTTTGAGAGTATTCCCAAAGCCGTGTGCTTCGGCGGCTGTGAGGAATGGCCGCCCTTTGCCTTTACGGTTACCTTAAAATCGGCGTAGCCCTTTTCCGCAATTCCTATGCCCGTAAGATTAGCGTCAATAATTCCCTTTACCTTGGCGGTGAGCATCGCGCCGCCCTCGTCTATAATACTGTCAAGATGAACGCCCTTTTTCTCAAGCGCCATCGCGAGGTCGTGAGCGCCGTTTCCTTTGCCTGCCACAACCTCCTCGTTGTGACCGAAGCAAAGATACACGCCTCGTTTCGGCTGATAGCCCTCCTCAAGCAGGGTCTCAACGCTCTCCATAAGGCATATGAGATGATTTTTCATATCCAGCGCGCCTCTGCCCCAGATAAACTCGCCGTCGTTGTAGCCGCTGAAGGCGGGGTGCGTCCAGTCGTTTTCCGTTCCCGAAGCGACGGGCACAACATCCTGATGCGCTAAAAAAGCGATAGGGTCAAGGCTTTCGTCGGTGCCTTTCCAGTAAAACAGCAGGCTCGCCTTTGAGACGTTTTCA
Source organism: uncultured Clostridia bacterium (assembly GCA_947623505.1). Lineage (GTDB taxonomy): Bacteria > Bacillota > Clostridia > Oscillospirales > Acutalibacteraceae > Eubacterium_R. The sequence continues at coordinate 151,633 of CANQGT010000003.1, read as the reverse complement.
AGCTCTAAATTTTTATGTACCAAAGGAAAAGCGTCCTTTAAAAATTCGTGGAAACTGTCAAATTCGCTCCAATCGGTAAGACTCTCGTCCTCGTGAGAAACGGTTTTGATTCCGATTGCCGTTGAAAGATTTTTCTGCGCACGCTCGCTGTGCACATACTCCTCGGTGAACGCCTCGGGTATCGGCTTTTTGCTTTTGAAAAACGCCGCTCTTATCATCGTTACCGCGATGAACACCGCTAAAATGATTAAAATTGCCAAAATAATTTCCATAAAAACACCTCTCAATATATATCAATATATCATATTTTAATGTTTTTTAACAATAAATACGCGGTTTTGTAAAACTTTTGGAATAATTTGGGCTGCCTTTTTTATTTGGATAGCTCCCGTTACGGCCGCGCCCACAAAAGCGTATTGTCTTTAAACAGCGCCGTAAGTCTGCCTGTGTCCTTCAGCCACGAGAGATAGGAGCGCACGGTGCTGCCTACAAGCGCGTACTGCTCAAAATTCATTGTAAGTCCGTATTCGTCAAAGAGTTTTTTTAAAAGAGCCTCAAAGCATATTGGCTCGGCGCAGAGCGCGACAATTTTATCGGCAATCTCAAGCACTATGTCGATATTATACCGGGCAAGGGGCGCTATATCGTCGGTAGCCTGCGCGTGCGCGGGCACGAAAACGCGGGCTTTCATTTCTTTGACTTTTTCAAGCGTTTTTATGTATTCGGCAACGTCGTAAATAAATCCGATTCTGTATTTATCCAGCGTTTCTCTGCTTGAAAGGCAATCGGCGAGAAAAACGACGTCGTCGGGAGTTCGGAATCCCACCATATCGAAAAAGTGACCGCCAAGGGGTATCATCTCAAATCCGTCGGGCAAAACATCCGGGGTAAGCTCCCGAGCGTCGCTTTCCTGCGCAAGCAGAAATTTGTGCCGCAGATCCTTGCAGGGGAATCCGCCGTAAAGAAATGACGGTTCAAGTATGGGATGAACCGTGAAATCCCGCTCTATGCCCTTGGCGTAAACGGCGCACCCCGTCTGATTTTGCAGGTATTTGTTGCCGCCTATATGGTCGGCGTTTGAGTGAGTGTTGTATATGGCTTTAAGTTTCCAGCCGTTCGCGTCAAGTATCTGCCTCACCTTGCGGCCTGCCTCTTTATCGCTTCCGCCGTCTATAAGGCAGACTTCAGTATCGTTCAGTCTGTAAAGTCCTATTTTCGCGGGGCTTTGGATATAAAAACAGTTTTCCGTAAGCCTCACAAGCTCATACATTAAACTCACCTCATATTTTTTTATTTATCTTTCGGTCTTGCTATAAACGAAACGATAAGTCCCGAAATAATCGCAACGGTAACGCCGCCCGCGCAGGCCGTAAATCCGCCGGTGATAACGCCTATCAGACCGTCCTCCTTAACAGCCTGCTTAACACCGAGCGCCAAAGAATTGCCGAATCCCGTAAGCGGAACGGTTGCGCCCGCGCCCGCTATATCAACCAATTTGTCATACCAACCGAAAGCGCCCAAAAGCACGCCCAGGCATACGAAAAGCACAAGTATCCTCGCGGGAGTCATTTTGGTAAAATCGATAAGGAGCTGACCTATAACGCAGATGAAACCGCCGACCAAAAAAGCATATAAAAATATCATAAAAAATCACCTGCTATATTTTTTACGGAAAACAGGTGATTTATTCCTAAAGTGATTCGGTCGGAAAAGAAATTTTCCGCCGAAAACTATGCGGTTTAAACTCGCGGCACTTTGATTTTCTCAGCCGGCGTCGATCGGGTTTTTATTGTCTTTTTTTGATTCTCTGCCGTATTTTTCTTCGAATCCGGGGTTTATATAGTCCTCAACAACTCTGCCGTCCCTGATGCGGATAACTCTTTCCGCCTGCTCGGCTATCTCATTGTCGTGCGTTATGATAATAACAGTTCTGCCGTCGTCCTTCAGATTTTGAAGAATCTGCATAACGTCCTTTGTGGAGCGCGTGTCAAGATTTCCCGTGGGCTCGTCCGCCAGAATTACGGGAGGCTCGGCGGCAATGGCACGCGCCACGGCAACACGCTGCTGCTGGCCGCCCGAAAGCGCGGCGGGCAGATGGTGCATTCTCTTTTCAAGACCAACCTTTTTTAAAGCCGCTTCGGATATTTCGCGCCGCCTTGCTTTCGGTATTCCTCTGTAAACGAGAGGAAGTTCAACGTTTTCTATGGCGTTCAGCGAAGCGATAAGATTAAATCCCTGAAAAATAAACCCTATCTGCTCGTTTCTTATAACGCTCATCTCATCGTCGGTTAAATCGTCAACAAGCGTGCCGTTTATGTAGTATTCCCCCGAAGTCGGAGTATCAAGCAGGCCGAGCATATTCATCAAAGTTGATTTACCGGAGCCGGACTGCCCGATTATCGCAACAAATTCGCCCTCGTCGATAGAGAGCGAAACGCCGTCAAGAGCGTTTACCTGATTTTCGCCGGGGTTATATATTTTATATACGTTTCTTACGTCAATAAGATGCATAAAAATCTGCCCTTTACAGATAGTATAGTTAAATATTACAAATAATTATACGCTTTGTCAAGCAATTTGAATAAAAGTAAAAATATATTTAATAATATTTAACGAGGTGTTAATAAAATGAGTATAAGTAAAGACGAATACAGTAAAATGGCGGATAAGGCAAGCCCAAATTCACCCGTTGTGCTCAACTGCATAAAGGCGTTTTTGTTCGGCGGCGGGATATGCCTTTTCGGGCAGGTGCTGAACACGCTTTTTCAAAACGCGGGAATGAGCGCCGATAATATAAAGGTGGCAACTCCGTGCGTTTTGATTGTTATAACGGCGGTATTGACGGGCATAGGCGTTTTTGATAAAATCGCCCGCCACGCCGGAGCGGGAACGATAGTGCCGATAACGGGATTCGCGAATTCCGTGGTTTCTCCCGCGCTTGAATTTAAGCACGAGGGGGCGGTTCTCGGCACCGCGGCGCAAATGTTTTCAATAGCCGGCCCCGTTTTGGTTTACGGTATCGGAAGCTCCGTCCTTTACGGTATTATTATTTACCTTTTTAAGCTGTATTGATTATTTGCTTAAAAGTTTTTGTATCAACGGAATTTTATAAAACCGAACGGCTTTTCAACCGTTCGGTTTAAAATTTTATCGGTATTATACCGAGCCCGCTTTAAGCGGAGATATCGTCCGTTTTCAGCAAAATTGCCTGATTGTCAACAGTTTCCTGATCGGAAACCAATTTTGCCTCGGTAAGATTATTGAGTTCAATATAATTTTCCGCCTGAAAACGCAAATCGCGGTTGCAATATTATAAATGATATGTTATCATATTTTTAAATTATATAGGAGGCGGTTTAAATGGAACTGACATATGAAAAAATAGTGGACACGGTAAGAAAAAGATTTAAGGATACGGACGTCAGCAGCGTTCCCGGCACCCTTGCGTTTCAGTTTAATGTAGAGGGGAAAGGGCAGGGAATATTTTATCTTGAAATAAAAGACGGAAAGCTCAGAGTCGAGCCTTATGAATATTACGACAGAAACGCTATCATTATAATCAAAGGTCCCGATCTTATTAAGCTTATAAACGGCAAGCTCGATCCCGTCCTCGCTTTCACTACCGACAAGCTGAAGGTAGAGGGCGATGTCGGAGCGGCGCTTGAGCTTATCAAATTTCTCAAATAAAGTTATAAGTAAGATTATATAAAATAAAAATAATATTTTCGGAGGCTTTGCGCCTCCGTTTTTTGTTTTGTGCAAAAGAGCCGATTATGCAAATTGTGCTTGAATAAACGCGCGCGATATTTTATAATTGAATTAGAATTTTACTATAAAACGGGGTAATTTTATGAAGCATCCTGAAATAATTGAAAAAATGAGTTTAGAGCAAAAAGCCGCGTTTGTTTCCGGCTTTGACTATTGGCATTTGGAGGAATGCGCCGAACTCGGCCTGCCCAAAATAATGATTACGGACGGCCCTCACGGCCTGCGAAAGCAAAATCCAAACGGCAAAAACGTCGGGCTCGGCAATTCTTTTCCCGCCACCTGTATGCCTCCCGCGTCAACTTCCGCCTGCTCGTGGGACGAGGCGCTTCTCAGGGAAGAGGGCGAGGCGCTGGCGCGTGAATGCCTGCACGAAAAGGTTTCCGTTATTCTCGGACCGGGCACAAACATTAAGCGTTCGCCTGTCTGTGGGCGTAATTTCGAGTATTTTTCCGAGGATCCTCTGCTGGCGGGTAAAATGTCCGCGGCGCTTATTCAGGGCTGCCAGTCGAAAGGGGTAGGCACGTCGCTTAAGCATTTCGCCTGCAATTCGCAGGAGGCTTTCCGTATGGTGATAAACGAGGTGGTGGACGAACGCACTATGCGCGAGCTGTATCTCACCGCTTTTGAAATCGCCGTTAAAGAGGCTCAGCCTTGGACGATAATGAATTCCTATAACAGAATAAACGGAGTTTACGCTTCTCAGAACGATTGGCTGCAAAATAAGCTTGCAAGGGGCGAGTGGGGATTTAAAGGACTTTTTGTTACGGACTGGGGCGCGTCGGTTGACAGGATCCCCGGTCTCAAGGCAGGAACTGATCTTGAAATGCCTACATCCGGCAGTCTGAACGCCGAAAAAATTGTTAAAGCGGTCGGTTCCGGCGAGCTTGACGAAGCGGTTCTCAATGAGAGGACGGATATGGTAGTCGATCTTATTCTTAAATCAAAGGCCGCCCTTGAAACAGAACACGAAGCGGATTACGACGAGAACCACGAAGTCGCCCGCAGAGTGGCCGAGGGCTCCATGGTGCTGCTGAAAAACGAGGACGGCGTTCTGCCGCTTAAGGAGGGACAAAAGATAGCCGTTATCGGTGAAATGGCAAAATCCCCGCGTTATCAGGGCGCGGGTTCCTCCGTAATAAATCCCACAAGGTTAGACAACGCCTTTGATTCGCTTACCGCTCTCGGTGTTGACGTTACATATTCGCAGGGCTATTACAAGAGCGCCCCGTCTAAAAAAGAGAAAAACAGAAAATCGCAGGAAGAACTGTTTGTTGACGCGGTTCAAACGGCGAGGGATGCCGACGTTGCCGTTGTTTTCATAGGCCTCACCGAGGAATTTGAGGGCGAGGGATACGATAGGGAATCGATCGCTATTCCCGCAAATCACAATGAACTCGTTTCGCTTGTCGCGCAGGCAAACCCGAACACGGTCGTTGTTCTCGCGGGAGGCTCGGTTGTTGAAATGCCGTGGATAGGCGAGATAAAAGCGCTGCTCAATTCGGGGCTCGGCGGGCAGGCGGGCGGCTCCGCCGTTGCGAATATTCTCACGGGCAGAGTGAATCCCAGCGGAAAGACGGCGGAAACGTATCCGCTTGCGTTTGAAGATAATCCGACTTACGGCAATTATCCCGGCGGCCCCGTTATTTCGGAGCATACGGAAAGCGTTTATATCGGCTACCGCTATTACGATACGGCAAAGAAAGAAGTCCTTTTCCCGTTCGGCTACGGCCTTTCTTACACTCGGTTTGAATATTCGGATATAAGGCTTTCGGCAAACAGTATAAACGATTGCGAATCGCTTGATGTGTCTTTCAAAATCAAGAACGTCGGCGAATGCGACGGAGCGGAATCGGCGCAGATCTACGTTGCCGATAAGGAATCCACGATATTCCGTCCCGAAAAGGAACTGCGTGCTTTCACAAAGGTGTTTTTGAAAGCGGGGGAGGAAAAGGAAGTTTCCGTTTCCCTCGGCAAAAGGGCTTTTGCGTATTTCAACGTTAATATCGGCGACTGGCACGTTGAATCGGGCGATTTTGATATTCTTGTCGGCGCGTCAAGCCGTGATATAAGACTTTCGGCAACCGTTAAGGTAAATTCAACGGCAGACGCTCCGATACCCGATTACAGAGAAAGCGCTCCCGCGTATTATTCGGCGGATATAAACGGAATGAACGGCGGGCAGTGGGCGGCCGTTTACGGGCAGCCGCTTCCCGCAAAGGAAAGAGCGGCGGGCAGTAAAATCGATATTTACTGCTGCCTTAACGACGCGAAAAACACAAAATGGGGCGGCAGACTTTGCCGCCTGATAGACAAGGTTATGGTGAATATGGGCTCCGCCGAAAACGGCGACGGCAAGATGCTTGCGGCAATGGCAACGCAGATTCCCATAAGAAACTTTATTTCGATGAGTATGGGTGTTTTCTCGCCGAAAATGGCGGAGGGGCTTTTGATGATGCTAAATGACGATGAATCGAGCTTTGTCGGCTTTTCTAAAATTTTCTGGCGCATCGGCGGCGCTCTCGTAAGGCTTCCGTCCCTGCTTAAATCCATATAATCCCACCCTTTTGCCTCCCCATGCACGGCTGAGGCAAGCCGAACAATCCCGCCTCTCTCTGCCTCACCTGTGTAAGGGGAGGTGCCGAACGAAGTGAGGCGGAGGGGTTGTGCATACGATTTTCCTTATTGCCTCACCTGTGAAAGGGAAGGTGTTGAGCGTAAGCGAAACGAAAGGGTTGTAGTGTTCTGTTACAATGATGTTATTGTAACTAACCAACCCCTCAGTCTGCCTTGCGGCAGCCGGCTCCCCTTGCACAGGAAAGCCGAAGAGGTTGTTTTTCAGTAAAAAATTTTTTCCATTAAAAACTCTTTTAAAATTTTTCAAACTGCTATATAATATTTAAAGTGAAAACCACTAAAAAAATACGGAGGTTGTTTTATGAAAAGAAATTTAAAAGTAATATCCCTGCTTTTTGCGGTGATGATGATTGTAACCTCGCTGCCGTTTGCGGGTATATCCGCTCTCGCGGCAACAAGCGGCGATTTCGAGTATGAAATACTCGACGACGGCACGGCGGAGATCACAGATTATACAGGATCAGCGGAAACGCTTGAAATTCCCGCAACGCTTGACGGCTATACCGTAACGAGCATAGGCGATGAGGCGTTTGGATTTTGCGAAAGCTTAACAAGCGTAACAATACCGGATAGTGTAACAAGCATAGGCGGTAATGCGTTTAATTCTTGCTACAGATTAACAAGCATAACAATTCCCGATAGCGTAACGAGCATAGGTTCTGATGCATTTTCATATACAGGATATTATATTGACGGCACAAATTGGGAAAACGGAGTGCTCTATATAGGAAACCATCTTGTTGCCGCAAATTCCCTTGTTTATGGTGAAGTTCCCGCTGAATACTCAATAAATGCCGGAACGGTAACTATAGCCGACAGGGCATTTTATGCTTGCGGCAGTTTAACAAGCGTAACGATACCGGATAGTGTAACAAGTATAGGTGATTCGGCATTTTATAATTGCGGCAGTTTAAAAAGCATAACCGTTGATGAGCATAATAAGAATTATTCATCGCAGGACGGAGTTTTGTTCAACAAAGAAAAGACGGAGCTTATTCAATATCCCATCGGAAATGAAAGAACATCTTACGGCATACCGAACGGTGTGGCAATCATAGGCGATGAGGCGTTTTCATATTGTAACGGTTTAACAGATGTAACGATACCGGAGAGTGTAACAAGCATAGGCTATGGCGCGTTTGAATATTGCGGCGGCTTAACAAGCGTAACGATACCGGACGGTGTTACAAGTATAGGCGATTTGGCATTTTGGAATTGCGGCAGTTTAACGGATATAACGATTCCCAACAGTGTAACAAACATAGGTCTCAGCGCGTTTTCGGGAACCGGATATTATAATGACAACGCAAATTGGGAAAACGGAGTGCTTTATATAGGAAATCATCTTATTGCCGCAAATTTCGGCGAGGTCTCTTCGGAATACTCAATAAATGAAGGAACGGCAACTATTGCCGATTATGCGTTTTTCGGCTGCATCGGTTTAACAAATGTAACGATACCGTACAGTATAACAAGCATAGGCGCTTCGGCATTTGGCGGGTGTATCGGTTTAACAAATGTAACAATACCGGACAGTGTAACGAGCATAGGCGATGGCGCATTTGATTTTTCTGCCATTGAAACGATTTACGGATATGAAAATTCGTGTACCCAGACTTATGCCGAGGAAAACGGATATGAATTTGTATCTATAGGTTCGGTTGAAATCGGTATGTTCGGCGACGTGAACGGCGACAGAAATATAGACCCGTTAGACGTGCTTATTGTCAAGAGGTATATCGCAGAATTCGACGACGCTAAACTTGAGGGCGATGCGTTTGCGCGTGCCGATGTAAACGGCGACGGAAACATAGACCCGTTAGACGCGTTGGGCATAATGCAAAAGATAGCAGGGATAATCGACAGTTTTGATAAGATCAAATAAAAACAAAACCGCCTTCCATTACTTTCCCTCCTCTCTGCCTCACCTGTGTAAGACGATGGCAAGCGAACAATTCCTCCTCTCTCCGCCTCCCCTGTGCAAGGGGAGGTGTTGAGCGTAAGCGAAACGGAGGGGTTGTAGTGTTCTGTTACAATGGCGTTATTGTAACTGACCAACCCCTCAGTCTGCCTGCAGCAGACAGCTCCCCTTACACAGGTGAGCCGAAGCGGTTAAAGATTGTATTACCAACCCCTCAGTCTGCCTGACGGCAGCCGGCTCCCCTTGCACAGGAGAGCCAAAGCGGTTAAAGATTGTATTACCAACCCCTCAGTCTGCCTTGCGGCAGCCGGCTCCCCTTGCACAGGGGAGCCAAAGCGGTTAGAGATTGTATCGACAACCCCTCAGTCTGCCTGCAGCAGACAGCTCCCCTTGCACAGGGGAGCCAAAGCGGTGAAAGAACATTTTTGGCAACAACCGCTTTCCTGTTCTACACTTAGTAAAAATTATTACTTTTGTGTTGTGAATTTACGTATTATTACAATTCTTTATTTCATCTGATTTTCCAAAATGAAAAAAGCAAAATCATTGAAAGGGCGAGAAAATATGTTATAATATAAATGATACCATATTCGCAGTATGTTTTTTATTTTGATAAAAACAAGGAGCATAGAGGAAAGAGAGGATATAAACGTATGGGATCTTCTTATGGAGATGAAAAATATGTATCAAAACGAGAAAACATAATATATGGTATTGCCAACGGAGGGCAAGTATTTGGATATTCTCTGGTAACATCATATCTAATGTACTTCTACGTTAATGTATTTTCAATTGATGCGCGCATTATATCTCTAATATTTTTCATCGGCGGCATATGGGATATAATCAATAATCCTCTTATTGGTTTGTTTATAGATCATAAGAACAATGCTTTAGGCAAGCTCACTTCAATAATTAGGCGTTGTTCCCCGTTTCAGGCTATTGTTACCGCCCTTATTTTTATGGGGCCTGTCTTTATAAAAGACACATCAAGTCGTTCTCCAATAAAAATAGTCTATCTTTTAATAACTTACTTTTTATGGGAATTTCTTTACTCAATAACAGACGTATCATTTGGCGGATTAGTATCTGTTATATCTCCTAATCCTATTGAAAGGCAAAAAGCGATATCGACCTCAAACATATGTATGCAATTAGCAAGTTCTTTTGTATTTGTGGCAGTTCCGTTAATGTTGGATTTTTCAAGATTGGAAAGCACTAACATTTCACTTATCACCGTATTTGCGGGAATTGGTTTGGCAGCCGGTATTATTGGTGTGGGTTTATTTTCGCTTTCGGGATTTTTTGTAAAAGAGAGAATTCATCAGATCAAAGCCAAACAATCAATAAGAGAATTGCTGAGCAGTGTTACACACAATAAGCCTCTTTTGCTCTTGCTTTTATCAAATATGATTTCAAGTTTTGCCGGTATCGGCACGGCATTTTCCACCTATTATTATCTTGATGTTCTCGGTTATGCAAGTCTTTCGATAATTGTTGAAGCAGTCGGATTTGTTGTTTGTATGTTTTCATATTCACTAATAAAAGCAGCCAAAAAGCATTTGAATAATAAGAAAATTATTATTCTCTGCTATTTGTCCGTTGCAGCAATCCGTTTTATTGTATTTTTCATTGGACTTTATTATTATTCCGAGATAAAGGTTATGCTTCCTTTGCTGATAATTTCCAACTGTGCTATGGGTTTATTTATGGGGGCTATGAATGTCATTCCAACGGAAATGCTCACCGAAGCAACTGATTACGCAGAATGGAAAACGGGAATAAGAACTGAAGGAATAGCATTTTCTTTAAAAAACAGCGTAGTAAAGGTTTATGGAACTCTTGCGCAGGGCTTTGCGGCATTCTTATTAAGCGCTATACAATACATTCCCTCAACATCCGGCGAAGCGGTAATACAAACAGCCGAAGTTCAAAGAAGAATATGGATTCTTTTTTCTCTAATTCCGGCAGTAGTAGGAGCAATTAGTGCTATTCCGATAATGTTTTATAGTATAGTAGACTCGGAACGTGAAACAATGCTTCAAGACTTAAAAGAAAAGAGAGAAAAACATTAATATTAAGGTGTGGCTTGACTGAACTATCAACCCCTCAGTCTGCCTGACGGCAGCCGGCTCCCCTTACTCAGGTGAGCCGGATTTATAAAGGAATATATATGATACCGTAAACGCGTTTATTTTAACACTACACCTGTTCCCGACGGCTTTGAGCCGTTTTTTTCTTGACTTTACGGCGCCGTATTCATATGATAATAAGTAAGGCGGTCGAACCGCACCCGTGCGGACACGCTTCAGAGGTGAGTTTAATTGAAAAAAGAGCTTGATTATTTCAAGATAGGAAACGATTACGGCTTTGATCAGGAAAAATTTACAAATATAATAATGAAAGTAGGCGGCTGTGCCGCGGTCACCGCTTGCGACAGTTTTATTTATTTTAAAAAATACAGAAATATGAAAAATCTTTATCCTTACAATGCGGAAAATGTAACAAAAGAGGATTATATAGCTTTTTCTAATACCGTAAAGCCGTATCTTCATCCGCGTATGAGCGGCATAGATTCCCTTGAGATATTTATTGACGGAGTGAACGCCTACCTTTCGGATATAAATGAAAAAGGCCTTGCGGTGAGCGGATTTTCGGGAAGCGAAAGCGCCGAAAGCGCGGAAAAGTTCATAATTTCGCAAATTGACGGCGGCTGTCCCGTACCGTGTCTTGTTTTAAAGCATTCAAATCCGATTATGAAGGATTTTGTGTGGCACTGGTTTCTTATAACCGGCTATGAGGTCTTCGGTGATACGGTAATGGTAAAGATAGTCTCTTACGGTGAATATATCTGGGTTTCTCTCGATATTTTATGGAATACGGGATACTCAAGGCGGGGCGGGCTCATAAAATTCGCGTTATTATGAGCGCTCAAAATCGAAAATTACAATAATAATACAAATTCTAAAAAAATATAAATTTTTCAGTAGATTTTTATATATTAAGTATGCTACAATAAATTGTACGGATTTTGATTGGTTTTTTTATGGAGAGCCGAACATTGCTGTTCGGCTCTTTAAAAATTTAAGAGGAGAATATTTTTATGAGCAAAATCAAAAATGAACCGAAAATAACTTTTTCACTTATTCAGGCGGTAAGGGGCCAAATGGAGCAGAGAGCGCAATGGCTTTATCTGCTTTGCGATGAGGCGGGCAAAAGAGGCCTCGATTGGTGGGACGTTGGCAGCAGCGCCGTAAAACGCTGCGGTCTTGCCCAAGGCAAGGCGCTTGTTGAAAAAGGCGGCACCAAAAGTCTTACCGGATTGAGAAAAACGCTTTTCACACGTCCGGCGCAGTGGATGTTTGAAATGGATGTAAAACGCTGCGACGACGATCATCTCGATATTGATTTCCATTATTGCCCGCTTGTAAAGGGTTGGCAGAAAATGGGCTGCACCGATGATGAAATCGCGTTGCTGTGCGATATCGCTATGTGCGGCGATAGGGGCATAGGCGAGCAATACGGCTGCGTGCTCGATCTTCCGTCAACGATAGCCAAGGGCGACGATTGCTGCCGCCTGAGGTATCATAGATAATCGTCGGCAAGCTGAGTCTTAAATACACGGCTGTAGTCGGCGGAGTATTCTTTGCCGATACCGTAATAATCTATCTCGGCCGCAATGAGAAGTACATTCTTTCAACGATACATGAGGCAAGAAAAATAAAAGGAAAGCGCGCAAAACCGATTTATACATACGGTCTCTTTCGGAGCCGCGCGTTTTAGGTCATTGATCGAAAGGAGAACGGTATGACCGCATTATACATTATATTGGGCGCTGTGGCGCTGCTGTTGGCTGTGCTTGTAATCAGAGCGGTGCTATGCAAGGCAAAGGTGCGGCCTTTGCGCCCCGAAAAAGAAAACGTAAGTCCCGAAAAAAGCCTTGAATACGCAAGGCGGCTCGCGAAAATGATACAGTGCAAAACCGTGTCGTCAGATGACGGCTTTGACGACACGCAGTTCGCGAAGCTGCGCGGCGTTATGGAGGAGCTTTTCCCCCTCGTTCACGAAAGACTCAAAAAGATGACTTTCGGCGACGACTGCTGGATGTATTGCCTTGAGGGCAAGGATAAAGGCAGAAACATAATGATAATGTCGCACCACGATGTGGTGGACGCAACGGGCGAATGGGAACACGAGCCTTTCGGCGGCGAGATAATCGACGGGAAGATATGGGGCAGAGGAACGGTGGATACGAAAACGCCGCTGTTCGCGGAATTTTCCGCGCTTGAGGAACTGCTTTCGGAGGGCTTTGAGCCGCCCTGCAATCTTTGGATAGGCTCGTCGCACAATGAGGAAATCGCAGGTGACGGAATACCGAAAGCCCTCGAATATTTTGAGAAAAACAACATTTCCTTTGAGCTTATTCTCGACGAGGGCGGCGCGGTTATAGAGGCTCCTATGGGCGGCATAGTGTGCAAATGCGCTATGATGGCAATACACGAAAAGGGGCGTTTCAGCGCCGAATGTTCCGCGAAAGAGGGGGATTCCCATACGGGGCTTGCGGCTAATCCCGAAACCCCCGTTGTACGAATGTCCCGCTTTATAACGGACGTTAACTCCAAAAATCTGTTTATAAGAAAAATGTATCCCGAGGTAAAGGCGATGTTCGAGGGGCTTGCGCCATACAGCGTATTTCCGATGCGCCTCATCTTCGCCAATCTTTGGCTTTTCGCTCCGCTGCTTAAAGTTATCATTCCAAAGATAAACGCGCAGGCGGCGTCAATGATAGGCACAATGTGCTCGTTTACCGCCATAAACGGCGGTTCGCAGGAAAAGGAATGCCGCGCCAAGGCGTCGCTTCGCTGCGTGAACGATAAGGATTTTGAAAAGGATTTTGACGCCTTTAGCAAGGCGGCGGAAAAGTACGGCGTTGAGGTAAAGCTTGCCGAAAGCGGAAACGAATACCATAAGCCCGCGAATTTCAGACTCCCTCAGTTCGGTTATGTTAAGGATTGCATAGGCGAGATATTCCCCAATGTGGGCGCCGCGCCTTTCATACTTCCCGCGGGAACGGACGCCCGCCATTTCAGCGATATATGCCCGTGCGTTGTGCGCTTTGCGCCCATTGATATAGACGCGCAGCAGTACGCTTCGGTTCACAGCCCGAACGAAAATATAAGCGTTAAGGCCGTGGGCAACGCGGTGGCGTTTTATAAGCATTTTCTCAAAAACTACAGATAACAAATATTGTATGGATTTAAAGCCCCTTTTTGTGTATAATTGTGCATTGAAGAGGCTTTTTTAGCGCTCTTTCTTTTGTAGATGGCATTTCGATTATAAACTTGCGGTTGTTGTTTTTAAACCAAAGGTTGAACAAGGCGAAAATCAACCGAAAGTTGCTGTTGTCAACCGTACTTTCCGTGGTATTTTTTATTATGGAAACGGCAAATTTGAGCCGCAACACAGAAAGGAGAAATGTTATTATGACATTTGGTGAAAAGCTTAATTACCTGAGAAAGAAAGCTGTTTTGACTCAGGACGAGGTCGCGAAACAGCTTGGCATATCGCCGCAGGCGGTCTCAAAATGGGAAAATGATTTGTCCTGCCCCGATATAATGCTTTTGCCCGAGATAGCAAGGCTTTACGGCATAACGGTGGACGCTTTGCTGGAGCAGGGAATATCCGAGGACGCAGCTCCGCCGACCGCCGCGCCCAAACCGTCTGAGCCTTACGCTGAACCGAAGAAAAAGGAAAAAGAATCCGGCGCGGCGCGAAAGCGTGCCGATATTCAGTCGGGTATATCGTATCTCAAGGTAAAGGTAATAACTCAGAATGGCGACAATGTAAACGTGAGGCTCCCCGTTTCTCTTTTGGGTTCGTTCAAAGGAATGATGAAAAATTTGAATATAGCGGGAAACGGAGTTCGCGGCTCGATAGATCTAAGCGCGTTTGATATTGATGAAATAATATCAATCGTTGAATCGGGCGCAATGGGCGATATAGCCCACATCGTTACGCAAAACGGCGACATTATTGACGTATTTGTAGAGAAAGAATAGAGGAAAGCAAGAATGAAAATCAGGCTTTTTTTCGGAGTCAGAATATGCCTGCGCTGTCCTTATTTTCTTGTGCTCAACCGCCTGAACGCCCTTATACTGTCCGTATTTCTCAGGAGGAGTGGATTGTGTATCGGTTTTTCAAATATTTACGGAGTTTTCAGAGAATTAAGGAAAAACGCAAAGCTTTATAAAGAAACCACCGTCTTGAGCGTTATTACCGCTTCGGGCTTTGAACTGACCGCGAGCCTGTAACGCGGTGTGAAAACGCTTTTTATCTTAAAACTGTAATTATCGGGAGTTTACTTGATTATGAAAGATAATATAAAATATATGCTCTCCAACTGGATAAAATGGGATAAAAAAAGCCTTTTGTTTTTTTGTATCAGAGTTCCCGCAATGGTATTTCAGCCTATAATTACGGCGTATATACCAAAGGCTATGATAGACTGCATAAACGAAGGCGTCACCGTCGGCAGGCTCACTCTTGTGGTGGCTCTGCTGAGCCTGCTTGTCGCTTTGACTACATGGCTTTCGCCCTTTTTGCAGGAGCTTTTGAACGGCAGCGCAAGAATAATCCGTATGCGCTATGCCATTATGGCTTTTCGCAAAAATCTTAAAACCGACTACACGAATATAGAAAGCCTTGACGGCAGGGAAAAGAATAAAAGGGCTATGGATTTTTATCGAAGCTATTATTCCTCTTCCTCCGATTTTATAGAAACCTGCAATCAGATGCTGATTTGTATAGTCGGCGTTATAACTTCGTTGACGCTTATTTACAAAATAAATATTCTGATGATACTTATAATCCTTGCCACCTGCGCCGCGGAATTCTTTTTGCTGAAAAATCTGAACAAGATGGATAATAGCGTTAAAGACGAAAGAAGCGGTTTATTTGTAAGATTTGATTATTACTACTCTCTCAGCAAGGATCTTAATGCCGCGAAGGATATAAGGCTTTACGGCTTTGGCGACTATTTCCTGCTTTCATTTGCAAAGTGCATTGCGGGGCTGGAAAAATTAGTGTCAAAATATATGCGCAAAAGCGCCGAAACGGTAGGCACAAGAGCGCTGCTTAATCTTGTGCGCGAGCTTGTCGCTTATGCCTATCTTACATATCTTGTGTGCCAAAGCAGGCTTTCCGTTTCCGATTTCATTTTTTATTTCGGCATCATTACCGGCTTTTCAAATTGGATAATGAACGCCGTTTATATGTATTCAAATATCGAACGCTGCTGCAACGACTGCGCCGCTTTCAGGGAATTTGTTGAAAGCGGCGATGAAAATACCGATAAACCGAATGTCGATTTTAAGGAAGTTGATTCCGTTGAATTTAAAAACGTTTCGTTTTCATATCCCTCCGCCGAAAAAAGCACTATAAAAAATATGTCTTTCAAGGTAAGCAAGGGCGAAAACATCGCGATAGTCGGCGAAAACGGCGCCGGTAAAACAACGGCGGTAAAACTGCTCTGCGGCCTCTATTATCCTACGGACGGCGATATTCTTATAAACGGAAAAAGCAGCCGCGATTTTTCCCGCGAAAGCTATTTCGATTTGTTTTCGGCGGTATTTCAGGATTATAATTTTTTGCCGCTCAGCATAGCGGAGAACGTCTGCGCAAATTCGGATTACGATAGGAGCAGGCTGTTTTATGCTTTTGAAAAATCGGGAATTGCCGATAAAATTAACAGCCTTGAAAAAAAGGAAAACACATTTATGGTGAAGGACGTTTACAGCGATGCCGCGGATTTTTCGGGCGGTGAAAAGCAAAAACTGCTGCTCGCGAAGGCGATTTACAAAAACGCGCCCGTTCTTATTTTGGATGAGCCCACCGCGGCGCTCGATCCCATCGCCGAAAACGAGCTCTATCTGAAATACAACGAAATGACGGAAAATAAAATATCCTTCTTTATTTCGCACAGACTTTCGTCAACGCGCTTCTGTGATAAAATACTGTTTATAAAGGACGGAACGGTAGCCGAAAGCGGAACACATGATGAACTTATGGCTCTTAAGGGCTCATATTACAGAATGTATCAGCTTCAAAGCTACTACTACAAAGAAACGGAGGGCTTGGATATATGAAAAAAATGAAATCGGTTTTTGCCGCTTTTAAAGAGACTCATCGGCTCGAAAAACGGCTTCTGCCAGTTTCGCTTGTACTCGCTGTCGTTTCGGCGGTTATGCCGTTCGTGAATATTTGGTTTACTTCAAAAATCATTGATTTGCTTGATACAGGCGCAAAAATGAACGAGCTTTTCGTTTATATCGGTTTGGCGGTAGGCATAAATTTCGTGCTGTTCTTCCTCAATTATTTTCTTGAAAATATGTATTATAATTATCGCTCCGTTATGTATAATAAAGAACTTCAGAGCATCGCCTCAAAGCTGTTCAAAATTGATTATCAAAAGCTTGAGGACGGCGATTTCAAGGAGCTTATCCATAAGCATTCCGAGGCGCAGGACAGAGTTTTTTCTTCCTTCGTTCAATTTTCGTGGATGCTGCGCGATTTCATTTCCGGCGCCGTAACGATAGTTATATCCGTAATTATCGTTGCTCCGCTGTTTAAAATCGGCCTGACCGCAACGGGCGAAAGTTATTTTGAAAAGCCCGTGTTTTTACTGACGATTTTTGCCGCGATAGCCGTTATGGCCGTCATTATTCTTGTCGTCGCGCTGCAGATGAATAAGGCGTGGTTTAAGGCGGGCGACGAGTATTCAAGGCTCGACAGGCTGTTTCTTTATTTCCTTAATATGTTTTCGGATTATAAAACAGGCAAGGAAATACGCCTTTACAAAGAGCAGGATATGATAGAGCACTCCGCGACGGATAAGTTGCTTACGGACGGCGAAAAAATACTCAAAAAAGCCTCGTTTCGCAGCGCGAGATCAAGCTCCTTTGTAGCGATTCTCGGCGCGTTTGTCGGTTTCGGAATTTATCTGTTTATCGGTGTTAAAGGTCTTTACGGATTGTTCGGCGTCGGCTCTCTCGTGCTCTACTGCGGTTCATTTATGCAGATAATCGGCGGCATTATGAAAATGGCCGCCACTTTCGGAAAAACCGCCGAAATGGTGCCGTTGGTAAATTACTATTTTGAAATAGTGAACGCCGCCGACAATATGACCTACGGCGATAAAGAGCTTGACGGCAAACAATTTGAAATTGAATTTAAAGGCGTTTCGTTTAAGTATCCGAATGCTCGTTCATACGCGCTTAAAAATATAAATATCAAAATCCGCAACGGCGAGCATCTTGCGGTAGTCGGAAGAAACGGAAGCGGCAAAACAACTTTTATAAAGCTGATGTGCAGGCTTTATGACGCCACAGAGGGCGAAATTCTGATAAACGGCGTAAATATTAAAGAATATACGAGGGAAAGCATAATCGGGCTTTATTCCGTCGTTTTTCAGGATTTCAAAATTTTTTCGGAAACGCTTGCCCATAATGTCGCGTCGGGCGGGGATTATGATAAAGAAAAGCTATATGATTCGCTTGACAAGGCGAATATAAAAGACAGAACGCTTAAAATGGAGCGCAGGGAAGACACATATGTCTATAAGGATTTGGACAAATCGGGCGTTGAGATTTCAGGCGGCGAGGCACAGAAGCTCGCTCTTGCGAGAGCGTTATATAAGGACGCGCCCGTTGTTGTTCTTGACGAGCCGACCGCCGCGCTTGATCCCATAGCCGAAAACGAAATATACAACCGTTTCAATTCGTTCGTGGACAATAAAACCGCGATTTATATCTCACACAGGCTTTCAAGCTGCGCTTTCTGCGATAATATAGCCGTGTTTGACAGGGCTGAGCTTATCGAAAAGGGAACGCACAGGCAGCTTATGGATATGAACGGAAAATACAGCGAGCTTTGGAACGCGCAGGCAAAATATTATCTTTAAAATATATAAGCTTTATGAAAAATGCGTATTTTCGGGCGAACGGAGTATTTGAAAAACATTTTAATTTCTTCGCGGCTGTTGACATTATAGTGTAAAGGCATATACCTTTACAGACGGCTTTTCGGAAAATTTGTGATAAAATAACAGCAAAAAGAGCCAAAATTTTGCCGGCAGTTTAATCTGCCGGCTTTTTTGCGTAAAAGTTACGCACGATCCGTTTTTGATGCCCCGGTTAAGAAAATTCACATTTTTAAATATTATCTATTTACTTTAAAGGGAAAATATATTACTATATTTATAATAAAATCTATTTGGTAAAGAACGGAAAATATCCAATAGATAAAATATCGGAGGTTAAAAATGGGCGTAGCTTTTAAAAGAATACTTCTAAAGCTGTCGGGCGAGGTTCTTGCGGGGCCGAAAACTACAGGAATCGATAACGATACGGTTGTAAAAATATCCAAATCGATAAAAAAAGTGGCCGATATGGGAGTCGAGGTCGGAATAGTAGTCGGAGGCGGAAACTTCTGGCGCGGCAGAACAAGCGAGGGAATGGACAGAACAAGAGCCGACCATATCGGTATGCTTGCGACAGCTATGAACTCTCTTGCGCTTTGCGACGCTCTTGAGCAGCTCGGCGCCGTAGTCAGGGTGCAGACGGCAATAGAAATGCGCCAGATAGCCGAGCCGTATATCAGAAACAAGGCGATACGCCATTTTGAAAAGGGCAGGATAGTTATTTTCGGCTGCGGAACGGGTTCGCCGTTTTTCTCAACGGATACCGCCGCCGCTCTGAGAAGTGTTGAGATAAACGCGGACGCTCTGCTGAAAGCCACCAACGTTGACGGGGTATTCGATAAAGACCCGAATAAATATCCCGACGCCGTTAAGTTTGACCGCGTTTCGTTCAGGGAAACTATAAACCGTGATCTCAAGGTAATGGATTCAACCGCTTTTTCGCTTTGCAAGGATAACGATATGCCAATTCTTGTTTTTAATCTTGACGATCCCGAAAACATCTGCAAGGCGGTAAGCGGAGAAGCAATAGGCACGCTTGTGCGTAATTTTGATTAAGGAGAGGTAATATTTATGGAAGAGCTTATCAAAAAAACCAAGGAAAGAATGGAAAAATGTCTTGATTCCCTCGAAAGGGATTACAAGACTATACGCGCCGGCAGAGCGAATCCCTCCGTGCTTGACAGGATAACGGTAGACTATTACGGCTGCCCGACTCCGCTCGGGCAGATGGCGGCGATCAGTGTGCCCGAGCCGCGAATGCTTATGATTCAGCCTTGGGATACAAGCACGCTCAAGAGCATCGAAAAAGCGATAAACACCTCCGATTTGGGCATAAATCCAAATAACGACGGCAAGGTTATACGCCTCGTTTTTCCCGCGCTCACCGAGGAACGCCGCAGGGATCTTGTTAAAGAGGTTTCAAAACGCGCCGAGGAAGCGAAAGTGGCGATAAGAAACGTTCGCCGCGATTCTATGGAAGAGCTTAAAAAGATGAAGAAAAACGGCGATATAACCGAGGATGACCAGAAAAACGGCGAAAAAAAGCTTCAGGACACTACCGACGGCTATATAAAACAGTCCGACGAAATGGAAAAGAAAAAGGAACAGGAAATCCTTTCTATCTGAATAAATTCCGAAAAGGCGGAGGAAACACCTCCGCCGTTCTTTCGTAAGGAGAGCAAAATATGGCGTTTCAGAAAAAAGAAAAAAACGGAGGGTTTTCCGTTCTTCCGAGGCATCTCGGCATAATTATGGACGGCAACGGCAGATGGGCCAAAAAAAGAGGCTTGCCGCGAACAGCGGGCCATAGGGCGGGAGCCGATGTTTTTAAGGATATTTCAAAGGAATGCGGAAAGCTCGGCATAGAGCAGGTTACTTTCTACGCCTTTTCCACGGAAAATTGGAAAAGGCCGAAGGAAGAAGTAGACACGCTTATGAAGCTGTTTCACGATTTTCTTATCACCGCGAGGAAAAATATTGAAGAAAGCGACGATATGAAAATAAAATTTATAGGCGAAAGGCAGGGGCTTGATCCCGAGCTTGTCAGTCTTATGGAGGAAGCCGAGATTCAAACCGCCGAGAAGCCCGGAACGCTTATAAACCTTGCCATAAACTACGGAGGCAGGCAGGAGATCGTTTCCGCCGTAAATCGCCTTATTTCGCATGGAAAAACGAAAATAACCGAGCAGGATATTTCGGATAATGTTTATACCCTGCCCGATTGCGACCTTATCATCAGACCGAGCGGCGAGCACAGGCTGTCGAATTTCCTGCTTTGGCAGGCGGCTTACAGCGAATTTTGGTACAGCGACGTTTTATGGCCCGATTTCAAAAAGAAAGATCTTCATAAGGCGCTGCGTGATTTTGAGAGCAGAAACCGCAGATTCGGCGGATAGTTTCGGATGGAGAATATGAAACAGAGAGTTATCACGGCAATAGTTCTGCTTGGCGTTCTCGCGCTTTGCGTTTGGCAGATAAACAGCCCGATTTTTATCGCGGTAGTGGCGTTTTTGTGCGCCGTTGCCGTAAATGAAATAATGAAATGCGCCAAAGTCAATAATAAATTTATATTGTTCGTCGGCACCGCTTTTTCCGCCTGCGTTCCGTTCTTCGCGAGCGAAAAGGCGCTTGAGCCGCTTGTAAGCGCCGAAATTTGGGGAAAGGCCGTAAACGCCGTGCCGCAAATCGTTTATGTTATAATACTTACGCTTGTGATGCTTTTGGCAATGCTCAAGGGATATTCGCACACCAAATTTGAAGATGTGGCGATTTCGCTCTTCGCAAGCGTTTTTGTGTCTTTCGGTTTTTCACTGTTCGTAAAATTAAGAGATTATTTTGATAACGAGCAACTCGGTATTTATCTCATCTTTTTCGCTCTTATCTGCGCTCTCGGCACCGACGTCGGCGCTCAGCTGGGAGGAATGGCGTTCGGCAAGCATAAAATGAGCCCCAACATAAGCCCTAAAAAAACGGTGGAGGGCTCGGTGTGCGGCGTGATTTTTTCAATAATTCTGAACGCCGTTGCTATATTGCTATATAACCTCTTTGCCGATGTAAAGCTTGAACCCGCTAAGATAATACTGCTGCTTGTATGCGCTCTGCCCGTTTCGGTAATGGGTATGATGGGCGATCTCAGCGCTTCTGTTTTAAAGAGGAATTTCAAGGTCAAGGATTTCGGAAAGATATTCCCCGGCCACGGCGGAGTTATGGATAGGTTCGATTCGTCTCTCTTCACACTTCCGCTCGTGTATATTCTTGCGCTCGCGGCATTTTGATCGGAGTTGATTTTATGGATAAAAATATTTCAATCCTCGGTTCAACAGGCTCCATCGGCACCCAAACGCTTGACGTTTGCCGTATGCACGGCTATAAAATAAAATGCCTTACGGCCAATTCAAACGTTGAACTTATGGAAAAGCAGGCAAGGGAATTTAAGCCCGAACTTGTCTGTATGATGAACGAAAAAAGCGCCGCTCAGTTAAAAGCAAAACTCGCGGATACCGATATAAAAATCACCGCGGGTATGGACGGTCTGATAGAGTGCGCCGTATATAAGGGCGCGGACACGGTGCTCAATTCCGTTGTGGGTATGATAGGGCTTCGCCCCACCCTTGAGGCGATAATGGCAAAAAAGACGATAGCCCTTGCGAACAAGGAAACGCTTGTCGCGGGCGGCCGCCTTGTAACCGGACTCGCAAAAGAATACGGCGTTTCGATTTTGCCGGTGGACAGTGAGCATTCCGCCATTTTTCAGGCGATGCAGGGAAGCCCGCGAAAATCCGCTGTAAAAAAGATAATCCTCACCGCATCCGGCGGGCCGTTTTTCGGAAAGACTTTCAAAGAGCTTGAAAGCGTTACCCCGTCGCAGGCGCTCAAACACCCAAATTGGAATATGGGCGCGAAAATAACGATAGATTCCGCTACTATGATGAATAAGGGGCTTGAATTTATCGAGGCAAAATGGCTTTTTGATATGAAAAACGAGGATATAGAGATAGTGATACACCGTGAGTCCGTCGTCCATTCGGCAATAGTTTATCAGGATAATTCGATGATAGCCCAGCTCGGCGTGCCCGATATGAGGATACCGATACAGTACGCGCTCACCTATCCCGAGCGGCTACCGAGCCCCGTTGAGCCTCTTTCTCTTGCCGATTACGGAAAACTGACTTTCTTTGAGCCCGATTACGATACTTTCGGCTGTATCAACGTGTGCAAAAAAGCGATTGAAATGGGCGGCCTGCATCCCGCAGCCGCGAACGGAGCGAACGAGGAAAGCGTAAAGCTTTTTCTTGACGGAAAAATTAAATTCACGGATATTGCATATCTTAATGGGGAGGCTATGCTGAAAGCCCCCGATAAAAAAGACTTTACCCTTGACGACGTGCTTGAAGCCGACCGCGCCGCGAGGGAATACGTTAAAGAGGCGGTTAAGTGACTTTATCTTCTGTTTGGAATACGGTTTATCCCATCCTTATTGCCATACTGTTTTTTGAGCTTATAATCATTATCCACGAGGCGGGGCATTTCGTCGCCGCGCGTCTTATGAAAATTAAGGTCAACGAGTTTTCCATAGGAATGGGGCCTAAGATTTTTTCGGTCAAAAAGGGCGAAACGGCTTATTCTCTGCGCTGGATACCGATAGGCGGTTACTGCGCTATGGAGGGTGAGGACGAGGCTTCCGATAAAGAGGGCTCTTTTTCGTCCAAAAAGGTTGGCGCGAGAATATTCGTTGTTGTTGCCGGCGCGCTGATGAATTTGATTTTAGGCCTTGTTATAGTGCTTATCATCGTATGCAGTCAAAACCTTGTGGGAACGACCACCGTGGCAAAATTCGAGGACAATGCCGTGAGCGCCAAAAGCGGCCTTATGGCGGGCGACGAGATAAAATCGATGGACGGTATGAGAGTATTTACTTCCACGGATGTTTTCACGGGACTTTCCCGTTCCGATGACGGCACCGTTGAAATGACCGTGAAGAGAAACGGCGAAACGGTTCGGCTCGACGTCTCTTTTGAAACGCAGGATTTCGAGGGAATGCAGATGATAGATATGGACTTTTTCATTTTGGGTAAGGAAAAGAATTTCTTCAACGTGCTTTCCTCCACTTTCAGCAATTTCATTTCATACACCCGAATGGTGTTTCTTTCGGTTCACGATATAATCGTGGGTAAATACGGCATTTCCGACCTCAGCGGTCCCATAGGAGCCGTTTCGGTAGTGAGCGACGCCGTTAAAACAAGTGCTTCCTCAATGCTCAGGATTATGGCGCTGCTCACGATAAACGTCGGGCTTTTTAATCTGTTTCCGATACCCGCGCTGGACGGTTGGCGGTTTTTCCTGCTTTTGGCGGAGGGCGTAACGAAAAAGAAACTGCCGCCGAAATGGGAATATATAATAAACGCGGTGGGCCTTGTTTTGCTGCTCGGCCTTATGTTTGTCGTAACGTTTTCGGATATAACAAAGTTGTTTTAGCTAATCGGAGGTGCCGATATGGCGGAAAGAAGAAAATCTAAAAAAATTAAAATTAAAAATACTTTTATCGGCGGAGACGCCCCTATACTCGTTCAGTCTATGCTTAACGTTCCCGCGCAGGATATAAACGGCTCCGTGGAGCAGGCTAAGGAGCTTGCGGCGGCGGGCTGCCAAATAATCCGCTTTGCCGTTCCCGACGAAAACGCTCTTTCGCTTATCGAGCCTATCAAAAATGCCGTGGACGTTCCTTTAGTGGCGGATATTCATTTCGATTATCGGCTCGCTTTAGGCGCGGCTGAAAGAGGAATAGACAAGATAAGGATAAATCCGGGCAATATCGGCGATGATTCAAGGGTAAAGGCCGTTGCGGATATATGCAGGCAAAAGGGGATTCCGATAAGGATAGGCGTAAACAGCGGAAGCCTTGAAAAGGAGATACTCGCGAGGCACGGCGCTCCTACTCCCGCGGCTATGGTTGAATCCGCGATGTATCATGCACGCCTTCTTGAAAAATTCGATTTTGACGATATAGTGATTTCAATAAAATCTTCCGATGTGAACACAATGATAAGCGCCTATGAGCTTGCGGCAGAGGAATGCGATTATCCGCTCCACCTCGGCGTTACCGAGGCGGGAACGGAGCGAATGGGAATAATAAAGTCGGCCGTCGGCATCGGTTCGCTACTCACGCGCGGAATAGGCGACACGATAAGGGTAAGCCTTTCCGACGCGCCCGTTAAAGAGGTGTTCGCGGCGTTCGATATACTTAAAGCGATAGGGCTGAAAAAGGATTGCCCTTATCTTATTTCCTGCCCCACCTGCGGCAGAACGAAAATCGATCTTATCGGCCTTGCAAAGCAGGTGGAGGAACGCCTTGTAAACTGCAAAAAGCCCATAAAGGTGGCTGTTATGGGCTGCGCCGTAAACGGCCCCGGTGAGGCAAAGGAAGCCGATATAGGCGTTGCGGGCGGCGACGGCAGCGGCCTTTTATTCAAAAAGGGCAAGATATTGAGAAAAGTGCCCGAAGAAAATCTGCTTGAAGAATTGATGAAAGAGATAGAGAAATTATAATGGGATTATTTTCGGAATATTTTAACGGTTTGGTGAATAATTATCAGCTTTCCTGCCTTGGCGGCGGAGAGATAAAGGGCATTACCGTAAAAAGGGAAAGCCGCGAGGCGGAGCTTATCGTTTTTCTGCGCGAGCTTGTGCCGTACAGCGAGATAGAGGCCGCTGAAAACAGCATAAAAGAAAAGCTCGGTTTAAAGAAATTTTACATAAAGCCGAGATATATGAGCGATCTTTTTGAAACGGCGTATTTTGCCTCCGTTATAGAGTTCGTGCGCAGGAAGAATACCGCCGCGAACGGCTTTTTCGAGGGCGCTCGCGCGGAGCTTGACGGCGATATTCTGCGCGTTTTTCTTAAAAAGGGCGGTCTTGAAGTTTTGGAAAAATTCGGAGTCGATAAAGATACCGAGGACGCCGTTCTTGATATGTTCGGGCTCGGCGTAAAAGTAAAATTTATTGAGTCCGAGGAATACGATATTGAAAAAGAAATAGAAAAAGCCGTTAAGGATAAAGAAGCAAAAGAGAAATCACTCAGGCAAAAAGAAGCAAAAAGCGTAAAACACGAGCTTATGAAAGACCTGCCTTTGTATATCGACACCGTTAAAACAATTTACGGCGCATCGATACGCAATAAGCCGCAGCCGATAAAAGAGCTTACTTCCGATTCGGGTAAGGTCACGGTATGGGGCGATATTCTTAAAATCGACGTAAAAGACACAAAAAGCGGCATAAATAAGATACTCACTTTTGATATAACGGATTACACGTCGTCGGTAAGCGTAAAGGTTTTCGACAGAAAAGAAGCTGTGGAACGCCTCGTAAATAAGCTCGAAAGCGTAAAAACCGTAATAGTAAAGGGCGATTACAACAACGATAAATTCGCGAATGAATACATTATAACGCCCAATTCCGTGCAAAGCGTTGAAAAAGCCGAAAAAGAGGATAATGCCGCCGAAAAAAGGGTGGAGCTCCATCTCCATACCTCTTATTCGGAAATGGACGGTATTTCGACTCCGAAAGCGATTATAGAGAGGGCGATAAAATGGGGGCACAGAGCCATAGCCGTAACCGACCACGGCGTTGTTCAGGCTTTGCCGGAGGCATATAAGGCGGCAAAAGGCAAGATAAAGCTGCTGCTCGGTATGGAGGGCTATCTTGTCGATGATGAAAAGTACCCCGATTTTATGGCGCTTAAAAACAATCAGTTTAAGCGTTATCATATAATTCTGCTTGTAAAGGAAGACACTTCTTTTGACACCTCAATACCTAAGGAAGAAAGAAAATACGGCAGAAAAAATCTCTATGAACTAATATCCTCTTCGAGTATAAATACTTTCAAATCGCGCCCTCTTATCCCCAAAAGTCTGCTGGCGAAAAAGAGGGACGGGCTGATTATAGGCTCCGCCTGCGAGCAGGGCGAGGTGTATCAGGCGATACTTGAGGAAAAAAGCGATGAAGAACTTGAAAAAATAGCGTCGTTTTATGATTATTTGGAAATTCAGCCAAACGGGAACAATGCCTTTATGCTGCGCACAGGCAGCGAGGAATATGTTACAGGCAAAAAGGGCGAGGAGAGAAAAAACGTCTATTGGAAGGTCAACAGTGAACAGGATCTTATAGATATAAACAAAAAAA
Source organism: uncultured Clostridia bacterium (assembly GCA_947623505.1). Lineage (GTDB taxonomy): Bacteria > Bacillota > Clostridia > Oscillospirales > Acutalibacteraceae > Eubacterium_R. The sequence goes on along the minus strand of CANQGT010000003.1, from coordinate 125,156 downwards.
TAGTGGCCATGGCCGATAAACTCGGCAAGCTCACCGTCGCCACGGGTGACGTGCATTTTCTTGATGAGAATGACGCGATATTCCGCTCTGTTATAATGGCCTCAAAAGGCTTTGAGGACGCCGATATCCAGGCCCCCCTCTATTTTAAAACCACCGATGAGATGCTTGCCGATTTCGCCTGGGCGGGCGACAGGGCAAAGGAATTTGTTATCGATAATCCGAATAAAATAGCCGATATGATAATGGACGATATACCGCCCATACCCCCCGGAACTTTTCAGCCGCATATTGACGGAGCGAACGAGGAGCTCACCGAAAAATGCTGGTCAAGGGCAAAGGCGCTTTACGGCGATCCCGTGCCCGAATACGTTGCGCAAAGGCTTGAAAGAGAGCTTGATTCGATAATAACTCACGGTTTCGGCGTTCTTTATGTTATCGCGAAGCGCCTTGTTGAGGAAAGCGAGAAAAACGGTTATCTTGTCGGCTCAAGGGGTTCCGTAGGTTCGTCTCTTGTCGCTCATTTAAGCGGGATTTCGGAGGTAAATCCGTTATCCCCGCATTACTATTGCCAAAATTGCAGGCACAGCGAATTTTTCACCCATGGCGAGGTCGGCTCCGGCTTTGATCTGCCGCCGAAAAACTGCCCCGTGTGCGGTAAGCCGATGAAACGAGACGGGCACGAAATTCCGTTTGAAACCTTCCTCGGATTTGACGGCGATAAGGAACCTGATATAGACCTTAATTTTTCCGGCGAATATCAGTCGCGCTCCCACAGATTCACCGAGGAGCTTTTCGGCAAGGAATACGTTTTCAAAGCGGGCACTATGTCCACCGTGGCGGAAAAAACCGCTTACGGCTATGTGAAGAAATATCTTGAGGAAAGAGATCTGCTTAACGGAATCTCAAAAGCAGAGATAGACAGGCTCTCCGCCGGCTGCACGGGAATAAAGAGAACTACAGGCCAGCACCCCGGCGGAATGGTAGTTGTTCCCTCCGAGTATTCCGTTGAGGATTTCACCCCGATACAGTACCCGTCAAACGATAAAACCAAGGGTACATATACAACACATTTCGATTTTAAAAATTCGCTTCACGATACTCTGCTGAAGCTGGACGAGCTTGGCCACGATAATCCCACGCTTTACAAGTATCTTGAGGATTCAACAGGAATACCGGTTATGGACGTTGATCTGTGCGATCCGAAAATATATAAACTCATAACCTCAACCGAGCCGATAGGCGTTTCGCCTGATGATATCGACTGCAAAACAGGCACGCTCGCCATACCCGAAATGGGCACGCCGTTCGTTATAGGAATGCTGGAGGAAGCTCAGCCTAAGAATTTTGCCGATTTGCTTCAGATTTCCGGTCTTTCTCACGGCACAAACGTTTGGCTCGGCAACGCGCAGGAGCTTATCCAAAACAAAACCTGCACCATATCCGAGGTTATCGGCTGCCGTGACGATATTATGACGTATCTTATCCACAAAGCGGAAGCATACGAAAAGAAAACCGGAAAGCCGTCGCCCCTTTCAAAGATAGATTGCTTCAATATTATGGAGATAACAAGAAAGGGCAAGGCTCCCGAAAAACTGCCTCCCTATGAAGAGGCTATGAAAACGGTGGGCGTTGAGCAGTGGTACATAGATTCCTGCTACAAAATAAAATATATGTTTCCCAAGGCTCACGCCGCCGCTTACGTTATCGCCGCTCTGCGCCTTGCGTGGTATAAAATTTACCGTCCGCTTGAATTTTACGCCGCCTATTTCACCGTCCGCGGCGAGGCTATAGACGCCGACGCGGCCGTTGCGGGGCACGACGCGGTTAAAAGAAAAATGAAAGAAATAAGCGAAAAGGACGACAAAGAGGAAAAAACGGATAAAGACGAGGGCACTTACGTCGTTTTGCAGGTCATAATAGAAATGCTTGCGCGCGGAATAGAATTTCTCCCCGTCGATCTTTATAAATCCGACTGGCGCGTGTATAAAATAGAAAACGGAAAAATAAGGCTGCCGTTTCTTGCCATCAAGGGCATAGGTCAAAACGCCGCAAAAGCGATTTATGACGCGGTAAACGACGGTAACGGTGATTTCCTTTCCTGCGATGATCTTATGGCAAGAGCGCAGGTGGGAACGTCGGTGGTTCAGTCGCTGAGGAACTGCGGAGCTCTCGGCGATTTGCCCGAAAGCAATCAAATATCGCTGTTTTAGTTTATTATATTTGGTTGTTGACAAACGCGGTTTAATATGTTAGCATATTACCACGTTAACACGCTAAAGCAACAGGGAGATATATATGAAAAGATACGCCAACATAACGCCGGACGGAAGCAGGGATTTTCTTTTTGACGAATCTGATGACAGAAAGAATGTTGAATCGGCGCTTTCGGCTCTTTATAAAGAAAGAGGGTACCGTCGGGTAATCACACCGGCGATAGAGTATTTTGACGTTTTCAGCAACGGCAACAGCGGCATTGAGGCCGACGATATGTATAAGCTTACCGATAATTACGGAAGAACCACGGTTCTCAGGCCGGATAACACAATGCCTATCGCCCGCCTTGCCGCGACAAGGCTTAAAGATGCGGATTTTCCCGTGCGCCTTTTTTATAACCAAAATATTTTTGCTAAAAACAAGGTGCTCGCGGGCAGAACGGACGAGATTCCTCAAAGCGGAATAGAGCTTTTGGGCGACGGTTCTCTTGAGGCCGATATTGAAGTGATTTCAATGGCTGTTGAGGCGCTGAAAAGATCTATGCTCGGCTCGTATAAGCTGGAAATCGGCCACGCCGGATTTTTCAACGCCATATTGAGTAAAATGGCGCTTACCCCGACTCAAAAGGCGGATATTTGCAATTTTACGGAGCGCAAAAATTACGCCGCGCTCGGCGATATGCTCGGCAGGCTTGAGCCATGTCCCGAAGTTGCCGCGCTTAAAAAGCTGCCGCGCCTTTTCGGCTCGTCCGACGTGCTTGCCGAAGCGAGAAGTCTCTATAAAAGCGCGGAGTCAAATAAGGCGCTCGATTATCTGAAAACGCTTTTTGAAAGGCTTGAGGAATCCGGCGTTTCGGAAAACGTAATAATAGATCTCGGTCTTGTCAATCGCTCGAATTATTACACCGGCGTTATTTTCAGAGGTTATGCCGAGGGTTCCGGAGTTACCGTTCTCTCCGGGGGAAGATACGATAATCTTATCGGCGAGTTTGGTCTTGACTGCCCCGCAATAGGCTTTTCGGTAGACGTAAATCCGCTTTGCGAAGCGAAAAACGAGATTATAAATATCGAAAGGCCGATACGCATAGCTCTCACGAAGGGCAGGCTTGAAAAATCCTCGGTAAGGCTGTTTAAGAAAATGGGACTTGATACAGGCGAGCTTGAAAACAAGGGCAGAAGGCTGATAATTCCCGTTGACGGATATGAGGCGGTGCTGTCGAAAGCGCCGGACGTTATCACTTATGTTGAGCACGGCGTGTGTGATATAGGAATAGTCGGAAAAGACACTATTGTTGAGCACAGCAGTTCGTTTTATGAGGTTTTGGATCTCAATATGGGAAAATGCAGATTCGTGCTGGCGTGCCCCGAGGGAACGGATTTTTACGCGGGTTACAAAAGAAAAACCGTTGCGTCGAAATACCCCAAGGTGGCAAGCGAATTTTTTAAATCAAAGGGAATGGACGTAGACGTTATAAAGATAGAGGGCAGCGTGGAGCTTGCGCCGCTGCTCGGCCTCGCGGACGGAATAGTGGATATAGTGGAAACAGGCTCCACTTTAAGGGAAAACGGCCTTGTCGCCGTTGAAGAGATAATGCCTATTTCCGCGCGCGTGATAGTGAATATAGCTTCGATGAAGTTGCGCAAGGAAGAAATCGAATCGTTTCTTGCGGATTTGGAACTTGCAAGCAAGGTGTGAGGTGGAATATAAATGAAAATTACAAAAGCGGACGGAAAAAGCGAATACGCTTTGATAGAGGCTTTAAAAAAGCGCAATGCCGAAACAGATCCAAAAATCGTTGAGATTGTTTCTTCAATAATCGGCGGAGTAAAAGAAGGCGGCGACGAGGCGCTCAGGGAATATACCGTGCGTTTCGACGGATCCGCTCCGAAAAAAATCTCTGTTGAAAAAGAAGAACTTGACGCTTATCTCGACGCCGCGGACGGTAATTTCAAAAAGGCGCTTATTGACGCGAAAAACAATATTTACGATTTCCATACGCGCCAGGCGCGGCAGAGCTGGTTCACCTCAAACGAAAACGGCGTTATAATGGGGCAGCGCGTGCGCGGTCTGCATAGGGTGGGAATATACGTTCCCGGCGGCACGGCGGCGTATCCGAGCTCTGTTTTGATGAACGCGATACCCGCGAAAATAGCGGGAGTAAAAGAAATAATAATGGTTACGCCTCCGTCTAAGGACGGCGAACCGAATCCGAATATTATGGCGGCGGCCGCCGCTGCCGGAGTTGACAGGGTGTTCCTCTGCGGAGGCGCTCAGGCAGTAGCCGCTCTTGCTTACGGCACCGAAACGATACCAAAGGTGGATAAAATAGTCGGCCCCGGAAACATCTTTGTTGCCACGGCCAAAAAGCTGCTTTACGGAGTAGTCGATATCGATATGGTGGCGGGGCCGTCCGAAATACTTATAATTGCGGACAAAAGCGCCGATCCCAAGTTTTTGGCGGCTGATCTTATGAGCCAGGCGGAGCACGACAAAATGGCGTCCGCAATATTGCTCACAACTTCGGAATCATTGGCAAAGACAGCTTCAAGGGAAATAGAAAAGCAGCTCACCTCTCTTGAAAGATGGAAAATAATAGAGGAATCATTAAATAATTACGGCGAAATAATCGTTTGTGAGGATATAAAGCAGGCGATAGAGTTCGCGAACGATCTCGCGCCGGAGCATCTTGAGCTTTGCGTTGAGGAACCGCTAAAATATATCGGAATGATCGACAACGCGGGTTCGGTATTTTTGGGCAACTGGTCGCCGGAGCCTCTGGGGGATTATTTCGCGGGGCCTAATCACGTGTTGCCTACGGGAGGCACGGCAAGATTTTTCAGCCCGCTTTCGGTTGACAGCTTTGTAAAAAAATCCTCTTTTATCTACTACACGAAAGGCGAGCTTGAAAAGGCCGGAAAAGAGATAATCACACTCGCAAATACCGAGGGGCTTACGGCTCACGCGAACTCAATCAGAGTAAGGCTTGAAAAATGAAGAAAAATAAAAAGCTCATAAACGCGCTTATAACGCTTGTGATTTTCGCGGCGGTCACGGCAGGAGGTTACTTTTTCGGCGGCGCGGCCATAGGCGAGCGCCAAAGCGCGGACGAAAACCTCCAAACAGACGGAACCGTTGTTGTAAATTTTCTTGACGTTGGGCAGGGCGATAGTGAATTTATTCAGCTGCCCGAAGGAAAATGTATGCTGATAGATGCGGGAATTTCGGAAAGCGGCGAAGTTATTGCCGCGAAAATACGCTCTCTCGGTTATGAAAAAATAGATTATCTTGTTGCCACTCATCCGCATGCCGATCATATAGGCGGTATGCGCGAAATAGTGGAGGGCTTTGATATAGGCGAGATATTTATGCCTAAAGCCTCAACCGACACAAAAACATTTGAAAACCTGCTTCAGGCGATTTCGGATAAGGGCCTCGGCATAACAACGGCAAAGGCGGGCAGAGTGATCGTCAATGAAGACGATTTGAAAATCGAATTTCTCGCGCCGGTCGGCGGCGGATACGATGATTTAAACAATTATTCCGCCGTTGTAAAGCTGAAATACGGGCAAAACGTTTTTCTGTTTATGGGCGACGCCGAAAAGGAATCCGAAAACGAGATTCTTAAAAAATATCCGTATGCGCTTGACGCCGACGTACTCAAGGTCGGTCATCACGGCAGCGATACCGCGTCCGGCGAAAAATTCATTTTCGCCGTTTCTCCTCAGATTGCCGTTATAGAGGTGGGCGACGGAAATTCTTACGGTCACCCGCATAAGCAGGCTTTGGATACTCTGAAAGCCGCGGGAGCGCGGATACTCAGAACGGATAAAAACGGAGACGTTTCAATCGTTTCCGATAAATCTCGGCTGACGCTGTACTGCGAAAAGGGGCAATAAACGTGAAAAAGCTTATTATCGACAGATTTGAGGGCGATTTTGCCGTCTGCGAAACTGAAAGCCTTGAATTTGTGAATATTCCGAAAAAGGTGCTGCCCGAAAACGCCGTTGAGGGCGACGTTATCACCGTTAAAATAGACGGAGATGAAACACGCGAAAGAAAAAAGAGGATAGACGGACTTATGAACAGTCTGTTTACCGATTGATATAATACAGGCGGTGAAATTATGAGAACTGCTGAAATTTGCAGAAACACAAAAGAAACAAAAATCGAAATATCCCTAAATCTTGACGGAGGAGATGTGAGCGTTTCAACGGGCATAGGCTTTTTTGACCATATGCTCACGGCGTTCGGCGTTCACGGCGGATTCGGTCTTAAAATAAGCGTAAAAGGCGATTTGGAAGTTGATACCCACCATACCGTGGAGGATACGGGCATCGCTCTGGGCGCGGCGTTCAAAAAGGCGCTCGGCGATATGGGCGGTATCAATCGCTACGGCTCTTTTTACATTCCTATGGACGAAAGTCTCGCGTTTTGCGCTCTTGATATTTCAAACAGACCTTTCATTGTTTTCAAGGCCGATTTCAATGAGGAAAGATGCGGCGACTACGAAACCTGCTGCACGGAGGAATTTTTCCGCGCTTTTGCCGTAAACGCGGGAATAACTCTGCATATAAATCTGCTGTACGGCTCTAATTCCCATCACGGTATAGAGGCGATATTCAAGGCGTTTGCCCACGCTATGAAAGAGGCGGCCGCCGAAAATTCCGGCGGAGTGCTTTCCACAAAGGGAGTTTTGTGATGATAATTTTTCCGGCGATAGATATAATAAACGGCAAGCCCGTTCGGCTTTACAAGGGCGATTTCGCTACTGCCCGCCGCGTTGCGGACGACGTTGTGAAAACGGCGGTCGGTTTTGAAAAGCAGGGGGCGCGGTGGGCGCATATTGTCGATCTCGACGGCTCCCTTAAAAAAGAACCCGTAAACGGGCGGATAATACTTGCCGTTGCTCGTGAAACCTCTCTTAAAGTGGAGGTGGGCGGCGGTATTCGCTCAATGAATGATATTGAATATTATATAAACGGCGGCGCGGGCAGAGTAATTCTCGGCTCGGCGGCGCTCAAGGACAGCGGATTTGTCAAAGAGGCGGTAAGAGAATACGGCGATGCCGTGGCCGTCGGTATCGACGCCAAAAACGGTTACGCCGCCGCCGAGGGCTGGACGGAAGACTCCGACGTGTATTTTACGGAGCTTGCAAAGCGTATGGAGGATATCGGCGTTAAGACGATAATTTATACTGATATTTCCAAGGACGGCACTTTGGCCGGACCGAATATCGCTCAGCTTTCGCAACTGAAAAAAGCCGTTTCCTGCAATATAACGGCTTCTGGCGGAATACGCGATATAAATGATATTACGGCGCTGAAAAACGAGGGGCTTTACGGAGCGATATGCGGAAAAAGCCTTTATGAGGGGACTTTGGCGCTTTCCGATGCGATAGAGGTATGCAAATAATGGATTTGGAAAAGTTTTTTAAAAAATCGGAACTCATCCCCGCCATAATTCAGGAGGACGGCACGGGCGAGGTGCTTATGCTCGCCTATATGAACAGGGAATCCCTAAAGAGAACTCTCGAAACGGGCTTCACATGGTTTTGGTCGCGCAGCAGGCGGGAGCTTTGGAACAAGGGGGCAACGAGCGGCCATTTTCAAAAGGTCGTTTCCGTTTACGGCGACTGCGATGACGATACGCTGCTGATAAAGGTTATTCAGACGGGCTCCGCCTGCCACACGGGCAGCCACAGTTGCTTTTTTAATAAAATAGAGGGAGAATTTTAATGGATCTCATAAAAAACGAATATCAGGTGATTTTGGAAAGAAAAAGCGAAAAGGCCGAGGGCTCTTACACCGCCTATCTTTTTGAGCAGGGTATCGATAAAATATTAAAAAAGGTCGGCGAGGAATGCACCGAAACGGTGATTGCCGCGAAAAACAGCGATAAAAGCGAAACGGTTTACGAGATAACCGATCTTATATACCATATTCTTGTAATGATGGCGTATCAGGGCATAACGCCCGAAGATATTGAAGATGAACTTAGGAAAAGAGCCGAAAAACGCTCTAATTTAAAAAAATTCCATCAGGTGGATAAAAATTCGTAATGGTATTTAAAAAATGGAAAATCGCGGACGCGGACAAGGTAAAAGCATCCGAGTTGAGCGAAAAATTCAATATAGATCCGTTCGTCGCTTTTCTTCTTGTTTCAAGAGGTATCAGCGGCGATTTGGAGGTTTCGGAATTTTTGTCCTCCTCCCGCAAATTCGGAGATCCTTTTGAACTGAAGGATATGGATAAAGCCGTTGAAAGAATAGAGCTTGCAACGGAGCGCGGTGAAAAAATAACCGTTTACGGGGATTACGATTGCGACGGCGTTACCGCCGCTTCAATGCTCTTTATGCTTTTGCGGGATATGGGAGCGGAAGTCGATTGCTATATTCCGTCGCGAACGGACGAGGGCTACGGTATAAATACCGCCGCGATAGATAAACTTAAAGAAAAGGGCACCCGCCTGATAATAACGGTCGATAACGGCATTTCCGCCGTTGATGAGGCGGCCTATATCCGTTCTCTCGGAATGGAGCTTATTATCACGGATCATCATCGGATAGGCGGCGCTTTGCCTGAGGCGGTCGCTGTTGTAAATCCCCATCGTGAGGATAACGGCAACGCCTTTGCCGATTTCGCGGGAGTAGGAGTGGCGTTCAAACTCGCCTGCGCGCTTTACGGAGACACGGACGATATGCTCGCCCGCTTTGCCGACCTTGCCGCGATAGGAACGATAGGCGATTCCGTTCCCCTTGTCGGCGAAAACAGGGCGTTGGTAACAGCGGGTCTTGAAATGATAAACGGCGGATCGAGCATCGCCGCGCGTGCGCTTAAAAAGGCCGCGGATATAGACGGCAGAGCTCTCAGCGCATCAGACGTCGCCTTTTTTCTCTGCCCGCGCGTAAACGCCGCGGGGCGAGTTGATTCCGCTTACCGCGCTTTGGAGCTTTTTATTGCCGAGGATTACGACGACGCCGTATTTAAGGCGCAGCAGCTTAATATGGACAATTCTCACAGGCAGGAGCTTGAAACGGAAATAATTTCAAGCGTAAAGCATAAAATCAGCGCCTCACCGAGCGCCTTTGAAAAAAGAGTTTTGGTTATCGCCTCGGGCGAATATCACTGCGGAGTTATCGGCCTTGCCGCCGCGCGCGTATGCGAGGAATACGGAAAACCGGCGGTTATTTTTTCCGTTGACGAAAACGGGCTTGCCACGGGCTCGGCAAGAAGCGTTGAGGGCTTTGATATTTTTGACGCAATATCGGCCTGCTCCGATATTCTCGATAAATTCGGCGGGCATCCTATGGCGGCGGGGCTCAGCCTTTCCGCCGATAAAATACCGCTTTTTGAAAAACGCATAAACGATTATGCTTTAAGCGCGTTCGGCGAGGCTCCGGTGCGTGAAATAAATATCGATTGTAAGCTGTCGCCTTTTTATCTTGATCTCGGTCTCGTAAAAAGCCTTGGATCGCTCGAACCTTTTGGAGCGGGAAATCCGGAGCCGGTGTTTGCGCTTATCGGGCTTACGCTTATTTCGGCAAATCCGTCTTCCGACGGAAAGCATATGAGGCTCGAATGCGAAAAAAAAGGTAAAAAATTAAGAATGGTTATGTTCAACTGCGCGGCGGAGAATTTCCCCTTTGCCGTCGGAGACAAAATAGACGCCGCCGTAAAGGCAGGCTCTCATTTCTATAACGGAAAGGAATATCTTTCCGTGAAAGCGGTCGATATAAGAAAAAGCGGTATTGACGGCGAAAAATTTATAAAAGAAAAATCCGCTTACGAGCGGTTTGAAGCCGGAGTTTCCGAAGAAGTCGGCGGGCTTTACCCCGACAGGGAGATATGCTCCGCCGTATATAGGCTTTTAAAATCAAAAAAAATATGGAGATACGGCTTTGATACGCTCTATTTCGCTTTAAGCGGAATTACTTACGGTCAGCTCAAATACGCCGTTGCGGCGTTTGAGGAATGCGGGCTCGTTTCCGTTGAGGGAAACGTTATTTCCGTTTTGCCCGTGAGCGAAAAAGTCGATTTGATGAACGCGCCTGTCCTCAAGGCTCTGAAAGGAAGATTGCACCTTGGCTGAATATGACGACGGTTTCTCCTCTTTTTTGGAGGAAATCAAAAAATATCCTCAATACGACGTAAAGAAAATAGAAGAAGCTTATAATGTCGCGAAAGAAGCGCACGGTAGCCAGAAAAGGCGCTCGGGCGAACCGTACATTATGCACCCCGTTGCCGTTGCGAAGATACTTTTCAAGCTCGGAATGGATAACGAATGTATTATAAGCGCCCTTCTCCACGATGTTGTTGAGGATACCGAATATACGCTGCCGTTTATAAAAGAACGGTTCGGCGATGATGTTGAACTGCTTGTTGACGGCGTTACCAAGCTGGGCAAGATCCCGCTTTCCACAAAAGAAGAGGTTCAGGCGGAAAACATACGCAAAATGTTTATGGCGATGAATAAGGACGTGCGCGTTATAATCATAAAGCTTGCCGACAGACTTCACAATATGAGAACTCTTGAGCATATGCCCGAATATAAGCAAAGGGAAAAGAGCCTTGAAACCCTTGAGATATATGCGCCTATCGCTCATCGTCTCGGTATCCGCGCGATAAAAGACGAGCTTGAAGATATTGCCGTGTATTATCTTGATCCCATCGCCTATAAAGAGATTGAAAATTCGCTTTCTATGAAAAAGCAGGAGGGCGAAAAATTCCTTAACGAAATAAAAGCTCAGGTAAGCGAAAGGATAACCGCCGTTATGGATAACGTGAATATCACGGCAAGGGTAAAATCCGTTCACGGCATATTCAGAAAGGTCTATGTAAAGGGCAAGTCCTTTGAAGAGATTTACGATATTTACGCCGTTAGGATAATAGTTAATTCAATGATAGACTGCTACAATGCTCTCGGCATAGTTCACGATATGTTCAAGCCCATTCCCGGCAGATTTAAGGATTATATTTCAACCCCTAAGCCGAACGGCTATCAGTCGCTCCACACCACGGTGCTTTCGCAGACGGGCGTGCCGTTTGAAATTCAGATAAGAACATGGGATATGCACAAGACCGCCGAATACGGAATTGCCGCCCATTGGAAATATAAGCTCGGCAAGGGCGGCAAGGATAATCTTGACGCGGGGCTTTCGTGGATACACAGAATGGTTGAGGCGGGCGAGGAGACCGACACCGCCGAGGAGCTTGTCGCTAATATCAAGGGCGATCTTTCGATCGACGAGGTTTATGTCTTTACGCCTAAGGGCGATATACGAAGCCTCCCGATAGGCTCCACCGTAATTGATTTCGCCTATGCCATACATTCCGCGGTAGGCAACAGAATGGTCGGCGCAAAGGTGGACGGCAGAATAGTCCCTCTTGATTACGAGATAAAAACAGGTGAAAGAATAGAGATACTCACTTCAAATCAGCCGAATAAGGGGCCGAGCAAGGACTGGCTCGCGATAGTTAAAACGGGCGAGGCGAGAAACAAGATACGCACTTGGTTCAAGCGTGAACGCCGAGATGAAAATATCGTTGAGGGCAAGGATATAGTGGACAGGGAATTTCACCGTAATTTTATTCGCCTTGCCGGTGAAAAATACGATGAATTTGTGCGTAAAATAGCGCTGCGTCAGCATTTTTCCGATACCGATGAATTTTATGCCGCTGTCGGCTACGGCGGTATTCAGATAAGCCGCCTTATGCCCGGTATCAAGGACGAGTACAATCGAAATTGGAAAGAGGATAAGGAAACGGAGAGACCCGCGCCCGTTTCCGCCGACAGAATGCGCAAAACGGCCCCGTCTTCAAACGGTATAATCGTTGAGGGAATAGACAACTGCCTTATCAAAACGGCAAAGTGCTGTTCGCCTCTGCCCGGCGAAGAAATAGTGGGATTTATAACGCGCGGTCACGGCCTTACTATCCACAGAAGAAGCTGCATAAACGTCCCCGCCGATATTGAAAACTGCGCCGAGCCCGAAAGATGGATAAAGGCGCATTGGGACGAAAACGTGAAAGTCGAAATGAAATCGACTGTTGAGGTTTACGCGATTGACAGAGACGGCGTTGTTTTGGATATAACGAGCAGGCTGATGAATATGCACGTTAAAATTCATTCGATAAACGCGCGTCCGATAAATGACGGAAATTGCAGAACAACGCTCACCGTCGCCGTAAACAGCAAGGAACATCTTGATAATATCGTAAAATCGATAAGAAAGATACAGGGTGTATATCACATAGAAAGAAGCGGTGTTTAAATGAAAGCGGTTATTCAGCGCGTGCTTTCCTCAAACGTTAAAATAAACGGCGAAACAGTCGGGGAAATCGGAAAAGGTCTGTTGATACTTCTCGGCGTCGCGGACGGGGATTCGGGCGCTCAGGCGGATATTCTTTTGAAAAAAATACCGTATCTCCGTATTTTTGAGGACGAAAACGGCAAGATGAATCTTTCTTGCGTTGACATAGGCGGGGAGATCCTTGCGGTTTCGCAGTTCACGCTTTGCGCCGATTGCGCCCACGGAAGGCGTCCGAGTTTCACCTCCGCCGCCCCTCCGCAAGAGGCGAACGCGCTTTATGAGTATTTTGTTGAGGGGCTTAAAAAGGCTGGCGTCAAAAAGGTGGAGACGGGGCGTTTCGGAGCCGATATGAAGGTTTCGCTTGTGAACGACGGCCCCGTAACCATAATTCTTGATACGGATAATTTATTACGCTGAAAAACCGGATACAGAGGTGGCTTAAATGCTGAAATTAAAATCCATAGTGCTCGGAGAGCTTCAAAACAACTGTTATCTTGTAACCGATGATGAAAGCGGCAAATCGCTGCTTGTTGACTGCACCGAGGCTTCCGAAAAAATGCTTGATTTTATAGGCTCGGCGCGGCTTGAATATATTCTTCTCACCCACGGCCATTTTGACCATATAGGCGGAGTGGGGGAAATTCGTAAAAAATACGGCGCGAAAGTCGTTATAAGCAGGGAAGACGAGGGCATGCTCTCGTCCGGCAAGCGAAGTCTTGCCGTTTTCTGCGGCGGTGTTCATAATAACGCCGAGGCCGATATAACGGTCGGCGACGGCGACGTTCTGCCGTTCGGCTCCGAAGAAATAAGGGTGATTTCCACCCCGGGGCACACAAAGGGCGGGCTTTGCTATATTATCGGCGATTTTCTTTTTACGGGAGATACTCTGTTTTGCTGCGACTGCGGCAGAACGGATTTTCCCGGCGGCTCCTTTGAGGAAATGAAAAAAAGCCTTGCCCGTCTCGCTTCTCTTGAAAAAAACTACACGGTTTATCCCGGGCACGATGAATTTTCCACACTTGATTTTGAAAAAGAAAACAATCCTTATATGAAATAACAGGCAATGGTAGTTATCGTTAAAAATCATACTTATCGCTACGATATGGAAAACATAAGCGAAATATTTTTTCCTTATGAAAAAATAAAAGTTACGGAATCGGAAAACGGCATTGACGACCCCGTATGCGTTATAACGGAAATTCGGGAAAATACCCTGATTGTTGACGCGAGAGTGTATGAAAAACGCAGGGTGCTCAACCGAAAAGCGGATGAAAACACGGACAGGCAAAACGCTCTGTCCGTAATGCTCTATAAGGCTTTTTCCGAAATTCTCGGAATAACCTACCCTTGGGGGCTGCTTTACGGCGTTCGTCCCGCAAGGCGTATGCATGCGCTTACGGACGCTTTTTCGCAGGAAGAGGCAAAGCGTATATTCCGTGAAAAATATCTTGTGAGCGATGAAAAAATACGGCTCGTCTGCCGTGTTATGAGCAGTGAAAACAAAATAATCGCGATGTCGCGAGAAAACAGCTTTTCGCTTTATGTTTCCATTCCTTTCTGCCCCACAAGGTGCTCTTACTGTTCTTTCGTTTCGCACAGTATTGAAAACGCTCAAAGGCTTGTTGAGCCGTATGTTGAGCTGTTGGTAAAAGAGATAGAGGAAACGGGCGTTTACGCGAAAGCGCTCGGTCTGAGGCTTGAAAGCGTTTATTTCGGCGGAGGCACGCCGACGGTTCTCGGCGCGGATATGCTTTCAACGCTTTTTGAGGCGGTGGAGAAAAACTTCGATCTCGGCACAAACAGGGAATATACCGTTGAGGCCGGCCGTCCGGACACCGTAACCGCCGACAGGCTTAAAGCCCTGAAAAGCGCGGGAGTTTCGAGGATAAGCATAAATCCGCAAACCTTCAGTAACGAAGTGCTTGAGGCGATAGGCAGGCGGCACAGCGCCGAGGAGACGCTGAGAGCCTTTTCCCTCGCGAGAGAACAGGGCTTTGACAATATAAATATGGATTTTATCGCCGGACTTCCGAAGGATGATATTGCGTCTTTTGAAAACAGTATCAAAACAGGAATCGGGCTCGGCGCGGAGTCGGTAACGGTGCACACTCTTTCGCTGAAAAGCGGCGCTTATATGGCAACGAGGGAGGCCGCGTTTGATTCCTCACCGAAATTTCTTGTTTCAGGTATGCTTGGCGCCGCCGAAAGTGCGCTTGACGCGGCGGGCTACAGCCCGTATTATATGTACCGCCAGGGCAAGTCCCTCGGAAATCACGAAAACGTGGGTTGGTGCAAAAGCGGCAGGGAATGCCTCTATAACGTTTTTATGATGGACGAAACACACACCGTTCTTGCCGTAGGCGCGGGAGCGGTAATAAAACTGAAAAACCAAAAAACCGGCAAAATCAAAAGAATATACAACTACAAATACCCGTATGAATATATAGACAGGTTCGACGAGATACTCAGAAGAAAGAAAAGTATAACCGATTTCTTCGGCGAATATAATATATAGCGGCAAACACGCATTGATTTTCAAAAAAGATTACGGAAAGTATTGAAAGATTGTTCTGTCTGTAATATAATTGATTTATAAAGGCTATCTATTTTATTTTAAAAGGTGAAAAATATGGGGAATTTTGACGAATTGTTAAATAAAACACGTATCGTGGCCGAGAGTTTAAACAAAAGGGGAGCTAAGGCGATAGACCTTTCACGCAAGAGAATAGAGTATCTTGACGTAAAATCAAAACTTTCCAAATTTTATGAAAAATACGGTATGCTTGCGTTTTCGGCTTCAGAGGGCGAAGAGACCGATCAGGCCGAAATGGATATGCTCTGCGCTCAGATAACCTCTTACAGGGAAAAGTTGAACGCCCTGAAAGCCGAGCTCGACGAAAACCGAGGCGCTGATTCCGAAGAACTGAAAAAAGAAGCCGCCGAATTGAAAAGCGAAATGAAAAACGTTTCTCAGGAGGCGGGCAGAGTATTAAAAAGGCAGATGGAGGAAGTAAAGCGCAGCGCGAAAAACGCCTTTAAATCCGTTTCGCAGCAGGAAAAGGACGATGAGGCAAAAGCCGCGCAAAGCGAAGCTCAGCCTCAAAGCGGCGGGCAGTCCGCCGAAAATCGGGAATAATAAAATCACACTATTGCGGAATTTAAAAAGATAATATCAAGGCAGTGCAAAATCTTTTTTGCGCTGCTTTTTTTCGCGGTGATTTTTTGAATAACGTAAAACAAAAATATATCGGTTCGGCGTTTTTGCTGCTTCTATCTTCAATAATCGTAAAGGCTGTAAGCGCCGTGTATAAAATCCCGCTTACCGCTTATATAGGCGCTACAGGCAGGGGATATTTCAACATAGCGTACAATTTTTATATGCCTATCCACGCAATAATTATGGGCGGACTGCCCGTTGCGCTGTCGCATTTGGTAAGCAAGTATAACGAAATCGGCGACAACGCGAAAATTCACTCGCTTAAAAAATCGTCGTCGCTTCTTTTTTTCATTATCGGTATTGCTGGCACGGCGTTTATGATAGCTTTCGCAAAGCCGTACGCTCAGTTTGTGTCCTCCTCTCCGAAAAGCATTTACACTATTCTTGTACTTGCTCCGAATGTGCTTTTTTCGTCTATGGCGGCGTGCAGGCGCTCTCTTGCCGAGGGATATATGAATATGGTTCCCACCGCCGTAAGTCAGGTGCTTGAGGCGGCGTTCAAGCTGGTTTTCGGCCTTCTTTTCGCAAAATATTCGATGAGCTGGCTCTACGGTATGTATCTTGAAAACGGCGCGATTTTCTCAACGGTATGCGAAAGCGAGGAAGCGGCTCTCGCGGTCGTATATCCGCTTACTTCCGCGGCGGCAATGGGAGGGGTGACGGTAGGTTCTCTGCTCAGCTGGATATATGTGTGGATATACACGGGCGTAAAATACAATTCTTACACGCCCCTAAAAAAATACAAAACGGGCGAAAGCCTTTCGGAACTGCTTTCCTTTTCCGCTCCGATAATCGTTTCAACCGTTATACAAAGCCTTTCAACGTTTTTTGATAACGCTTCGGTGCAGTATTGCCTTTCGCTATGCGGCAGAGAAGAGCTTATGAACGCTTACGGCGAATGCCTTAAAATGAGCTCAACAACGGCAGAGGACGCCGTTACGTATATTTACGGCCTTTTTTCCTCGGCGCAGGATTTTAAAATGCTGCTGCCCGGATTCTCAATAGCCCTCGGTGTTGCCGCCGTTCCCGCCGTCTCGGCAGCGTTTGAATCCCAAAGCGGCGAGAGGCTTACAGCTCTTGCGAACAGCATTTTCAAATATACTTCGATAATAGGCTTCGGCGGAGGGCTTTATCTCTCACTTGTGGCGGAAAATATGCTTAATATACTTTATCGTTCGTCGAATTACGATATAGTGATAGGCTGCTCCGATTTGGTGTATTACTACGGTTTTACTATGATTTTTTACTGCCTTGCAAGCGTAAGCGTATTTTCCGTTCAGGCGATAGGTTGCGCCAAAAAAAGCATACCGTCTTTCATCGTTTCCGCCGCGGTGAGGGTGGGGCTCAATTTCTTGCTGGTGGCCGATTACCGATATAATCTTTACGGCGCTGTTATTTCCGGAGCGGCGGGTTACCTTGTTATCCTCGCGGCAAATCTTTATATATTCGGAAAGTATTCGCGCACGAAATATAAAATATCCGATCTTCTTTTTAAACCGCTTTTCTGCTCGGTCGGGGCGTTTGCCGTTGCCCGGCTTATGCAAAAAAACGTGTTTGGTGAAAACGGCTATGTTCTTGATTTCGTAATTTTAAGCGGAATATATCTTTTGTTTTTTACAATAGTGTGCATATTGTCAAAACTTATAACATTTTCTGAAATCAAATTTTTGCAATCAAGTAAAAAAATGGCTTAAATACTTGAAATTATAACCGCCATATAGTATTATTGTTATAACAGGTCAATCGGAAAGGGTGTTTCGGTGGCGGTCGATTTTGAATTTAAGGATTCTTATGATGTTTACGACCTTATCAGGCTCGTATCCGTTTTAAGAGCTCCGGGCGGCTGTCCTTGGGATAGAGAGCAAACCCACGAATCCATCAAAAAGAATTTCATTGAGGAGACTTACGAAGTCGTTGAGGCAATCAACAAAAAGGATACCGGCGGGCTTCGCGAAGAGCTTGGCGATATTCTGCTTCAGGTGGCGCTCCATTGTGAAATGGAAAGGGAAAAGGGTTCTTTCAATTTCAACGACGTTGCAAACGAAATATGCCAAAAGCTAATAGTGCGCCATCCCCACGTTTTCGGAAACGTGGCTGCCGAAAACGGCAAAGAGGCGCTTGACAGTTGGGACGCCGTTAAATTCAAAACAAAGGGCATAAAAAACCAAAGCGAATCAATGCTAAAGGTGCCGCGTGAGCTTCCCGCTCTTATGAGGGCCCAAAAAATTCAGCAAAAGGCAGCCAAAGCAGGCTTTGATTGGCAGGAGCTTGACGGAGCTGTTAATAAGCTGTATGAGGAGATTGACGAGTTAAAAAGCGCTTTACCCGGGAATAATCGTGAAGAGATTGAGGCCGAATTCGGCGACGTTCTTTTTTCCTGCGTTAATATTTCAAGATTTATAGATGTTGATTCGGAGGAGGCACTCACGGCCTCAACCGATAAATTTATGGATCGGTTTAAACTTGTTGAAACGCTTGCGCGGGAACAGAATATCGATATGAAGTCCGCGGATATCGAAACGCTTGATATTCTTTGGGAAAGGGCAAAAATTATTATTGCCGAAAGGCATAAAATGGAGGAAAAATAAATGAACAAAACTGATCTTGTTGCAGCTGTTGCAGCTAAAGCGGAAATTTCCAAAAAAGACGCTGACGCAGCGGTTAAGGCCGTTTTCGACGCTATCACCGGCGCTCTCGCGGACGGCGAAAAAGTAGCTCTTGTAGGCTTCGGTACTTTTGAAGTAAAGACCCGTGCGGCACGCACCGGTAAAAATCCCCGCACCGGCGAGGAAATCAAAATTGCCGCTTCCAAGGTTCCGTCCTTTAAGGCCGGCTCCGCTCTTAAGGGCGCTGTAAAATAAACCCGCGTCGGCCGCCACAAAAGTGGCGGCTTAATTTTTTCGGAGAAATTATGAGACTTGATAAATACTTGAAGATTTCCCGCATAATAAAACGAAGAACCGTTGCGAACGAAGCGTGCGACGCGGGAAAAATCGAGGTAAACGGCCGGGTTCAGCGCGCGTCTTACGAAGTTAAAAAGGGCGACGTTATAACGGTCAATATGGGCGCCGTTTCCGATTCCTATGAAGTTCTTGAAATAAGCGAGCATGCGCTTAAAGAGGACGCTGCCAAGATGTATCGGCGGCTTGATTAAATAAAAACAAATGCCGCGGATAAATATTAAACTTCTTTTGTTTTTTAATAAATCATTAAACCGCCGCCTGTTTCATATATATAACAAGAGCTTGCTTTGTCATATATGAAACGGGTGATTTTATGGAAACAAAAATAAAGAAAGACCATAGCCTCAGTCTTGAAAACCGCAGCGGGCTGAAGCTGACGGGAGTTACCGACGTGGATTCTTTCGATGAGGAAAAGGTAACGGCTTACACCGATTACGGCTGTCTTACCGTCAACGGCTCCAAGTTGCATGTTCAGGAGCTCAATCTTGACGCCGGTCTGCTTCAGATAACAGGCGAGGTTGTCGCTCTTGTTTACAGCAGTAAAACGGAAAAAAGCAAGGGCCTTTTTAAAGGATTGTTTAAATGAAAGAGAGCCTTGAGGCCTTTTTGATTGCGGGCATAGCGCTCGGCGCGCTTTATGACATTATCCGCCTTTTTCGCCTCGTCTTTGCCAAAAAAGCGGCTGTTTTTCTGCTCGATTTTCTGTTTTTTCTTATTGCCTCGCCCGTTATTTTTATATTGCTTTTGAGTTACAATAACGGAAGTGTAAGGGTAATATACTTTACAGCTTCCGTTTTAGGCTTTTTAATTTATATTCTCACCGTTTACCGTGTTACTGCCGTTCCGGAACGGTTTATTGCGTCCGTTTTACGAAAAATATTTAAATATTGTTTAAAAAGTTTAAAAAAAGTATTGCAAAATATTAAAAAACTGTATTATAATATTTTTGCGTTAAGCCGTAAGGCTTTACAGTCAAAAAAGAAGTCGAAAAATAAAAGAAAGAAGAAAATCAAGGAAAAATCAGGTGAAAGCAATGAAGAATTTCTTTTTGAATCTGAAAAAGAATAATAAACTTAAAATTTCCGTCATTGCGCTTGTTCTTTTGCTTATTTTTTTCTATTGCGGCGGCGTTGTGGTTTCACAGAGCGCGGATCTCAGCAGGCTTCGCAGCCAGAAAGAGTCCTATGAGGAGCAGCTTGCGGAGCAAAAAGCGGAAAATGAGGAGCTTAACGCGATTCTGAAGTCGGATAATAAGGACGCTTATATGGAGCAGAAGGCGCGTGAAAACGGATACGTTAAATCGAACGAAATAGTATTTTATGATATTTCGGGCAGCAACTAAATTTCAGCCGAGAGCAACTCTCGGCTTTTGTTTTTTCGGAGAGGTAAAATGAGAGAGATAGACGTTTCGCTTGTAACACAGGCTGTTAAAGAGCTTGTTATAGAGGCAAATAAAATTCTTCCGCGCGATTTGGTTGAAAGCATAGCGTGCGCGGAAAAAAGTGAGAGCGGCGAGGCGGCAAAGTCCATACTCGGCGATTTGCAGGCTAATATAGACGCCGCGAGGGAGCTCGATATTCCCGTTTGCCAGGATACCGGTATGGCGGTAATATTTGCCGAGATAGGGCAGGAAGTCCACCTTGTGGGCGGCGAATTTGAGGAAGCTGTAAACAGGGGAGTGAGCCTCGGTTATACCGATGGGCTTTTGCGCAAATCGGTGGTTAGAGATCCGTTTTACGACAGGGTAAATACGGGCGACAATACGCCCGCGATAATACATACAAGAATTGTGGGGGGCGGCAAAATAAAGCTGACTGCCGCTCCGAAAGGCTTCGGCAGCGAAAATATGAGCGCGCTGCATATGTTCACGCCCAGCGCAAAGCGTGAAGATATAATCGGTTTTGTTGCGGATACGGTGAAAAAAGCCGGCTCAAATCCTTGCCCGCCCGTTGTGATAGGCGTTGGTATAGGCGGGGATTTTGAATACTGCGCGGTTTTGGCGAAAAAAGCGCTTTGCCGTCCCGTTTCGCAAAGAAATTCCGATGAGTTTTATAAAGAGATGGAGCTTGAGCTTCTTGAAAAAATAAATTCGCTTGGCATAGGCCCGCAGGGATTCGGCGGCGTAACGACCGCGCTTGCGGTAAATATTGAAACTTATCCCACCCATATCGCGGGGCTGCCGGTCGCGGTGAACGTCGGCTGCCATGTAACCCGCCACGCTCAAAGGGAGATATAATTATGTATCTTTATATGTGCGCGCCGTGCCTTTTCGGAACGGAAAGTCTTGTTGCCGAGGAACTGCGCTCCTTTGAGGCAAAAAACGTTTCGGCGGAAAACGGCAGGGTGTTTTTTGAGGGCGGCGAAAACGTTTTGGCAAGGGCAAATCTCGCGAGCCGTTTTTCCGAAAGAATACTCATCGTTCTCGGCAGATTCAAAGCCGTTACGTTCGGCGAGCTTTTCGATGAGGTAAAAGCGCTTAACTGGAGCGATTTTATAGGCAGCGCCGATGCGTTTCCCGTAAACGGGCATTGTCTTAATTCCGAGCTTCATTCCGTTCCTGACTGCCAGAAAATAATAAAAAAAGCCGTAGTCGAAAGCCTTAAAGAGGATTACGGCGTTTCGTGGTTTGAGGAGACGGGGCCCGTTCACAAAATTCGGTTTTCGATAATCAAGGATGAGGTAACGGTAATGCTGGATACTTCGGGAACGGGTCTGCACAAACGCGGTTACAGACCGGAGGCGAACGAGGCTCCTATACGGGAGACGCTCGCCGCGGCTCTCTGCGCGTTTTCAAAACTGCGCCATTATCACACTCTGTACGATCCTTTCTGCGGAAGCGGAACGATTCTGATCGAGGGCGCTATGTTTGCGAACAACATTGCCCCCGGACTGAACAGAAATTTTGACGCCGACAGGTGGGGGCTTTTTCCCGAAAGCGTATGGAAAAATGAAATAGAGCGCTGCCGCGGTCTTGAAAAAAAGGAAGTTGATTTTGCCGCTTTCGGTTCGGATATCGATCCCCGCGCGGTAAGGCTTACTGTTGAAAACGCCGAACGCGCCGGCGTATCCGGATTTTTGCGGGTATCACGCGCCGGCATCGGAGATTTTAAACCCCTGAGCGAAAAGGGCACGCTTGTAACAAATCCGCCTTACGGCGAGCGTATGCTGGATATTAAAGAGGCGCAAAAGCTCTATGATATTATGGGCGGCAAATTCACCGAAAAACACGGTTGGAGCTACGGTATAATCTCGCCGGACGAGGAGTTTGAAAAATGCTTCGGCAGGCGGGCGAACAGGCGCAGAAAGCTTTATAACGGTATGATAAAATGCCAATATTATATGTATTTCAGTTAAACTAAATTATTTTGAAAAGGCTCTCCCGATAAAAATCGGGAGCTTTTTATTTTTATAAAGGGAAATTTTTTACTCCGTCATATGGAAAAAAATAAAATTGCGCGGCTCTTATTGACAAATATGCCGTTTCGGCATATAATAAAACAAATGTTCGATAAGAGGCGAAAAAGTATGGAAAGAACGATTCTGCATATAGACTGCAACAAATTTTATGCCTCGGTGGAATGTCTTCACAATCCCGAAATCCGCGATAAGCCCGTTGCGGTGGGCGGCAGTGAGGAAAGCCGCCACGGTATAATTCTTACAAAAAACGAAATAGCGGCAAAATACGGGATAAAAACGGCGGAGCCTTTGTGGCAGGCGCGGCTGAAATGCCCCGATCTTATAGTGGTGCCGCCGAATTTTCCGCTGTACGTTCGATTTTCAAATATGGCAAAGAAGATATACGGCGAATATTCGGATTATGTTGAACCGTTCGGTCTTGATGAAAATTGGGTTGACGTTACGGGCTGCGGCTCAGGCGAAAAAATAGCCGAAGAAATACGAAATCGTGTAAAAGAAGAGCTTGGCAT
Organism: uncultured Clostridia bacterium; assembly: GCA_947623505.1. Lineage (GTDB taxonomy): Bacteria > Bacillota > Clostridia > Oscillospirales > Acutalibacteraceae > Eubacterium_R. The sequence continues at coordinate 102,527 of CANQGT010000003.1, read as the reverse complement.
AACGGTCAGCATCGGCGTTTCGTGGAACAAGATATTTGCCAAATTCGGCTCGGACTATAGAAAGCCGGACGCGGTGACCGTGATAAACAGAGAAAATTACCGCGATATAGTTTGGAACAGCCCGTGCGGCGATCTGCTCTTTGTCGGCCCCGCCACGGTAAAAAAGCTTGCCTCATACGGAATATACACGATAGGGGAGCTCGCAGAAGCAGATATGGGCTTTCTCACCTGCGTTTTCGGAAAAAACGGCAGGGTTCTTCACAATTTTTCAAACGGTCTGGATCTCACTCCCGTTCGTCATATTAACGATGAAGAGGCGGTAAAGAGCGTTGGAAACTCCACGACCACGCCGCGCGATATGGTGAATAACGCCGATGTCAAAACGGTTTTTACCGTTCTCGGCGAGAGTGTCGCGCGCAGAATGAGGGAGCAGGGCTTAAAGGGAAAAACGGTTACGATAACTCTGAGAGACAAAAATCTTTATCATTTTACAAGGCAGGGGCAACTCAAAAATCACACCGATGTTTCGGGCGAAATAATAGCTATGGCTATGAAGCTGTTTACCGAAAATTACGAATGGAAAAATCCGCTGCGCAGTATAGGCGTTTCGGTTTCGGATTTTGATATTGAGGACGCGGTGCAGCTTGATTTGGCGGGAAGCGTGGAAAAGCGCGAAAAGCTGGAAAGGATAGAAACGGCGGTGGACGGTATAAGGCGGCGCTTCGGCAGCTATGCCGTGCAGAGGGCTTCCATGCTTGCCGATACGGGGCTGAGCAGGTTTGATCCGCACGATGACAACACCATACATCCCATCGGATATTTTAAGGAATATAAGGCTAAAAAGGAGATTAACGCGATATGAAAAATTATGTGGAGGTCACCGCCGTATTCGGCACGGACGGAAACATTCTTCCGAAGGCGGTGGCCGTTGACGGCGAAAGATATGAGGTGGACAGGGTTTTCGATATCCGCCCCGCCGCCTCTTTAAAATCCGGAGGAGCGGGGATACGCTATAAATGCGGCGTTGAAGGCAGGGAAATTTATCTTTTCCTTGAGGAGACAAGGTGGTTTATCGAACTTGTTGTTTAGAAATTCTTGCAAAGTATATATAAAAGTGATAGAATATTTCCATTAAATCAGAGCGGAGGGCAAAGATATGTCTGAATTATACACGGAGATGACCGCCGGCGAACTGAAAGAGCGGAAAAAGCTTCTTCTTCGTCGTTATGACGATTTCAAGGCGAAAGGGCTGAAACTCGATATGAGCAGGGGAAAGCCCGGAGCTGATCAGCTTGAGCTTTCAAAGGGGCTCAACGACGTTGAAAGCTATATTTCAGACGGGATAGACGTGAGAAATTACGGCTTTCTCGACGGTATTCCCGCCTGCAAAAAGCTGTTTGCGGATCTTATGGGAGTTTCGCCGGAAAACGTTATAATCGGCCCGAATGAAAGCCTTACCCTAATGTTTGACTATATCTGCCAGTGCTTTACGCACGGCGCGGGCGATATTCCGTGGCGCTGTCTGCCCGAAGTGAAATTCCTTTGCCCCGTTCCGGGATATGACAGGCATTTTACCATTCTTGAGTATTTCGGCATAAAGATGATAAATATAGGAATGACCGCCGAGGGCCCCGATATGGATTCCGTTGAAGAGTATATAAAAGATCCGGCGGTAAAGGGAATGGTATGTGTTCCGAAATATTCAAATCCGCAGGGCGTTACCTTCAGCGCGGCCGTTGTTGAAAGAATAGCCTCTATGAAACCCGCCGCTGAGGATTTCAGAATCATTTGGGATAATGCCTACTGCGTTCACGATCTTTTTGACGATGGCGACGAGCTGCTCAATATCTTTGATATTCTGCCGAAATACGGAAACGAGGATATGCTGGTTGAATTTTGCTCCACCTCAAAAATAACTTTCCCGGGCGCCGGAGTTTCCGCCCTCGCGGCAAGCAAAAACAATATTGCCGCCATAAAAAAGCGCCTTGGAGCGCAGACTATCAGCTATGATAAAATGAATCAGCACCGCCACGCGGAATTTTTCGGAGACGTAAACGGAATACGCGAGCATATGAAAAAGCACGCGGCGATACTGAAGCCGAAGTTTGATATAGTGCTCAAGCATCTTGAAAACGAACTTCGAGGCAAGGGCATAGCCTCTTGGATAACCCCGAGAGGCGGATATTTCATCAGCCTCGACGTTATGGACGGCTGCGCCAAAAGAGTGGGAGAGCTCTGCAAAGAGGCGGGGGTAGTGCTTACCTCTGTCGGCGCCACTTATCCTTACGGCATAGACGAGAGGGACAGCAACATACGCATAGCTCCCACTTTTCCGCCGTCGGATGAGCTTGAACTCGCGGCGGAGCTGCTTTGCATATGCGTTCAGCTTGCCTGCATAGAAAAGCTCGCGGGTTGACGGCGTTGAAAAATATGAACGCGAAAACGAAAGGCGTTGTCTGCATCGTTCTTTCCGCCGTATGCTTTACGGGTATGAACACTTTTGTAAGACTGTCGGGCGATATTCCCACGTTTCAAAAGGTGTTTTTCAGAAATTTTGTGGCAATGTTTTTTGCCCTGTTCGCTATACTGAAGGCGAAAAACAGCCTGAAGCCGCGTAAGGGCTGCCTGAAATATCATATCCTGCGCTCCGTCATAGGTCTCGGCGGAGTTATAGGCAATTTTTACGCACTTGATAAAATAGATCTTTCGGACGCGTCTATGCTGAATAAAATGAGCCCTTTTTTCGCTTTGATTTTTTCGGCGCTATTTCTTAAAGAAAGGGTAAAACCGAAGCAGGCGGCCGCGATTTTTATCGCTTTCATAGGCGCGCTTTTCATTATAAAACCGACTTTCGGCAATGAAAATCTCTTTGCCTCGATTTTGGGCTTTATAGGCGGAATGTGCGCGGGAGGTGCCTACACCTGCGTTCGCAAGCTCGGTAAAATGGGCGAAAACGGAAAGCTCACCGTTTTCATTTTTTCGGCGTTTTCAAGCCTTGTTACGGCTCCGTATCTGATTTTTAATTATCATCATATGGAATTGTGGCAGTGGGGCGCGCTTTTGGCGGCAGGCCTCTGCGCCGCGGGAGGGCAGTTCACTATCACCGCGGCTTACACCTACGCTCCGAGCCGCGAAATATCCGTTTACGATTATTCACAGGTGGTGTTTGCCGCCATAACGGGCTTTTTCGTTTTCGGTGATATTCCCGATATATGGTCGTTTGTGGGGTATTTTATCATCTGCTCAATGGCCGTTTGGATGTTCATATACAACAATAAGGGAAATTCTCAAATAAAAGCGTAAAAGCTCAATATATTGTGTAAAGTAAAAATACTTGCATTTCTCTATATCTTGTGCTATAATAACCTTGTTTCCGAAAATCAGAATTAAAAAAATCCGTTTTTCGGGTATATATACGCTGTTTTTCGTAAGAGCCTAAGAGGGAGGGTTTGCTATGAAATGTCCGTTTTGCGGGTATGAGGAAAGCAAGGTAATCGATTCGCGCCCGACAGACGAGAATGAACGCATACGCCGCCGCAGAGAATGTATAAAATGCGGCAGGCGCTTTACGACGTATGAAACGATAGAAAACTTGCCGATAATCGTTGTAAAGAAAGATAAGAGCCGCGAGGTTTTCGACAGAAACAAGGTGCTTAAAGGAATGCTGCGCGCGTGCGAAAAAAGGCCGATAACCTCACAGGAGCTCGACGAAGCGATCTCTCAGATAGAGGCGGCTCTTCAAAGCTCCGCCGACAGGGAAGTTACCAGCGTTCGTATCGGCGAGCTGATAATGGAAAAGCTTAGGGAAATAGACGAGGTGGCATACGTCCGCTTTGCATCGGTCTATAAGGCTTTTGATTCCGCCTCGTCGTTTATAGAGGAAATATCTAAGCTGAAATAAATAAAACGAGCCTCGGGAACGGAGTTCCCGAGGCGTTTTTTTATGTTGCTGTAAATCGAATTATCAGTATTTATATTCCTCGCTGCTTTTTCCGACCGAATAAAAATCGTTTATGACCTTTTCGTATCTTTCAAGCGCTTTTGAAACGGCTTCTTCCCAGCTTATATATATTTTTTCCTGCGCCGTTTTTCCAACACGTTTCATCAAATCGCCGTTGTTCATTATTCCGGAAAGTACCCGAGCAATGCTTTCCGCGTTTTCCTCGCACAAAAATCCGGTATCTCCGTCTTCTATACCTTCGGCGGCGCAGGAACCGCGAACAAGCAGCGAAGGCGTGCAGCAGGAAGACGCTTCTCTTACAACAAGGCCGTTTGTGTCAAATGTTGATGGGAAAAGAAGAATATCCGCCGCCGCGTAATACTGCTGAATAAGTTCTCGATCAAGCAGCTTGCCGAGCCATATCGTTTTATCCGATAAGCCCATAGTTCTGCATTTTATCTTCATTGCCGTTTCGTCGGGGCCGAAACCGAGCATTATAAGGCGGAAATCCTTTCCGCTTTTTTTTAGATTTCTGCAAGCCTCAAGTATAAGGCGAATGTTTTTATACCATATCATTCTTCCCGCATAAATGAAAATCGGAACATTTTCGGGAATATTATGCTCCTTTTTTATCTTGCCGATAAGCACCGGCGAAAAGTCCTTTTTAGGCATATCGCAGCCGTTCGGCATAACAACGCAGTCGCCCTCGTATCCGAGCTTTCGCAGGCTTTCAACGGAGCCGCTGCTCGTTACCCAAACCTCGTCTGCCGAATTTATATTGTTAAGAAGAAATTTACCCGCGAATCTCTTACCCGCCTCGGTCGGCACTCTTTTTTCTATGTCGTATTCATATTTTGTGTGATAAGTCAATACGGTGGGTATTCTTTTTATTCTGTTTACGAGTCGGAAATAATAGCTCGTGGCAAGCGGAGCGTGACTGTGCAGAATATCAAAATTTCTGTCTACGATCTCGTAATGCAGAGTTTCTTTAAAAGGCCAGCCGACGCTGTAGCCCTCTTTTGAGGGGAGCCACCAGCTTTTGTATCTGAATATCTCATACGGGTATTTTATATCCTGCTGATTCGGATTTTTTGGAGTAATTACGACCGCCTCGCAGCCGTTTTTGTTAAGTATTTCGGCATAGCTTGCCGCAACGTTGCTTATACCGTCCGTAGTCGGCGGAAAAGCATCGCTCCCTATTGCAATTTTAAGATGTTGATCCATAACCCTCACCTAAAGCCGTCAGGTATATACAAAACTTTACTGTAAATATATCATTATTTAATGAAAAAGTAAATCCCGACTTTGATTATTCATAATAAGTTTATAAAAAAACGCTTTTCAGGTTGCAATTTAATGTTTAAATATTATATAATAAAAACTGTATAATAGCGCGGAGGTAAAAAAATGTCGGAAAGCTATTCGGTTTCTCTACAAAAAATAATTGAAAATCATTCCCTTGAAGTGATTTATCTTCCGAAGGACGCAAATGATATTCTTGTGGTTACAAACGAAATAAACCGCCCGGGAATAGTGCTTACCGGTTACATTGATTATTTTGACCCGCTTCGTATTCAGATACTCGGGTGGACGGAATTCGGCTTTTTGCAGAATATGAGCGACGAGGATAAAGACAAGGCGCTCAGTTGCTGGCTGGGAATGCACCCCGCCGCCGCCGTTATCACAAGAGGACTTGAGATACCCGATTATTTCAAATCCGCCTGTGAAAAATATAAGGTGCCTCTTTTGCGCACTCAGGAAGAGACTTCTCCGTTTCTCGCGTCGCTTATACAGTATCTCAATTCAAGCCTTGCCCCGCGTATAACGCGCCACGGCGTTTTGTGCGAGGTCTACGGCGAAGGAGTTCTTATTCTCGGCGAGAGCGGCGCGGGAAAATCCGAAACCGCCGTGGAACTGATAAAGAGAGGCCACCGTTTCATAGCGGACGACGCGGTTGAAATCAGAAAAACCGATGCTCATACGCTTGTGGGCGCTTCGCCGAACAACATACGCCACTTTATCGAGCTCAGGGGCATAGGCATTATAAACGCCCGCCGCCTTTTCGGTATGGGCTCCGTTAAAGCCTCGGAAAAAATCGATATGGTGGTGCAGCTTGAGCCGTGGGATTCAACGAAGGCTTACGACCGCCTCGGAATAGACAGTGAATACGCCATAATACTTGACGTTAAGGTTCCTGTTATAACGGTTCCGGTAAATCCCGGGCGAAATCTCGCCGTTATCATAGAAACGGCGGCAATGAACAACCGCCAAAAGAAAATGGGCTACAATGCCGCCCGCGAGCTTATGGCGAGCCTCGGAATGGAGGATTTCGAGGCGGAGGAAAAGGAACTTGAAATTTGGAAGAATTCCTAAAGACAGGAGGATAAAATGTATAATATTGGTGTTGATTTGGGCGGAACAAATATCGTGGCCGCCGTTGTGGACGAAAAATACGGTATTCTCGGAAAATCGAAAACGCCGACCGCTACGCCGCGCGGCGCCGACGAGATATTTGACGATATTGCCCGCGTGTGCCGCGAGGCCATGGATATTGCAGGAGTGGGGCTTAGCGATATTTCCTCTTTGGGAATGGGAACGCCGGGCACGGTAAACGGCGACGGCATAATAGAATTTGCCAATAATCTCGGCTTTAACAATGTTCCGGCAAGGCAAATGCTGAAAGATCGCGTCGGGGATATTCCGATTTTCATAGAAAACGACGCGAACTGCGCCGCGCTCGGCGAGGCATATGCCGGATGCGGGAACGGCTCGGATAATTTCGTTGCCGTAACTCTCGGAACGGGCGTAGGATCGGGTGTTATCATAAACGGAAAAATCGTGAACGGCGTCAACTTCGCCGGAGGCGAGTTCGGCCATATGGTAATTATGATTGACGGCGCTCCCTGCACCTGCGGCAGAAAGGGCTGCTGGGAGGCTTACGCCTCCGCGACAGCGCTCATTTGCCAAACAAAAGAGGCGATGAGGGAGTATCCCGATTCAGTTATGCACGAGATAGTTAAGCAGGAGGGAAAAGTAAACGGCAAAACCGCCTTTGACGCAATGAGAAAGGGCGATATCGCGGGGATAAAAGTAGTCAATAACTATATAAAATACGTCGCCTGCGGGCTTATAAACATAGTAAACGCGCTCCAGCCGGAAATGATCTGCGTTGGCGGAGGCATCTGCAATGAGGGCGACACGCTTCTTAAACCGCTTAACAGATACGTTATGGCTGAAAGATATTCCATTCACAGCAAAATACAAACAAAAATAGTAAAAGCTCAGCTTGGCAACGACGCGGGCATAATCGGCGCCGCGTTGCTCGGCTCAATAAAATAACGGTGATATTTTGACAGAGATTATCAGTCTTGCGCGCAAACTGAATATGAAATATTCCGAAAACGAACCTATGCGCGATCATACGACGTTCAGAGTAGGGGGAAACGCGGCGGTGATAGTATATCCCGAAAGCGTTTTTCAGGCGGCTCAGACGGTGAAGTGCTGCAAAAAGCACGGCATTAGGCTCATCGCCATCGGCAACGGCTCAAATCTGCTTGTGTCCGATAACGGTATAAGCGCCTGCGTTATGTGCTTTTCAGGAGGATTTTCGGATATTCGGCTTTTGGATGGCGGCGTTGTTTTTGCCCAAAGCGGCGCTTCTCTTATGAAACTGTGCAGATTCGCTTATGAAAACGGACTTTCCGGTCTTGAATTTGCTTACGGCATTCCCGGCTCCTGCGGCGGCGCCGCGTTTATGAACGCGGGCGCTTACGGCGGTGAGATGAAGGATGTGCTTTTCAGGTGCGACCATATAGACGAAAACGGAAACGAGGGCTTTCTGGAGGGCGGCGATATGCGCCTTTCCTACCGCCATTCCGCCTATTACGGCAACGGCTGCGTAATAACGGGGCTGTACCTTAAACTTAAAAAAGCGGAAAAGGCGGAGATAAAAGCAAAAATGGACGATCTGCTTGCGCGCAGAAAGGCTAAGCAGCCGCTCGAATATCCGAGCGCCGGTTCCACTTTCAAACGGCCGGAGGGCTATTTTGCCGGAGCGCTTATAGAGGAGTGCGGGCTGAAGGGCAGAACGGTCGGCGGGGCTCAGGTAAGCGAAAAGCACGCGGGATTCGTTATAAACAAAGGAAATGCCACCTGCGGCGATATTCTTGAACTTTGCAGAATATGCAGTGAAACGGTGCTGAAAGAAAAAGGCGTAAAACTTGAAATGGAGATAAGGGTAACGGAATAATGATTGTTGAAAAAAATGAACTTATAGTAATCACAGGCCTTTCGGGCGCGGGAAAATCCTCGGCAATAGGCTTTATGGAAGACGCGGGATATTATTGCATAGATAATATGCCGCCCGCGTTGCTCAGTACATTCCTTGAATTGATAGATAACCGCAGCGGCAAAAAGAGGGTCGCCGTTGTTATAGACGCGCGTTCAACGGACGATTTTACCTATCTTCTGAATGTGCTGAATACTCTTGAGGAAAATTATGACATAAGGGTAGTATATCTTGATATAAAAACCCACGTTGCGCTCAAACGTTATACGCTTACCAGAAGAAAGCACCCCTACGCCAACCGATTCAACGGCGATATTGAAAGCGCGCTCCTTTATGAAAAGGAAATGCTAAGCCCTTTGAGGCAAAGGGCAGACCACGTTATAGACACCTCCGATATAACGGAAAGCCAGCTTAAAAACCGCCTTTCCGAAATACTTTTCGGCAGTGAAAAAGAGATAATGAATATCCACGTTATCTCATTCGGCTTTAAGCACGGCATACCGAACGACGCCGATTTTGTTATAGACGTGCGCTGCCTGCCGAATCCGTACTGGGTTGAAAGTTTAAGAAGCAAAACAGGGCTTGATGAAGAGGTAAAAAAATATATTTTCTCTTTTGACGAATCAAATCAACTGCTTGAAAAGCTTATAGATATGCTTGATTTCCTGAATCCCCTTTATATCAAGGAGGGAAAGAGCCAGATAGTTTTCGCCGTCGGCTGCACGGGCGGAAATCACCGCTCTGTGGCAATAGCGGAGGCGCTCAAGGAGCATTTCGCTAAGCGCTGGACGAACGTATCTGTGAATCATAGGGATATAAACAGAAATTAGGTGCGAAAATGTCGTTCTCATCTCAGGTAAAGGACGAGCTTGTCAAAACAGAATATGAATCCGCCTGCTGTAAAAAAGCGCTTCTTTACGGAATGAGCATTTTCGGCAAGAGCTTTACGGAAGAAAAGATTTCTCTGCAAACCGAAAACGAAAGCATAGCAGAATTGTATTTGAGCCTTTTGAAACGGCTTTTCAATATAGACTGCACCGTGAGAAAATCCGCCGGCGGAAGAAATCTTACGGTGAGCGTATCAAAAAAAAGCGACGCCGCGAAGCTGTTTAAGGCTTTCGGCCATGAAACGGGCTCAAGTCTGAAAATAAATCATTCAAATTTCCACTGCGAAAAGTGCGTCAATGCTTTTATTGCCGGCGCTTTTCTCTCCTGCGGCACCGCGTCCGCTCCCGAAAAGGATTATCATCTTGAATTTACTGTTTCATATCTGAATCTTTCAAAAAGTTTGCTCACTCTTCTTGAGGAAACGGAGCTGAAGCCCAAATGCACCGAAAGAAACGGCTACCGTGTGGTATATTTCAAAGAGAGCGAGGCCATCGAGGACTGCCTCTATATTATGGGCGCGTCGGACGCTATGTTTGAAATGATGAATATTAAAATCGTTAAGGATTTCAGAAACAAGGCGAACCGGCAGGCAAACTGCGAAACGGCCAATATCAACAGAATGGTGAACGCCGTTTCCGTTCAGATTAGGGCGATAGAAAAAATACGAAAGAAAAAGGGTATCGATTATCTGCCGGAAAATCTGCGGGCGCTTGCGAAAATACGATATGATAATCCCGATATGAGCCTTGCTGAGCTCGCTCAAAGCTGCGATCCGCCGCTCAGCAGAAGCGGCGTAAACCACAGGCTGCAAAAAATAATCGAAATATCAAAACAGATTTAAAAAAGTTCTGTTCGGAAATAATAAAAGAAAAGACCGAATTTTATCATAATAATTATATAAGAGGCTGCATAACATTATGGGTAAAGAGAAAAACAGAAAAATCTACGTCCTGCTCACAAGTTTTCCGGACGCCGGTTCCAAAATGGTGGGATTTATGACAAATTCAATTTACACCCACGTTTCGCTCGGACTTGACGAGGATCTCAACACGTTTTACAGCTTCGTTTGGAACGGCTTTATCGTTGAAAAAATAACGAAATATATTCGCCCCGATCGCAAGCCGTATCCCTGTGAGCTTTACGAAATGAAAATCACCGAGGAAAAATACAGGATAGTCAAAAAAATACTGCTTGAATTTGTTGAAAACAGGCATAAATACAGCTTTGCGAGAGCCGGACTTATTTTCGGGCTTATGCGTATGCCGCTGATTCAGAAACGAAAATATTTCTGCTCTCAGTTTATCGCCGACGTTTTCAAGCGCAGCAAGGTGATTCATTTAAAAAAGAACAGCGCGCGCTATTTCCCGTGCGATTTCGGAAAACTTCCCGAAATGTCACTTGCGTTTAAGGGCAATCTTTTAGGTATGATAAAGATGTATAAGCTTCTGCAAAAATCAAAGCAGGAAGCGTAGGAACGCATAATTGGATAAATTTATATAATGAGGCAGAACGGTATTATGTTTACTCATCTTCACGTTCACACCGAGTATTCTCTGCTTGACGGCGCCTGCCGTATCGAGCAGCTTGTGCTTAAAGCCAAAGAGCTCGGAATGCAGTCCCTTGCAATTACGGATCACGGTAATATGTATGGGGCTGTTGATTTTTACAAGGCGTGCAAAAAGCACGGAATAAAGCCCATAATCGGCTGCGAAGTCTATGTTGCGCCCCGCACGCGCTTCGATAAGGAAAAAGCGCTTGATAAGGATTACAATCACCTTATTTTGCTCTGCGAAAACGAAACGGGCTACAAGAATTTAATAAAAATGGTGTCGCTTTCATTTACCGAGGGATACTACTATAAGCCGAGAGTAGATCACGATCTGCTCGAAAAATACCATGAGGGGCTTATTTGCCTTTCCGCCTGCCTTGCTGGCGAGATACCGCAGGCGCTTTTGCAAAGGGATTACGAAAGCGCTAAGCGCACGGCTTTGTGGTATAATGAAATTTTCGGCGACGGAAACTATTATCTTGAAATTCAGGATCACGGCCTTGATGAGCAAAAAACGGTCAAGGAGGGTATAAAACGCCTGAACGCCGAAACGAAGATACCGCTTGCGGTAACGAACGACGTTCATTATATCGAACAGCAGGACAGTAAGATTCAGCAGGTGCTGATTTGCATAGCCACAAACCATATTCTCGGCGAGGATACGGGGCTTGAATTTCATTCCGAGGAATTTTATCTGAAATCGCGGGAGGAAATGGAAGCTCTGTTTTCAGATATACCCGAGGCGGTGGAAAACACGGGCAAAATTGCCGAAAGGTGCCGCTTTGATTTCGAGTTCGGCCACACAAAGTTGCCGTATTACGAAACCCCGAACAATGAAAACCATTTTGAATATTTCAGGCGCAAATGTTATGAGGGGCTTAAAAAAAGATTTTTGGGCGACGCGGAAAAATACACCGACCGCCTCGAATATGAGCTGAATACGGTTGAGAAAATGGGCTATACCGACTATTATCTTATAGTTGCCGATTTCGTTTCGTTCGCGAAAAGCAAGGGTATTCCGGTAGGCCCCGGCAGAGGCTCCGGCGCGGGATCGCTTGCGGCTTACTGCATCGGAATAACCGATGTCGATCCTATGAAATATACTCTGCTCTTTGAGCGGTTTCTCAATCCGGAAAGAGTCTCGATGCCCGATTTCGATATAGATTTCTGTTACGAGCGCAGGCAGGAAGTTATAGATTATGTAACCGAAAAATACGGCTCCGATCACGTTGCGCAGATAGTTACTTTCGGAACGCTCCAGACGAGAGCCGCGATTCGCGACGTCGGCAGGGTTATGGGAATGCCCTACGCTTCGGTCGACGCTGTCGCAAAACTTGTACCGAATGATTTTCATATAAAAATTGACGACGCCGTTGAAAAATCCGCTCAGCTCAAAGCGCTTATGCAGGAAAACCGGCAGGTGAACGAGCTTATTGAAACGGCAAGGCAGATTGAGGGAATGCCGAGAAATACCTCAACGCATGCCGCCGGAGTGGTCATTACTCACGATCCCGTATATTCATATGTGCCGCTCGCGTCAAACGACGGTCTTACCGTTACGCAATATACGATGACGGCTCTTGAAGAACTTGGGCTTTTGAAGATGGATTTTCTCGGCCTGCGCACACTTACGGTTATCAACGACGCCGCGGTAAATTCCGGAATAGATATAAACAATATACCGCTCGATGATCCTGAGGTATATAAAATCTTTTCAAGAGGGCAGACGGAGGGCATATTCCAGTTTGAATCAAGCGGAATGAAGCAAATGCTTATGAATTTAAAGCCGACACGGCTTGAGCATCTCATAGCCGCAAGCTCACTTTACCGCCCGGGCCCCGCAAAGCAGATAGATACGTTTATAGAAAACTCACGCCATCCCGAAAAAATAACTTATAAAACACCGCTTTTAAAGCCCATACTTGAGGACACTTTCGGCTGTATGGTCTATCAGGAGCAGGTTATGCAGATATTCCGAAGTCTCGCCGGATATTCATACGGCAGGGCGGATGTGGTGCGCCGCGCTATGAGCAAAAAGAAAAAGGACGTTATGGAGGCCGAAAGAGTAACGTTTATAGAAGGCTGCGCGAAAAACGGAGTCAGCGAAGCGGACGCTAACGATATTTTTGACAGAATGGCGGATTTCGCGAAATACGCTTTCAATAAATCCCACGCCGCCTGCTACGCTCTTGTGGCATACAGAACGGCTTACCTGAAGCGTTACTGCCCGGCTCAGTTTATGGCCGCGCTGCTTACTTCCGTGCTCGATTCCTCCAATAAGGTGGCAAGGTATATAGCCGAAAGCAAGCGTCTCGGACTGAGGCTGTCCGTTCCGGACGTAAACAGATCGATGAAGGGCTTTTTTGCCGAGGGCAACGTTATAAGCTACGGATTGCTCGGAATAAAAAATCTCGGCTCGGATTTTATAGACGAAATAATAAAAGAGCGCGAAAAGGGCAAATTCAAAAGTCTGGCGGATTTCTGCTCAAGGCTTCAGTCGGGCCATTTCAACAGACGCGCCGCGGAAAGCCTTGTCAGAAGCGGAGCGATGGACAGCCTCGGTGCAAACAGGCGCAGTATGCTTCAGGCTCTTCCGGCTCTTGTAACTAATCTTGAGGAGCACAGAAGAAAGAGTATGTACGGCCAAATGGGATTTTTCGATTTGGGCGGCGACGACGGCTCTCAGGGCTTTGATTTTGAGATGCCGAATGTTGAGGAATTTCCCGGAGGCGAGCTTTTGAAAATGGAAAAGGAAATGACCGGTCTTTATCTCTCCGGCCACCCGCTTGACAAATACGACGCTGTTATAAACAGGCTCGGCTATTCACGCACCATAGATCTTTTGGAGGCGGAAAACGATTTTTCAAAGATAAAGGACGGGGAAAAAGTCACCGTCGTGGGCTCCGTAAGCGGAATTACCGTTAAGCAGACGCGAAACAAAAAGGATATGGCTTTCGTTACGATAGAGGATTTGTTCGGTTCCATTGAAATAATCGTGTTTCCAAAAATCCTTGAGGAATATGAACGGTATATTTCAAAGGGGGCGGTTATAACGGTAACGGGTAATCTTTCAATAGAGGAGGAAAAGGAGCCGAAGGTGCTGGCAAACGAAATATCCGGCCCGCCGGACGAAAATGCAAAAGCGCCTCGCGAAATCGGTAATGCTGAAAACCGAGATTTTGATGAAAAGAAAACGGCTAAAAAAAGAAAAACGGGGCTTTTTCTTAGATTTGAATCGAGAGAAGACAAAAATATTCCCGCCGCCGAGAATATAACGTCCATTTTTGACGGCGGCTATCCGCTTTGGTTTTATTTTGCCGACGAGAAGAAATACGAGCTGCTGAGCAGGGAAAAGTACGTTGACGTAAACGAAACGATGCTAAGCGAGCTCAAAAGAATACTCGGCGACGAAAACGTGGCTTTTATAAAGTAAAAATATAGCGCTGTTACGCTATTGACATTTTGATTGTAATTAAGTAAAATTATGTTGTTTTGCATAATCGTGTAATGGAGGAAAATATAATATGAAAACTATTGCTGTACTGACAAGCGGGGGAGACGCTCCCGGTATGAACGCCGCGGTGAGAGCGGTTGTAAGAACGGCTTGTGTAAACGGAATAAGAGTTTTGGGAGTACTCAGAGGTTACAACGGCCTTATAAACGGTGATTTTATCGAAATGAATCTCCGCTCGGTCTCGGATATAATCCATAGGGGAGGAACTAAGCTTTACAGCGCACGTTCCGCCGAATTTGCCACAGAAGAGGGTATGCAGAAAGCAATACATACCTGCAAGGAAAACGGCATAGACGGCGTTGTCGTTATCGGCGGCGACGGTTCTTTCAGAGGCGCGCGCGATCTTTCCGAAAGAGGCATTCCCTGTGTAGGTATTCCCGGCACGATAGACAATGATATTGCCTGCTGCGATTATACAATAGGGTATGATACCTGCCTTAACACAATTATGGATTGCGTTGACCGCATAAGAGATACCACGGAATCTCACGACAGATGCACCGTAGTCGAGGTTATGGGGCGCCGTTCGGGCTATCTCGCGCTGAACGCCGGAATAGCGGTAGGCGCAACGTCAATACTTATACCCGAGATAAAATTCGATATAGAAAAAGACGTTATCGAAAGAATGAAGCGCACGCAGCTCACCGACAAAAAGCATTTCCTTATTGTCGTAGCCGAGGGCGTTGGCGTAAACGTCGTTGATCTCGCCAAAAGCATTCAGGAAAAAACCGGCGTTGAGTCGCGCGCCTGCATACTCGGCCATATCCAGCGCGGCGGTTCTCCTACCGTTAAGGATAGGGTAATGGCAACGCGTATGGGCAATTATGCCGTTAAGGAGCTGCTTATGAAAAATATCGGCAACAAGGTAGTTGCGTCAAGGCACGGCGATATTGTCGATTATGATATTTTTGAAGCCCTCAATATGCAAAAGCATATAGACGAGGATCTCTTCCGTGTTGCTATGGAAGTTTCCATTTGATTGCAGTCTTATTAAACATAAAAAAATCAAAATTTAAACGCTCTGATTTTCAGGGCGTTTTTTTGCAGAAATTACAAGCGTTATTTTTTTGAGCCGCGGCAAAAATAATTATGGTGATTTTATGAAAAACATAATTCGCATTGCCGATATGCTCACGGCGATTGCGCTTACGGTCGTTTTCACGTTCGTTATACTCGGCAGCTTTCTTATGCCCGACAGGCTTGTGGTGCGGGGTCCGCAGGATAGGGAAATAGGCAAAATATATTCGGTATCGTCCAAAACGGCGGCAAGCGTGGATTATCAAAGCGCTCAATCCGTCGGAACGGCGCAGGATGAATACCGGCTTTTCGGTATAATACCGGTTAAAAGCACGCAAATCGTAAGATCCGGAGTTAAAAAGGTGCTTGTGTCGGGGCAGCCGTTCGGTATAAAGCTTTACACCAACGGAGTTATGGTAGTCGGCTCGAAAGATATTTATGTAAACGGCAAAAGCGTGAATCCGTCACGCGAGGCGGGTATCGCGGTCGGCGATATAATCGTTGCCATAAACGGTGTAAAAGTCTATTCTTCCGACGAGGTGGAAAAGATACTGAACGATAATTCGGGCAGGGATTACCTTATAAAAGTAAAAAGAAACGAAAAATATAAAACATTCAGACTTACGCCGGTTTTTGCCGAAAGCGAAAACGCTTACAAGGCGGGAATATGGGTTCGCGATTCAACCGCGGGAATAGGAACGGTAACTTTTTTTGATCCGCTGACGAAATCGGTTGCCGCTCTCGGCCACCCAATAACTGATGTTGACACGGGCGAAATAATGCCTATTCTTAACGGCGAAGCGGTGGAAACAACGGTGAGCTCCGTCATTAAATCATCCTCCGAGGAAACGGGCTCTCTCTGCTGCGATTTTTTAAGCGCCTCAATCGGCAGCCTTGATAAAAATACAAATCGCGGCATTTACGGGAAATATACGGAAAACACCGATCTTTCGGTTTGTTGTGAATATGAGGTGGCCTCTCCGCAGGAGGCGGAAAAGGGCTTTGCGCAGATAATCTGCACCGTTGATGAAAGCGGCCCGAAAGTCTATTCGGCTGAAATAACGAAAATTTCATATACGGACGAAGTTAAAAATATGATAATAAAAATAACGGATAGGGATTTGATTGAAAAAACAGGAGGCATAGTTCAGGGGATGAGCGGAACGCCGATAATACAAAACGGAAAGCTGATAGGCGCGATAACTCACGTTATCGTAAATAACCCGCTTAAAGGCTACGCCATATTCGCGCAAACTATGATCGAGGAGGCGCAGGATTAGCGCGCTCGCTTTCTGATTTTTAGGTAAAAATGCGTCGTAAAAGCACAAATTTATTAAAATGTGAAAAAAAATCACAAAAATAAGCAAAAACCTCTTGCAAAAATTTACCGTTTATGGTAATATGTGAACGAAATTCACAACAGGAGGTTTTTATATGAAAAACAATTTAAGAGTTCTTATAGCCGATGATTCGGTTTCTTTCGGCAGAGAATGTAAAAAAGAGCTTGAAAGCTCGGGATTTGACGTTGTACTTACGGGAAAAGACGGAATGCGCGTTATGGCTCTGCTTGATTCGCAGCATTTTGACGCCGTTTTGATGGACGCCTTTATGTCTCACGCTGACGGCGTGGACGTTTTGGAGCATATCGCTCAGTCGCTTGCCGAA
Organism: uncultured Clostridia bacterium; assembly: GCA_947623505.1. Classification (GTDB taxonomy): domain Bacteria; phylum Bacillota; class Clostridia; order Oscillospirales; family Acutalibacteraceae; genus Eubacterium_R. Next base: position 85,666 of record CANQGT010000003.1, on the reverse strand, counting down.
AAGCCGCTTGTTCTTCTTATGTCGTCTATGGATAATTCCGAATTTGAAGAGCAGATGATAAACGCGGGCGCTGATTACTATTTTATAAAGCCCGTTTCCCCGCAGTCCGCCGCCAAACGTATCGAGCGCCTTTCCTCTTGGAAATCCGAAAAGAAAAAGCGCACTTCAAATCCGTTTGCCGATAACGATATTGAGGTGGTTATATCCGATATTATGAGGCAGATAGGCGTTCCCGCGCATATAAAGGGCTATCAGTATCTGCGCACTGCCATTAAACTTTCGGTTGAGGATCCCGAAATGCTCGGCTCCGTCACAAAACTGCTCTATCCGACGGTTGCGAAGCTTTACAACACCACTTCGTCAAGAGTTGAGCGCGCCATCCGCCACGCGATAGAGGTCGCTTGGGATAGGGGAGACGTCGACGTGCTTTCATCATATTTCGGCTACACCATACAGTCTCAGCGCGGTAAGCCAACAAATTCCGAATTTATCGCAATGATAGCGGATAAACTGAAGCTTTCCCTGAAAAGCGCCTAAATCAAGGCTATCATCGGCGGGGCGTTTTATGCTATGTCAACCGCACATTGATTTTTAAAGATTATGTTGACAAAATTCAGATTAAATTCTATAATATAAATGAACAGGGAGCTTTCCGATAGACGGTTAGCCCCAAATATGTTGGTAAGAAATACCGCCTAAGTTTGGTAGCTGAGGGCGGTTATTTCTTTTTTATTGCCAGTATGTAGCCCGTGGCCGCAATCAGAATAATAACAATTACTGTCAAATATTCCATAGGCAACGCCCCCTTTCAGGGGCAGGATTTAACCGCCTACCGTTATGGATAACTCCCTGCCGGACAACTTGATGTCCTGAATAAATCATACTAAACACAAATTAAAAAATCAAGCATTTTGTTCCGCCAACCGCACATTGATTTTTAAAGATTATGTTGACAAAATTAAGATTAGATTCTATAATATAAATGAACAGGGAGCTTTCCGATAGACGGTTAGCCCTGAATGTTAACAAATAACCGCTAACGTTTCGAGGGTTTGGCGGTTATTTTTTTATGCTTACTATGTAGCCTGTGGCCGCAAAGAGAATTAAAGCAATAATTGCAAACAATTCCATAGCACCACCCCCTAAATTCAATCAGAGGGCACTGCCCTCTGTCAAAAGAGGACTGACCGCCTACCGTTATCAGTGATAGCTCCCTGCCGGACAACTTGATGTCCTAAATAAATCATACTAAACGCAAATTCAAAAATCAAGCATTTTGTTCCGCCAACCGCCCTCAGCACGCAAGGCTATTGGGCGGGTTTTTTTACCGCGAAAAAATTCGGGCGGATATGCTTGCCTTTGCGGGGATTTTTATGTATAATGATTTTGACGCTTTTTCGCGGTAACGCAGAAATTAAAATTTCTTTTATGTTATTCGCGGAAGAATTATTTTTAGATGGGAGTTGAGATTATGAAGTATGTATGCGGCGTCTGCGGCTGGACTTATGACCCCGAGGCCGGCGATCCCGATAACGGTATTGCTCCCGGCACCGCGTGGGAAGAGCTTCCCGAGGATTTTACCTGCCCCGTTTGCGGAGTTGGCAAAGACGATTTTGAAGCCGAAGAGTAATCTTGAAGAGTACATAATACTGCCGCCGGCAATTTTGTTAAAGCAACGCCGGCGGCAGTGTTATTTTGTAAACTTTTTGTGAATTTTTATTTGATAGCTTGTTTAAAGCCGCCAAAAAAGCACCAATTACTATATATAGTATGTTCCGCGAAAATCAATGGCAAATATTGATTGTTTTTTATTGTGCAAAATTACAGAAATTTTTCTGCTTTTGTTGTAGAAAAATCACTAAAAATTTTTTACAAAAAAATGCTTGACAAGGCTATGCCCTTGTATTATAATAACAAACGCGTGTGATAAGCGCCTACTAATATATAATATATATTAACGGCGCCGTTTCACACAACAAGATATGCGATGATGCCGGAGGTGGCGCGCGGCGTGTTGCTGCACTGCGCGGGAATTTCGGCGGAGTATGTCCGATTTAAAACCGGGCGAAATCATACCGATTTTCAGACGGCCCGCGCGATGGCTTGCGTACATCTGCGCTGCGTGCCGATAAGCCTGCCCGAATGACTTTTTTGTCATTCGGTTATTTAAAAGGAGGCTTTGAAACACACGGACGGGTGTTTGAAAACGGGTGGAAAACGCTCCAGTATTTTACAGGAGGAAAAAGAAATGGCAGCAAGCAAAGTAAAAATCCGCATAAGGCTCAAGGGCTATGATCACACTCTTGTTGATCAGGCTGCGGAAAAAATCGTTGAAACTGCGAAGAACACCGGCGCTCAGGTAAGCGGCCCCATTCCGCTTCCCACGGAGAAGGAAGTTGTTACGATCCTTCGCGCTGTTCATATGTATAAGGACAGCCGCGAGCAGTTCGAGCAGAGGACACACAAAAGACTCATTGACATACTCAGACCTTCAAACAAGACCGTTGAGGCGCTGACAAGTCTTGAGCTCCCGGCGGGCGTGGAAATCGAAATCAAATTATAAAGCGCCGTCGAGGTCAAGTTGGGAAACCAACCAATAACCAAGGAGGAAATAAGTTATGAAAAAAGGTCTTATTGGAAAGAAAATCGGTATGACTCAAATCTTCACGGAAGACGGAAAGGTAATCCCCGTAACCGTTGTTGAGGCGGGACCGTGCGTAGTCACTCAGAAGAAGACTGCGGAAAACGACGGATATGACGCCGTTCAGGTCGGCTTTGGCGATGTGAAGCTCAGCAAGCTCAACAAGCCTATGAAAGGTCACTTCGCGAAGAACGACGTTGCGCCGAAAAAAACGCTCAAGGAATTTCGTTTGGAGGATTGCTCCGCGGTGAACGTAGGCGATATTCTCAAGGCTGATACATTCGCCGAGGGAGAGATCGTAGACGTTAAAGGCACTTCAAAAGGCCACGGAACTGCCGGCGCGATCAAACGCTGGAATTTCTCAAGGCTGCGTGAATCTCACGGTACGGGCCCCGTATCGCGTCATCAGGGTTCACTTGGCGCGTGCTCAAGCCCCTCAAGAGTATTCAAGGGCAGAAAGATGGCCGGACATTACGGCTGCGAAAAGGTAACGGTGCAGAATCTTACGGTTGCGAAGGTAGACGCCGAAAACAATCTTATCGCGATAAAGGGCGCAATACCCGGTCCCAAAGGCGGGATAGTAGTTATCGCCGACGCTGTTAAAGCTTAACGAAAGGAGAGACAGATATGGCACAGGTTCAGGTTTATAACCAGGAAGGTCGCAAGACCTCGAAAATGGAGATTGCGGATTCCGTATTCGGTATTGAGCCGAACAAATACGCAATGCACCTCGCCGTAGTAAGCTATCTTGCGGCGCAGCGCCAGGGCACTCAGTCCACTCTCACTCGTTCCGAAGTATCGGGCGGCGGCGCAAAACCCTGGAGGCAGAAAGACACGGGCCGAGCCCGTCAGGGTTCAACAAGAAGCCCGCAGTGGACTCACGGCGGAATCGCTCTCGGCCCCAAACCGAGAAAATATAAAGTAAGCGTAAACAAAAAGGTAAAGAGACTTGCGATGAAATCCGCTCTTTCAAGCAAGGTTGCCGAGTCCGAAATGATGATTGTCAACAAAATAGAGCTTGACGGCATAAAGACAAAGGCAATGGCGGAAATCTTCACAAAGCTCAAGACAGGTAAGAAGGTTCTTCTTGTGCTTGCCGAAAATGACGACGTTATTTATAAGAGCGCGCGCAACATCGAGGGCGTTAAGGTAGTTACGGTAAATACGCTTTGCGTTTACGATATTCTTAACTGCAACGATTTTGTGGTGCTCAAGGACGCGGCAAAGAAGATTGAGGAGGTATATGCGTAATGAAAGCTGCTCAGGATATAATTCTTAAGCCCATCATTTCCGAAGAGTCAATGGCGGGGCTTATGATGAAAAAATATACCTTCAAGGTTGCGAAAAACGCCAACAAGATAGAAATAGCAAAGGCCGTTGAAGCCGTGTTCCCCGGAACAAAGGTTTTAAAGGTCAACACGATGAACGTTCGCGGTCATGAGCGCCGCCAGGGCGTTCACAGCGGTTACACCCCTTCGTGGAAGAAAGCGATAGTTACCCTCACCGAGGATTCAAAGGATATCGAGTTCTTTAACGATATGATGTAATCGGCCTATATAAATCAGTATAGAAAAATTTGAGAATATTTCGGATGATGAGGTATGATGGGCGCCATCCCATCGCAAAGTTATCCGGAAAGGAGAAATAATAATGGCAATCAAAAATTACAAGCCGACTACTCCGTCAAGAAGAAATATGTCGGTAACCGATTATTCTTCCCTCTCAAAGGTTGCTCCCGAAAGATCTTTGCTTGAGTCTCTCAGCAAAAAATCCGGCCGTAACTCCTACGGAAGAATAACCGTTCGCCACCGCGGCGGCGGAAACAGAAGAAAATACCGTATAATTGATTTCAAGAGGCAGAGGTTCGATATGCCGGCCGAGGTTAAAACGATAGAGTACGATCCGAACCGTTCGGCTCACATCGCTCTTATCCAGTATGAGGACGGCGTAAAGAATTACATCATCGCCCCCGAAGGGCTCAAGGTGGGCGGCAAGGTCGTATCCGGCCCCCACGCCGATATTGTTGCGGGCAATGCGCTTCCCCTTAAGAACATACCCGTCGGCACAATAATCCACAACGTTGAGCTTTATCCCGGCAGAGGCGCACAGCTTGCCCGCTCGGCAGGAAACAGCGCTCAGCTTATGGCTCTTGAAGGGCCTTATGCGTTGCTTAGGCTCCCCTCCGGCGAGCTTCGCAATGTTCCCGCCGAATGTATGGCAACGATAGGCGCCGTAGGCAACGCCGACCACGCCAATGTTAAAATCGGTAAGGCAGGCCGCAGACGCAATATGGGTTGGAGACCTACCGTGCGCGGTTCCGTTATGAACCCGAACGATCACCCCCACGGCGGCGGTGAAGGAAAGTCTCCCATAGGCAGACCCGGCCCTGTTACTCCGTGGGGCAAGCCCGCTCTCGGATATAAGACACGCGACAGGAAAAAAGCCTCAAATAAGATGATAGTAAGACGCCGCAACGGCAAATAAGAAGAAAGGAGAAGATTAAATGAGCAGAAGTACTAAAAAAGGACCCTATGTTGAAGCAAGTCTTTACAAAAAGGTCGAGGCTCTCAACGCCAAGGGCGACAAACAGGTTATCAAAACCTGGTCAAGAAGTTCCACGATCTTCCCTGAATTCGTAGGTCACACCTTTGCTGTTCACGACGGAAGAAAACATGTTCCCGTATATGTTACGGAGGATATGGTTGGGCACAAGTTGGGCGAATTTGCCCCCACAAGAACGTTCCGCGGCCACGCAGGCTCGAAGACGTCAAAATAATCGAAAGGAGATTTAAGCTATGGAAGCAACAGCTAAAGCAACATACGTTCGTATTTCTCCCCGTAAGGTTCAGATTGTTCTTGACTTAATCAGAAATCAGCCCTGCGACAAGGCCAAGGCAATTCTTCAGCACACGCCGAAGGCCGCTTCGGAGATACTTCTCAAGGTTCTCAATTCGGCAATGGCGAATGCGGAAACAAACAACAATATGGACGTATCCAGATTATTCGTAAGCTACTGCAATGTAACTGCCGGCCCCACGCTCAAGAGGATTCAGGCGAGAGCGCAGGGAAGAGCTTACAGAATAAACAAGAGAACATCACACATTACAATTACCGTTAAAGAAACGGAAGACTGAGCAGGAGGAAAAGTCAGATGGGACAGAAATGTAATCCGACCGGTTTAAGAATCGGTATTATCAAAAACTGGGACTCCCGCTGGTATGCCAAGAAGGGCGATTTCGCGAAAACTCTTATCGAAGATCATAATCTTCGCGAGTATTTGCTTGAAACGCTCAAAAGTGCAGGTGTTCCGAAAATCGAAATAGAGCGCGACGCAAAGCGCGTAAGAATCAATATCCACTGCGCCAAGCCCGGTATGGTTATCGGCAAGCAGGGAGCGGAAATTGAAAAGCTCAAGGCTATTTGCGCCAAAAAGCTCAATAAAAACCCCGATGAGGTTTTCATCAACATTATGGAAATCAAGCAGCCCGATCTCAACGCGATTCTTGTATCGCAGAGCATCGCAACGCAGCTTGAAAAGCGTGTTTCCTTCCGCCGCGCCGTTAAGCAGGCAATCCGCAACACTATGCGATTCGGCGCACGCGGCATAAAGGTTCAGGTATCCGGCCGTATCGGTGGCGCCGAAATTGCCCGCACCGAGACGTATAAGGAAGGAACGATCCCGCTTCAGACTATCCGTGCCGATATTGATTACGGCACCGCTGAGGCAGCCACAACATACGGTCGCATAGGCGTTAAGGTTTGGATTTATCAGGGCGAGGTTCTTCACGAGTCAAGAAACAGGGCTCCGAGAAGAAACAATAACCGCCGCCCGAGGGAACGCCGTAAGGAAGGAGGAAATCAGTAATGCTCTTACCTAAGCGAGTTAAACACCGTAAGCAGCAGAGAGGTCGTATGACCGGCGAAGCTTCAAGAGGAAACAAGGTAACTTACGGTCAGTTCGGTCTTCAGGCTTCCGAGCCCGCGTGGATAACGGCGGCTCAGATAGAAGCGGCCCGTATAGCAATGACACGTTACACAAAGCGCGGAGGTCAGGTTTGGATTAAGATTTTCCCCGATAAGCCGATCACCGCAAGACCTGCCGACACCCGTATGGGTAAAGGTAAAGGTAATGTTGACTACTGGGTAGCGGTAGTTAAGCCCGGAAAAGTTATGTTTGAGCTTTCGGGTGTTGAGGAAAGTATCGCACGCGAGGCAATGCGCCTTGCCGCAAACAAACTTCCTATCAAATGCAAATTTGTTGTTAAAGGACAAGAGGGAGGCGAGCAGTAATGAAAGCAGCGGAAATCAGAGCTTTAAGCGCCGAACAGCGCGCCGCGAAGCTTGCTCAGCTTAAGGAAGAGCTTTTCAATCTTCATTTTCAGCAGGCTATCAATCAGCTCGACAACCCGATGAGAATCAAAGCTGTAAGAAAAGACATCGCCCGCATCAAAACCGTGGAGCGCGAGCTTGAGCTTGCAGACTCAAATTCTTAAGATAGGAGGGTTTAAAAAATGAGCGAAAGAAACCTCAGAAAAACAAGAGTCGGTATCGTTACAAGCGATAAGATGGATAAAACCGTGGTCGTTACTATAAGAGACAAGGTTCGTCATCCTCTTTACGGCAAGATAATCAACCGAACTGTTAAGTACAAGGCTCACGACGAGGAAAATACCTGCGGCGTAGGCGATAAAGTGCTTATTATGGAAACACGCCCCCTCAGCAAGGACAAAAGATGGCGCGTTGTGAATATTATTGAAAAGGCAAAGTAATCATTACGAATTACATTAGCTTTTATAAATTAGTTTTAAAATAATAACTGCAAGATGCAAAGTGTTATTTTGCAGTACGAAGGAGGAAAATGCTGTGATACAACAGGAAAGTCGTCTTAAAGTTGCCGACAACACCGGCGCCAAAGAGATACTTTGCATAAGAGTTCTCGGCGGTTCGGGCAGAAGATACGCGAATATCGGCGACGTTATCGTGGCCAGCGTTAAAAAGGCCGCTCCGAACGGCGTTGTCAAAAAAGGCGAAGTTGTTAAAGCAGTCATCGTTCGTACAACTAAAGGTGTACGTCGTGACGACGGTCAGTACATTCGTTTTGATGAAAATGCTGCCGTAATTATAAGGGAGGATAAAACTCCCAGAGGCACACGTATTTTCGGGCCGGTTGCGAGAGAGCTTCGTGATAAGGATTATATGAAGATTCTTTCTCTTGCTCCCGAAGTGCTTTAATGGAGGTGCCGATATGAGTAAAATGTTCGTAAAAACCGGAGATACCGTTCAGGTATTAAGCGGTAAGTCAAAAGGTATGAGAGGCGAGGTCATCGCCGTAAGCCCCAAGGAAGGCAAGGTAATAGTTAAAAAGGTAAATCTTGTTACCAAGCACGTTAAGCCCAGAAAGATGGGCGATCAGGGCGGCCTTATTCAGGTTGAATCCGCGCTCTATGCCTCTAAGGTTCAGCTTGTCTGCCCAAAATGCGGCAAAGCCACAAGAGTAGGGCATAAAAACGGCAAGCGCGTTTGCAAGCAGGAAAACTGCGGCAACGAATTTTGAGAAAGGGAGGAACGTAACAAATGGCTGCAAGGTTAAAAGAAACCTACAAGAGCGAGATAGCTCCCGCTTTGATGAAGAAATTCGAGTATAAGTCAGTTATGCAAATCCCCAAGCTCGACAAAATCGTTCTCAATGTAGGATGCGGCGAAGCCCGCGATAATTCAAAGGTAGTGGACGCCATAATCGACGATCTTTCCACTATTTCCGGCCAGAGGCCGATAGTGTGCCGCGCGAAGAAGTCCGTTGCGAACTTCAAGCTGCGTGAAGGTATGCCGATAGGAGTTAAGGTAACTCTCAGAGGCGACAAGATGTATGAATTTCTTGACAGATTATTCAACCTCGCCCTTCCGAGAGTGCGCGACTTCAGGGGTATAAATCCAAACTCGTTTGACGGCCGCGGCAATTATGCCATGGGTATCAAGGAGCAGTTGATATTCCCCGAAATCGATTATGATAAGATCGACAAGGTGCGCGGTATGGATATCATTATGGTTACCACCGCGAAAACCGACGAAGAAGCAAGAGAGCTGCTCACACTTTTCGGCGCTCCGTTTGCGAATTAAGGAGGGATTATCGTGGCAAAAACATCAATGAAAGTTAAGGCGGCAAGGCCCGCTAAGTATTCTACAAGACAGCATAACAGATGTAAGATCTGCGGTAGACCTCATGCTTATCTTCGTAAGTATGGCATATGCCGTATATGCTTCCGTGAGCTTGCCCACAAAGGCGAGATCCCGGGAATGACAAAATCTTCTTGGTAAGAACTGAGAATTGCTTAAATTTATAAGGAGGAAATATCAATGCATATTACAGACCCTATTGCCGATATGCTTACGAGGATACGTAACGCCAATTCGGCAAAGCACGATACGGTAGATATTCCTGCGTCAAACATGAAGAAGGCAATCGCTCAGATTCTTGTTGATGAAGGATATTTAAAAGGATATAAAGTTATTGAAGACGGAAAGCAAGGCGTTATCCGCGCGTCGCTCAAGTACGGCGAGGGTAAATCCCAGGTTATCACGGGGCTTCGCAGGGTTTCAAAGCCCGGCCTTCGCAAATACTCAAATGTTGAGGATATGCCTAAGGTTATGAAGGGGCTCGGAATAGCCATAATTTCCACTTCAAAAGGCGTAATGACGGACAGAGAAGCGCGCAGGCAGAATGTCGGCGGCGAAGTTCTGGCTTTCATTTGGTAAGGAGGTGCAGTTAGGATGTCACGTATAGGCTTAAAGCCGATCGCAATTCCCGCCAACGTCGATTTTTCACTCGACGGCAACACTGTTACCGTAAAAGGGCCGAACGGCTCTCTTACCATGGATAAAAACCCGAACATCGGCGTCAGTGTTGAAGGCGGCGAAATCAAAGTTTCAAGGCCGAACGACAATAAGGAAAACAGAGCGCTTCACGGTCTTACCCGCGCCCTTATCGCAAATATGGTGCACGGTGTTACCGAAGGCTTCAAAAAGGTTCTTGAAGTAAACGGAGTAGGTTACCGTGTTCAGCTTCAGGGCTCAAATCTTGTAATGAATCTCGGCTATTCGCATCAGGTCATTATGAGCGCTCCCGAAGGTATAAAAATCGAATGTCCCTCCCAAACCCAGATAATCATTTCTGGCGCGGATAAGCAGGCGGTAGGCCAGTTCGCGGCTCAGGTTCGCGAAAAGAGACCGCCGGAGCCTTACAAAGGCAAAGGTATTAAATACGCCGAAGAGCATATCCGCCGCAAAGAGGGAAAAACAGGTAAGAAGTAAGGGAAGGAGTGAGTTACTGTGGTTTCAAGACAGGATGCCAATAAGGCAAGACAAAAGCGTCATAAAAGAGTACGCTCAAAGATTTCCGGCACTGCTGAATGTCCAAGACTTAACGTATATCGCTCCCTCAGCAATATTTACGTTCAGCTTATCGACGACGTTGCGGGCGTAACTCTCGCTCAGGCGTCAACGGTGGAAAAGGATTTCACGCAGTATGGCGGAAATATCGAGGCAGCTAAGGCTGTCGGCAAAACATTAGCAGACAGAGCCAAGGCAAAGGGCATTGATAAATGCGTTTTTGACCGCGGCGGATACGTTTATCACGGCCGTGTAGCCGCAGTTGCGGACGGCGCCCGTGAAGGCGGACTTGAGTTCTAACGAAGGAGGTAAATACTTTATGGCAAAGATTGACGTATCTTCAATAGAGCTTGAAGAAAGAGTTGTTACTATCAACCGTGTATCCAAAACCGTTAAGGGCGGCCGAATCTATAAATTCTCGGCGCTCGTGGTAGTGGGAGACGGAAACGGCCTTGTAGGCTTCGGCGTAGGTAAATCGGGCGAAGTTCCGGACGCTATACGCAAAGGCATAGAGGACGCTAAAAAGAACGTTATCAGAGTTGCCCTCAGAGGCACAACCATTCCGCACGACGTTAAGGGTAAGTTCGGAGCCGGCGAGGTTCTGCTTATGCCCGCCCCCAAAGGTACCGGCGTTATCGCCGGCGGCCCCGTGCGCGCGGTTGTTGAAACGGTCGGCATAGCCGATATTCGTACAAAGGCTATCCGCTCAAACAATCCGTATAACGTTGTAAGGGCAACAATGAACGGACTTGCTCAGCTTCGCACCGCCGATCAGGTGGCTCTTATTCGCGGCAAGTCGGCAAAAGAAATATTAGGTTAAGGAGGGGTGGAAAATGGCAGAAATCAAAATCAGGCTTGTCAAAAGTTTAATCGGCTGCAAGAAGGATCAAATCGCCACCGCCCGCTCCCTTGGCCTTCGTAAAATCGGAAACGAGACTGTCCAGCCGGACAATGCTCAAACTCAGGGTAAGATCAACAAGATCGTTCACCTTGTAGAAGTTTCCAAAGGCTAAGAGGAGGTGCAGATAGATGAAATTATATGAACTTTCTCCTGCCGAAGGCTCCAAAAAGGCTGTTAAAAGGATCGGCCGCGGCGCCGGTTCAGGGCAGGGCAAAACCGCCGGAAAAGGTCACAAAGGCGCAAAGGCGCGTTCGGGCTACAGCCGCCGCCCGGGTTTTGAGGGCGGTCAGATGCCTCTCCAAAGGCGTGTTCCGAAAAGGGGCTTCAACAATCATTTCAGAACCGAGTACGCGATTGTAAATCTTTCTTCTCTTGAGGAAAGATTTGAGGACGGCGCAACGGTAGACGCCGCCAGCCTCAGGGAAGTCGGTTTAATCAAGAAGGAGCTTGACGGCATCAAGATTCTCGGAAAGGGCGAACTCACCAAGGCCTTAACGGTTAAGGCCGCTGCCGTAAGCGAATCGGCAAAGGCTAAAATCGAGGCTGCAGGCGGCAAGGCGGAGGTGTTATAAATGATAAAAACCCTCGTAAACGCTTGGAAGGTTCCCGAAATAAGAAAAAAGCTTATTTTTACGGCATTTATAATTCTTATATTCCGCATAGGTTCGGTAATTCCCGTTCCGTTTCTCAATATTGTTGAGGAAATAGACGTGGGCAAGGGCAATACGATACTTACTTATCTGAGCCTTATGACCGGTAGCGCGTTCACTTACGGAACGATATTCGCGATGTCGATTACCCCGTATATCAACTCTTCAATTATTATGCAGCTTCTCGCCGTTGCGATTCCGGCTCTCGGAAATTTGCAGAAAGAGGGCGAGGAAGGCAGAAAGAAGATAGCTTCGATCACCCGTTACGTTACGGTTGCCCTTGCAATTCTTCAGTCTCTTGCATATTATTTCTTCCTTCGTGCCAATAATTATCTTATGGTTGACGCTAACGGCGCGGCATTCACCGGCTTCGCCGCCGTATTCCAGGGCATTGTAATCGTTGCGGTGCTCACGGCGGGTACGGCAATCATAATGTGGCTCGGCGAGCAGATAACTATGGACGGTATAGGCAACGGTATTTCAATCATACTCTTTGCCGGTATAGTTTCGCGTTTCCCCACGCTTATGCAGCAGCTTTTGCAGTATCTGCGCACGGGGCGTCTCGTTTACACAATACTCGTACCTGTAGTTGTCGTTATATTCCTGCTTATGATAGTTTATATCGTATATATGGATAATGCCGAAAGAAGAATACCGATTCAGTACGCTAAGCGCGTTGTCGGAAGAAAAATGTACGGCGGTCAGTCCACCCATATGCCTATCAAGGTAAATATGAGCGGCGTTCTGCCAATCATATTCGCTTCTTCCATTCTTTCGCTTCCCGCCACCGTTCAGATGTTTATCCCGTCGGAAAAGTACGCGGGTACGTTTTGGGAGAAATTCTTCGGCGCGTTCCAGAGCGACAGTTGGTGGTACGCAATTATGTATTTCGTGCTGATTATTTTCTTTGCTTATTTCTACAGCACGATTCAGTACAATCCTATTGAAATGGCAAACAATCTTCGCAAGAACAACGGCGCCATACCAGGTATTCGACCGGGCAGACCGACCTCGGACTATATTTTCAGAGTTATTTCAAGGCTCGTTCTTATCGGCGTTCTTATGCTTGCGGTAGTAGCACTCTTCCCGATAGTTTGGTCGCTTGTATGCGAAGCGGCGATTCCGCCGATCACTCCCGAAGGAACGGACGGCGGTATGTCGATTTCTCTCGGCGGTACTTCTATCATCATTCTCTGCGGCGTAGCTCTTGAAACGGTTCGCCAGCTTGAGTCTCAGATGATGATGCGCCACTACAGAGGCTTCCTTGATTAACGGAAGGGCAGCGCTTATGAAACTTATACTTCTCGGAGCGCCCGGCGCCGGAAAAGGCACCCAGGCGGAAAAGATAGTAGAAAAATACGGTATTCCCGCCGTATCAACGGGAAATATAATCCGCGCCGCCATTAAGGAAGGAACGAATATGGGGCTGAAGGCAAAGGCTTATACCGATGCCGGCCAGCTCGTTCCGGACGATGTGGTAATAGGTATCATTCAGGAAAGGCTCAGGGAAAAGGACTGCGAAAACGGTTTTATTCTCGATGGCTTTCCGCGCACGATCCCGCAGGCGGAGGCCTTGCAAAATATGGGCGTGGATATAGATAAGGTGCTTGATATAGAAGTGCCGGACGATAAGATTGCCGCAAGGCTTTCCGGCCGCAGAGTGTGTTCAAAATGCGCAAATTCCTATCATTTGCTTTACAAAAAGCCTAAGAAAGAAGGAATTTGCGACGCATGCGGCGGCAAACTTATTCAGCGTAAAGACGACGCGCCTGAAACCGTTCGCGCCAGACTCGCGGAATATCACGAGATGACGGAGCCTCTCAAGGACTTCTACAAAAAGCTCGGCAAGCTCACGGTTGTCGAGGGGCAGGAGAACGTTGAGGATACAACGGCGCTTGTCTTTAAGGCATTGGAGGATTAACATGGTAGTGCTTAAAAGCAAAAGAGAGCTGGAGCTTATGAAAGAAGCTTGCCGGATCTCCGCTGAGGCATTATCGGTGGCAGGTGAAGCCGTTAAGCCGGGCGTTTCCACCAAGGAAATCGATAAGATAGCTTACGACTATATAAAAAAGTGCGGAGCCACGCCGAATTTTTTGGGGCTTTACGATTTCCCCGCCACCGCATGTATTTCCGTAAACAACGAGGTTATCCACGGTATCCCAAAGGCAAACCGTATCATCAAAGAGGGCGATATAGTGAGCATCGATTTGGGGGCTGAAAAAAACGGCTATAACGGCGATAATGCTGCCACTTTTGCCGCAGGGACTTGCTCTCCCGAGGCAAAGCGGCTGATAGATACGACCCGCGAAAGTCTTTATAAAGGCATTGAGCAGGCTGTCTACGGCAACAGAATCGGCGATATAGGCCATGCCGTTCAAACCTATTGTGAGCAAAGAGGCTACGGCGTTGTCCGCGATTTTGTGGGTCACGGCGTCGGAAGAAAGCTTCATGAAGATCCAAGCGTACCCAACTTCGGACACGAAGGGCGTGGTATCAGACTGTTACCCGGAATGACATTGGCAATTGAACCGATGATCAATCAGGGAACCTATAAGGTAAAACAACTATCAGACGGTTGGACCGTTGTTACTCAGGACGGTTTGCTTTCGGCTCATTTTGAGCACACGGTAGCAATCACCCCGAACGGTCCCGTCATTTTGACGCAGATCTGATTTAATCAATTGCAGGCGATTACGCCGCGATGTGATTCCAGTTAAAGCAAAACATCTTAATCGTATTGATATAGCGAGGTAAATTGATGTCAAAGTCAGATATGATTGAAGTTGAAGGTACGGTGGTTGAGGTTTTACCCAACACAATGTTCAGGGTATCGCTTCAAAACAATCACATGGTTTTAGCCCATATCAGCGGAAAGCTTCGTATGAATAACATCAGAATACTTCCCGGTGACAGGGTAACGATTGAAATGTCACCTTACGACCTGTCAAAAGGGCGTATAATCTGGCGTTCAAAGTAATTTAAAGGAGGATATTCAAAATGAAAGTCAGACCTTCTGTTAAGAAAATTTGCGATAAATGCAAAGTAATCAAGCGCAATGGAAAAGTAATGGTTATCTGTGAAAATCCAAAGCACAAACAGCGTCAGGGTTAATCCCTAACATTAAAATCGGAGGTAAACAGTAATATGGCACGTATTTCAGGTGTTGACTTACCTAATGATAAAAGAGTTGAGATCGGCCTTACCTATATTTTCGGTATCGGCAGAACGACCGCCACTCAGATTATCAAAGCAACGGGAATCAATCCCGACACTCGTTGCAGAGATCTGTCGGAGGATGAGGTTTCCAAAATCCGTGATTACATTGAAAAGAACGTAACCGTAGAGGGCGATCTTCGCAGAGACGTTGCGTTCGATATTAAAAGACTTATTGAAATCGGCTGCTATCGCGGCATTCGCCACAGAAAAGGGCTTCCTGTAAGAGGGCAGACCTCAAAGAACAATGCCCGCACAAGAAAAGGTCCCAAAAAGACCATAGCAAACAAGAAAAAGTAATTGTAGGAGGAAACAAGTATGGCTACAAAAAAGACCACCACGGGCACGCGCAAGCGCCGCGAGAAGAAAAATATCGAGCGTGGTACAGTTCATATTCAGTCAACCTTCAACAACACTATCGTTACAATCGCCGACACGCAGGGCAACGCG
The DNA here is from genome assembly GCA_947623505.1 of uncultured Clostridia bacterium. Taxonomy (GTDB): domain Bacteria; phylum Bacillota; class Clostridia; order Oscillospirales; family Acutalibacteraceae; genus Eubacterium_R. Next base: position 70,425 of record CANQGT010000003.1, on the reverse strand, counting down.
GTTTCGTGGGCTTCAGCCGGCGAGATGGGCTTTAAGGGCTCAAGAAAATCCACTCCGTTTGCCGCGCAGACCGCTGCCGAAACAGCGGCAAAGGCCGCGATGGAGCACGGTATGAAAACTGTTGAAGTTTATGTTAAGGGGCCCGGTTCCGGCCGCGAATCCGCTATAAGAGCGCTTGAATCGGTTGGGCTCACCGTTACTCTTATCAAAGACGTTACGCCGATTCCGCACAACGGATGCCGCCCGCCGAAAAGACGTCGTGTATAATTTAATGGAGGTTACTTGATATGGCAAGATATAACGGACCTGTCTGCAAGCTCTGCCGCCGCGAGGGCAAAAAGCTCTTCCTTAAGGGCGACAGGTGCTACACAGGCAAATGTGCTATAGACCGCCGCTCATACGCGCCCGGCCAGCACGGTCAAAACCGCAAAAAGACTTCGGAATACGGATTACAGCTCCGCGCAAAGCAAAGCGCGCGCCGCTATTACGGAATTTCCGAAAGCCAGTTCCACAAATATTTTCTTATGGCTGAAAGAAAAGCCGGCGTTACCGGTACAAATCTTCTTCAGCTTTGTGAAAGCCGCTTGGATAACGTAGTTTACGAGGCAGGTATGGCAAGCTCAAGAGCGCAGGCCCGGCAGTTCGTAAACCATGCTCATTTCACCGTAAACGGCAGAAAAGTCGATATTCCGTCCTATCTGCTCTCAGCCGGTGATGTTGTTGCCGTAAGAGAAAAAAGCAAGGCAACCGATGAATTCAAGGGTATTGCCGAGGCAAACGATTCAAGACCCGTTCCGGTTTGGATGGAGAAGAATTCAGACGCCATGGAGGTTAAAATCCTCAGAGCACCCGAAAGGGAAGAGATAGAAACTCCCGTTGAGGAGCATCTTATCGTTGAGTTCTATTCCAAATAATAATTGATGATTTCTTTTGTTTTCAGCAAATTTAATTTAGGAGGCTTATAAATGATAGAAATTGACAAGCCGAATATCGAAATAGTAGAGTTATCTACTCAGGGAAGCAGAAGCGTGGGCAAATTTGTCGTAGAACCCCTTGAAAGAGGCTTCGGCACAACTCTCGGAAACGGAATGAGAAGAGTTCTTCTTTCCTCACTTCCGGGCTACGCCATAACTTCCGTTAAGATTGATGGTGTATTACACGAGTTTTCTACCATTCCGCACGTTAAGGAAGACGTTACGGAAATCGTATTGAACCTTAAAAACATTATTCTTAAAATACACGATGAAAATCCGAAAACTCTCTATATAAACGCGCGCGGCGAGGGAGAAATCACCGCGGGCGATATAGAGCACGGTTCGGATGTCGAGATCCTGAATCCGGATCTTCACATCGCGTATCTTGACGAGGGCGCGGAGGTCATTATGGAGCTCACCGCCGACAGCGGCAGGGGATACGTTCCCTGCGACCGCAACAAACAGATAATGGATCTGCCGATAGGCACTATCGCCGTGGACTCCATTTATACACCCGTTCTTAAAGTGAATTACACCGTTGAGAACACTCGTGTAGGACAGCAGACGGATCTTGATAAGCTTATTCTCGACGTTGAGACGGACGGAACTATCCCTGCCGACGAGGCGGCTTCTCTTGCCGCGAAGATCCTTAACGATCATCTCAAGCTTTTTGTCGACCTTTCCGAAGAGGTAGGCAGCAAGGAGATTATGGTTGAAAAGGATGACGACGGCAAGGAAAAAGTTCTTGAGATGACAATAGAAGAGCTTGACCTTTCGGTTCGCTCTTTCAACTGCCTTAAAAGGGCGGGAATCAATACAGTAGAAGATTTAATCGAAAAATCCGAAGAAGATATGATGAAAGTCAGAAATCTCGGGCGCAAGAGCCTTGACGAAGTTATCAGCAAGCTTGCGTCTCTCGGTTTCAGCCTGAGTCATGATGAGGACTAAAGGAGGGAATTTCTATGCCAGGTACCAGAAAATTGGGCAGAACTACCGACCACAGGAAAGCTATGCTCAGAGGAATGGTTACTTATCTTTTAGAAAACGGCAAGATTGAAACAACCGTTACAAGAGCAAAGGAAGTTCGTGCAATGGCCGAGAAGATGATCACTCTCGGCAAAAACGATACCCTTCATTCAAAAAGGCAGGTTCTTGCCTACGTCACGAAAGAGGACGTTGTCAAGAAACTTTTTGATGAAATCGCTCCCAAATACAGCGAAAGAAACGGCGGTTATTGCCGTATTATCAAAACAGGCCCCCGCCGCGGCGACGCAGCCGAAATGTGCATTATAGAGCTTGTATAAGATAATATCGAAGGAACGCTTTAACGGCGTTCCTTTTTGCGTTTTTTATTTATTTCTATTGCAAAAGAAAAGAGTATATTGTAAAATATAAAAATCAGGACGGCGGGGCGTTTCCTGCCGAATCGGAGGAACGTTTTTATGAAAAAAGTTGCAATCATTATGGGATCGGACAGCGACCTGCCCACAATTACGCCCGCGATAAAGCAGCTCAGAGAGCTGGGCATTGAAACCGAAGTAAGAATTATGAGCGCTCACCGCACACCGAAAGAGGCTCAGGCATTCGCGGAAAACGCGGCGTCAAACGGCTTCGGAGTGATAATCGCCGCCGCCGGAATGGCCGCTCATCTTGGCGGCGTTCTCGCCGCTTCTACAACGCTTCCCGTTATCGGAATACCCTGCTCAGCGAAGGTACTTGACGGTATGGACGCTATGCTCGCCACGGTTATGATGCCGCCCGGTATTCCCGTTGCCACGGTCGGTGTAAACGCGGCGAAAAACGCGGCGCTTCTCGCGGCCGAAATACTTGCCGTCGGCGATGACGCGCTTATGGCGAAGTTAGCCGATATGAGGCGTGATATGGCGAACGCCGTAATAGAAAAGGACAGAGCGCTTCAGGAAAAACTCAAGGACATATAAACAAGGAGTTTCATTTATGGAAAAAAGTTTCAGCAAAAGCTATGCGGAATCCGGCGTTGATATTACGGCGGGGTATGAATCCGTTGAGCGAATCAAATCCCATGTGGCAAAAACCGTAATACCCGGCGTTGTCGGCGGAATAGGCGGCTTCGGCGGTATGTTTGAAATTGCCGCGAAGGATTATAAACATCCCGTGCTCGTAAGCGGAACGGACGGAGTCGGCACTAAGCTAAAGATAGCGTTTCTTACGGATAAGCACGACACGATAGGTATCGACTGCGTTGCTATGTGCGTGAACGACGTTGCGTGCAGCGGGGCAAAACCGTTATTTTTCCTTGATTATATCGCCTGCGGCAAAAATTATCCCGAAAAAATCGAACAGATAGTAAAAGGCGTGGCGGACGGCTGCGTTCAGGCGGGTTGCGCACTTGTGGGAGGCGAAACTGCCGAGCATCCCGGGCTTATGCCTAATGAGGAATATGATCTCGCGGGTTTCACGGTCGGAATTGCCGATATGGATAATATAGTTACGGGCGACGGCTTAAACGCGGGCAATGCCCTTATCGGCGTTGCGTCGTCGGGCGTTCATTCAAACGGATTTTCCCTTATCAGAAAGGTTTTCGGCATAAATGAAGAGCGCGTCAATACCTATGTTGACGAGCTTGGCAAAACTCTCGGCGAGGAACTGCTTACACCTACGAAAATATATGTAAAGCCGCTGCTCGAGCTTATGGATAAAGTCAAAGTAAACGCCATATCCCATATCACGGGAGGCGGTTTTTACGAAAATGTGCCGCGTATGCTGAAAGACGGCTTCACCGCCGTTATCGAAAAGGAAAAATGCTTTAAAAAGCCGATTTTCGATTTGATACAAAAGCAGGGCAAAATATCCGAAAGGGATATGTATAACACTTTCAATATGGGAATCGGCCTTGTTATTGCCGTTGACGGTGAAAAAGCCGACGAGGCCGTTCGTATTCTTAAAGCCTGCGGCGAGGAAGCGGCGGTTATAGGTGAGATCAAAGCGGGCGAAAAGGGAGTGGAGTTATGCTGAACATAGCCGTTCTTGTTTCGGGCGGAGGAACGAATCTTCAGGCGCTTATCGACGCTCAAAACAGGGGAGAGATAAAAAACGGCAGAATAACATCTGTTATTTCCTCCAAGGACGGAGTTTACGCCCTTGAAAGGGCAAAGCAGAACGGTATTCCCACACGCGTTATTCCAAGAAAGGAGTATTCCGATATTCACGCCTACACAAAAGCGGTTACGGAAGCTCTCATTGAGGAAAAGGCCGATCTCGTTGTTTATGCCGGGTTTATGACCATTCTTGACGGGCAGATAGTTAAGGCGTTTGAGGGCAGAATGATGAACGTTCACCCCGCTCTTATCCCGTCGTTTTGCGGCAAGGGATTTTACGGACTTCACGTTCACGAGGCGGTTTTGGCAAGCGGAGTAAAGCTCACGGGGGCGACGGTTCATTTCGTTACCGAGGATTGCGACGGAGGGCCGATAATTATTCAGAAAGCCGTCAATATAAATAATGACGACACGCCGGAAACGCTTCAAAAAAGAGTTATGGAGCAGTGCGAATGGAAAATACTGCCGAAAGCGGTTTCCCTTTTTTGCGAGGGCAGAATAAAAATAATCGGAAACAAAACTGTTGTTGAATAAAGGTGATAATATGGAAATAAAGAATATTGCAAAGGAATTATCCTCAAATACATATCCGGGCAGGGGCATTATAATCGGCAAAACGCCGAACGGCAAAAACGCCGTTATCGCTTATTTTATTATGGGCAGAAGCGAAAACAGCCGCAACCGTGTTTTTGAAAAAAACGATAGGGGAGGCATACGCACAAAAGCGTTTGACGAGTCCAAAATGGTCGATCCGAGCCTCATCATATATAATCCCGTGCTTAAATTGGACGGAAAAACTATTGTTACAAACGGCGATCAGACGGATACCATATGTGATTTTATGAAAGAGGGGCATTGTTACCGTCATGCGTTGCTCACACGCGAATTTGAGCCCGACGCGCCCAACTACACGCCGAGAATTTCCGGCGTTGTAAAGCCGAACGGAGACTATAATCTCTCCATTCTCAAATCAAATATGGGCGAGCCTGAATGTCTCAGATTTTTCTTTGAATACCCCGCAAAAGCCGGTCTCGGCCATTTTATACACACTTACAAATGCGACGGCAGTCCGATACCTTCGTTTGAGGGCGAGCCAACGCCTGTCGCCGTTGAAACAAACGATATAGACGAATTTACGTCCGTTGTTTGGGATAATCTCAACAGCGACAATAAGGTTTCTCTTTTCACCCGCTTTATCGATCTTGAGACGGGAGCGGAGCAGGACAGAATAGTAAATAAAAACGTATTGTAAAAACGGGCAAAGGGAATTTTCCCTTTGCTTTAGTTGATTATCAGGATTTATAAGGAGTGCTATTATGAAGGTTTTAGTAGTAGGCGGCGGCGGCAGAGAACACGCGCTTATCAGAAAAATAAAGGAATCGCCCAAGGTCACGGAGATCGCGTGCTGCCCCGGCAACGGCGGCATTTCATATGACGCGAGGTGTTATCCGGTCGCGGCAACCGATATAGATGGCGTTGTTGCGCTGGCAAAGGAAATAAAGGCCGATTTTGTCGTTGTGGCCCCCGACGATCCGCTTGTTGCCGGAATGGTTGACGCTCTTAACGAAGCCGGCTTTCCGACTTTCGGCCCATCGGCAAAGGCCGCGATAATAGAGGGCTCAAAGGTCTTTTCAAAAAATCTTATGCTTAAATACGGCATACCCACGGCGGAATATAAAGTGTTTGACGATCCGAGCGAAGCTATTGATTATATTAAAGAAAAAAATGAATATCCCGCGGTTATCAAGGCGGACGGCCTCGCTCTCGGCAAGGGCGTTATTATACCCGAAAATTTTAAAGAGGCTCAGGCGGGCGTAAAAGAGATAATGGAGGATAAGGTTTTCGGCGAAAGCGGCAATAAGGTCGTTGTTGAGGAATTTCTCACGGGCCCCGAGGTTTCGGTGCTCGCGTTTACAGACGGAAAATGCGTTAAGCCGATGGTTTCCTCAATGGATCATAAAAGAGCCCTCGATAACGATAAAGGGCTGAATACGGGTGGTATGGGCACCGTTTCGCCGAATCCCTGTTACACCGAGGAAATCGCGAAGGAATGTATGGAAAAAATATTCATTCCCACGATAAACGCCATGAACGCCGAGGGCAGAACCTTTAAGGGCTGCCTGTATTTCGGCCTTATGCTCACGCCGAAAGGGCCGAAGGTGATTGAATATAACTGCCGATTCGGAGATCCCGAAACGCAGGTGGTTCTGCCTCGCCTTAAAACAGATATTATGGATATTTTTGAGGCTATAAACAACGCAACGCTTTCGGAGATTGATATTGAATGGTCGGATGAAGCCTGCGCCTGCGTTATCATAGCTTCGGGCGGTTATCCGAAAGCCTACAAAAAGGGACTTGAGATAAACGGTCTTGAAAACGGTCAGCTCGGCGGCGTTACCGTCTATCACGCGGGAACCGCTATTAAGGACGGGAAATTAGTAACCTCGGGAGGAAGAGTTTTAGGCGTTACGGCGCTTGGAAAAGATCTGAAATCGGCGCTTGAAAAATCCTATGCCGCCGTTGAAAAAATAAATTTTGAAGGAAAGCATTTCAGAAAAGATATAGGAAAAAGAGCCCTCGCTGAGCGGTGATATTCTTTCATATTTTTATTAAAAAATTTTTAACTAAATGTTTACAAATGCGTTTACTGTCAGTTATTGACTTTTATACAAATCGGAATTATACTAAATCTTGAAATTATATAATTCTTTGATGTTACGGGGTTTGCAGGATATGGCTGTTGTTAAAAAAAGCAAAAAGAAAAAAATAATTATCATTGTGTGCATTTTAATTGCCGTTGCCGGTATTGCCGCGGGAATAACCGCTTACGCCATTGAGCAAAGCATTGAGCACGTTGAGCTTTACACGATAGGCAAAAGCGATATTTACGAAACGGTTGACGCCACGGGAAAGGTTTCGGCCGGCACGGTAAAAGACTATAAGGTAGACGCTGTGGCAACGGTTAAAGAGGTTTTTGTTCAGGTCGGCGATGAGGTAAAGAAGGGCGACAGACTTGCTACTTTTGATACTTCCGCGTATGAAGAGCAGATAAAAAATCTTCAAAAATCCTACGACAAGGCAAAGGACGGATATAACGAGGCTTTGGCCTCCCAAAAAAAGGCAAAGTCAAATCTTTCTCAATTAAACGGCAAAATATCCGCTCTTCAAAAGGAAATAAACGCTCTTCAGAAAAGCGTTTCAACCGGAAGCGGAGAATTGCAGTCCTCAATCGCGGACTCTTACAATAAGGCTGTTGCGCAGATAACGGATATAGTTAATTCGCTTTCCGATGACGCTCAGACTACAAATTTGATACTGTCCGTTGTTATGCAGACGCTTGCCGGGCAGCTTGATGACGGAGTCACGTCGCCGAGCGCTATTGCCGACGCGGTGGCGGATGCGCTCAACCGTGAGATAGATAAGGGAAATATTAACGAGTCAACGCTCAACGTTTCTCTTGAAAAGGCCATTGAGCAGATCAGGGCGGTGATAAATTCTCAGCAGTGGGGCGCGAACGCGGCGGATTCATCGCTTTCTCAGCTTCAAAAAGACGCTGCAAAGCTTGCCTACGATGAGATTATGATGGCTTCCTATAACGCGGAAAAGCAGATTTACTCCACGCTTTCTTCGGATACGCTTTTGGATACGAGAAAAGAGCTTATGAACACAACGAAAGAAGCGCTGAACGCTCTTAATGAATCAAAGCAGGCTTTGGCTGCGGGCTGGACTGCTGATTTTGACGGTGTTATAACGGATTGCTCAATAGCCCCGGGGCAGCAGACATCTCTTATTTCAAGCGGGATCACTCTGCAAAACCTCAATAAAATGACCGTTACCGTTTCACTCGGTGAGTATGATATTCATAAGGTGGAAGCGGGTATGCCCGTTGAGATAACTACCGCTTACGGAAAATACACGGGCACCGTTATTTCAAAGGCTCCTATCGCCGGAGGCGGCTCGGACGGTTCATTGTTGGATTCGGTAGGTTCAATGATGGGCATCAGCGGAATTTCCAGCCTGACTCAAACAGGCGCGGGCGTAGACGTTAAGATTTCCGTTGACAATCCCGACGATAATATTATAGTCGGATTCGACGCAGGAGTGGAAATTTCCGTGGGCGAGCATATCGGTGTGCCGACGATTCCCTCTGAATCTATGATACACGATAAGACGGGGACGTATGTTTATCTCTATAACGAAGATGAGGAAACAGTCACCAAAACGAAGATTGAAACAGGCGCAATGTCCTACACCGAATATGAGATAAAGAGCGGTCTTAAAGAGGGAGACAGGGTAATTTACGCGCCTTTGTCCACCTATGAAGAAGATTCCTTTGAAGTAAAAGTTTCAAATTAAGGAGAAACCGCAGTGAATTTAGCAGAAAGTTTTAAAATTGCCATAAAGTGTATAAGGGCAAACTGGCTGCGTTCGCTTTTGACAATGCTGGGCATCATCATCGGAATAAGTTCGGTTATAATGATTGTCGGCGCCGGAACGGGCGCAAGAGATTATATAGTTTCCCTTATTGAGGAAATGGGTTCAAATGCCGTTGTTCTTTCGGTAGATCCGGCTAAGGCCACGGATAATGATTATATCACGTTTGACGATATAGCGAATATTAAAGACAGGGTAAACGGTGTTGACAGATGCTCGCCGTTTATGTTGGGAATTGCGCGGGCCGTTTTGGATTCAAACGAAGAATCCGCGATCGCTATGATTACGGGCTCTAACGCGGATATGGTTTACGCTATGAAAACGGGTTGCACCTACGGCAGATTTTTTTCGGAGGACGAATATAATTCTGCGGCCCCTGTGGCTCTTATAGAAACAAACAGCGCGGAATTGGCTTACGGTTACAAGGACGTTGTCGGCGAATACATTACCGTATCCTCAAGCAACGCAACAAAAAAGTTAAAGATAATCGGTGTCGCCGATATAAGCTCGGTTATGTCCGCCAGCGGAGCCGATACCTCAAGTATGATGCAGATGATGCCGATGGGCGACAATATGACCATTATGCTTATGGTTCCCTGCACAACTCTTACCGAAATAACCGGCGCTGAGGAAAAACTGAATATGCTTTTTGTTATCGCCGATGAGGGCGCTAACAATGAGGCCGTTGGAAACGCCGCGGTGAATTATCTTAAAGCGGCGCACGGGAATTATGAAGAAAATCTTTATATGGCGCAGGATATGGCAACGTATATTGCGATTGTGGACGTTGTAATGCAGGTTCTCACCACGTTTATCGCCTGCATCGGCGCTATATCGCTTATAGTCGGCGGTATCGGCGTAATGAATATAATGCTTGTTTCGGTAACGGAGCGAACGCGCGAGATAGGTATAAGAAAATCACTCGGCGCCAAAACGCACGTTATAACGTTGCAGTTTCTTACCGAATCGATAATTTTATGCCTACTCGGCGGTTTGATCGGGCTTATTTTGGGAATTTTGGGTGCTTACGGCGCTTGCGCGATTATGGGCATAGAGCCTAAGGTAAAATGGTGGATCATTTTGCTTGCGCTTTTGTTCTCAAGCGGAGTAGGGCTGTTTTTCGGAATATATCCGGCAAGAAAAGCGGCTATGATGAGCCCGATAGACGCATTGCGGCGCGAATAATAAAATTTGAAATCATAAAGCGGTTTTTCAAAAGAAACCGCTTTTTCTTATCCTAAAGGCACGTTGCCTGCGAAGAGACAAGTCTAAGCTGCCTTTTCAAAAACAAACTCAATCTTTGGTTATATAAAATAAGCGAATAATTTGCAATATTCATTGAAAAAATGAATAAAATATTGTATAATAACCGCATATTTATTATTTGTTTAAAAGCCATTGTTGTTATTTCGGAGGAAATATGGACGATATATTTGAAGTTTTAAGCAACTTTAATTTCTCAGGCAGTTATGAAAGCCATATTCCGTATGGCAGCGGGCATATAAATTCCACATTTCTCGTTACATATAAGGATAACGGCGCTGAAAAAAAATATATAGTTCAGAAAATAAATAAAAACGTCTTCAGCGATGTTGGTAAGCTGATGAATAATATATTCGGCGTTACTTCCTATCTTAAAGAAAAAATCAAAGCGTCCGGCGGAGACGAAAACAGAGAAACACTGAATTTTATAAAAACACTTGACGGCAAAAAATACTATACCGACCGAAACGGCGGGCTTTACAGGGCATATACTTTTGTCTCAGATTCGGTGAGCTACAATGGAGTAGAAAGCGCGGAGCTTTTTAAACAGAGCGGCATAGCGTTCGGAAAATTTCAACGTCTGCTCGCGGATTTTCCCGCCGACAGCCTTTATGAAACTCTGCCCGAATTTCACAATACAAAGTACAGATACGAAACGGAATTTATTCCTGCGCTTGAAAAAAACATTGTCGGCAGAAATGATTCCTGCCTTGAACAGATAAAATTCGTGAAAGACAGGGCGGATTACTGCTCACGCTTTACCGATTTGGTTAAGGCGGGCAAGCTGCCGCTGCGCGTTACGCACAACGATACTAAACTGAACAACGTTTTATTTGATAAAAACACAAATAAGGCAATCTGCGTTATAGATCTTGACACTGTTATGCCGGGGCTTGCGCTGTATGATTTCGGCGATTCAATAAGATTCGGCGCAAACACCGCCGCCGAGGATGAGGCTGATCTTTCCAAAGTCGGTATAAATCTTGAATATTTCAGGGCATATGCCGAGGGATTCCTTTCGCAGGCGGGTGAAAGCCTGAATGCCGCAGAAAAAGAGAATCTTGCTTTTTCCGCTCTGCTTATGACCTTTGAGTGCGGTATGAGGTTTCTTACCGACTATATTAACGACGACACTTATTTTAAAATCGCTTATCCCCGTCATAATTTAGTGAGGGCAAAAAATCAGTTCGCGCTTGTTGCCGATATGGAAAAGCATATGGATGAAATGGAAAATATAATAAAATCTCTGTAAAATATCAATCGGAAAGCTCACAAGCCTTCCGATTTTTAAATCTCGTTTAACTGCGTAAAAATCCCGAAGCTGATCTAAGCTTCGGGATTTTGATTTTTATTTTAATTTTGTATTACAGAAGACCGTCCCAGGTGTCTACCTCTTTTGCTTTCTTTTCTTCCTCGTCAAACCAGTGAGACGTTACCGATTTGCTTTCGGTGAAGAAGCGGTAAGCGTCTTTTCCGAGGCAGTGAAGATCGCCGAAAAAGCTCTTTTTATGGCCGCTGAACGGAATGAATCCAACGGGCACGGGAATACCGACATTTATGCCTACCTGACCGCCGTCCGTGAAGCGGGCGAACTGGCGGGCATAGTAACCGCTCTGAGTATAGATAACGGAGCCGTTCGCGTACGGATTTGCATTCATCATCGCGAGACCGTCTTCAAAATTTTTGCATCTCTTTATGCAAAGAACGGGGCCGAATACTTCCTCGGTGCCGATGCTCATTTCGTCCGTAACGTGGTCAAAAATCGTGGGGCCCACAAAATAGCCGTTCTCATATCCCTCGGGCACTTTCGGGTTTCTTCCGTCAAGCACAAGGGTCGCTCCCTCGTCAACGCCCTTTTGAATATCCGCCACTACCTCGTCGTAATGCTTTTTGTATGTTATCGGGCCAAGGCGTGTGCTCTTATCCCAAGCGGGGCCGCAGTTTACGTTCATCGCCTGCTTTTTGAGCTCGGCCACAAACTTGTCCGCTATGGATTCCTGAACTACGCAGCAGGAAAGCGCCATACATCTTTGACCGGCGCAGCCGTAAGCGGAATTTATAACGCCGGCAACGGTTCTTTCAAGAGCGCAGTCCTCAAGAACAAGCGCGTGGTTTTTGGCCTGGCAGAGAGCCTGGCATCTCTTGCCCGTAGAGGCGGCCTTTTCATATATCTTCAGCCCGACGGGGGTGGAGCCTACGAAGGTGATTCCCTGAACGTCGGGGTGCTCAAGAATAGTGTTTATTTCGTTTCTGGAGCAGGTTACGATATTGATAACGCCATCGGGCAGACCGGCTTCCTTATAAAGCTCGCCGATCCTCATAGCCGTTCTCGGGGTGAGCGAAGCGGCCTTGAGCACCATCGTGTTGCCGCAGGCAACGCATACGGGAGCCATCCAACCGAACGGTATCATAGCCGGAAAGTTTACGGGAACTATTCCCGCGAAAACGCCGAGCGGTTCGCGGTATTTTACGGTGTCAAACCCCGTTGAGGCGTCCATAAGGCTTTCGCCCATCATAAGCGACGGAACCTGCGTCGCGAGCTCGGTGCCCTCAAGCGCCTTGCCGACGTCTCCCTCGGCCTCCGCCCAGGTTTTTCCGTTTTCCTCGCAAACTATCATTGTGAGCTCGTCGTTGTGCTTCATTATAAGCTCGCGCACCTTATAGAGTATCTGCGATCTCTTTCTTGCGGGAGTGGCTCTCCATGCCGGATAGGCGGCTTTCGCGGCGGCTATCGCCTCCAACACCTCGTCGTTTGTGCAGCAGGGCGCCTGACCTGTTACCTCGCCGGTTGACGGATTGTGAAGATCGTACCAAACTTCGGTTTTGGAATCTTTAAATTCGCCGTTTACGAAATATTTAAGTTTTTCCATAGATTGTGTACCTCTTTCAAAAAATTTCACGTCTATTGTATCACCTTGTTTTATCAAATTCAATAGTCAATTATATCAATTCACTTAATGTGTGCCCCTTTCATAAAATAATCAGAGGTGTAATTATGACTATTGCAGATATGAAAGAAAACCAAAGGGGCGTTATTCTGTATATCCGCAAGGATTGCGATATAAAAAGGCGCCTTTTCGATATGGGATTTATAAAGGGAAACGAGATAAGCTGCGTTTGGAAAAATCCTTTCGGTTCCCCGATAGCTTACAGTATTGAGGGTTCGGTGGTGGCCTTGAGAAAGCCCGATGCGGAAAAGGTGGGTGTCGTCATATGAAAAACGCAAGGAAAATAGCGCTGGCCGGTAATCCGAATGTGGGAAAAAGCACGGTTTTCAATGAGCTTACCGGCAAAAATCAGCATACCGGAAACTGGACGGGAAAAACGGTTGAAACCGCGAAAGGCGGCTATTATTACAAATACAATGACTATGAGCTGTATGATCTTCCGGGAACGTACAGCCTTGTAGTCTCATCAAAGGAAGAGGAAGTCGCGAGAGATTTTATAGAAAACGGCGATTACGAGTGCGTCGTTTGCGTTGTGGACGCGACTAATCTTGAAAGAAATCTTAACCTCGTTTTGCAGATAGCCGAAATGACCGACAAAATTGTGGTGCTGCTGAATTTGTGCGACGAGGCGAAAAAGAAAAACATATCAATTGACAGCGCAAAACTTTCCGAAATGCTCGGCGTACCTGTAGTTGAGGCGACCGCAAGGAGCGGCAGGGGAATAAACAACCTGCTTGAGGCCGTTCACAACGTCGTGACAGGGGCGGAAATTCCAAAACCGAAAAGAATAACCTACATAAGTCCGGTGGAGCAGGCGCTGTTGGCTCTTGAAAGGGCGGGAATAAAGCGTTGCAAGGCGCTGCGTATGCTTGAAGAGGGCAAAGAGCCGGCTGAGCTTGCGCAAAAGCAGGCATACGCGAAAGCCGCGGGTATTCTTGAGCGGTTCGGCGTAAGCGGGGACGCTTTTGTGGAAAGCGTAACGCTTTCCGTTTTTCAAAGATCGGCGCTGATAGCGAAAAGCGTTTCACACTGCGAGCCGTCAAAAGCCCAAAAGAGGGAAAAAAGGCTTGATAAGCTGCTGCTCGGCAAATATACGGCGTTTCCGATAATGCTGTTGATTTTCGGAATAGTTTTATGGATAACGATAGCCGGTTCAAATTATCCCTCCGATTTTTTGAGAGGTCTGTTCGATGATTTTGAGGTTTGGCTCGCGGGCGCTATGGAGAGCGTGGGAATACCTCAGGTAATAATCAGCGTAACGGTGAACGGAATCCTTCGCGTTTTGCTTTGGGTGGTGGCGGTAATGCTGCCGCCGATGGCGATATTCTTTCCGCTTTTCGCGATACTTGAGGATTTCGGTGTTCTTCCGAGAATCGCGTTCAATCTCGATCCCTGTTTCAAATCCTGCGGCGCGTGCGGCAAGCAGGCGCTCACAACCTGTATGGGCTACGGTTGCAACGCCGTCGGCGTAACGGGCGCAAGAATAATCGACTCGCCCCGCGAAAGAATTATCGCCATTCTTACAAACAGCTTTTCCCCCTGCAACGGCCGTTTTCCGCTTCTTATCGCTGTTATAGCAATGTTTTTCTCAAAAAACACGGTGGTTTCCGCGCTTATACTGCTGGCGTTTATCGCTTTTTCAATGGTGATGACGCTTGTTTCATCGAAAATACTTACTAAAACGGTGCTGAAAGGGGAGGCGTCCTCTTTTGTGCTTGAACTGCCGCCGTTCAGAAAACCCCAATTTCTTAAAATAATCTGGCAGACCGTTAAGGAAAAAGTGCTTTTCGTTCTGCTGCGCGCCGTTGCCGTCGCCGCTCCCGCGGGGCTTATAATATGGATATTGGCTAATATAAAAACGGGCGGCACGCCTCTGCTTTCGGTCATAGCGGAATTTCTTGATCCTGTCGGCAGATTTATCGGGCTTGACGGCGTTATACTTTTGGGCTTTATTCTCGGATTTCCCGCCAATGAAATAGTCATTCCCATAATTCTTATGGCTTATCTGTCTACCGGGGAGTTAAGCGATTACTCCTCGCTCGAAAGCCTTAAAACAATACTTACCGATAACGGCTGGACCGGCGTTACGGCTCTTTGCACCTGCGTTTTCTCGATGTTCCATTTCCCGTGTTCCACAACTCTGCTTACAATAATAAAAGAGACGAAATCGTTCAAATGGACTGTCCTTTCGGTTATTTTGCCTCTTTCCGCGGGCTTTGCGGTGTGCGCGCTTATAAACTTTGTTTTGTGATTTCACGCGCAAATTTATTCCGTGTTTTCGGAATATAATTCTAATGCGGGGAAATAATAGAATAAAAATAGTTTGGAGGTATTTTGCAATGTTTGAAATGAGACCGTATCGCAGGCACTCAAACGAGATCGCCTACAATCCGTTCAGAGATTTTGAAAATTTTCAGAGAAGATTTTTTGAGGAGCCGTTCGGGGCGTTTTTCAACAGCGGTGATATAGCGGAGTTTAAAACGGATATAACCGATGAGGGCGACAGTTATCTTCTTGAGGCGGATCTGCCCGGCTTTGACAAAAAGGATATTCACCTTGATATATCCGACAATACCCTTACCGTAAATGCCGAACGTCACTCCGAGCACGAACACAAGGATAAAAAAGACAAATATCTGTGCGTTGAGCGTTCTTACGGAAAATACAGCCGCAGTTTTGACATTTCCTCGGTAGACGCCGAAAATATCAGGGCTAAATACGATAACGGCGTGCTCCGCCTTACAATGCCTAAAAAACAAAACGAAATTTCTCAGGCAAGGCATTTGGAAATCGAGTGATAAACTAAATCGAAACGCGAAAAGCAAATTTCAAAAGATAATAATGCAAAACGGCACGACGCCTTATTTGGCGCCGTGCCGTTTATTTTAAACCGTCTTAATATTAAAATAAATCTATATCGAAATCGGTTATTTAACATCTTTCATTTTCATTTTTGAAAACTTTTGACCGAAGCTGTTCGCCCACGCCTCGCAGTAAATTTTATAGTACGAAACGTTGTGCTTTCTTCTGTATCCCTCAAAGCAGTTGCACCATATGGCGGAGGGGAGCGCTATCACTATATAGTAAAGCGGGCCGAGCAGCAGGCATTGCCAGGTGTGGCCGTATTCGTGTATGCGCGTGTTGTAGGTCCATTTGGCGCTCTTATGATTATCTTTCATAAATATGAAAAGACCGAGGCTGAGACCGCCCGCGTTCCAGGGCAGATAAGTTATGTAAGCGTAGCCGAAACGCTGCCAGCGCCTTTTTTTGATCTTTGTGAGAAACAGGAAAATAAGACCTCCCACAAGGTTTACCGGCAGTCCCCAAGTCCACTGCACAAGATAGAATAAAAACTTTTTCAAAGAGGTTTTAAATCCCTTTTTTGGTTCGTCTGGCGCTTTTTTTGTGATGTCAACAGTATTATTATCCATAATTACTCCTTTGCAGTGAGAACAAGATATTCTCCGTTTTCGTCGAGCTCAAGCGGATGCTCCTCGTCGTTGCCCTGCCCGAGCCAAGTGTTTTCGTATTTCTGACCGGCGATCTCCTCGCATACTTTTATCTGCTCGTCGGTGAGGGTGACGGAGCCGTATTTGCGCTTGACCGCTATCGCGGCTCTTATCATTTCATGGTCTGATTTTGTCATTCTGAATTTTTTAAGCAGTATAAGCGAGACGGCGGTCGCGATTATCGGTATTACCGCCACACATATGCGAACGCCCCATATGGCGCTGCCGCTTTGAGCGAACATTTGGCCGGTCGAGGTTTCATATTGCGAAACGGTGTCGCCCGTGACGAGGCCGAATCCCTGAAGCGTAAAGCCGACCATCGCCGCCATAACGCCGCTGATGCTCTTTTTTATCAGAGTGCTGAACGTGGCTATGACTCCCTCGCGCCGTCTGCCCGTTATCAACTCGTCCACGTCGGTAATATCGGGGAAAATATTTGTAGAAACAAATCCGAGACCCGACATTCCGAACGGATAAAGAATCATACTCAGCATCATAAGCGCAACCCATAGGAACGACGCGGAGCCTGTTTTGCTCTGCTGCATAAACAGCCCTATCGCAAGCCCCGCTACCATAATCGGAGTAACGATATTGCCGCATTTTTTCTTGCCGAATTTTATCGTAAGAGCATAGTTGAGCGGAAAGGCGGCAGCCTCCGCAACTCCCGCGACCGCGTTGTAAAGCGCGTATTTGCTGTATTGATTCGCCAAATACTTTATGTAATACACCTTTGAGTTGGCGTAAAAGCCCGTCGCAAACTGATAGGCGACACTCATAAAGAAATATTGGCGAAACGCTCTGTTCTTGAAAACAAGCACATATTCGCGGATTATGTATTTAAGATCAAGGCGCTCAACGTGATAATCGAGCGAGCTCGGTTCTTTTGTTGTTTTAAATGTGATGAATACCGCCGCCGAAAAGAAAATCGAAAGCACAATGCCTATGATAAGAAAAGGCGTCTTCGAGGCGGACGTAATATTGTCGTTTGAGCCAAAGGCGGCAAGCAGAGCCACGGCAAGAAGAAAAGCAGGCACCATACCCGCGGAATTGAAAAGATAGCCGACGGAATTGTACTGCGTGCGCAGATCGTATTCGGGCGCAAGCTCGGGAAGCATAGCGGTGTGCGGAACGCTTATTATCGTGAACGCTGTTTTGTAAAGCATATAGACGAGAACGAAATATATCATCGCCGCTTTCGGATTTTCATTTCCGTTCAGGCCAAAGCTGTTCCACAAAAGCGTGTATGAAACAATAAGAAACGGTATGCCCCAAACAAGGTATCGCCGATGCTTGCCGTATTTTGAGCGCGTTCTGTCCGTAATAATTCCCATAACGGGATCGGTGACGGCGTCCCAAATCGTGGCGATCATAACTACTATGCCCGCCTGATTCAGCGAAATGTTCACAACGTCCGTAAGGAATATTGTAAAATACATACCGACGATATATCCCGCTCCGCCGAGAAAGATATTGGCATAGCTGTAATTTATCATCGGCACAACGGTCGTTTTGAAATCGCCCTTAATGCCGAGAGCTTTTTTTATTTTTTCTCCCATTCTGTCACTCTCTTTTCCTAAAATTCCGAAAATACATTCAATTTTATTTTAAATGCCGAAAAAAACAATGTCAACCGTTTTGCAAAAGGTTAGTCAAGGCTTTTGCGAAAAAATTTAAAAATATCATAAAAATAAACGATTTTATGTAAATTTATCCATTTTTTTTCGTAAATACCCATTGCCATTGTGCAAATTGCATTATATAATAAAATCAGGGTTTTTGTTTATCGCCGTTTCGGTTTATAAGGAAAAATAACGGCAGGCAAAACCGTGAAAGGGGTATTTATGGAAAATTATATCGGCAAAAAGGAAAAAATAAGTTATTTATTCGGACTCGGCGGGCAAAATCTTGTTTACTCTCTGGTCGGCGCGTCATTTTTTACTTATTTTATGACGGACATCGCTCTCTTTCCGGCCGCGACCGTTTCCGTTCTTCTTGTTTTGATGAAGATTTGGGACGGTGTGAACGATCCGATAGTCGGCTCTTACATCGATAAGCACTCGTTTAAAAACGGCGAAAAGATGCGCCCGTTTTTAAGATACACGCCTCTGCCTGTCGGGATCTTCACGGTTCTTTTGTTTCTCGTTTTTTCAACGGAGGGCAGCTTGCTTTGGCTAAGAGTGGCGTATTTCGTAATTATGTATATCTGCTGGGATCTTTCTTATACCGTGCAGGATGTTTCCCTTTGGGGCATTACCGCTATGGTAACGCCGAATCCGGACGAGAGAGACAGATTCGTTCAGTGGGCAAGAACAATAGGCTCATGCGTTTACAGCGCTTTTTCAACGGTTATTCCTATGGTGCTTGAAATAGTTGTAAATTCAACGGGGCAGTCGTGGCAGTTTATAACGCTTGTTTTCGCAATCATTCTCGGTCTCGGCGGCGCGATGATCTCAAAGCGCTGCTATCAGGCGCAGGAAAGAATAAAAATAGTGAAAGAGGAGCAGCAGACGAGTCTTGTCGAGAGCTTTTCATTGCTTTTTAAAAACAGGATACTTATGCTCGTTACTCTCGCTAACCTTATAGGCGCGCTCGGTTTCGGCTCAAATCTTGTTACATATTTCTTTAAGTATGAAATACCTTCCGATTTCCTCGGAAACGGCGTTATGGGCGCCCTCGGCCTCTCCACTATTTTCTATATAATCACCGGTCTGCCGGGCTTCATTTCGATGATGCTTGCGGATAAGTTCAAAAAGCTTTGCAAAAACAATTACGTAAACGTGCTTATCGTTATGCAGATTTTCAATATCGTTTTCAGAACGATAGCCTACTTTATAGGCTTTGAGGGTAAAAAGCTTTGGCTCGCTATGGTTGTTATCGGCATAGGCTCTCTGCCGTCGGGCGCAAGCTCTATAGCTCAAACCTCGCTTTTCTGCGACGGTATAGATTATATGGAATGGAAAACGGGCAAGAGAACGGAGGGAATCACCTTCTCAATGCAAACGGCGTTCACGAAGATTTCAAGCGGCATCACTTCGGGCCTCGCGACGTTTGCCCTGTCTCTTCTGCACTATAAAGCTATTGACAGCGCCGATGTTTATATCGGCACTCAGACCGCCGCGTTCGATAATTGGATATGGCCTCTTGTAATTCTCACCCCGGCCATTGCCAGCGCGCTGTATATCATTCCGCTTTTGTTCGTCAGATACGGAAATAAAGAAAAGAAAAAGGTGACCGACGACCTTCAGGCAAGGCGCGAGGGCAAAAAGGAATCAGGCGATTCGCCGTATTACAGAGCCGTGCTTGCCGATAAATTCGGAGAAAATGTTCAGTAGAGAAAAAATATTATTCTGTTTTGAACATAAGTCCGGATTCACAAGTCCCTGAGAAATTTGTTATTAAGCGGAATAAGAGAAAAACGGCTCGAACGGATGCTTGAGCAGATAAAAAATAATCCGTTATAAATAAACTTCGGGAGGTACGCTATGGCACGCAAAAGCGCTTTAACAAAAAAGAAAAAAACGGGATATGCTTTCGGTATATTTACCGAATCGCTTATCTACAATATGTTTTACACCTACTATCTTACTTTCCTGAATGAGATCGTTGGTATTCAGCCGAAGTACAGCTCTATAATCATTTTCATTTCTATCGCATGGGACGCGATAACCGATCCGATGATAGGCAATTATACGGATAGGGCGGGAGTCGATAAGCGTAAAGTTATGAAAAAATCGCTTCTTCCTCTCGGCATAGTCTTTATTGTCGCGTGGACGAATATCGGCGCGGGCTTTGATTCGCAGTTTTTGAAGATATTGCTCTACACCGTTATTTCAATGGCTATTTGGGTTTTCTATACGCTCTACACCATCCCTTATTACGCCGTTGTCGCGGAGCTTACGGAGGATTACGACGAGAGAACGCAGATACGCTCTCTTTCCTCGCTGCTCAACGCTATCGCGGTAGGCCTCGGCAATATCCTGCCGGCGCTCGTTCCCACCGTCGCGATAATTCTCACGGAAAAATACGAGGCAAACTCTTACGCCGTTATCGCCGCGATAATCAGCGTTATGGCGGTTATCCTCGGCTTTATTTGCTGCAAATCGCTTGAGGGAGTTTACGAGCCGAAG
Source organism: uncultured Clostridia bacterium (assembly GCA_947623505.1). Taxonomy (GTDB): domain Bacteria; phylum Bacillota; class Clostridia; order Oscillospirales; family Acutalibacteraceae; genus Eubacterium_R. Next base: position 50,093 of record CANQGT010000003.1, on the reverse strand, counting down.
AAGGCGCCCGACGGAGCTCTTCCTCAGAAAAACACAATGAAGGATACTATGCGCGTTTTCGGCGAGATACTGAAACTGAAGCCCGCGAAATTCTTCCTGCTGTTTGTATTTTTCTTCCTCGCTACCTCTTCGATGATACAGGCGAATCTCACCTATATGGTAATAGACTGCATCGGAATGGATTACGACACCGGCATAGTGTTCGTTATTCTTTCAATGGTTATCGCTATGGCAATCACCGTTCCGATAGTGGAGGCCGTGGCGAAGAAAAAAGACAGGCGCTTTGCTATAATCCTGTTTTTGTCGATCGCCTGCGTCGGCGAAGTCGTTTTGAAAATCGTCGGGCTTGACGCGCAGGTAGGCGGATTTAAAATTATGTGCGTGCTCAGCCCCGTTTTTCTCGGTATAGGCGCGGGCGCATTTTGGACCTTGTTCTATTCAATGGGCTACGATCTTGTGGAGCTTGACGAGTTCAAGTCGGGTATGCGCAGAGAATCCGTAATAACCGCTCTTCCGCAGTTTGTTCAGAAATTCGGCTCGGCTTTCGGAATACTTATGGCGGGTCAGCTTCTTTCGCTTTACGGATATGATTCCTCGGCGGATATAGCGGGCTCGGAATCGCTTTTCCCGATAGTTACCGATCCGAAAATCGTAAACGGTATGGAAAACATTTCAACTATAATTCCGGCGGCAATGCTTTTCCTTTCGGTGCTGTTCGCGATACTCTATCCGATGACGAGAGCCAGATTCAACGCTCTTATGGAGCAGCTGCAAAAAAAGAGAAACGGCGAGGAATATACCGCCGAGGGGCTTGAAAAATTACTGTAACCGAATAACCGAATGAAAAATCCCGGAAACCCCGGGATTTTTTAATTCGCAACCGTAAATTGACGAATTGAAAACCTATTATTGATTGTTATTTAATATGATTTTTGGTAAAATTCAAAATAAGGAGGTGCTCAAAATGAAATTTGACGAAAATTTACGGGAACACAGAAAGGCGATGGGCCTATCCCAGGAGGAACTTGCCGAAAAGCTCGGCGTAACGAGGCAGACCGTTTCAAAATGGGAAAACGGGACGGCTATGCCCGATTTAAAAAAGTTGACGGATATTGCAAATCTGTTCAATTCTTCGATGGACGAACTTTTGGGAACAAAGACCGTCGGAGAAGAAAAAGAAAACGATAATCAGGCGGAAAGCTTTGAACGCTATAAGGCATATGCGGAACAGTTTTTTTACGCCGTGAATTTGAATGCCGAAAAAAGCAAAAAATCACACAAAACACTTTGCGTCGTCTTGGGCATAACCGTAATTGCGCTTATTATTCAAATCGTTTCTTCCGCGAGCGGAATTTCAAGGCTGAGCGACAGTGTCGATTACGTTCGCTCGCAAATGAATTATATGTTCAGCATCGTTGATTCGTCGGGCAATTTTGATTCATTGTCAAACGACGGCGTGAACAGTCTTTCGGATTTCGTTACATTTGAAATCAAAAATGCCGATAAAGAAAAGCCTTATATAGTTGACGCGCAATTCAGGTATTCTCCCGAAAGCTATGTAAAAAACAGCAAGGTGTATTTTTCTTTTGTCGGAAAAAACGAAAGTCTCGACAAAATCGAGGCGGTAGAGCAAAGCGGGGAATTTGTACTTGATACGCAGATAGATCTTATTAAATTTTGGAACGCGCAAAGCTTTGTTTATGTTGACGACGGAAAAGAGATACAAAAGGACGAGTTTTATCTCGATATTGCAAACGAATATTGGGGGATAAGCGATGATGCCGAAAGCGGCTCTTATTATGTCAGCAAAATAAAGCAAAATAGTAGGACAAAATATAATTTCGAGCCCGATTACGGCGCTCAGAATATAACTTATGAATGGTCAAGCTTCGCGGGAACGGAGCTTGCCTCGGCTCGGCTTGTTGTTGAAAGCGGCGGAAAAGAACTTTTCTCCAAAGAACTTGAAATTTCAAAGACGAAAGACGGAAAAACAGCCGTAAAGCCTTTGGATTCTTTCCGTATCGACGCTGAAGATTTAGGCGAATTTGAGCTGTATGTTAAATTTGAGGACGATCTCGGCATTGTATATAAATTTTATCCGCAAACCGATGTTGCGTTAGACGACAGCGATTATTTTGCCTCTAATTTTGCCTATAAAACCGTTACCTTTAAAACGGACGGGGGCGAAAGGGAAATAGGCGAGATTTTGAAATCGGACGGCGATTCGATCGTGTAAAAAAACGGCTTACACCGGTAGGAAAAAATCGGGTGTAAGCCGTAATTGAATTAAATGTAAAAGAATTTTCAAGACAGGCACGATAACGGAAAGCCGAAAATCAAGCGCTTTGAGCGTCAGTATCTTATGTAAACGCACATTTCGTTTTCGCCCCTGTTTGCCCATTTGTAATAAGGTATAAATTTCAGCCTCACAAGCCTCTTTTCGGGCTCTTCGTATTCATAATAAAGCCTATTATGCGCCTTGATTTCCTCTCTGTAGCCGTTTGCCGTTATATTTTCGCCGTCAAAGCGAAATTTCGGGTTGCGGGAGAGGCTCAAAAGATGCAGGTTTTTGCCGTTGTCTTTTTCCTCAAGGCAGTAGACAAAAGGCCCGCGCGTAACTGCGATTTTGCCCGCGTTGCTCCTTACAAGGGGATTGCATTTCATTATTTTTACTTTAGGCGGAAATTCGGCGATAAGCGTTGTTTCGTTCTCTATATCAAAATAGGCATAGCCCTTTTTGATATAGGGATTTTTTATGCTGAATGTGAAATCATCGCACCAGCAGGGAATACGAAGCGCGAGTGTAAACGGATTTTTCGGATTTATCTTAAATTCGATTTTTCCGCTTTGCAGATAGTCGGATTTTATTTCAATCTCCGCTTTTTCGGAATTTACTTTGGCGCTTTGGTAAAGGTTTACGAAAAGCGCGCCGTCCGTTTCGGTAAAGCAGTATTCGCCGTAGTCGGAGATGAGCCTTGCCAGATTGGGCGGGCAGCAGGCGCAGTCAAACCATTTTTGGCGAACGGGCTTTATATGATTTTTGCGGCTGTCTCTTTTGCAGGCGGTCAGGTCGACCTCAAGCGGATTTACATAGAAAAACGATTTTCCGTCCCGCGCTATACCCGAAAGAACGCCGTTATAAAGGCATTTTTCCATAATATCGGCGTATTTTCCCTCAAAATCCCGCTGAAGCATTCTCCTCGCGAAAAACACAAGTCCTATGGATGCGCAGGTCTCGGCATAGGCAAGGTCGTTCGGCAAATCATAATCAAATGTGAACGCCTCGCCGTCCTTTGTTGAGCCTATTCCGCCTGTTATATACATTTTTCTTTCGGTGATATTGTCAAAAAGCCGGCGGCAGGCGTCAAAAAGCTCCTTGTCATCGGTGAGCCTTGCCGCGTCCGCCATTCCGCTGTAAAGGTAAACGGCGCGGACGGCGTGCCCCACCGCCTCGTCCTGCTCCCTTACGGGCAGATGAGCCTGATTATAGAAATAATCGAGTTTTTCGCCGCTGTCTCTGCCGTGCTCCGTATCAAAATAGTAGGGCTTTGTGCCGCGTCGGTCGATAAACAGTTTGGCGGTTTTAAGATAATCGAATTTTTCCGTCGTCTCATAAAGCTTTATAAGGGCCATCTCCGCTATCTCGTGCCCGCCGTAGCCCGCTTTGCCGTTTTCGCCGAAGGTGTCGCAGATGAGATCGGCAAATCGGCAAACGGCTTTAAGCAATTTGTCCTTGCCTACCGCTTTATAGTAAGCGACCGCGGCTTCGGCAAGATGCCCGAAGCAGTAAAGCTCGTGGTGATCGCGCAGATTTGTAAACGCTTTAGACGGGTCGTTTATTGTGTAAAACGTGTCTATATAGCCGTTGTCCGCCTGCGCGGCGCATATAAGCTCAACGGCGCCGTCAACAAGGCTTTCAAGCTCCGCGTCGGGGCGGTTTTCAAGCGAGAACGCCGCCGCTTCTATCCATTTTGCGAGATCGGAATCCTGAAACACCCATCCGTAAAAGGAATCGGCGGGGCTGTCGCTCGGCGGATAATACCACTTGTCGGTTGGATATACGGGCGTTTCTTCTCCGTTTCTCCGCTTTTGCAATGCCTGCGCGGCAAGGCGGAAATTCCGTATGCAAGCGCTCGGCTCCGCCCCCTCTATCATATCGTTCAGCGCTTTCCATTGATAGGGGATAACCTCGGTGCGTATCAATTCGATTTTTTCACTCCAGAATTTATCGAGTATCTCAACGTTTTTGTTGGGTATCGGCTTTGCGTTATTCATATTGCGCTCCTGTCGTTCATAATAATTATGATAAACAATTATAATATATACGCGCCCGCGAGTAAAGGAGAAAAAGAAAAAACGACTAAAAAGCCGCTTCAGACTGTCGATAAAGCGGTCTGAACCGCGCCGAGAAAACAAATATGTTTTCGTAATCGGTATCACCTACAAAAATTCGGTCTGTATAATTTTTAATAACAACTGCAATGAGAAAGCCGCTTGAACATCGAATTCAAGCGGCTTTCGGCGCTTTCGCCTTTCGGCAACTCTACCGTACCTATGTACGCCGACGAATTGCCGAAAGGCGAATTCGGTTCCGTTTCTCGAAGTCTGCCGGCGTGTAGAAATCTGTTTTCTTGACTTTTTCTACACGCTGAAACGGCTAAAAAGCCGCTTTTTTCTTTTTTTTGAGCTACGCCGCTATGTCGTAATTGTTTACTCTGATTCCCTCAAGCTCCTTTTTTCTTTTTTCAACTCTCTTTTCGTGCCTTTTCTTATATTCGGCGCATTTTTCCTCCTTAACGGCTCTTGCGTCCTTTGCGAGAAAAAAAGCGGACGCGATAAGAAAATAAACAAGGATTTCCGCAAATAGCAAAAGGCATATCTGCATATTTGTAAGGTTGTTGAAAAGGTGGAAAGGCAGCACGGTGGCCGCTAAGCCGGTAATTACCGCGGCGGTTGAAAGAGCGACTTTTGCGAATAATTTTTTCATAGTAAATTCCTCCCTGAATTTTTATTACGTTTTCATTTTATCAGAAGGAATTTTCTTTTCAATACTCCGCGCAAAGTGAGTACATATTTTTGGACTTAAACTCGTATCATTTTTTTAGGATTTCGGCAATAGCGTCGGCGGCCGCCTCAAATTTTTTTTGCGGCACGGCTCCCGTGTTCAATATCGCGGTTATCGTTTTGTTTTCGTATTTTTCTATATTTAACGATATTCCGTTTTTCTCGAATATTGACGGCTCTTTGTCAAACGGTGCGGTTAGAATAATCTGAAGCGCGTTTTCGCTTATCTCGATTTGCGCGGCGGGAATCCTTTCCTCAAGCATACGGGCAAAAACGCGCGCCTTTGATGTGTAAAACCGCCTCGTTTTGCGTATCTGCGCTTTCAGACGGCCGTCCTGTATATATTGGCAAAGCGCTATCTGCTCCGTTTTGGCGGCGGTTTGATTGTATTTGAAAATATTTTTTTTGTATTTTTCAGCAAGCTCCGGCGTAAGCACCATAAAGCTGATGCGTATTGATGGCAGCAGAAGATTTGAAAAGGAACCCATATAGATTACGTTGCCGCCCCCCGCAAGCGCGTGAAGAGACGGGGCGGGGGATACGCTGTACTGAAAATCGCTTTCATAATCGTCCTCGATGATAAGACTATGGTTGGCGGCGGCAAGTTCAACAAGCTCCATTCGCCTTTTGTTCGGCATAACGTCGCCTCGCTTGTTCATATGCGACGGTGAAACATAAATAATATCGGCGTTTTTGTTTCTGTAACCTACGGTAAAACCGTAGTCTCCGAACAGCGACGCGCCCTGAACAAAGCTCCTGTCGGGAAAAGATACGGTTCCTTTTTTATCCGTAAGCGAGCAAAGAACACTCAAAAGACTTTGAACTCCCGCGCCTATTACTATTCTGCCCGCGGAGGACACAACGTTGCGTTTTTCCCGTATGTATTCGGCAAGAACCTCCCGCAGGCGCTCCTCGCCCTGCGGTTCGCCGTATGTCAAAAGGCTTTCTTGATCTCGCAGAGCGTTTTTCATATATCTTCGCCAAACGTCAAATTCAAAGCTGTTTTTATCCGCCGAACCGCTTTTAAAATCGTAAATCACACGCCCTTTTGCTCCCGCTTTTTTATCTTCGATACGCTCTGCCGTGCGGCGCGAAACATAATAACCGCTCTGCGGTTCGCTGTAAATAAAACCGTCGGCGGCCAAAGCGAAATAGGCGTTTTGCACCGTTGTCCGGCTGACCGCGTAAAGAACTGCCGCCTTTCGCACCGACGGCAGCTTTGCCCCCGGTTTTATTTGCCCCGAAATTATCTCTTCTTTTATCCTTTTGTAAAGTTCCTCGTATTTGCTCATAAACTGTACCTTAAAAAAATATCAAAATTGGGTATATATTTAGTGACACTCTTATTATATACTATAGATAAATACTAATCAAGAGGAATTTGCCGCCATGAAAAAATGCGCTCTTATAAACGATTTGTCGGGTTTCGGAAAATGCTCGCTTGGCGCGGCTATACCCGTTATATCCGTTATGGGCATTGAGGCTCACCCTATGCCCACGGCGGCGCTTTCAAATCAAACAGGTTACGAAAGCTATAAAATGGCAGATTTAAGCGGGTATATGCCTGAATTTTTCAATGAATGGAAAAAGCTGAACGTGGATTTTGACGGTATTCTGACCGGCTATTTTTCAAATATAAATCAGATAGAATGCGTTTTGAATTTTATAAAATCCCAACACGCCCTTGTCGTTGTTGATCCTGTTATGGGCGACGGCGGCGAAAGATACAAGGGTTTTTCAGATGAGTTGTGCGGCAAAATACAAGAGCTTGCCCTTTACGCCGATATAATTACCCCGAACGAGACGGAGCTGTTTTTGCTCACGGGTGAAAGCAACACCGAAAAAGCCGCGCGCTCTCTTATAGAACGCGGCATAGGTTCCGTTGTAGTAACGGGTATAAAGGATTCTGGTAAAATCGGGAGCGCCGTTTTTGAAAAAGACAAAAGCGAAATTTTTTATACAAAATATACCGATGGCAGTTATTCGGGAACGGGCGATCTCTTTTCGGCGATAGTCACCGGTCTCGCGCTTTGCGGCAGGGATACTTTCGAGGCCGTAAAAACGGCGGCCGAATTTATCTCTTTTGTGCTTGAAAATTCTGAAATTGAGGACAGAAATAACGGTATTGATTTTGAAAAATATCTTTACGGATTGGGGGCGTATATCCTTGAAAAACAATAAAATAAAGATGATAACTTTCACCGCGCTTTTTACCGCGCTTGTAACGGTCGCCACAATGGTGATACAGATACCGGTAGGCGAGGGCTATGTGCATGTGGGCGATTCAATGATATATCTCGCGGCGTGCATTCTCCCCGCTCCGTGCGCGGTGTTTGCGGCAAGCGTCGGCGCCGGTATCGCGGACGCGCTCACGGGATTTGTGATATACGTTCCCGCAACGGTGATAATAAAAGCTCTTAACGCTTTGCCGTTTATACTGATGAGGGTTTATCTGAAAAAGAAAAACGGCGACGGAAAAATACTCAATCCGCATATTGCGTTTATGCTGATACCGACGACGCTCGTTACGATGTTCGGCTATCTGATTGCCGATTATCTGCTGTTCGGCGAGAAATTCGCCGTTATTTCGGCGTTTACGGGCGGTTGGGTTCAGCCTCTCGGCAGCGCGCTGATATTCCTTGCGCTTGCCGCCGCGCTTGACAAGGCGCAGTTCAAGAAAAAAGTAATTTTATGATAGGAGAATGAAATATGAAAACCGATATTGTTTACAGACTTTCAGGCGGAGTTTACCTGAATATAACAAACAAATGCCCGTGCAGCTGCGCATTTTGCATACGCTCAAACGGCGAAGCGGTGGGCGACGCGAAACGCCTTTGGTTCGAGACGGAGCCTACTGTTGACGACATAAAAAAGGCGGTAGACGAATTTGATTTTGACGGGGTAAAGGAGGCTGTTTTCTGCGGTTACGGCGAGCCGACAAACGCCTATGACAATCTTATAGAAACGGCGAAATATATAAAAAATAAGTATCCCGATATAAAGCTGCGCCTCAACACGAACGGTCTTTCGGATTTGATAAACGAAAAGCCCACGGCAAAGGAGCTTTGCTCGGTGCTGGACAGTATTTCCGTTTCGCTAAACGATGTTACCTCCGAAAAATATGATAAGATAACGAGAAATATATTCCCCGGCAGGGCCTTCGAGGCAATGCTCGATTTTACAAAAGAATGCGTAAAATACTGCGGCGACGTAAGAATGACGGTAGTTGACGTTATCCCCAAGGAGGATATTGAAAAGGCGAGAGAAATCTGCGAGAGCTGCGGAGCAAAATTCAGAGTCCGTTCTTTCGTCAAATGAATATAAGCAAAAATCAAAGGAGCGTTTTCGACAGGAAACGCTCCTTAAACTGTATTTTGTATTTAACTTACTTGAGCACGACCGTTACAACCGACTGAGAGGGAATGCTTATCACATTGTCTGTAAGCGTAGTGTTGTCCGTGGTTTTTTCAAGGTCGTATTCGGCGCTCGTGGTATATACCTCGCAGGAGCCGAAATCTATTCCCTGAAGAGATGTTTTCATATCGTTTTCGGTTGAATTTGAATATACGATAACGGTGCTGCCGTCGGGATTTTTAAAAGCGCAGTTCGGCAGTTTTTTAACGCCGGAGCAGGACGCTATTCTAACGGCTCCCTCATCAATGAATTTTGAGAAATTCCCAAGGCACCACAGGCGCTTTGAAGTCTGAATATCGGAATGATTTTCGTTATTGAGATAAACGAGGCCGTCGGTATATACTCCGAACGAGCAACCGAGCCACCAGTCCCATTCTTTGGCGTTCAGAAATACCAAATCGTCTATGATAACGTCCGCCATCGCGGTTCCGTATTCTATCGACATTCCGTTCGTCGCGCCCTCTTTTTCTATAAGCTCCATAACGCCCGTGTTGCCGTCGTTTGTCATCTGGCAGTATTCGGTGCAGGCAATATCGTAATTTGAAAATCTGTCCTGCATAAGAAGTTCGCAGCGCTTTTTAGTCGTAGTGGACGACCAGTAGGAATGAACGCTTATTTTGTCGAAATACCTTCTCAGCGGGATATTGTTGAAAACATTTTTCTTGCCCCTTCCGAGAAGAACGTCCATATAATTTGAAAACGTGGTGTTTCTGCCCTCTGCGGCGCCCGATTCAAACAGAGAGAGTTTGCACCCTGCCTTGTCGGCGTCGCTGTCCTTGAATTTATCAACAAGCACTTTGTAAAGGGCAAGAGCATCCTGCTCGCTGTAATAGCAGCCCTCCTGGTTCATCGAAACGGAACCGTCCGCGTTATGCCAGCCGCGCCATGCGTATTGGGGCTCGTTTATCGGCGAAACGTCCGTTACCTTGTAGCCCTTGTCGATAAAATACATCGCCGTATCGTATAAATAATCGGCGTATCTGCCGTAATTGGCGGAATCAAGGTTCGTTGTATAAGGATCATCGTCCTTTTCGGGCGCGTCCGAATAGCCCTTTCCGTTTTTCGTGAGCGAGACGGGCGGACTGTTCGCGAAAAGCGTTACTCTGAGGTCGTCTCCGGCAAGCGTTTTGGCAATGCTCAGCGCGTTTTGAGCGTTTGCGTCGGCCGAAAAATCATATGTACCGTCGTCTTTAAGGAAGGTTTCGGTTCTGCTCCTCGTTTCATATATGCTCTCATCGTTTACGGAGCCCGCGCCGAGGTTATAGCGGTAAATATTAAGGCCGATGCCTTTTTCACCGTCGTAAAGCAGGGCAAGAATATCCTTGCAATTGTTCCACCCGCCTACGTTTTGGCCCCACCAGCAGGCGGACGCTCCGAAGCCGTCCATAGTTTGATACTGCGCCTCGCCGTCGATAACGGTTGTGCCCGTTTCATCGTATTTTACGCGGTTGTCGTAGCTTTCCTCAACCGCGGCGCTTTCGGGATAAGTTCTTTTCGACTCTATTCCGTAAACGCCGAAAAGCACGTATGCGCCGTACGAGACGAATCCCAAAACCGCGACGCAGATTACGGATATTACCGGAATAAGTATTTTCTTTGCTTTTTTCATAAATTTTTCTCCTTTATCAAAAACCGGCCGTAAAATGAAAATTTTGAAGCGCGGTTGTTTTTCGGCTTTCAGGTAAGTTCAACCATTTCTTTTATTGTTTTTGAAGTGGCTTTAACAAGATCGCCCGTGGATTTTATCAGCATTTTGTCATAGCATTGGCTTATAGCCTGCGTCAGTCCGAGAAGTATCATCAGCAGTATTATCTGCTTCGGCGAATTGAATATATAATCGCTGAGGCCGAAAAGCAGCAGCAGTAAAAGGCTCGTAAAAACGCAGAAAACCAAATCGAATTTTCTGCCGTTGTTGGCGTTTATTTCAAGCAGTTTGCCGAAAGCGCAGATTATTACTGCGCCGAGCAGAACAAGGCCGATTATTCCGAGCTCAGCCCATATCTCAAGAACAAAATTGTGCGCGTGCGGTTTGTTTAAATTGTAGGTTTCAAGCAAAAAATTCCCCGTGCTTTCGCAGCCGAAGCCGAGCCCGCGAATAATATAATGCACGTTTCCCGTTATGTAATCCCAAACGCTTTTCCATATTTCAAAATGGGCCTGAGATGATTTCTGCGCTTCAACAAAATTAGTGTTTTGCTCACCGATGTTTCCGGTTACTATTCCCGAAATAACTCCTCCGCTTTTCGCGAAAATAATACCGTAGCGGGTAAGTATTGACGGAATTATGATTGCGACGGTCGGAATAAAAATTCTGAGAAGCTCTTTTCCGTGGCGCTTTATAAGAATAACGAAAAGGAATATCCAGCCGAAAAGGGCGAAAACGCAGCCCGCTCTCGTAAGCGTGGAGCTCATTCCCGCGGTTATAAGTATGTTCATAAAAAAGTAGAAAATCTTTTTCTTTTTTGTTTCGGCGTTAAGAAACAGATAAATGGAGATCGGATAAGCAAAAAGCATATACACCGCCAGCAAATTCGGATTTGAGTAAAATCCGCTTGCCCTTTCGGAAAAGGTTTTAGTGCTTATGCTGAAAGGAAGCCAAGTGTAAACCGCCCTGTCAAGAGATTTGTAAAACGGAGTAACAAGCACAAATTCGCTTCCTATATATCCGAATTTGTTAAGCATATAGGTGATTATCTGTATAGCTCCCACAAGTCCGTTTGCGGCGGCGCTCAGCGTTATAAGCTTGAGCAGCTTTTCTATTTTTCCCCTTGAATTCGCAAGATTATATATCATTACCTGCACGAGGAACATTCCCCACCACAGCCCCGCCGAGCCGAGGGAATCAAGCTTGTTGGCCGACCACAGCGCGCTGATAAGGGCAAAGGACATAAATGCGATTTCAAGCTTGCCGAGAGTGCCTACCTTCGCCTTTTTGCCCTCACGCGTCCATTGACGCTTAAACACGATAAAGCCCGCGAACAGAATAAACGGGCTTACGTATTCGGGAAGTATAGGGAAAAGGAATATCACGGAGCAAAGCCATATCCACCCCGGATTTTCGCGGTATTTTATTTTGAAAGCGTCAATTTTCTCTTTCATATAAATTCCAATTAGCCAAAGGCTTGTTCTACCCCATAATTGCATTACCTTTAAGGTTATAATACAACAAAAGTTTTTTCTTTTCAATAGCGAGAATTTTATAAAGAAAATATTAACATTTTCTTAATATTGCGATTTTGTTTCTTTTTTATTGAAAATGAAAGCGCTTTGTTATATACTTATTCTATACAAGTAAATAATATAGGAGTATTGAAATTATGACTGAAAAAGACAACGATATGGAATTGGAAAACACGGCCGAAAATGCCGAAAGCGGAGAGGCTTTGGCCGATGAAAGCAACGCCGAGAATAATGAAAGCGGCGCCGAAAATAGCGAAAACAATGCCGAAAATTCCGAAAACGGCGAGCAGGAGGAAAGCGGCGGCTGGAAATTTGAGGCTTCCGCGCCGACTCTTGAGAAAAGCCTTGATTTGGGCGGCGATTATGAAATAGACACGGAAATCGCCGAGGAGGAACCCGAAGGCGGGCAGGATGCGGAAAATCAAGCCGGCGAAAGCGAAAAGGTGTTTGATTCCGTGCCTCAGGGCGACGAGGAGTTTCGTGAAAAAAGCAAAAAAGCGATAACCGTAAACAAAAAAACGAGGAAAATAATTTTGATCGCGGTGGCTTGCGTTTTGGCCGTGGGAATAATCGCGGGCGCATGCTACGCTCTGTTTTTTGTTCCGAACAACGACGAGAGAATGACTCCCGGCAATATAGCGCTCACGATCGGCGGAGAGGATATTTCCGTAGGAATGTATAATTACTATTATAATTCCGTGGTGGACACATATGTTAATTACGCCCAACAGGGATATTTGGATCTTAATCCCTCCGAGGATTACGCCTCTCAAATGACAACCGACGACGACGGCAACGAGATAACGTGGCTTCAGAGATTTGAAAACGATACAATATCTCAGCTTCAATTTTTTGTCGCGTTCTATAAGGACGCGGTAAACGCGGGTACGGAGCTTACCGACGATCAAAAGAAGTCCATCGAGGAAAATATTAAGTCAATAGAGGATAAGGCTTCCGAGGAAGGAAAATCCGCCGATCAGTATATTGAAGAAAACTTCGGCAAATACTGCGGGCTTAAAACGCTCAGAAAAATTACGGAGCAAAGCGGAATATATCAGAATTACTATTTTCAGACCGCACTGAAATTATCCTCCACCGAAGACGAGGTTAAAGCGTATTTCGATAAAAACCGTGAAAAATACAAGGCCGCTTCCTTTGCCTATCTTGAAATGCCCTACAATTCCAAAGAGGACGATTTAAACAAGATAAAGAAAGAGGCGCAGGATTACTGCAAAAAGATAAAATCGCTCGACGATATGAAAGCGCTTGTTCCCGAAATATGCAAAAGTTTTATTGATCAGTATGTTTCCTCAGGCTATTTTGAAGACGAAAAAAGCGCCATAAGCGCCTTGCAGGATTCTATGGAATACAAGAATTATGTTTACGACCAGGTAAGCGACAGCTTTAACAAGGATATTGCGGACTGGATATATTCTGCGGATACAAAGGTGGGCGATTCCACGTATTTTGTTGATGAAGAATTTAACTGCGTTGAAATTCTGCTTAAAACCGCCGAGCCGAAATTTGATGAAACAGAGTATTATTCGGTAAGGCATATTCTCGTTTTCCCGGGCGACGGTTCCGAAAACGATGAAAGCGACGAAACTCAGGAAAGCGGAGAAGAGCAGAAAGAATACACGGAAGAGGAATGGAAACAAGGGCTTGAAAGAGCCGAGAAAATACTTGCCGAATACAATAAAGGCGAAAAGACCGAGGCGGCCTTTGCTCAGCTCGCGGAAAAATACAGCGAAGATGTAAATTCAACCATTGCCGGAGGATACAATAACTACGGCGGCCAAATATTCAACACGTCTCTCGGTCAGATGGTGCCGGAATTTGAAAAATGGTCAACCGACGATTCGCGCAAGTACGGCGATGTTGATATAGTTAAAAGCGATTACGGTTATCACATTATGTATTTCGTATCCGACTGGCCGGCATATCTCTGCAACGCGAAGAGCGATTCGGACTATGAAAAGCAGCTTAAATTCGTTGAGGAATGCGAAATCGAGCGCCACGCGCCGATGGATAAAACGTTTGTTGCGAAGCCGATAGAGAGCGAAGATTAAGCAAGCTGAAATTTACTCTTGTAATATTACAAAAATTAGTGTAAAATATTCATAATGCCTTAGAGCGACTAAAATATTTTAAGGAAGATAAGAAGATGGACAACAAAGATTTAAACAATGATTTGTTTGCCGGCGGTTCTATTTCCGGCGACGAAAAGAAGAAAAATAAGAAATCGAAGAAAACCGAAAAGGTAAAGAAACCCGGAGCGGCTTCAAAGAAATCGCTTTCAGCCAACGCGAAAAAGGCCATAAAAATAACAACGGCGGTCGTGCTCGTTGTTGCCATTTTGGTTACCTATATGGCAACAGGAGCCGTTCGCAAGGGATTTGTAAATTCCGTTCTTCAGTGGACGACGAATCTCACCGCGGTGACCGTTGAAACCGCCGACGGCGATAAGATAAGCGTGCCCGTATCGGTTTATAACTATTACTTTGCGCTTGCATACAATAATATGAAAAACACGCAGGAGGCTTATGAGGCTTCGGGGCTTTCCTCTTTGCTCGGTTATGACGTTGATTTTTCAAAGCCTTTCTCAAGCCAGAAAACAACGAATGACGACGGCGACGAGGTAACTTGGGCTCAGCGTATGAAAGAGGAAGTTATAGAAAACATAAAGCACGTTTATTCTCTTTACAGCGCCGCTGTTAAGGATAATGACGGAAAAGAGCCCGAAATAACCTCAAGCCAAAAAAGCGAGATAGACGAGGCGCTTGAAACCTATAAGGGATATGCCGACAGTTACGGCTACACGCTTTCCGCTTATCTTGTTGCCGCAATGGGCAAGGGCGTTACCGAATCCGTGTTCCGCCGCGAGGCAACGCGCTCCTATATTGCCGATAATTACGAGTCCTCAATCGAAGACGAAAAGGTAAAGGTAGAGCGCACCGATGAGGATTATACTGAGTACAGAGATAAGCACGAGGACGAGGTAAAGACCGTTGAGATAAGAATATTTGACGCCCAAAGCGAGGATGACGCCAAAAAGTTCAAGGACGAGCTTGCGCAGGACGCTTCCAATTTTACGGAGCTTGCCGTTAAGTACGCCAAGGAAGGCTTTTACAAAGAATATTATAAAGAGGATTCCGCCTCAACTTTTGTTCACGCTACAAGAAATTCTCTTTCGGGCTTCTCCCTTTCGCAAAAGGATGAGGACGGCGATTATTACGGACTTGACTGGCTCTTCAGCAAAAACCGTAAAGCGGGCGATTCTCTTCAATATAAAAATACCGTTGTTTACGTTACTGCGCCCGCCGAATTTTGCGAAAGCAGTTCAATAGACGTTCGCCATATTCTCGTTACTCCGGTTGAGCACAATCACGCCGAAGGCGAGAGCGATGAGGAAGAAACTGAGGCCGTTGACGCGACAGACGAGCAGTGGGCCGCCGCTTTGAATAAGGCAAACAGCATCGTTGATGAGTTCAACAAGGGCGATAAGACGGCGGAAAGCTTCGGAAAGCTTGCCGAAAAATATACGGCGGACGAAGGTTCGGAAAAAACGGGCGGACTTTATGAGGACGTTTATCCCGGTCAGATGATACAGACTTTCAATAACTGGTGCTTTGATGAAAACCGCAAGGACGGAGACGTTGCTGTTGTTAAAACAGAGGTCGGCTATCATATTATGTATTTCGACGGCCGCACCGAAACCCCGATATGGAAACGCCTTGTGCAGATAGAGCTGCCCACCGAGGTTTCCCTGAGCGAAAATATTGCAGATACCGCAAAGGCTCACGTAAATCTTATAGGCTCCTGTTATTTCCAAAGAGACGTTGATATAGACAGATAACCGTTTGCGAGGCCGCACCCTGCCGTGCGGCCTCTTTTAAACTTTTTTGACGGCGCGTGTATTTTAAGAAAGAGGAATTATGGAAAATTATCCTGATTTAGAGGTAATCAAAAACAGAATATCACGGCTTATGGCCGCCCTTGAGGACGCCAATTTTGAATGCCAAAGGCTTGAAATACTCAATGCCAATCTCGATTTTCAGCTTAAAGAGGCAAACAGAGAGCTTAATCAGAATATCGCTGTTATGCAATCGCTTGAAGAGGAAAACGAAAAACTTAAAAAGGAGCTTCGAGATTTAAAAAATGGAGTACAGGATTGATGCTTCCCGTCTAAGGGAATATACCGAAAAGCTCAAAGCGGGGGACAGGGTGATTCTTTCGGGAAAGGTATTTACCTCCCGCGACGCCGCCCACAAAAGAATAGTTGAGGCGCTCAAAAACGGCGGCGATACGCCCTATGCTCTTAATAACGCCGTTATCTATTACGCAGGGCCGACTCCCGCGCCCAAAGGGCTTGCCGTGGGTTCCTGCGGCCCCACAACTTCCGGCAGAATGGACGTTTTTACGCCGCTTCTGCTCGATAAAGGCGTAGTCGCTATGATAGGAAAGGGCGAGCGCAGCGATGAGGTCTGCGACGCGATTATCCGCAATAAAGCGGTTTATCTTTGCGCCGTCGGCGGGGCGGGCGCTCTTGCCTCCAAGTGTATAACAAGCTGTAAAGTGATAGCCTATGACGATTTGGGCTGTGAATCGGTAAAGGAGCTTGAATTCAAGTATTTCCCGCTCACCGTTGCCGTTGACTGCCACGGCGGAAATGTTTTCAAAAGATAATGTTTTCAAACATGTGCTTTTATGTTAAAGAATAAAATTCGATTTTCGTTTTGTTTATTTGTTAATTATAACAATTCTGTTATTTTTTAATGCTTGTTCATCGCAAAAAAACAAATCAGAGTATGTTGTTAAAAAAAACCTATTGCAAAATGAATACAATAATATTATTATATAAAAGTAGAAAAGGGAGAACAGGATGCTGAAGAAACAACCGAGTGTGTTTCGACCGTGTGGGATTTATCATGGAAGATAGGCGTCCGTTCTGTTTTCTGTGATATCATAAAATATTAATTTATACATAAGAGAAAGGTTGGAGATATTGTGAAAGCAAAAAGAAAAATTCTTAGTATTTTGCTTAGTGCCTGTCTGACACTTAGCATGTATTCGGGAATAGAAGCCTTATGGCAGGAGCAGGTGCACGCTGAGGAAATTCAAACCGTAGCTGCTTCCGGAGCTCCGACGGCTTCCAGATCGGATATTGTCAATACCAAGGAAAACATTGAGAAAATGCCCTGTCAAGCTGCCGAGGGCGGTCACCATGTGCTTGGTTCGACTTCCGGTATCTATCCCCATCCGGATGTTCCAAACAGGTTGGTTCGCGGCGAAATGGACGAAAAGTATTATGAACCGTCCTGTACGCGCGGATCGGGAACCTCTTCTTTGCGCCCCTGTCAATACTGCAATACATGGTTCACGGTAGTTGTTGATGACGGAAAACAGGGAGCCACCGGGCATCAGTTCAATGAGGAGCAGAGAAAGGTGAGCACGTGCGACGGGCTGACTTATATCACGAAGGAATGCTCCGTTTGCGGGTTTGTAGAGGTTAAAACGGAAGGAAACGAACAGATTGATCTAAAAAATCACCCGAATTGCGAAACCGAGTCGATCACTCATGACAATTGCGAAACCGACAATGTAAAAATCACCACTTGCAAAGATTGCGATATTGTGATCTCTTGCGAAGACGTCGGTCCGAAGGGTCACTCCGGCGTTACCAGACTGACGAAGAACGGAACTTGTTTGGAAAACGGCACCGAGACTTTCGAATGCTATGTTTGTAAGAAAAAAATTGACATCGAACTGGAGACAAAAGGCAATCATTTTTACGTCAACAAGGGAAAAAGCGCAACGTGCACCGAGCCGGGTTTGAGACAAAGCAGATGCTTTTGGTGCGACAAAGTAGATCCGGACCATCCCGACAAAGAGGAGATCCCGCAGTTGGATCACAAGTGGGTGGAGATGGAAAGCTCCGCCTGCACCAATGAAAAAACATTGCGCTGCTCCCTCTGCGGTACCATGAAAACCGAAGGCGGCGACAAGATCCAGCATACTTGGAAAGAAGAAATACTGACCATGCCCGCCACCTGTACCGAAGCCGGATATACCTACAGGCAATGCCAAAAATGCGGCGCAACTGAAAAAATCGCGGACACGGAAGAACCGACGGGACATGATTTTTCCGTCCCGGTCGTTCTGCAACAGGCAACCTGCGGTGTTGAAGGCCAAGCAACAACAAAATGCTCCAAATGCCAGGAGTTCAGCAAAGAAATCACCGTCATTCCGGCGACAAATGCGCATAAGCCCGCAGCCGACGACGGAGACTGCACGACGCCGGTCTACTGCACGATGTGCGGTCAGATCGTAACCGAGGCGAAGGCCGGTCACGATTGGAAATATACCCCCATTCCTTCTCTCCAGGGCGCACAGAAGCAGCACAAGAGAATTTGCAAGAACTGTAATACCACCGAAACGGAACTCTGCTCCGGAAACGATGACGGAGATTGCACGACGCCCATTATGTGTCTGTACTGCAATTCCATCGTAAAACCCGGTTCTATGCATGTGCCGGGATATGAGTCAACCCGTAAATATATCCCGGTTCCCGGCGAAACGGATGATTACCATATGGCTTTGTGCTCTCACGAGGGGTGCGGCAAGCCCGTAGAATGGACCAAAGAAGCGCACACCTATAAAGACGGCAAATGCACAAAGTGCGAACATGTCCATGGCAAAGAGCATATTCCGGACGGAGTTTATGAATCGGACGGCGAGTACCACTGGCAGACCTGCAAATTGTGCGGCGCCAAGACAGAGATTACGGTTCACGACGTATCGATAGATAGCCCGTACAATGGCGACTGCACTCAGGCATTAAAATGCAGTATCTGTGATCGGGTTGTCCGCGAAGCTTCCTACCATCATTACGACAGTTCTTGGCAAACCACCGGCGAGTACCATTACCGGGTTTGCGTTAACCCCGGTTGCGAGGTGCAGGAGAAGTACGAACACGAGGTGATTGACGACCACAATTGCACCACCCCCAATACCTGTAAAGATTGCGGTCTCGTCATTGTGGAAGGAAACCCGAATCATTCATGGGTATATGACGGTTCCGGCCATACCGAAACGGATCATACTCTGATTTGCACCAATAGCGACTGCCATCAGACAATGACAGAAGCGCATATCGTCGGAATCTCCGCAAACTGCACTGAACAGGCGGAATGCAGAATCTGCCACAACAAATTTGGACCTCTTGACCCGTCCAATCACAACGGAAACGAAGAAATTCGGTATGCGAAGGAAGCAACCGAGGAAGAAGAAGGCTATACCGGCGACGTATATTGTTTAGGATGCAATCAGATTAAACGGTCCGGTTCCGTAATCGAAAAAACACGGACGCACGAGCACCAATATACCGAATTTCAGTACGACGAGACGGCGCACACGCCGAAATGCTCGATTTGCGGCAAGCTGAAAGAGGATGAGCGCTCCGACCATATTTGGGGCAGCTGGGAGGCACTGGAGAACGGCGAAGGACATTCCCGTAGCTGTATCGTGTGCCATAGCGCTCAGCGCGGTTCACATGAACACAGCGAGGCCGTTCCCGACTGCACGGCCGACATCACCTGCACGATCTGTAACGTCGTGATTGTCGAAGGACAGCCGTCTCATCAGTTTAACGGACGCGTCGAGGTGGTAGGCGACGGACACACGATTGCCTGCACAAACGAAAACTGCCAGGTAAGCTCCGCTCCCATTCCTCATATGGGCGGAGAAGCCTCCTGCCAAAGCGGCGCCCACTGCGAGGTTTGCGGCACCGAATACGGCGAAAAGAATCCGAACGTTCACACGGGCGGCGTAGAACGGTGCAACTATAAAAGCCCTTCAACAACCGAGAAGGGCTATACCGGAGACGACTACTGCTTAGGCTGTCAGGCTCTGCTTAAACAAGGCGAAGAGATCGATATGCTCCCGGAAATGCATACGCATACCTTCGGCGACTGGAAATACGACGTAACAAATCATTGGAAAGAATGCAGCTGCGGCGTGATAGAAGGCAAGGAAGAACACCGGTTTAAAGAAGGCGTCTGCACGGTCTGCGGGGCGAAAGAACCGTCGTACACCGAAGATTATGGCATCTTAGTGGATCCCAACAATCATGTCGAAGCGGAGATCCCCGCCGGACAGACGGACTTCTACAAAGATGTACAGTTGGTGGTAGAAAAATTGATTGCCACCGATAAAGAGTATGACAACGTTTTAAAGGCTCTGGGAAATAAGTACAATATTTTTGTACCGTTCGATATCCGTTTATTCGATGTCGTTACCGGACAGAACATCCAGCCAAAAAGCACATTAACAATCCGTATTCCGGTGCCGGAAGGCTGGGCGGCGAACAAAACGCTTGTATATTATATTGAGGGAGATAATATGACGGAAGTCAAAACTTCCCTCAGCCGGGATGGAAAATATGTAACCTTTACCG
Source organism: uncultured Clostridia bacterium (assembly GCA_947623505.1). Taxonomy (GTDB): domain Bacteria; phylum Bacillota; class Clostridia; order Oscillospirales; family Acutalibacteraceae; genus Eubacterium_R. The sequence continues at coordinate 29,980 of CANQGT010000003.1, read as the reverse complement.
TAGATCATTTATCCCTCTATGTCTTGGCGAATGCGGAATCCGAAAAGAAGGACAATCCATCTAACCCGGGTACGGAGGATCTGAGCGATAACCAGCAAACAACCAGCCCGCAAACGGGAGACGACTCTCGTATGTTACTGTGGTTTACGCTTGCAGGCCTAAGTGCCGCCGGCCTCATTGGATTGCTGCTTTCTAAGAAGTATCGCGAGAAAAAAGAAACACCTTACGATAAAAGAAGCTTACCATTCTAAAAAACGATGTGAACACGATAAAAAGGACAAAAATCTTTCCGCCGACTGCACCGGCAAGCGCGACACATCTACCCATGGTAGCAACGGTAAAGAAAACACCAACTATCTGTTAGCGGGTCAGAACGTCATTGGCGAATACCGGCGCCCTATGTGATAATGTATTATATATTTCTATTTCTACCGGTAAAAAAGCAGTCGTTTTCGTAATAGAGCGGAAGATGCACAAGACAGATATATTTATGAACCTTTTGGTATGGAAGTTTATGACTATATTCTTTATGATAATATGCATTACTTCCATTACCCTGATAGAGTTAAATAATGGTGATTTGTTGTAAGCATCTAATTGAATAAGCGCGAACAAAGTACGCACATATTTAAACGGCGGAAAGAAAACCTTTCCGCCGTTTATTTTCTTATTTATGCTTATCTCCGCTTTTACCGTCGTCAAATATATTTTTTATATCCTCAAGCACTTTTTTCTCGATTCTTGAAACATAGCTCCTGCTTATCCCCAGCTTTTGCGCCACTTCGCGCTGAGTGAGGGGCTTTTTATTGCTAAGCCCGTATCTCAATATAATTATTTCTTTTTCGCGCGGGTCGCTGATATTTGTTATTATTTTTGAAACCTTTTCCCACTTTATTTTCGTCTCAAGCTCCTCCGCGAGGTCACGGCTGTCGCTTATCGTTTCCTGAATGGTAAGCGGGGTTCCGTCCTTATCCATCTCGATCGAATCGCCGAGGTAAACGTCAGTTGCGTTTTTCCTTATGTTCCTGAAATGCATCAGAATTTCATTTTCAATGCAGCGCGAGGCATAGGTGGCAAGGCGTATTCCTTTGTCGGGCTTAAAGCTGTCTATCGCCTTGATGAGCCCTATGGTGCCTATCGAAATGAGGTCGTCGGTGTCGTTCGTTTTGGAATAGTATTTTTTTACGATATGGCTCACAAGCCTCAGGTTGCGCTCTATCAAAAGCGAACGGGCGGACGGATCGCCGTTCTTTAGTTTCTCAAGCGCCGCCGTTTCTTCCTTGGGAGAAAGAGGCTTCGGAAAGCCTGAAGAGTTGCTTATGTGCAGAATAAAATAAAGCAGATTTGCACTTAAAAATGAAATAAGAGCCGAAAACATTTTCATCACCTTTTAATGATATGCTTTTCGGGCTTTTCAAATACTAAATACCAATGCAAAAATCCGCCCTAATCTTTTTGATATAAATAATCATCAACCGATTTGGCTCACCTGTGCAAGGGGAGCTGTCTGCCACAGGCAGACTGAGGGGTTGTCGCTATAATTTTCAACCTCTTTGGCTCTACTGTGTAAGGGGAGCTGTCTGCCGTCAGGCAGACTGAGGGGTTGTCGCTATAATCTTTAACCTCTTTGGCTCTCCTGTGTAAGGGGAGCTGTCTGCTGTCAAGCAGACTGAGGGGTTGGTCGGTTACAATAACGCTGTTTTAACAGCACAACCCCTTCGCCTCACATTCGTTCGGCACCTCCCCTTACACAGGTGAGGCAATAAGGAAAATCATATACACAACCCCTCCGCCTCACATTCGTTCGGCACCTCCCCTTGCACAGGTGAGGCAATAAGGAATATCATATGCACAACCCTTCCGTTTCGCTATACTCAACACCTACCCTTACACAGAAAAGGCTGCGTTTTCTATCACGAAAAAGAAGTCTTTCATCACGATTTTGTTGAAATATGTTTCACGCAGTCGTATAATAAAACCGGTGATACTTATGCCTTTTCAGATAATAAGAAATGATATTACTAAGGTTGAATGCGACGCTGTAGTAAACGCCGCCAATTCCACCTTGCTCGGCGGCGGAGGTGTGGACGGCGCCATTCATAGAGCCGCCGGAAAAGGTCTGCTGCTGGAATGTATGCAGCTGGGCGGATGCAAAACGGGGCAGGCCAAAATCACGGGCGGGTACAAATTGCCCTGCAAATATGTGATACATACCGTCGGCCCGAAATGGCGCGGAGGCACAAACGGCGAACAGGAGTTGCTGGAAAGCTGTTACCGTGAATCGCTGCGCCTCGCTTTGGAGCACGGCTGCAAATCGGTTGCATTTCCGCTTATTTCCTCCGGCGTTTACGGCTACCCGAAGGATCAGGCGCTTAAGGTTGCGGTGGACTGCATCACGGGATTTTTGATTGAGCACGATATGCTGGTTTACCTCGTCGTGTTCGATAAGTCGGCGTTTCAAATCAGCGAAAAGCTTTTCAAGGATATTGCCACCTTTATCGACGATAAATATGTTGATACGAATTTCTTTTTCCGCCGAACGGGGCGGGACGAATGGGGAGAAAGCACCGTTTTAGGCTCTACGGAAATTCTTTCGCCGGAAGAAACTGATCGGGCGATACTTCCGCCGGAGCAATTTCAAGAAGATACCGTGGCCGAAAGCGCAAAAGAATCTCTCCCAATGCAGGCTCCGGCAATTTCTTTGGAAGATGTGCTGAAGCGGGAAGACGAGAGCTTTTCGCAGGCGTTGCTGCGGAAAATCGACGAAAAGGGAATGTCCGACAGCGAGTGCTATAAAAAGGCCAATGTTGACCGCAAGCTGTTCTCCAAAATTCGCGGTGACGTTCACTATCACCCAAGCAAAACGACGGCCATCGCCTTTGCGATAGCGCTGGAGCTTAGTTTAGATGAAACAAAAGACCTGCTTCTCAAGGCCGGCTTTGCCCTCTCCCACAGCAGTAAATTCGATATTATCATCGAGTATTTTATCACAAACGGCAACTACAATGTGTTCGAGATCAACGAGGCTCTGTTCGCCTTTGACCAGGCGTTGCTTGGTGTTTGAATTGTCGCTTTCAAAGCGACCAAATAAAACTTAAACCTCTGTATAATGAGCTTGTAAGGTTGAAAAAGACCGATACACAAATTCATTTTACGGAGGTTTTTTCTATGAAAAAGACAAATAACAATATTACCGAATTAGTATTCATCCTCGACCGCAGCGGCTCTATGGCGGGGTTGGAAAGCGACACTATCGGCGGGTTCAATGCCCTTATCGAAAAGCAGCGCAAAGTGGACGGCGATTGCTATGTTTCCACCATTCTCTTTGATAACGTGAACGATGTGCTGCACGACCGTGTTCCTCTTGCCGAGGTGCCGAAGATGACGGAGAAAGATTATACCGTCCGCGGCTGCACGGCACTGTTCGACGCAATCGGCGGAGCAATTTACCACATAGAAAATATTCACAAATACGCCCGACCGGAGGACGTGCCGGCGCACACGATGTTCGTTATAACCACCGACGGAATGGAAAACGCAAGTCATCTTTATTCCGGCGACAAAGTAAAAAAAATGATCGAGCGTGAGAAAGAGCGGTACGGCTGGGAGTTTCTCTTTATAGGAGCCAATATCGACGCGGTGGAGACGGCGAAAAACATAGGTATAAACCGCGACAGGGCTGTTAATTATTATGCCGACGAACTCGGCACGCGGGTGCTGTATGAAACGGTATCATCGGCGGTGTGCGATGTTCGCTGCGATATGCCGCTTTCCTCCGAATGGGGCAGAAAAATAGACGAAGATTATAATTCAAGGGAAAAAAGTAAATAAAAGCAACAGGCCGCACACTTAGTGCGGCTCAGACTGTCGATAAAGCGGTCTGAACCGCGCCGAGAAAATAAATATGCTTGCGTAATCGGTATAGCCTACAAAAATTCAGTTTGTATAATTTTTAATAACAGCTGCAATGAGAAAGCCGCTTGAATATCGAATTCAAGCGGCTTTCGGCGCTTTCACCTTTCGGCAACTCTACCGTACCTATGTACGCCGACGAATTGCCGAAAGGCGAATTCAGTTCCGTTTCTCGAAGTCTGCCGGCGTGTAGAAATCTGTTTTTTGACTTTTTCTACACGCTGGGCCGCACACTTGGTGCGGCTTTTCGTTTGAGTTGACATATATTCGGCCGAATGATATAATCGGTAAGTACATACGGTTGCGGGGAGTCTTCCGATATGTCATATAGATTATATAGGAATAGTAAACGCCGATAAACGGCAAACGGAGCGTCAAATTATGATGATTTCAACAAAGGGCAGATATGCGTTGAGAATGCTTGCGGACCTTGCGGAGCACAAGGACGAGGGATATATCTCGCTGAAAGATATTGCCGAAAGGCAGGGCATTTCAAAAAAATATCTTGAGCAGATCGCCGCCATATTGAATAATCCCGAAATATTGAAGAAAAACAGGGGCTACCTCGGCGGATATATGCTCGCAAAGCCCGCGAAGGAATACACAGTCGGCGATATTCTGAGGATAACCGAGGGCGGTCTCGCCCCCGTTGCCTGCCTTGAACAGGGGGAAGTTAATTGCGACAGAGCCGGAATATGCCCAACGCTTTTTGTTTGGGAGGGGCTGTATAAAAAAATTACCGAATATCTTGACGGCATAACACTTCAGGATATTGTGGACAGAAGCAGAAACGCTTCGGGTTCAGATTATGTAATATGAAAAAAGAAACGAGAGAGCATTATGGCAGAAATAAATTCCGAAAGACTTATAAAGATGTTTAAAACGCTTGCTGAGACGGAAAGCCCGTCACTTGACGAGCGCAGGGTATGCGACGCGTTGAAAGAGGAACTTAAAGATATTGCGTCGGAGCTCAGGGAAGACGGAACCGCCGCGGAGATAGGCGGTACTTCCGGCAATATTTACGCATATTTTGACGGTGACAGCGCTCTTTCGCCGCTTCTTTTCAGCGCCCATATGGACACGGTCGGGCCGTGCGCGAACAAAAAGGTGATTACGGAGGACAGCGGTCTGATACATTCCGACGGCACAACGATCCTCGGTTCGGACGATCTCGCGGGAGTCTGCGCCATAACGGAAGCGCTGAAAACCGTTTATGAAAAGAAAATTCCGCACAGACCGATAGAGGTTATTTTTTCGGTTTGTGAGGAAAAGTATTGCGGCGGAGCCGCATATTTCGATTACAGCTCGGTAAAATCGAAGGAAGCGTATGTTTTTGATCTTGACGGAGAACCGGGAGCGGCGGCTTACGCGGCGCCGACAATCCTTTCATTCAGCGCGAAATTCATCGGCAGAGCCTCGCACGCGGGGCTTGATCCCGAAAGCGGAATAAACGCCCTTAAAGCCGCGTGCCTTGCGGTTACGGAAATAAAATGCGGAAAAAACAGCAACGGCACCACCGTAAATATAGGCACCATACACGGCGGGGCTGCCGATAATATTGTCCCTGATTGCTGCTCGCTTACCGGCGAGGTGAGAAGCTACAGCGATGAGGAAGCGGAAAAACAGTATTTGCTTATATCGGATATAATTAAAAAGGCGACCGCAGAATTCGGCGCGAAAGCGGAGCTTGATTTCAGCAGGGGAGTGGTTGCTTACGAAACGCCGCTTGACAGCCCCGTTGCGGGCAGATTTGAGAAGGCCTGCGAAAATCTCGGCATTAAACCCGAATTTGTGCGTTCGTTCGGCGGCAGCGATAATAATGTTTTTGCCCAAAACGGCATAGCGGGGCTCGTTTTATCAACGGCTATGAACGACTGCCACACCACCAAAGAATGGACTACCGTTCAAGGCCTTGAGAAAGCCGCGTTGCTGGCGCTTGAGCTTATGACTTCAAGGGAGTAAAAATGGCCGATCAGTTTTCAAGAACCGAATTACTTTTGGGAAAAGAAGCAATGGAAAGGCTTGCCTCCTGCCGAATTGCCGTTTTCGGTCTCGGAGGGGTGGGCGGTCATACCGCCGAAGCCCTTGCGAGAAGCGGAGTGGGCGCTCTTGATCTTATTGATAACGATAAGATTTCCTTATCAAATATCAACCGCCAGATATTCGCCACCCGTAAAACGGTAGGTCAATATAAAACACACGCCGCCGAGGAGCGCCTTCTTTCGATAAATCCCGAAATTAAAATAACGAAACACAATATGTTTTTTATTCCCGAAAACGCGGATTTGCTTGATTTTTCACGGTATGATTATGTGATTGACGCGATAGACACGGTGGCGGGAAAAATCGCTATTATTGAAAAGGCGAAGGCGGCGCAAATTCCCGTTATAAGTTCAATGGGAGCGGGAAATAAGCTTGATCCCACCGCCTTTGAGGTTGCGGATATATACGACACATCTGTTTGCCCGCTTGCGAGAGTTATGCGTTATGAGCTGAAAAAAAGAGGAATAGAAAGTCTGAAGGTGGTTTATTCCAAGGAGCGGGCTATGACGCCCGAAAAAAGCGATGAGGAGCATACGCAGGGCAGACGGCAGATTCCGGGCAGCACGGCGTTTGTGCCGTCTGTCGCGGGGCTGATAATCGCCGCCGAGGTCGTAAAGGATATTACGGGTGTGAGAAATCCCATATAGCATGAAACGGTGCTTTAACTTGAATAATCCGAACCGCCGTAGGTTATTATATTTTCCGAATATTAAATTAAGGAACGCCGCGAAAAAACAGCGTTCCTTTTTTGCGTGGCGGCAAATGCCCCTTACTTTTCTATTTCCGCCGTCTGAGAGTTGACGGCTTTTATTTTTTCGTAAATATCATCGGAAAATTTCTTTTTGCGCTCATAGTCGTAAAGCCCGTTTTGCTCCTGTTCTATGTCGTACAGTTGTGTATAGCAGAAGCCGAACATTTTTTTGTTTGAGATAAGCGCCTGAGTAAGGCCGCGGTAACGCTCCGCAAATTCATCGGGAGTTTTTATGTCGTCGCCGTAACCCCATGATTTTACCGTCTTGTCCGTCTCCCATTTAATTCCGCCGTATTCGCTCACGAAAACGGCCTGCCCGCCGTATTTCTGCCTGCCCGGATTGTCTTTCAGAACATGCTCGTAAAGTTGATTTTCGGTGACGAGCTTATCGAAATTCTCCTTAAACTCTTTTACCTCGTAATTGTAGTCGTGAACGTCGTAAATATCGGTTTTAACGTGAAAATTTCCGCTTGTATCTATGCAGGGGCGGGTGGAATCGACTGCTTTCGTGAAATCGTAAACCGTTGAAAGAAGCGGATCGTATTGCCGCTTTGAACGGTAATCCCAAGTTTCGTTAAACGGGCACCAGCCGACTATCGACGGGTGATTGAAATCGCGAGCCACGGCCTCGCCCCATTCCTCAAGGAAAACCGCAACGCTTTCGGGCGATGAATAGTCGAGCCCCCAATTTGGGTATTCGCCCCAAACTATATATCCCAACCTGTCGCAATTATAGAGAAAACGGGGCTCAAAAACCTTTTGGTGCAGTCTTGCCCCGTTAAATCCGAGGTCGAGGGAAAGCTTTATATCGTTTATCATATCCGCCTCGTCGGGGGCGGTGTAAATTCCGCTTTTGTAAAAGCCCTGATCAAGCACAAGCCTTTGGAAAACGCTTTTTTCATTTATGAGGAATTTATAGCCGTCAAGCCTTAAATTCCTTAGCCCGAAATAGCTTTTTACCTCGTCGCTGCCGAAACGCAGGCGAAGCTCGTAAAGCCTGCCGTTTCCCGCCTCCCACAGGTGCTTTTCACTTAAAGAGATTTTGAAAAATGAATTGCCGCGCGCCAACGCTGTTTCGACGTTTCCGACGCTTTTTCCGTCGTAAAACGCCTCGCAGTAAAATTCGGCGGTCCCTTGAAAATCGGCGTGCAAAGTCACCGAACAGTCGTTTATATCGGGGTAAATCTTTATAGATTTTATATAATTTTGCGGCACATATTCAAGATATACGGTCTGCCATATGCCCGTTGTGCGCGTGTAATCACAGCCGTGGCTTTTTCTTCGCTCGCTCTGCTTTCCGCGGCATACAAAGCGATTTTTAACGTCGTCCTCGCAGAGTATGAATATTTCGTTTTCACCCTCTTCGGCAAGCTCCGTAATATCAAGGCTTATCGGCGTATATCCGCCCTTGTGCCTGCCCGCTAAACGGCCGTTTACAAGCACGGTAGTTAAATAATCCGCCGCGCCTATGTTGAGAAACACCATGTATTCGCCTCTGTGTATCTCAACTTTTTTGCAATACCAAACGGCGTTTACAAAATCGGTGAAGCCTATACCCGAAAGCTCGCTCTCAACGCAGAACGGCACGTTGATTTTCAACGGAAAATCGTTCTTTTCCCTGATTTCTAAAGCGGTTTTCCCGTCTTTTGAAAATCTGAATCCTCTGATTCCCTTTTTAAATCCGAAATCCCACTCACCGTTAAGATTTTGCCATTTTTTCCTTTCAAATTGAGGATTCGGGTGCTCCTGCCTGCAAATTTTCATAATTTTCTCCTTTAAACAAAATCGTGCTCGGCGATTATTATCGGATTTAAGTTTTCGTCTCTTTTCCCGAATTCTTCACGAAGCTCCTTTATAATTTCGCTGTTTTCTTTCCCGTATCCGTGCGGAACAACAAGTTCGAAAACAAGGTTTGTTTTTTTGCCTCTTTTTATTGCTTTGAAATCGTGAAAGCTGAAAGACGGGTCGTAATTTTTGATTATTTCTTCGGTAATCTTTCTGTATTTTTCCGTTTTTACGTCGTTAACGGCAACGGGATCGGGGTGGATCGATATCATAACGCCGAGTTCTTTTGAAATTTGCTGTTCCACTCGGTCTATCGCGCCGTGAGCCGTCATCAAATCAAGATTGCTCGGCACCTCAGCGTGAGCGGAGGCGATTATTTTCTGCGGGCCGTATTCGTGAACGATAATGTCGTGCACGTTAAGAATGTTTTTTTCCTCAAGCATTATTTTCTTAATTTTTTCCACAAGCTCGGGCGAAGGAGCTTTGCCGAGCAGACGGCTCGACACCTCTTTCAGCAAGTCAATTCCCGCTTTCAGAACAAAAAGCGCGACCGCCGTTCCGATTATTCCGTCCGCGAGGCGAAACGGGGTGAAAGCCGAAATCAGCATAGCGGCCGCCGCCGCGAGGGTGGAAACGCAGTCGCCGAGACTGTCCTGCTTAACCGCTTTCAGCGAAAGATTGTCAGACAGTTTATAGAGCTTTCCGTTAAAATAAGCCATCCAAAGCTTTACGGCAACGGAGCACATCAATATTACAAGCGAAACAGAGCTGAATTTTACGGATTCAGGGCTGATAATTTTCGTTATGCCGCTTTTTCCCAGCTCAATGCCCATAAGAAAAATAAATACGGAAACGATGAGGGCGGTCACGTATTCCATTCTGCCGTGGCCGAACGGGTGATCCTTGTCAACAGGCTTTACCGAGATTTTCGCGCCTATAACGGTTACGAAATTTGTGCCCGCGTCGGTAAGGTTGTTTACCGCGTCCGCGGTGATTGAAACGGAATTTGTAAGCGTTCCGGCCGCGAATTTAAGTACGCAGAGAAACAAATTGCATACGATGCCCGTAAATCCCGAAAGCTCGCCGTATTTTTCACGCGCTTTCGGCGGCGCGTATTCTTTTTTTATAAACAGTTTTATAAGTAGATCGGTCAAAATATCACCGCCGTGGAATTGGGAATTTTTTCTTTAAATTCGGTTTCGTTTATGCTAAAATAATAAAAGGTGATGAAAAATGGAAAAGCTGTTGATAATAAACGGCTCGCCGAGAAGCAACGGAGTCTGCGCCGAGCTTATAAAGCAGGTGAGGCCGTTCTTTCTTGACTGCGATATAAGGCAGTACGACGTTTTTGCCCTTGCTCCCGCGCCCTGCTGCGACTGCAAATACTGCGAATATCACGACGGCTGCTCAAATCACGATCTCGACATATTTTTTGAGGATTTTGAGGACAGCGACTACATAGCTTTTTTTACGCCCGTTTACAATAATTTTTTCCCCGCGCCTCTGAAAGCCGTTTTGGACAGATTCCAGCGCTATTTCAGCGCCAGATTCAAAAGGGGAGCGAATCCGCCCGTTGAAAAGCCTAAAAGGGTGGGCGCGGTGATTTGCGCGGGCTCAAACGCTAAAACGGCGTCCGATTATATGTTCAACACGCTCAAACAGTCTTTTCACATTCTGAACGGCGAGGTGTTTGCAAGATATTATATACCCAACACGGATTTAGGTCAATACACTTTCAACATCACAGAGCTCAGAAAATTCATAAATCAGTTAAGAGGGTAGCACCCCCTTTTCTTTTTATAGCTGAGGGGAGTCGAACCCGATAAGTCCCACAGCGGTTCTTTTTGGTTATTTTTCCCCTTTTCTTCTTGGCGGGCGCCGGCCCGCCTGCGTCGAAAAAAGCAAAAATCCTTCAAAAACTCCTCGCCGTGGGATGCAAAGCAGTATTTGCGTAAATAAGCTCGCAAAAACCTTATTGTGTTCGGCTCCTCTCAGCTATAAGCGCGCCGTCCGCAAAAGATTTTGTAAATTATTTATTTATATATTTTTATTGATTATAAAAGCGCGTTATGTTATAATTTATGCAAATTAAAATGGAGTAGTATATATTTATGATTATTCTCGGTATCGATCCCGGTTTTGCCATTGTCGGCTGGGGCGTTCTTGAATATAAGGCGAATAAATTCCGCGTTATAGATTACGGCGCGATAACAACTATGGCGCATACTCCTTTTTCGATAAGGCTTCAAATCATATATACCGAAATGAATATTCTTTTTGAAAAATATAAACCCGAAGCTATGAGTATGGAAAAGCTGTTTTACAACAACAACGCCAAAACGGTTATCGACGTCGCTCAGGCAAGGGGAGTGATAACGCTTGCGGCGCAGGAACACGGAGTTCATATAGCCGAATACACGCCGCTTCAGGTAAAGCAGTCCGTAACGGGCTATGGCAAAGCGGTAAAAAAGCAGGTTCAGGAAATGACGAAAATAATACTTAATCTCGATAAAATACCGAAGCCGGACGATACGGCGGACGCTCTCGCTATGGCGATCTGCCACGGCCACTCCAGCGGAAGTATTCTTGGCAGTATTAAAATAGACTGAGGTAAGCGCATATGATTTATAATATAAGAGGAAAACTTACTTGTATTGATCCGCAGTTCGTTGTTGTCGAATGCTCGGGAGTAGGCTTCAAATGCTTCACTTCCCTCAACACAGCGGGCAGCGTGGGAAAAGTGGGAAACGAGGTAAATCTTTTCACATATCTTTCCGTTAGGGAGGACGCCATGGATCTCTACGGCTTTTCCACACAAACGGAGCTCGATTATTTTAAGCTGCTTATAACGGTTTCCGGCGTGGGGCCTAAGGCCGCTATCGCGGTTTTGTCCGAGCTTTCGCCGGACAGACTTGCGGTGGCTATCGCGGCGGGCGACTCAAAGGCGATTACAAGAGCGAACGGAGTAGGCAAAAAGACCGCCGAGCGCATTGTACTTGAATTAAAGGACAAAATGGTGAACGCCTCAACGGGCGAAATTTCGGCCGCTGCCGCTTCGGCTGTTTCCGCGGGTGAAACGAGCGCGTCGGCAGAGGCGGTGGAGGCGCTCGTCGCTCTCGGCTACAGTCAAAGCGACGCCGCCGTTGTCGTAGGTCAGATGGATAAATCGCTTACCGTTGACGAAATGATAAGGCTCGGCCTGAAACAGCTTTCACGCAATCTTTGATTTAGGAGAACTCAATGAGCGAAATGGATTTTGAAAACCGAATAGTTTCGGCGGAATTTGAACAGTCCGACAATGAGATTGAAAACAGTCTGCGCCCAAAGGTTTTGGCGGATTATATCGGGCAGGAAAAAGTTAAGGAAAATCTTTCGGTATATATCAAGGCGGCAAGAGCGAGGGGCGAAGCGCTTGACCATGTGTTGCTCTACGGCCCTCCCGGCCTCGGAAAAACTACTCTTGCCGGAATAATCGCCAATGAAATGGGCGTAAATATAAGAATAACGAGCGGTCCCGCCATAGAAAAGCAGGGCGATCTCGCGGCGATACTCACAAATCTTCAGGAGGGCGACGTTCTTTTTATCGATGAGATACACCGAATGAACAGAAGCGTTGAGGAAGTGCTTTACCCCGCTATGGAGGATCAGGCGCTTGATATAATTATAGGAAAGGGGCCTTCCGCGAGGTCGATAAGGCTCGATCTGCCGAAATTCACGCTTGTGGGCGCAACTACACGCGCGGGGCAGATTTCCGCACCGTTAAGAGATAGATTTGGGGTAATACTAAGACTTGAACTGTATAACGACAGCGAGCTTTCGTCGATAGTCCGCCGCAGCGCCGGAATACTCGGAATAGAGATAGACGAAAAGGGCGCTTTTCAAATAGCCTCGCGCTCAAGGGGCACGCCCCGTATAGCGAACAGGCTGCTGAAAAGAAGCCGCGATTTCGCAGAAGTCAAATACAACGGCGTTATAACAAGCGACGCCGCGGCCGACGCGCTTGAGCGAATGGAAATAGACGAGCTTGGGCTTGATTCCATTGACCGCAGGCTCCTCACCGCTATGATAAAAAATTACAACGGAGGGCCCGTAGGGCTTGAGACGATAGCCGCCGCCATAGGCGAAGAGGCGGTTACCATAGAGGACGTTTACGAACCTTATCTTATGCAGATAGGTTTTCTGAGCCGCACGCCGCGCGGAAGGTGCGTAACGCCTGCGGCGTACAGCCATCTCGGAATCGAGCGCGACGGCCAGCAGACCTTATTGTAATATTTTTTGAAAGGGTAATGCTTTTGGGCAAATTGTTCGGAACAGACGGAGTAAGAGGAATAGCCAATAAAGATCTCACAAACGGTCTTGCAATGCAGATAGGCGCGGCCGCCGCGGAGATTCTTATAAAAGACAGGAATACGAAACCTACAGTTATGATAGGCAGGGATACAAGAGCGTCCGGCGATATGCTGGAGGCGGCGCTCACGGCGGGCTTTTGCTCCGTCGGAGTAAACGTGCTTTCCGTCGGCGTTATACCAACGCCCGCGATAGCGTATCTCGTTGAAAAATACGGCTGTGACGCGGGTGTTATGATTTCCGCGTCTCACAATCCCTGCGAGTATAACGGAATAAAAATATTTCAGGGAAACGGATATAAGCTGCCGGACGAAACGGAAGACGAGATTGAAAGAATTATATTTGAACGCGGTGAAATGCCGCGGCAAAAGCTCGGCGGGGAAGTGGGAGTCAGAACTTTTTGCAAAACCGCCGTTGAGGATTATATCAAGCATGTAGTTTCCGTTGCGAAGGTGAGGTTTGGCGGTCTGAGCATAGCCATAGATACGGCGAACGGAAGCGCGAGTGTCTGCGCAAAGGAGATATTCACCCGCCTCGGCGCTAAATGCCATATGCTTTCGGATACGCCGAACGGCGTTAATATAAACGATAACTGCGGTTCTACCCATCCGCAGGAGCTTATGAAATTCGTTAAGGCAAATAAGCTTGATCTCGGTATCGCTTTCGACGGTGACGGCGACCGTATGCTTGCCGTTGACGAAAACGGTGAGCTTGTTGACGGAGACAGGATAATGGCGATATGCGCGTCTCAAATGAAACGTGAGGGAACGCTGAAAAACAACACGCTTGTAGTTACGGTTATGAGCAATATGGGGCTTTTCAGATTTTGCGCCGAAAACGGCATAAACTGCTCCAAAACCGCCGTGGGGGACAGATATGTGCTTGAGCGTATGCTCAAAAAGGGCTATAATATCGGCGGCGAGCAGAGCGGCCATATAATTTTTCTTGACGAAGCATCCACCGGTGACGGGGAACTTTCCGCCGTAAAGCTTATAGAGGCGATGGTCAAAAACGGCAAAACTCTCGGCACGCTTGCGAAAATGATGAGCGTTTACCCGCAGGTTCTTATAAACGTTGAGGTAACGGCCGAGGGCAAGCAAAAATACAATAACGACGAATATATCATCTCCGCCGTTCAGGAGGCGGAAATGGAACTTGAGGGCGACGGGCGCGTGCTCGTTCGCGTCTCCGGCACCGAGCCCCTTGTGCGCGTTATGCTTGAGGGGCGCGATATCGAAAAAATAACGCGCCTCGGCAACGATATAGCCGAAGTGGTGCGGGAAAGACTTAATTGATGAGATTTACAGGCGAATGGAAAGATTATGAGCTTATAGACTGCTCAAACGGTGAAAGACTTGAACGCTGGGGCGATCATATACTGATACGCCCCGATCCCCAGGTTATATGGAAAAGCGAAAAATCAAGCAGGCTTTGGGGCAAAGCCGAGGCGCGGTATATCCGCTCAAATACGGGCGGCGGCCGATGGGAGGTTTACAAAAATCTTCCTCCCGCATGGCAGGTGCGCTATAAAGATCTTGTTTTCAACGTAAAAACCATGGGCTTTAAGCATACCGGTCTTTTTCCGGAGCAGGCAGTTAATTGGGATATGACTCGCGGTATAATTGAAAACAGCGGCAGAAAAAAAGTGAACGTGCTCAACCTTTTTGCATATACGGGCGGAGCCACTGCCGCGTGCCTCGCTCAAAACGCGTCGGTAGTGCACGTTGACGCCTCAAAGGGTATGACTCTTTGGGCAAAGGAAAACATCGCCGCGTCGGGCTTTGCCGACAGACCATGCCGCTGGATAGTCGATGACTGCGTTAAATTCGTTCAGCGCGAAATAAGGCGCGGCAGCAAATACGATATAATAATTCTCGATCCTCCGTCCTACGGCAGAGGGCCTAAAGGGGAGATTTGGCGGCTTGAGGATTCGCTTTACGGTTTTGTAGGGTTTATAAAAGAACTTATTTCCGACGAGCCGCTTATGGTCCTTTTAAATTCATACACAACGGGGCTTTCGGCCGGCGTTATGAAATATATTCTTGAAGACATAATAGTAAAAGAAAAAGGCGGCGGTGTAAGCGCCGATGAGATCGGTCTGCCGGTTTCTTCAACAGGCGGGGTGCTACCCTGCGGAGCCTGCGCCGTCTGGTTAAAGTAAATGGAACTTATAAGATTTGAAAACGTTGATTTTTCGTATATTCCCGATGATGATTCGTCGGAGAGCGAAAGAGTGGACGTCCTTAAAAATTTTAATCTTTCAATAGAAGAGGGCAGCTTTGTGTGCGTGCTCGGCCATAACGGTTCGGGCAAATCCACGGTCGCGAAGCTGATAAACGGAATACTTGTGCCTCAAAAAGGCAGAGTTTCGGTCGGGGGAATCGACACTTCAAGCGAAGAAAACATTTTTGAAATACGCAGAAACGTAGGTATGGTGTTTCAAAATCCCGATAATCAGATAGTCGCTTCGATAGTTGAGGAGGACGTCGCTTTCGGCGTGGAAAATTTAGGCGTGCCGCCGGAGGAATGCCGCAGGCGCGTTGACGAGGCGATGAAGACCGTCGGTATTTACGAACTGCGCGAAAAAGCGCCGCATAAGCTTTCGGGCGGGCAGAAGCAGCGGGTCGCCGTTGCCGGAATAATAGCGATGAAACCTAAATGTATCGTGCTCGACGAGCCCACGGCTATGCTCGATCCGAACGGTCGCAGGGAAGTGCTTGAAACGGTAAAAAAGCTCAATAAGAGGGACGGTATAACGATAGTCCTGATCACTCACTATATGGACGAGGCCGTTCAGGCGGACAGAGTTGTTATTATAAACGAGGGCGAAACGGTTCTTGACGATGCTCCCGCGGCTGTTTTTTCCCACGTTGATAAGATAAAATCGCTTGGGCTCGACGTTCCTCAGTCCACGGAGTTGATACATCTCGCGGGGCTCGACAGCGGAAAAACCGTTTTGAACGCCGACGACTGCGCGGAACTTATCTTAAATGTTTTGGAGGGCTGAGCTTGGCTGTTTTGGTTTGCGAAAATTTAAAATATCTTTACAGCGTCGGCACTCCGTTTGAGACCGCCGCCGTCGAAAACGTTGATTTTTCGGCGGAAAGCGGAGATATGATTGGAATTATCGGCCACACCGGCAGCGGAAAATCAACGCTTATTCAGCATTGCAACGGCCTTTTGGAGCCTCACGCCGGAACGGTTTTTTTGGACGGAAAAAATATCTGGTCTAAGGAAAACAGAAAGCAGATAAGGCGGGTTCGCTTTGCCGTGGGGCTCTGCTTTCAGTATCCCGAATATCAAATATTCGAGGAAAGCGTCTTTAAAGAGATAGCTTTCGGCCCTAAGCAAATGGGTCTTTCGGAAGACGAAATACGCGAACGTGTTTACGGCAGTATGGATTTTGTGGGCATAAGCCGCTCATACGAAAACAAATCGCCGTTTGATCTTTCGGGCGGGCAGAAAAGGCGCGTCGCTATCGCCTCGATAATCGCTATGCGCCCGGAGGTGCTTATACTCGACGAACCCTGCGCCGGACTTGATCCGATGGGCAGGGAGACCATACTTTCGCTTATAAAAGATTATCGCAAAACGATGGGCGGCACGGTTATACTCGTTTCCCATTCAATGGAGGATGTAGCCAAGGTCTGCGAAAAGGTGCTTGTTTTAAACGGCGGCAGAGTCGCGATGTTCGGCACGGTTCCCGAAGTTTATTCACACGGCGCCGAATTGAAGAGTATGGGTCTTAACGTGCCGCAGATAACCGAGGTCTTCCTAAAGCTAAAAGAAAGAGGCGTTGACTGCCGCACGGATATTTTTACCGTTTCCGAGGGCGTTAAGGAGCTTAAAAGGCTTATGGCGCTCCGAAAGGAAGTGAAAGTATGATAAGCGATATAACAATAGGGCAGTATTTTCCCGGGAAATCCGTTGTTCACAGGCTGGACGCGAGAATAAAAATAATCCTTACGATGGCGGTAATAGTTTCGCTTTTCATATGCAAAAATTTTATTTCGCTTGCTTTTGCGGTGCTTTGCGCGGCAGTTATAGTCGCGGTGAGCGGCATACCGTTTAAAACCGTTTTGAAAAGCATCAAGCCGCTTGTTTTGATAATACTGCTTACGGCGATTCTGAATTTGTTTTACGGCACGGGCGAACCTCTGTTTACGATAGGCAGCATAAAAATAACGAAAGACGGAATTTATTCGGCGGTATTTATGGCCGTTAGAATAATCGTGCTTATTGTCGAGGGCTCGATGCTGACCTACACCACTTCGCCGACGGATTTGACCGACGCGATTGAGCGGCTTTTTAAACCGCTTAAATATATTAAAATAGACGTTCACACGCTGGCAATGATAATGACGATAGCCCTGCGTTTCATACCGACTCTTATAGAGGAGATAGATAAGATTACCGCGGCTCAGAAATCAAGAGGCGCCGATATGGAATCCGGCAACATCATAAAGCGAATAAAGGCGCTTATCCCCATAATAATTCCGCTGTTTGTCTCATCATTCAGATGCGCTTCCGATCTTGCCTACGCGATGGAATGCCGCTGTTATCGAGGCGGAGAGGGAAGAACAAAAATGAAAGTGCTTAAAATGGGCGCGAGGGATTACGCCGCCATAGCCGCGGTTTCCGCTTATATCGCTCTTTTGATTTATTTTAACACTCTGATGGCGGCGGTGATATGAGAAATATTTTGCTTGAAATATGCTACGACGGCACAAGATATCACGGCTGGCAGGTGCAGAAAAACGCAGTTACGGTGCAGCAGGTTTTGCAGGACGCGCTTGAAAAACTGCTGCTCGACAGGCCGGACGTTAAGGGATGCAGCAGAACCGACAGCGGCGTTCACGCAAATTCATATTTTGCGTCGTTTAAAACGGATAAAAATATTAAAACCGAGAATATTCTTACGGGTCTCAACACTTATCTTCCAAAGGATATAGCTGTAAAAGACTGCCGTGAGGTGAGCGGTGATTTTCACCCGAGATACAGCGCCGCCTCAAAAGAATATATATATAAGCTTTACAACGGAAGAATACGGGATCCGTTTCTTAACAATTATGCTTTTCATTACAGATATCCAGTAAACGCCGAATATCTTGACAGGGAGGCAAAGGCCTTTTTGGGCGCGCACGATTTCAGAGGCTTTTGCAGCGCCCGCTCCGACACGGAAGACACGGTGCGCACGGTCAGGCGGTTTGACGTTTACCGTGACGGCGATACGGTGTTTTTCCGCGTTGAGGCAAACGGCTTTCTGTATAATATGGTGCGTATTATGGTGGGCACGCTCCTTTTTGTGAACGAGGGAAAAATAAAGTCGGGCGAGCTTGCCGACGTTATAAGCGGCGGCGAGAGAAAAAGAGCGGGGAAGACCGCTCCTCCGCAAGGCCTTTATCTGAATAAAATCAATTACGGAGAATAAAAAGGTTTTACTTAACAGGAATTTATAATTATGGAATCTTATCAGCGAGAAAACGGACGCAAAGAAAAGAAAAATCAAAAAATGAAAAAAAGAAAGCTGGCGGTTTGGGCGGCCATACTGCTCGTCATCGCCGCTTTGGTAATAATGAAAATATCCGAAATAGATTTCAGAGGATTTTTCGATTCAGTTAAAAATCCGTCCGGAATATCGGAAAAGGTCTCCGACGGCAGGCAGTTTCCCTATGCTGTCGGTTCCGGTGAAAATACCGTTTTAAAGGCTATCGGAAACAAAATAGCCATTCTTAACGATTCGTCCTACACCGTAATAGATTCGTCAAACGCGAGGGAAAGGATAAAGGACGAACACGGCTATTTAAATCCGATTCTCTCCGTCAGCGGCGGATATTCCGTTATGATAGATCAGGGCTCAGATACCTATCGGCTCGACAGTTCCACCGAAAATATTTACGAAAACTCTCTCAAGAGCGATATTCTTTGCGCCGATGTTTCCGATACCGGAGTGGTTGCCGTCGCAAGCGTTTCGGGCGTTCACAAAAGCACCGTCACCGTTTACGGCAAGTCTTTCAACGAAAAAATGAATTATGAGGCTTCGGGCGGTTACATTACCCGCGTCGCGATAGACAACAGGGGCAGACGGGTTGCTTTCGCCGTGACAGGCTCCGAGGGCGCAAGGATAAAAACCACCGTTTATACCATGGAAACGGGAGACAGGGAGCCGACCGCGAAATTTGAATATTCGGGTTCGGCGGTGCTTGATCTGCATTTTTCCTCAAATGATTTGTATATTGTCGGCGATGATTTTCTTAGCGTGATAAAATCGCTGAAAGAAGAAAAGGCCGTCTACGCTAAGGGGAGCGTAAACACCGTTTCTTACTGCTACAGCCCGTCGGACGAACTCGTTTTCGCTTACGGCGAATATGTGGGCGCGCCCGTTAATGTTATTTCCTGCGTCAAGGCCTCCGGCAAGATAAAATCCGAGGCGAAGACGGACGCGCAGATAAAGGACGTTGCCGCGTCCGGAACGGAGATGACGGCTCTCACGTCAAGTGAGGTCATCTCTTTCAAGCAGAGAAACGGCAAAGAGTCGAAAAGAATACAGGTTGACGATTCCTATACGCAGATCGAGCAGTTCTCGTCTAAAATTTACGGTCTGCACAGCTCGTTTTTGGAGCTTTTGAACGATTGAGAATTCGGAGGAGGATAAGAATATGAATATGAATATCGTTGATATTGTTTTGCTGGCGCTTGTGTTGCTGATAATACTGCAAAGCTATTTTAAAGGTTTTCTAATATCGGTAGTCTCACTCGTAAGATTTTTGGTGGGAATACCGCTCTGCTACGCCGGAGCGAAAAATTTTGCCGAGCCCGTGTATAACGCGGTGGCAAAAAACGCCATTGCCTCGTCGGTCTCCGAATCGGTGCAAAACTCGGGGCTCGATTCCGTTATTAAGACGGTCAAAGAGGGAGTGGCGGCTCTTCCCGAATCGCTAAGAGGAATAGTAGACACGTCTTTTCTAAACGGCGCCGGTTCCGAAACGGCCGCTAATCAGATAATGGAAAATATCGTGGATCCCATCGCTTTGGTCGTTTGCAAGATAATTCTTTTCGTTCTGTTTATAATCGTTTTCTTTATTCTTACAGGAATTATTATTTCGATTATAAAATCAGCCGACAAGAAAATAGAACCGCTCAAAAAGGCGGACAGGAGCCTCGGCGCCGTTCTCGGCGCGCTCAAGGCGATTGTGATTCTTTTCGCCGTCAGCGCTGCGGCCGGATTTATAACAAAAAATTTCGCGGGATCCGGCGGATTCGTCAATGAGCTGAGTTCAAGCATCGTGATAGGATTTTTGAATAAATTTAACCCATTGTTTTTGATATAGGAGGAGTGCTTTATGAGTAATGTGAGCAACAATATTAAAGATTTGTTTAAGGATTGCGTTACGGTGCCGAATTTTCTTTCCCTCGTGCGCATACTTCTTATACCGGTTTTCGCGGTTCTTATGATAAAAGATTATGTTATTGCGGCTGTTATCGTTATAGCGTTTGCTGAGTTTACCGATATGCTTGACGGCTACATAGCCCGCAAATTCAATCAGATTACGGCTCTCGGCAAAATGCTTGATCCGATTGCCGATAAGCTGTCTCAGATAGCGATAGTGATAATACTTATCATTAAGTATTGGAATAACGCGATAAAATATCTGTTTTTCTTCTTTATTGCCAAGGAGATCGTTATGCTGGCGGGTGGAGCCGTGCTTATAGCGAAGGGTCTGAAACCCGCGGCGGCGGCTATTTGGGGCAAGCTTGCCACTTGTGTTTTCTGCGTGGTAATGATAATCGTGCTTGCGCTTGGCGAAAACGGGGCGCTTTGCGATATTATAGGCTACACGCTTCCGAATGCCGTAACGTGGGTGCTTGTAAGCATTTCGGCGGTTTGCACGCTTGCTTCGCTGCTTTGCTATATCCCGCCGTTTATAAAGCAGCTTAAAGAAAATAAAACGGATAACGAAGAAAAGGAGTAATCGTTTCTGATGAAAAAACAGATGTGCAGCAGGTGCGGTGAACGCCCCGCGGTGATATTTATTCAAAAAATGGAGGACGGCAAGGTAAAGCCCGAGGGGCTTTGCATAAAGTGCGCCCGCGAGCTTAACGTAGGCTCGATAAATCAGATGATAGACCAGCTCGGCGTAAGCGATGAGGATCTTGAAATAGCATCGGAGCAGATGAGCGAGTTTATGGAAAATATGGGCGATTTTGATTTCGGCGCGCTCGGCGATATGTTCAATCAGGAGAATATGGACGGCGCCAAAACTTTTCCGTTCGGCGAGCTTGCCAAGGGCTCCGATCAGTCGGGCGGCGGAGCCGAAAAGAAAGGCAAAAAAGGAAAGAAGCAGGGCAAAAAGAACGCCGACGACTCCAAAAAGTTCCTCAACAGCTACTGCAACAATCTTACCGATAGGGCAAGACGGGGCGATATAGATAATATTATAGGCCGTGAAAACGAGATTTCGCGCGCCGTGCAGATACTTTGCAGACGCACCAAAAACAATCCCTGCCTGATAGGCGAACCCGGCGTCGGTAAAACGGCGATAGCCGAGGGTCTTGCTATCCGTATAGCCAAAGGCGAGGTGCCGGCGAGGCTTCTTGACAAGGAAATTTATCTTCTCGACTTAACGGCGCTCGTCGCGGGAACTCAATTCCGGGGGCAGTTTGAGGGCAGGATAAAAGGGCTTGTGGACGAGGTAAAGCAGCAGGGCAATGTCATTCTGTTCATAGACGAGGTGCATAACCTTGTCGGAACGGGGGACAGCGAGGGGACGATGAACGCTGCTAATATTCTGAAACCCGCGCTTTCGAGGGGCGAGATTCAGGTTATCGGCGCCACCACCTTTAACGAATACAGAAAATATATTGAAAAGGACGCCGCGCTTGAACGCCGCTTTCAGCCCATTAAGATAGAGGAGCCCTCTATCGACGACGCTTACAGAATGCTTTTGGGAATTAAAGGGTATTACGAGGGCTACCATAAGGTTCAGATTTCGGACAGCCTTGTGCGCAAAGCCGTAACAATGTCGGAGCGCTTCGTTACCGACCGTTATCTGCCCGATAAGGCGATAGATTTGCTCGACGAGGCCTGCACCTGCGCGAATCTTCGCAATCCCGCCATTTCCGAGTATCAGATAATGCTTGAAAAAAAGCACGCTTTGCTTGAGCAGATAGACGCGGCTTCACAGCCCGAGGAAAACAGCGAGATAGATTACGAGCTTGTTTCAAATCTCAAGTCGCAGTCGCTTCAGATAGACCAAAAACTGCCCGAGCTTGCCGAAAAGGCAAAGGATAATCAGGTTCAGGAGCAGGATCTTGCGAAAGTTGTGTCTATGTGGACGGGTATTCCCGCGGCAAAGATTGAGGCGGGCGACCTTAAAAAACTCTCCTCCCTTGAGGCGGAGCTGAAAAAGCATATAGTAGGGCAGGACGAGGCGATAGAAAAAGTGGCCGCCGCGGTGCGCAGGGGCAGGGTGCAGATAAGTCCAAGAAAGCACCCGCAGTCGTTTATTTTTGTCGGGCCCACGGGCGTAGGCAAAACGGAGCTTGTAAAGCGGCTTGCCGAGAATCTCTTTGATTCTCCCGAAACGCTTATACGCCTTGATATGAGCGAGTATATGGAAAAATTCAGCGTATCCCGCATAATCGGTTCTCCTCCCGGATATGTAGGTTACGACGACGCCGGTCAGCTCACGGAAAAGGTGCGCAGAAAGCCGTACAGCGTCATACTTTTCGACGAGATAGAAAAAGCGCACAAGGACGTTTTGAACATTCTGCTTCAGATACTTGACGAGGGCAGAATAACCGATTCTCAGGGCAGAAACGTCAATTTTGAAAACACCATAATCGTTATGACCTCAAACGCCGGTTCAACTGATTCCGCCACGCTCGGGTTCGGAAAATCGGATAACGAAATCAATAAAGACGTAACGATGAAAGCGCTTGAGCGTTTTCTGCGCCCCGAATTTCTCGGCAGAGTAGACGAGATAGTTGTTTTCAAAAATCTTTCGTTTGACAGCTTCGTTAAAATCGCCTCTCTTTTGCTCGATGAGCTCAAGGAAAGCCTTGCCGACAAGGGAATATCGCTTTCGTGGGAAGAATCGGTTCCCGTGTTTATCGCAAGGGATTCTTTCGGCTCCAAAAAGAACGCGAGGGGCATAAGAGATTCCGTAAGAAGGCACGTTGAAGACGAGCTTGCGTCGGCCATCGTTTTCAATCAGGATTTGGAAATAAAGAGCTTTTATTTGACTGCGAATGAAAAAATTGAGATAAAGATTAACTGAAATTTTCAAAAAAGTATTGACAGTCGGGCGGTCTTTTATTATAATAATGACCGTTCCTAATGCGGGTGTAGTTCAATGGTAGAATGTCAGCCTTCCAAGCTGAATACGAGGGTTCGATTCCCTTCACCCGCTCCATTTGCGTTTGTAGCTCAGCTGGATAGAGCAACCGCCTTCTAAGCGGTAGGTCGAAGGTTCGAGTCCCTCCAAGCGCGCCATTTAATACGCAGAGGGGCTAAACCCCCTTTGCGTAGAAAATATACGGTGGGATTAGTTCAGTTGGTTAGAGCGCCAGTTTGTGGCACTGGAGGTCATCGGTTCGAATCCGATATCCCACCCCACTTTTTATATCCCGATAATGGGGTGTCGCCAAGCGGTAAGGCAAGGGACTTTGACTCCCTCACTCGTAGGTTCGAATCCTGCCTCCCCAGCCAGCACCCTTTTAAGGGTGATACGGTTCATTAGCTCAGCCGGCAGAGCACTTGACTTTTAATCAAGGTGTCCGGGGTTCGATTCCCCGATGAGCCACCAAACATTAAGCTCCTTGCAACAAGCAAGGGGCTTTTTCCTTTTTGATTGCTTGGATTTACAATTACAAATTTTGTTACAAAGAGTATTGAAACATTCATTCAATACTCTTTTTTTATTTCAAATTTTTTAAAATTCTTAAGGAGGTGTATTCGTATGAATACCAAAGAAAAAGAGTGCAAAGTATTATGCTTTGCAATTCAAAAAGGAGGAGTGGCGAAAACCACGTCTTCCGTATCAATCAGCGCCGTGTTGGCAAACTGTGGATACAAAGTTTTGTTAATAGATAATGATCCGCAGGCAAACTCGACGCGGGCGGTCGGAAAATATGATAACCGTGGGGGAGCAACGCTCCCTTGCCCTTTTTTTGTTTAGATTTTACCGTACCTTTTAGTCTTTTGGATAATGGGTTGTCAAGATGATTTTGCAAAATTGTCAAAATTTAAAGGAAAAAAATCCGCCTGAAAACCGCCTGTAATATTGACAAAAAAGTTGAATGTGATATAATAATAACGGTATTGATAAAATTGTTTCGCATATAATATATCAAAAGGAGGCGTTTAGATTGACATATATAGAATTTATACGGAAACAGTTATTGTGCTATGAAACCGGGCAACCGATCTATACGGGTAACATTGCTGTGAAGCTTGCAGGGCAATACGGATTACAGGAAAAAGAAGCGGCAGCTGCGACTTCGGTTGCTTTTAAACGAATTATGGACGATAAAGCGGTTCCTATGCTTCGATTTTATCAAAAGGGCGTCTATTATTTAACGGCTCTTACGCCATTTGGTGAGGCTGGGATCGACACAGAACGTCTGATAGCCGATAAATACATTTTACCAGACATCGGTTATGAAACAGGATATGCTATGCTTTATCGTATGGGATTGACTACACAACTTCCGAGAGAAAGGTGCATTGCAACTAACAGAGCCACTAATTGCACTCGGACGGACGGCAGACTTGGGGTTTTGATACGCCCACCTAAAACAAAGGTGACAGGGAGCAACAAATTGGAATTGCAATTCCTTGATATTTTGGACTTGCTGGATAAAGCTCCTGTTGATGCTGCACATCCATATGCTCTGTTAGCGGAGTATATCCGGCAAGCCGGACTTGAGTATGGTTGTTTGCTTTCTCTTGCCCACAGATACTACAATAAAAAAACAATATTACAGCTTGCCCGTGTGGCAGACGAAGGAGGTCTGAAATGAAACTTCATCAAGATACTAATGCGTTTCGCGTTTTGATAGAAGATATCCACAAGAAAACCGGGTATCGCACGGATGTGCTGGAAAAGGATTATTATGTTGTGCTTATTTTGTCAGAGCTTGCTGAAAAACAAAAAGATGGTTTACCCGCATATTTTAAAGGCGGTACAGCACTGTACAAAGCGTTAAGAACCACCAATCGCTTTTCAGAAGATATTGACCTTTCGGTCGATACAAGAGGCTGTACCAATATGCAGAACAAAAAGCGCCTGGAAAATGCCACGAAGAAATATCTCAGCCTTCTCCGTGATCGGGAACAGGATGAAACTAACCGTTCCGAGGTTATTTCCATCTATACCTATGAACCTGTAACAGGGTATGATGCTGGTGATTCCCTTCAACGCTTTGGAAAGTTAAAAATAGAGGCGACTTCCTTTACAATCAGCGAGCCGGTCACAAGTCTTTCAATCACGCCGATGCTTTATGACCTTGCAACCGCCGAGCAAAGGATAATATTGGAAACAGAATATGATGTAAAGCCTTTTGAAGTACAGACAATCACAATAGAACGCATTTTTATTGACAAGCTCTTTGCATCAGAATCCTATGTAAGAAAATCTAATGAACCTCATCGCGCATTTGAAGCTGCAAAGCATATCTACGATCTTACGGTATTGAAATCTAATCCGCAGATTATGGCTCTTTTCTCCGATATAGATCAGATGGAACACCTTTTGCATATACGAATTTTGGAAGAAAAAGAACGCTTGGATGGAATTCCTGGAGTTTTCCCACAGGACTTTCGCTTTTTTACAGAAGCAGCCGAAAATAGTAATGTCAAATCCGCTTATGAAATTATGCAACGCCAATATGTCCTTCGTGATGTCGACCGTATCGAATATTCAACGGCGATGAAGGCGCTGATGGATATCAGGGCGGAATTGTGCAAGAACCCCGCTTGGCTCAAATTTTGTTCTCAAGAAAAGACAAAACGCCGTGAATCGTATGAAAGATAGAATATTATATTGACTTTCAGACAATTTCACAGACAATATTGAAATAATATAATAACAATGATATAATTAACAGTAGATATGGGGGTGATTGCAATGACGCAATATAAAGTCGTAGTTGATGATCCATTTAAAAATTGTGAATATATTTATCCTATACAGCAACGAAAGGTAAAGGAATTTGTTGATTATTTTAAAATAAATAAGAATGTAAGAAGTATTATGATATTTGGTTCAAGCGTTACTGAAAGATGTCACTCCGGAAGTGACGTTGATATATATGTTACGCTTGATAAGAATGAAAAAATCATAGACAAATATTTTGATTTCGTTTATGATTTATGGACTAATTTTACTGTTGATAAAGATTTAAAAGAAGAAATATTTAAAACGGGAGTATTGGTTTATGAGCAATAATTATGAGACGCTGCTTGACAAGGCAATACAAAATCTTAACTGTGCCGAAATTATTTATAACAGTGAGCTTATACACGATGAAGCCTATTTGAATTACGTAGGTTACCACTTGCAACAGGCTGTTGAACTTTCATTGAAGCATATGTTGGAAATGAATGGAGTTGAAGCAATCCGAACTCACGAGATTGAACAAATAATTCAATTAGCAAAAGAGCGCAATGTTGATTTAATGTTGACAAAATTCATTTATGAAAGAGCAGAAATGTTTACAAGTTGGGAGGCAAAAACAAGATATATTAAAAATTACAAATTAGAACACAATAAGGTTGCTGAGGCAATAAAAGAAGTGCGCATTTACATTGATACTTTGAGCAAAGCTAAACTTGTTGAACAAGATAACCGCTCTAATAAAAGAAAAGATTTTGTTATGTAAAGAAGCGGCTGTGTGCAGAATGCAACAAAAGAGGGTAGGGGAGCAATGCTCCTTTACCCTCTTTTTTGTTTAAATTTAGCCGAGATTCTTAGTTTTTTGGATAACCTTTTCAATTATTGACATCAAAATCAATCAATACAATTTTCATATTTCTTTTACATAACACCACGATTGAGGCGGTCTTTTTACCTCAAATTCGCTTAATTCTTTCGGCTCATCGTAGATTTTTAAGGCCGAAATGTGCCAGCCGTAACCTGTTTTCCCGTTGCCGAGATAATCTATGATCTCTTTATCGGTCATTCCTGTATATGGAAATTCATTTTGCGCTATAGTGCTACTCGTATTAGAATATTCAATAGAAATCGGGAAAATCGCATCGCAAACAAACTCACCTACGACTTTGCCATTCATCTTTACTAATTTGCCGTTTGTCGTGTGCAAGTAAAGCACATCATATATATCTTTGTCGTTGTTTTTCGTGCAATAAATATAACCCTTAAACGGCGTTTCAATTTTCGGTCGTGTTTTCCGCACCTCAACCGTCTTTTCTCCTTTCACTATCAGCTCGCACCATTTCGGCTTTATGCTTATCAATACAGATTTCATTTTTTTACCTCCAATAATTTACATATTGATGTTGAATTGCTCTTGCACACAATCAAAGTTAAACCATAGTTTCTCTGTTCGGTGCAAGCCCATTTGTGCAATCGTCTTTTTTTCATCGGTGTTCCATCCGATGAGTGTTTCATTATATAAGGCATTGTCATAGCCGCTTAAGATTATTTTTGATTTGCTGTTTTTGAGCGCCTCCAAAATATTGATGTGATATTCCTCCGGTGTCTCAAAAGCGTAAAGATTTTTCTTCCTTATGCTTGGAAGATACGGAGGATCACAATAAATAAGAGTGTTTTCGCTGTTATACCGACGGATCAACTCTATTGCATCAATATTTTCTATTTGAGCTTCTTTGAGTCGCACACAAGCCTCTGTAATTATTTCGGGTAAATAATTCCACATTGTTGCCGTTCTCGGCCCACCGTAGGTTTGAACATTTCGCCACGACCGCTTAGAGCTATTGGAAGTTCCAAACGATTGATGGTATCGGACAAGAGTTCTGCGTGCCTGTTCTATCGGATCGTCCGATTGTTCGTAACAGTTCTCAAATTCCTCGCGTGCGAATGGTGTAAACTCGATCAGCCTTGAAAGTTCTTCAGGATGATCTCTGCACACCTTAAAGAGATTAACAATATTACCGTCTATATCGTTAATTGTTTCTATGTAGGATTTCGGCTTATTAAAAAATACCGCTCCGCTTCCAAAGAACGGCTCGCAATACACTTTGTGTTCGGGGAAATGTGCTATAATCCACTCTGATATTCGCCATTTGCCTCCCGGATATTTTAATATCGCTTTCATCTCCCATTACTCCCACTCTACGATTTTTCTCCCGCAGTTCGGACAGTATTTCGGCAAGTAAAACCCGATTGTATCCCAGCGCGAGATTTGTTCGTTCCAAGCCTCGAATAAAAGGCGCGGCGGTATTCCTCCTCCTGCCCCGTACATAATGCGATACCCCTCTGCAGAAGTGCCTACGGTGAAATAAGAGCCATCTGTTTCGTCCGTTAGTTCGGGGTTGTCCGATATCCGTGCATTGTCGCACATTTCGCAAGGCGAAATGAGTTCTCGCTTTTTTTCCTCCGCTTCCTCGTAGTCGGCAAGCTTATTGAGTGCGGCCGTCAAGCAGTTTGCCTCGCTGAATGACAATCCGGCGTATATCTCCGGCATTATATCTGAAAGGGCGATTATATCTGCGTTCCCGTATTCGTCCCTTTGTGTGAGTCGCATAGTAAACCTCCTATCTTATTACTTTAAAGCGCTTTTTTCATAATGCTCCTTTGGCAGCAGTAAACCTGCATTATACAGTGTAACCATATAATCACAGGTGTAATAGTCTTTCTTTTGAGTAAGACAATACGGATAAAGCGGACACTTTTCATTTTCACAAGTCATTACCATTTCCTCCCGGTGCGCTCAATTTTTGAAATCAGATGGCGGGCATCGCCTGCAAAAAGAAAAGCATTACCATTGTCAGCAAGCATATAGCTTATTTTTTTATCTACATCATATTTAACGGTTGCCCTTATTGTGAGCTTCTGTTGCTTTCCGACCGTGCGTTGACAATAATAGGTAATAGTTACTATGTCACCTATATAAATCGTCTTGCCGACTGCGTCTCTACCTATAGCAGCACCAAGGCTTTTAGGATCGATACGATACTTGTAAAGCGAACGGCGCTTTTCAAAGTCAATCGTCCCGCAGTCGAAAATATTATCAATCAGATAATATGCGCCTGTAGTCTTGTCGTATAAGACATTGTCAGCCTCTACGCAATTACCGGTCTTAAGTGATCTTCCTATGTACTTATTCATTATTATTGCTCCTTGTTATTTAATACTTTAGTTCAAGCATAGCAACTGCCAAATAAAAAAAGCAAATGTGTAAATTACACATTTGACTTGGGTAGAAATATTGTTTATTCTTATTATAATAATTATTCATAATTATTATGTACTTTGACAATTGAATACGCAGTAAAACAGGTACATTTCTGGCGGCTATTTTAGTCGGTACGCGAGGATCTTCTGTTGGCATACTTGCCAATTAAATAATAACGATAACAGATGCAAGAGTTCTGTTCGTTATATGCTAAGAAGGGAGCGAGTAATACGAGACACTATAAGAAACAGCGTTGATACTGTTGATTGCATTGAGACAGACAGAGGTGAAATTCCCTGATAATGATACTCACACCTGCCACCATAGTGTGTATAGGTGTTCGGCGACATAAGAGGCGAGGGCTTAACGGCTCGTGAGTGCATAAATCAAATGCACACCTGTTTTAATATAAGTTCTAATGCACATCTTACTAAAAGTGCAATTCCGCAATTAAGTGTGCCTTTCGCACAGTTGAAAAAGAATATTCCTCTGTTATAGAATGACGATACATGATTCTTGAGGAGGAATTAAAATGACAAAACAATGGAAAGCCGGAATATATGCAAGACTGTCACGTGATGACGTCAACTATTATTCGGAATCAGCATCTATAACTAATCAGAAAGCATATATGATTGAATATCTGAATGAACAGTCAGACATTTATTTGGTCGACGAATATGTTGAAATGTAAACCCAAGAATTGATACAAAGAAATGCTGTTGTCAGAGCGGCAGAATGGCTTGAAATCAAGGGCTTTCA
>CANQGT010000002.1 GCA_947623505.1 uncultured Clostridia bacterium | reverse complement strand
CAGCAGGAATGATGCCGCCGCCCACGGCTGTTATCAAATTGTTATCAAAAGGCACTTTGGAAATCCGAAAACCCGCATGGTTACTGGATTTTTCGGGCTTTCGTAATCACTCCCACTCGACTGTTCCGGGGGGTTTGGAGGTGATGTCGTAGACTACGCGGTTGACGTGGGCTACCTCGTTTGTTATGCGGTTTGACACGCGCGCGAGGATATCATACGGTATTTTCGCCCAGTCGGCAGTCATAAAATCGTCCGTGGTCACGGCTCTGATGGCGATTAGGTGGTCATAAGTTCTGTGATCGCCCATAACGCCGACCGTCATAACGTTCGGCAGAACGCAGAAAAACTGGGCGAGATTTTTTTCATACCCGTTTTTCGCCATTTCATCGCGGAGTACCCAATCCGCCTCCTGAAGTATCTTTATTTTTTCCGCGGTAAGCTCGCCGATTATTCTAACTCCGAGGCCGGGGCCGGGGAACGGCTGGCGCCAGACAAGCTCCTTAGGTATACCCAGCTTTTCGCCCACTTTGCGCACCTCGTCCTTAAAGAGATCGGCAAGGGGTTCTATAACGCCGAGAAATTCCACGTCCTCGGGGAGCTCTACCCTGTTATGGTGCGTTTTTATAACCGCCGCGTCGCCTTTTCCGCTTTCAATGCAGTCGGGGTAGATCGTGCCCTGCGCGAAATAGCCTTTATTCGGCTGATTTCTTATCTCGTTCCAGAATACGTTAAAAAATTCCGTGCCTATTATTTTTCTCTTCTGTTCGGGGTCGGTAACGCCCTTCAGCTTTTCGAGAAACCTGTCGGCGCAGTTTACGCGCACAAAATTCATATCAAACAGCGAAGTGAAGGTTTTTTCAACAAAATCTCCCTCATCCTTGCGCATAAGCCCCTGATCGACAAAAACGCAGGTGAGCTGCTTCCCCACCGCGCGGGACAAAAGCCCCGCGGCAACGGACGAATCCACGCCGCCCGAAAGGCCGAGAATAACATTTTTATCACCTATCAGCGCCCTGAGTTTTTCAACGGTAGTTTCGATAAAATTATCCATCACCCAGTCGCCGGCGCAGCCGCACACCTCGTAGAGGAAATTGTGCAGAATATCAGAGCCGTATTCCGTGTGGGTGACTTCGGGATGAAACTGCACGGCGTATATCCGCTTTTCTCTGTTTTGCATAGCGGCGCAGGGGCAGTTATCGGTAAAAGCGGTGATTTCAAAGCCCTTCGGCGGAGCCGATATGTAGTCGGTGTGGCTCATCCAGACAACGCTTTTTTCGGGAACATTCTTAAAAATCGGGGAAGTCTTCGCCGTTATCTCGATTTTTCCGTATTCCGAAACGGGAGCGGTTGAGACCTTGCCGCCCGCCATCCACGCGATAAGCTGGCAGCCGTAGCATATTCCGAGAATCGGCACGCCGAGCTCAAGTATATCTTTGGAATAATGGGGCGAAGCGGGATCGAAAACCGAGTTAGGCCCGCCCGTGAATATTATTCCTTTATAGCCGTTCTTTTTTATCGTTTCAATAGGTGTGGTGTAGGGCAGTATCTCCGCATAAACCTTGTGGTCGCGCACACGCCTCGCTATCAGCTGATTATATTGCCCTCCGAAATCGAGCACAAGTATTTTTTCCATCGTTTTCCTCCTAACGGACGGCTGCCGCCGCATCCGAAAATATTATATACAATTTACGCTTTCTTTTCAACATAATAATACATAAATCGGTTTGAAACACAGGCTCCCGCCCAACGCAAAAAATAAGCCGATCCGGCGGAGTCCTATTGACTTTATACGCGGTTATTCTGTATAATAAAGTTGAGAAATATCGGTTATTGCGGGTGTTTTTGAGAAATGAAAGAAAAAGCGGTCGGCATTATGAAAAATACCGCGAAAGCGGCCGTGTTTATCGCGCTTATCATAATATATCAATGCCCGATACGGCTTGTTTTCGGGATAGAATGCCCCGGTTGCGGCCTTACAAGCGCCGTTTTGCACGCGGCGAGATTCGATTTTATCGGAGCGTTTCACGCCCACGAGCTTTTTCTTTTGCCGGTTATAACGGTGATATATCTGCTTTTCCGCAAGAAATTCAAACTCCCCGCAAAGGCCGAAATAACCGTAGGCGTACTTTTCATAGCCGCGTTTCTCGCAAGATATATTATAAAGCTTTGTTTGATTTATTGAACAATACCGTTTATAACGAAAGGAGAATAAAATTATGGCGGACTCTTTTATGATCAATGTTCCGGAGGGCTTTGAGCTTGAAACGTTTACCCGGCATCTCGCGGATTTTTACAGATCCGGCGGCTTTGCGGTAACCTCCGCTTCATTGGACAACAGCATTATCCTTGATTTTGACAAGGGCGTGGGCGGCATAAATATGCTTCTCGGCCTTGACATCGGGATCAAGGCGACCTTTACCGTTCGTGAAAATACGCTTATAGTGTATTTCTCGGACGCTTCGTGGACGGGCAAGATAATCGGACTTTGCGTGGGCTGGTTCGTTTGCCTTATTCCTCTCATAACCGCCATCATCGGCGCCGTAAAGCAGGCTCAGTTTCCAAACGACCTGCGCAACACGGTATTGATGATGATAAAATAGCGGGTCGTTCAAATAAATAAGGCGGTCAGTGAGCCGATTTTCGGCTTATTGACCGCCTGTTTTGTATTATTTACAGATGATGGCCTCGCGTTCGGGCCCGTTTGAAACCATTGTTATCGGATGGCCTATCGCCTTTTCGATAAATTCAACGTAATCGCGCGTTTCCTTGGGGAGAAGCGAATATTCCTTAATGCCTCGTATATCGCAGTGCCAGCCCTTAAAGGTTTTATAAACCGGTCTGCATTTTTTGAGCAGATGCGTAGTCGGGAAATAATCTATTTCCTTGCCGTCAAGCTCATAGGCAACGCAAACCTTGATCTCCTCAAGATACGAAAGGCAGTCCAAAGCGGTCATAACGACCTGCGTCGCGCCCTGGCATTCAACGCCGTAACGGGTGGCGACGCAGTCAAACCAACCGACTCTTCTCGGTCTTCCCGTTGTGGCTCCGAATTCGCCCTTGTCTCCTCCGTGAAGGCGAAGCTCCTGCGCCTCGGCCTCGTCGAGTATCTCCGAAACAAATTCGCCCGCGCCGACGGCGCTCGAATACGCCTTTGTCACAACAACGATGTCCTTTAGCTCGCTCGCCGGTATTCCCGCGCCGACGCAGCCGTAGCCCGCGAGGGTGGAGGATGAAGTTACCATAGGATAAATTCCGAAATCGGGATCCTTGAGCGTTCCGAGCTGACCCTCCAGCAGTATCTCCTTGCCCTCCCTCAGCGCTTTTCTTATATAAGCGTGGGTGTCGCACACGAACGGCGCGATTTTATCCCTGTATTCCATACAGGTGGCGAAAAGCTCCTCTTCATCGAGCAGAGGCTTGTTGTAAACGTATTTAAGCGTAAGATTTTTAAGCGTGCAGATGTTTTTCAGCTTCGCCCTGAGGGTTTCCTCATCAAAAAGCTCGTTTACCTGAATGCCTATTTTTGAAAATTTATCGGAGAAAAACGGGGCGATACCGCTTTTTGTTGAGCCGAACGCCGCTTTGCCGAGCCTTTCCTCCTCATATTCGTCGAGCAGAATGTGATACGGCATAAGTATCTGGCAGCGCTCCGAAACAAGGAGCTTGGGATCAAGCCCCGCCTTTTTTATTTCTTCAAGCTCTTTTATGAATTTATTTATATCAAGCGCCACGCCGTTGCCTATAATGTTGACGGTGTTTTCGCTGCAAACGCCGCTGGGCATAAGGTGCAGCGCGAATCTGCCGTGCTCGTTTATTATCGTGTGCCCCGCGTTGGCTCCGCCCTGAAAGCGAATAACTATATCCGCCTTTGAGGCAAACATATCCGTTATTTTCCCTTTGCCCTCATCGCCCCAGTTGGCGCCGACGATAGCTCTAACCATATTTTTCTCTCCCGATTTATAATGACTTGTTTTGAAAAGCAAAACAGGCTCGGAAAATCCCGTGCCTTTAACAATTATATATTAACGCGCGCTTTAAGTCAATAAACTTTTTTATCATGCCCGCAAAAGACGGGGCGGGGAGCCGAAAGCTCTCCGCCCGAAGCGTTTAAAACGAGTAATATGTTTTTCCGTTTTGAAGATCTTTGCCCTTGTAATAGGCAAGCTCGGAAACGTTTACTATCTGCCAACCATTCTTGACAAGCTCCGGCACGGCCTTTTCGACCGCGTCGGCGGTGCTTTTATAAATATCGTGCATAAGTACTATGCCGCCGTTTTTTATATCCTTTTTCAGAGCGGCATATACGGACGAAGCGTTTCTGCTGCGCCAATCCTCCGTATCAACGTTCCACAATATAAGAGGAGTGCCGCAGGAGGATTTTATTTTATCGGTGAGATATCCCCCTGTCGGTCTGAACATAGTCGGCCGACTGCCGGAGACCTCGTAAAGAATATCCGAGCATTTTGAAATATCCTGCGAAGTTACGTCCGAGCCGTAATGCTTATGGTCGTAAGTGTGATTGCCTATTTCAAAGCCGTTTTTCACCATTTCCTTTACACATTCGGCGTGATTTGAGTTTTTCGTTCTGCTGCCCACTATAAAGAACGTGGCTGAGCAGCCGTTTTTTTCAAGCGTCTTTAATATACCGCTCGTTGTCGGCGCGTTCGGCCCGTCGTCAAACGTAAACGCGGCCATCGGCTTTGAGGGATCGAGATCCGTTC
This sequence comes from uncultured Clostridia bacterium, assembly GCA_947623505.1. Classification (GTDB taxonomy): domain Bacteria; phylum Bacillota; class Clostridia; order Oscillospirales; family Acutalibacteraceae; genus Eubacterium_R. The sequence goes on along the minus strand of CANQGT010000002.1, from coordinate 172,200 downwards.
TTATGTAATACGGCTTTTCCGATACATTGAAAACGTACTGCGCCGAAACGCCGTTGTAGGCGGTGGCGGTGACCGTTGCCGTGCCGACCGCGACGGCCTTTGCGCGCCCCTTTCCGTCAACGCTTAGAACGTCGGCGTTATCCGTTTTAAACTCTATTCCCTTGGCGGCGGAGTTTTTACCGAAATCCGCCTTTAAATCAAATGACGTGCCTACATACAGCTTGCTGTTGAATGCGGAAAGCGACATCTTTTCCGGCGCTTTCATAACGGCGACCTCGCATTTTGCCTGTAAGCCGTTGTAGGTCTCCGCCGTTACGGTTGCTTTTCCGGCGGCGTTCGCTGTAATTAAGCCGTTTGAGTCGATATTCAAAACCTTTTTGTCCGAAACGGAATAGATTATTTCCGAAGACACGGTTTTATCGTCCGCCCGCGCCGACAGCCGGAATTTCTCGCCGGTTCCCAAAGTCAGCTTTTTTTCGCTTATCTCAATCTTTTTAGGAGGTTCAACAACGTGAAGCTCCAGCTTTTCGGAGCCGACCTTTATAATCGTCTCCCCCAAATTTACGGCGCTTATAACGCCGTTTTCGTCCACCTTCGCGATTTTTTTGTCATAGCTTTTAAATCCGGGCTTTTTTTCTCCCTCAACGGGTATCTGATAAGACTGCCCCACGCCGAGATACAAAACGGTATCATTAAGCGAAAAAGCGAAATCCGCGTTTGTGCCGTCCAATTTAAAAACCGCGACCGCAACCGCGATGATAACAACGCCCACAACAGCGACGGCGACCGCGGACAAGGCATTTCTTTTCATCAGTTCTGCCTCCTGACTATCTCATATTCGCCCGTATCGGGGCGGAAATATTTACAGGAGGCAAAATTATGCCGCAAAATATCCTCATATTCGTCCTCATCGAGCTGCAATGCGCAAAAGTATTCGTCCTGTTCCCCGTCGTAGGAATTATACCAACACTTTTCACATATTAACTCCATACCTCTCACCCGATTATATTATAACTTTTTGTTATTTTTTTATCAATATATATTCACGAAAATCGTAAAAAAAGAACCGATAAACAATCAGTTCTTTTTTTATCCTCGATCAGTGGTGGAAAAGCCGTATTCCCGTCATTGCCATTGCTATTCCGTGGCTGTCGCAGCACTCGATAACGTTCGCGTCCCTTACCGAGCCCCCGGGCTGAGCGATATATTTTACGCCGGATTTTACCGCTCTCTCGATATTGTCCTCAAACGGGAAGAAAGCGTCGGAGCCGAGAGCCACAAGATCCATTTTTTTATGCCACGCGGCCTTCTCTTCTCTTGTAAAAGGTTCGGGCTTTTCCGTAAAATATTTTTTCCATAAATCGTTTTCGTAAAGCTCTTCGGCGTCGTCGCCGATATAAAGATCTATCGCGTTATCGGCTTCGCATTTGCGTATTCCCTCTATGAACGGCAGCGAAAGCACCTTTTCGCTGCGCCTGAGCCACCAGTTATCGGCTTTGTTGCCGGCAAGGCGTGTGCAGTGTATTCTCGACTGCTGCCCCGCGCCGACTCCTATCGTCTGGCCGCCCATAGCGTAGCAGACAGAATTGGACTGAGTGTATTTTAGCGTTATCATTGAAATGAGCAGGTCGATTTTGGCGATTTCGGGAATTTCCTTAACGGCGGTCGGCATATCGCCGAAAAGCTCCGTCGTGATTTTCGCGTCGTTTCTCTTTTGCTCAAACTTTATCCCGAAAACCTGCTTTGTCTCCGTTTCTTCGGGGGTGTAATTTTCGTCCATCTTAATAACGAGGTATCCGCCGCGGCGTTTGCTTTTCAGTATCTCCAGCGCTTCGTCGGTGTAGGACGGGGCGATTATACCGTCGGACACTTCTTTTACAAGGAATTTCGCGACGCTCGCGTCGCATTCGTCCGAAAGGGCGGCAAAATCGCCGAAAGACGAAACCCTGTCGCACCCCCTTGCCCTCACATATGCCTGCGCTATCGGTGAAAGCTCCAGATCCTCGGGCACGAAAAAGGCTTTTCTGTCCGTATGCGAAAGCGGCTGCGCTACCGCCGCGCCCGCGGGGGAAACGTGCTTAAACGAAGCGGCGCTCGGCAAACCCGTTGCCTCTTTCAGTTCCCTGACAAGCTGCCATGAATTAAACGCGTCCAAAAGATTTATATATCCTGCCCTGCCGTTGAGTATCTCAAAGGGCAGCTCTTTGCCGTCCATATGTATTCTTGCGGGATTCTGATTCGGATTGCAGCCGTATTTTAAAGTATATTCCGTCATTTTTATACCTCCTGAATATAAGAATATATTTATTTTATACTGCCGCATTGAAAAAAGCAAGGATAAATGATACAATTATCGGAGAAAAGGGCGGATGATATGAAAGGCGTGCTTGCGGTTAATCATTTTTTAAACGGCAAAAAATTTGCCGTTCTTCACCGCGCCCTGCTCCGCTGCGCCGAAAAGCAGGGGATAGACCTTGAGATTAAAACAAATCTTGAACTTTCAACCGAAAGCCCCGAATGCGATTTCGTTTTGTTTTGGGATAAGGACGTAAATCTTGCCCGCCGCCTCGAAAAAGAGGGCTTGCCGGTTTTCAACAGCGCCGACGCCATAGAAAAATGCGACGATAAGGCGCGAACCTATATAGAACTGCTCGATACGGCTCCGCAGCCGAAAACGCTTATCGGCCCGAAAGCGTATTTCAAAGCGGATTATACGGGATTTGTTGATAAAGCCGCAGAAATTCTGGGCCTGCCCCTTGTTTTCAAAGAATGCTTCGGCTCATTCGGCGAGCAGGTGTTTCTTTGCCTGACAAAAGAGGATATCATTGCCCGAATTTCCGACCGCCCCTTTATTTTGCAGGAATTTATCGCAGACTCCGCGGGGCGCGACAAACGCCTTGAGGTGGTCGGCGGCGAGGTTGTGGCGGCGATGGAGAGATACAACGATAACGATTTTCGCTCAAACGTGACAAACGGCGGAAAAATGCGGCCGTGCGCGCCGTCGCCCGCCGAATGTTCACTCGCCGTGAGCGTGTGCGAAAAGTTAGGGCTTTGCTTCGGCGGAGTGGATATACTTGACGGCGGCATAGTTTGCGAGGTAAACAGCAACGCCCATATAATAAATATTACCGAATGCACCGGTATAGACGTCGGCTCGAAAATTTTTGAGGAAATAAAGAGAAGACTATGAACGGGATTTTGATATACAGCCGTGAGGAAGCCGCGCGCAACGCGTTTTCCGTTGAAAAATACAAAAAATATCTCGGCGTTTCCCTGATGTACGAGGAGGAAACGGATTTTTCCCTCCCCGCCGATTTTGTTATCAACAGAACCGACAGATACGAGATAGCCGAGGGCTTTGAGCGGCGCGGTATCAGGGTGTTTAACCCGTCCTCCCTTTCAAGGCTTGCAAACGACAAGCAGGCGTGCTATAAATATATGTCGGAAAACGGCGTTGAAATAATGCCCGTGGATTACAAAACGCCGCCGCTCGTAATGAAACCGTCGTTCGGAAAGGGCGGCCGCGGCGTGGAGCTTATAAAAGATTTTCCCGTTCCCGAAAAGGCGGGGTACGTTTACCAAAAGCCCGCATCGGATCTCGGGCGTGATCTGCGCGTGTGGCTCTTGGGCGGCAAAATCATCGGCGCCGTTCTCAGGGAGAGCGACTGCGATTTCAGAGCGAATTTCTGCCTCGGCGGCCGCGCCTCCCCATATCGCCTTAATGAACGGGAAATTCGGCTTATAGACAAGATTTCATCGCTTATTGAATATGATTACATAGGGCTTGATTTTGTTTTCCACGGCGGCAGAGCCGTTTTCAACGAGATCGAGGACGCGGTGGGCGCGCGTATGCTTTACTCGCTCACCGAAACCGATATAATAAAAGATTACTGCGAATATATAAAGAGGCAGATGAGAGGTAAAATATGATTAAAATCGCGCTTGCGGGAAACCCGAACTGCGGAAAAACAATGCTTTTCAACACTCTTACGGGTTCAAATCAATACGTCGGCAACTGGGCGGGAGTCACCGTTGAGGCAAAAGAGGGCAGGCTCAGGGACGAGCAGGACGTTATAATCGCCGACTTGCCCGGAATTTACAGCCTTTCGCCCTATACCCCCGAAGAGGTGGTAGCCAGAAATTACCTTATAAACGAGGAGCCCGACGTTATTCTGAATATAATCGACGGAACAAATCTTGAAAGAAATCTCTATCTCACAACACAGCTTTGCGAAATAGGGATACCTGTTGTTATGGCGATAAATATGATAGACATCGTTAAGAGAAACGGCGATATAATAAATCTTGACGAGATAAGCGAGCATTTCGGCTGCGTTTGCTTTGAGATTTCGGCGCTGAAGGGAACGGGCGTAAAAAAATGCGCGAAAAAGGCTGTTGAGCTTGCGAGAACGAACAAAGGCGTTCCGCCCATTCACCACAGCTTTGACGACAGGGTGGAATCGGCGCTGCATTTCATCTCCGCCATGCTGCCCGACGGCACGGATATGCTGCACAAGCGCTATTTCGCAACAAAGATTTTTGAGCGCGACAGTCTTGTTTCCGCCGATTTTCCCGACTGCGAGAGCATAATAAGGGACGTTGAGAAATATTACGACGACGACAGCGAAAGCATCATCGCCGACCAGAGATACAAATACATAACCTCCTGCATAGACGAATGCCGCACAAAAAGCGGCAAAATCCCAATCTCCGATCGGATAGATTCCTTTGTTACGAACAAATATCTCTCGCTGCCGATTTTTGTTCTTATTATGTTCGGCGTATATTATATTTCCGTTTCCGTTTTCGGCGGCTTTGCCGACTATATTTCCGATAACCTTTTCGGTGAAAGCGGTTTAAAGCTCATTGCCGCTCAATTTCTTTCGTCGATAAACTGCGCCGGCTGGCTTATAAGCCTGATAACCGACGGAATAATCGCGGGCGTCGGCTCCGTTCTCTCGTTCGTTCCTCAGATCGTGGTGCTGTTTATTTTTCTCTCTTTCCTTGAGGACTGCGGATATATGAGCCGAATAGCTTTTATTATGGACAGACTTTTCAGAAAATTCGGCCTTTCCGGCAAAAGCTTTATCCCCATTTTAGTAGGAACGGGCTGCGGTGTGCCCGGTATTATGAGCAGCCGCACGATTGAAAACGTAAACGAACGCAGAATGACGATAATCACTACCACGTTTATTCCCTGCGGCGCGAAGCTGCCCGTTATATCCCTTATCGCCTCCGGCCTTTTCTCAAAGGCGTGGTGGGTGGCCCCCTGCGCGTACTTCATCGGCATTGCCTCCATAATTTCAAGCGGTATAATTCTTAAAAAAACACGCCTGTTTTCAGGCGACACTTCGCCTTTCGTTATGGAGCTTCCGAATTACCATATGCCGACGATAAGATCCGTTGCCCGTGCCACTTGGGACAGGAGCCTCGGTTACGTTAAGAAAGCCGGAACGATCATACTGCTTGCCTCCTGCGCCGTTTGGTTTTTATCCGATTTCGGATTTTACAACGGCAGATTCGGTATGGTGAGCCGAATGGACAATTCAATTCTCGCCTATCTCGGAAATATCGCGGAAGTCATATTCGTTCCTCTCGGCTTCGGCACCTGGCAGGCCGCCGTGGCAACGCTGCTCGGCCTTGTCGCCAAAGAGGAAATAGTGGGCGTTTTCGGCGTTCTTTACGGCAGTATCGGCGAAGGATTTACCGCGCTTTCGGGATTTTCGTTTCTCATTTTCAATTTGCTCTGCGCGCCGTGCGTTGCCGCTATGGGCGCCATTCGCAAGGAAATGAACAGCTTTAAGTGGACCGCTTTCGCCATAGGATACCAGTGCTGCTTCGCTTATTTCGTTTCTTTCTGCATTTACCGTATCGGGCTTCTTTTCGCCGGCGGCAGGCTTACGCCATCAACCGTTATCGCGTTTTCGGCTTTGGCGTTTTTCGCCTTTATGCTTTTAAGAAAAGCGCCGAAAAATTCCCGCCTGCCCGAAAAAGAAACCGTGAACGCCGCCTGAAAAAGACGATTTTAATATATTATATCTAAGGGGTGGTAACTTTGAAAATCTCAACAAAGGGCAGATACGCTCTAAGCCTTATGATCGACCTTGCCATAAACGACAACGGGGAAAATATCCCCATAAAAGCAATATCGGAGCGGCAGGGGATAAGTATTAAATATTTGGAGCAGATAATCGCCACTCTCAACCGCGCGGGCTATGTTAAAAGCGAGCGCGGCTCCGCTGGGGGCTACCGTCTCGCCAGAAAACCGGAGGAATACACGGTGGGTATGATATTGCGGCTGACAGAGGGCAGCCTTGCCCCCATTTCCTGCATAGAGGACGAGGAGGAGACGAGATGCCCGAAATACGGAAGCTGCCCGACAGTCGGTGTGTGGCAGAAAATAAACGACGCGATAAATCACGTTGTGGACAATATAACTCTTGCCGACCTGCTTGACGATAAGACCGCGCCGCAGAAAAAATAAAAAATTTTTGAAAAAGCGCTTGACATTCGTTTTGTTAAGTGCTATTCTTTTATCAACGTAAATACCTACTAAGTCGATAGGCTTTATGGCTTTAGTGAAAGGAGAGGCAAATGAAAACCGATTATAACAAAACGGCGTTTTATTCCTCATTTTACCGAATGCGGCGATGTTGATTTTGCTGCGCGATACGGAATTGTATTTTATCATTATTTAAGTTATAATTAAGGAGGTAACGGATATGTCCGATTACAAATATCATTTTGAAACATTACAGCTTCACGTCGGCCAGGAAAAGGCCGATCCCGCGAGCGACGCGCGCGCGGTTCCCATCTACCAGACCACTTCATATGTTTTTCACAACAGCGATCACGCGCAGGCGCGTTTCAATCTTACGGACGCGGGAAACATTTACGGCAGGCTGACCAATTCCACTCAGGACGTTTTCGAGCAGAGGATGGCGGCGCTTGAGGGCGGCGTCGCGGCACTCGCGACCGCGTCGGGAGCGGCGGCGCTGGCATATACTTTTCAGGCGCTTGCCAAAGCGGGCGACCATATTGTGAGCGCCAAAACGATTTACGGCGGCACTTATAATTATCTTGCGCACACTTTTCCGCAATTCGGAGTTTCCACCACCTTTGTGGATCCGGACGACGCGGAAAATTTCAGAAAAGCGCTCAAAGAGAACACAAAGGCGATATTTATCGAGACTCTCGGTAATCCCAATTCAAACATCATCGATATAGAGGCGGTGGCGGAAATAGCCCACGCGCACAAGATACCCCTTGTTGTGGACAGTACGTTCGCGACGCCGTTTTTGCTCCGCCCCATAGAATACGGAGCGGATATAGTTGTTCACAGCGCCACGAAATTCATCGGCGGCCACGGAACTACGCTGGGCGGCGTTATCGTGGACGGCGGCAAATTCGACTGGGCGGCAAGCGGCAAATTCCCGCAGCTTTCGGAGCCAAACGCGAGCTATCACGGAATAAGCTTTGTTGCGGCGGCAGGCGCGGCGGCGTTTGCGACATATGTGCGTGCGATAATTCTGAGGGATACGGGCGCGGCGATTTCGCCTTTCAACGCTTTCCTGCTTCTTCAGGGGCTTGAAACGCTCTCGCTTCGTGTTGAGCGCCACGTTGAAAACACAAAAAAGGTTTTGGAATATCTTTCAAACCACCCGCTTGTGGCGAAAATAAATCATCCGTCGCTTGACGGGAGATATAAAGCGCTCTACAACAAATATTTCCCCAACAGCGCGGGTTCCATATTCACCTTTGACATAAAGGGCGGGGAAAAAGAGGCGAAGAAGTTTATAGACAGCTTAAAAATTTTTTCACTTCTCGCAAACGTGGCGGACGTTAAATCTCTTGTTATCCACCCGAAAACAACGACCCATTCTCAGCTTCCCGCCGAGGAATTTGAGGAACAGGGCATATATGACAGCACGGTGCGCCTTTCGATAGGAACGGAGCATATCGACGATATAATCCACGACCTTGATCAGGCGTTTAAATCAATAAACTGAAACGAAAGGATAATTCTTATGGCTATTTACAACAACGTTGCCGAGCTTATAGGCAAAACACCCTTACTGAAACTGAACAACTTTTCGGCCGCCGTCGGCGCCCAGGCGAATATTATCGCGAAGCTGGAATATTTTAATCCCGCGGGCTCCGTAAAAGACAGAGTGGCAAATGCAATGATAAGCGCCGCGGAGGCGGACGGCACACTTAAAAAGGGCGCGACGATAATAGAGCCCACCTCCGGCAATACGGGAATAGGGCTTGCGAGCATCGGAACCGCGAAGGGCTACAAGGTAATTCTTACAATGCCGGAAACGATGAGCGTTGAGCGCAGAAATCTTGTTAAGGCATACGGCGCGCAGGTGGTGCTCACAGACGGCTCCAAGGGTATGAACGGCGCTATCGCCAAAGCGGAGGAGCTTAAAGAAACCACGCCCGGCGCGGTGATACTCGGCCAGTTTGTGAACCCGGCGAACCCGCGGACGCATTACGAAACAACGGGGCCGGAGATATGGGAGGACGCCGACGGAAAAGTGGACGTTTTCGTTGCCGGAGTCGGCACGGGCGGCACCCTTTCCGGCGTTGGAAAATATCTCAAAGAGAAAAACCCGAACGTTAAAATTTACGCCGTAGAGCCGGCAAGCTCCCCCGTGCTTTCGGAGGGACACGCCGGAGCGCATAAAATACAGGGAATCGGCGCGGGATTTGTTCCCGAAACGCTTGACACTTCGATTTACGACGGGATAATACCCGTTTCAAACGAGGACGCCTTTGCAACCGGCAACAAAATAGCGAAAACAGAAGGGATACTCATAGGTATTTCAAGCGGCGCGGCGGCATTCGCGGCGGTGCAGCTTTCAAAGAAAGAGGAATTTAAGGGCAAAAACATCGTAGTCCTTTTGCCGGACACGGGCGAAAGATACCTTTCCACCGCGCTTTTCGAGTAAAAGGCAAAAATATGCCGCTCCGTTATGAAAACGGAGCGGCGATTTTTATTTTCCCGCGGTGAGATCGTGATATTGGTCAAATTCTTTTTTATTGTAAAAATAATCCCTGCCCTTGCCTTTGATTCCAAGCTCGCTCCACCACTGCGTATTGAGCATATTCAGCAATTCGGCGCGAACGGCTTCCGACACCGAATTGATATTCCAAAGGCAGGCGTGAAGAGCATAATTTATAAAATCCTTTTCAAGTTCCTCATAGACGCCCTCTTTTTTTAGCCTCTCTCTCAGCGCCAAAAGCGCCTTATAAAAACAATCCCAGGATTTTTCCCTTGTGTTTGAAAGGGAGGCTTTATTGTTTCTTCTCTGATGGGCAAGGATCTTGCCCTTTTCGACATAGGCGATCTTTTTCGCTATCGCCACCGCCGAGAAAACGAAAAGCAAATCGTTGCTTGTGCGCTGCTCCTGAAACAGCAAATTGTTATCAAGCACAAATTGCCTGTTGTAGAGCTTATCCCATGCCCAGCCGACAAAGACCTTGAAAACATTGTCCGTCATTGATCTTCTTCCGAACGGCTGATAAGGCGGCAGCTCCGCGTAACGCACCGTCCACCCCACGCTGCGGTATTCGCCCTTGTCCTCCAAATACTGATCGGAATTGAAAACAGCGAAATCCGCGCCGTATTTTTCGGCGCAGTTATACGCCTCCTCAAGCATTTCGCTTTCAAAAAAATCATCGCAGTCAAGAAAAGACAGATACTTGCCCCTCGCCCTGCGAAGCCCGTTGTTTCTCGCAGCTCCCGCGCCGCCGTTTTTCTGCCGCACGGGAATAAAGCGGGGGTCTTTTTCGGCAAATTCCTCTATTATCGCAGGGGAACCGTCGGTAGAGCTGTCGTCAACACAGATTATCTCTATCTCTTTAAGAGTTTGCGCCGAAACGCTATTAAGGCATTGACGCAGATATTTTTCTCCATTATATACGGGAATAATGACTGAAACTTTAATATCATCCATTATTTTTATATCCCTTTCTCATTTTGTTGATTTTTCTGTAAACCCTTTTCGCGAGACGCTTGAGCCTTACGGGAATATACATTATCGCTCGACCTAATCTGTAGGATTTTGATTTCTTTATTTTGTTGAGCTCATCGCGCATCTGCTTAAAATTGCTGTTGCCGTCGGCGTAATTATCGTCCTTCAGCGTGGCGACCTTCAGCTTATAATAGAGCGCGGGCCTGCCAATAAGAAGATTTATATTGTCCCTTTCCGCGGGGGTAAACAGGCTTTCATCCATTTCCCCGAGATCACGGGCGCGTTTCATCTCTTTGCTGAATCGGTTTACATAGTCCGGCCTGAAGGCGACGTCTATCCTGCGAATTGTCGTAAGGGCGTTATGAAAACGCTTGAGCGTGTAATAGCCCTTGAATCTCCGCCACGTGTCGGGGTGCTCCATAAGTACGTCCCGTATATGGTCGTATTCAACGTTTATGCAGTAAATTTTCTGCATATTTTTAACAGAAGAATTGGGATTGTCGCGCCTGTTCATATAATAAGGCTTATCGATTATCATAGCGCGTTTGGCAAACGCGAATGTCTGAAACCAGAAACCATTATCCTGAAAAGAAGCGCCGGGCGTTTCGTTGTGGCGGATTTTGAATTTCTCAAGAAAATCGCGCCTGTAAATGCCGCACCACGTGTTCATAATGAATCTTATCGCCTCGGGGGTATGGCTCGGATCAAAAACCTTGTTATAATGACCGTTCGTTCTGTCAAGATGATTGTAGGTCAGCACCATATCGCCGTTTTCGGCGCGCTCAAAGCGGTAAAAATCCGCCTTTATAAAATCAAGGTCGTTTTCCTTCGCCTTTTTATAAAGATCGCCGAACATATTTACCGGCACGAAATCATCGGGCTCCACTATTCCTATATACTCTCCGCTCGCGCGGTCAAGCCCGATATTCATACCCATACCGTAGCCGCCGTTTTCCTTGTCAACAACCGTTATTCTGCCGTCCTTTTCGGCATAGCGTTGAAGTATGGCAAGGCTGCCGTCGGTGGAACCGTCATTTATACATATTACCTCAATATCCTCAAGAGTTTGATTGACAATGCTTTCCATACACTCAACGAGATACGGCTCAACGTTGTAGGTCGGTACGATAATTGAAACCTTTGCCATAGCTTTACTCCCCGGAAAATTCTTTTTCCGCCGCGCAGAGAGCGGCTTCTATTACTTTGTCCATATCATAATACTGGTATTTCCCGAGCCTGCCGCCGAAAATTACGTTTTTCTCTTTTTCGGCAAGCGCCTCGTATTTTTTGTAAAGCGCGTTGTTTTCCTCGTTGTTTATGGGATAATAGGGCTCAACGCCCACGCTCCATTCGGAGGAATACTCCCTTGATATTACCGTGCCCCTGACTTGGCTGAACTCAAAATGCTTGTGCTCTATAATTCTCGTATAGGGCACCTCGCGCTCCGTATAATTCACTACGGCGTTGCCCTGATAATTGTCCACATCGGGCAAAACCTCCGTCTCGAACCTGACGGTTCTGTATTGCAGCGCGCCGAGTTTGTATTCAAAATATTCGTCTATATTGCCCGTGTAAACAACGCGCATACCCGAAATATCGTTGCTTTTAATGAAATCCGAATACGCGGTGTTAAGCAGAACGTCCGAACCCTCAAGCAGTTTTTCGATTATTCCGTTGTAGCCGCCTATCGGTATGCCCTGCCAACGGTCATTAAAATAATTGTTATCGTAAATATAACGAACGGGAAGCCTTTTTATTATGGAGGCGGGGAGCTCCGCGCAGCTTCTTCCCCACTGCTTTTCCGTATATCCCTTAACCAGCTTTTCGTAAACATCTTTGCCGACGAGGGAAAGCGCCTGCTCCTCAAGATTTTTCGGCTCGCCGATATTATACTGCGCCCTTTGCTTTTCGATTATTTCACGCGCCTGCGCGGGTGTTCTTATTCCCCACATTTTTGAAAACGTGTTCATATTAAAGGGAAGATTGTAAAGCTCGCCCTTATAAACGGCTATGGGCGAGTTTATATAATTGTTAAATTCCGCGAAACGGTTTATATATTCCCACACTTTTTTATTGCTTGTGTGAAAAATATGAGCGCCGTATTTATGAACGTTTATGCCGTTGACATTTTCGCAGTAAATATTTCCGCCGATATGGCCGCGCCTTTCAACAACAAGGCACTTTTTGCCCCTCTTTGCCGCCTCGTGCGCGAATACAGCGCCGAAAAGGCCGCTGCCCACGATCAGATAATCATATTTTTTTTTCAAGAGATCACCTCATCTGAATTTCAATATTTTCTTGCCCGCGTCATAAAGCCCGCTGTTCGCGGGAATGATTCTGCTTAAAGCGCGCGCAAGCCTTATTTTAAGCGCTTTTTCGGCACCGGATTTGTAAAACAGCTTATCCGCGTTTTCTTTTCTGTATTTATACACCAAAAATTCCTCAAGCGTATGCTCCGCCATATAGAGCATATCCTCTCTGTCGCTTTTAAAATAGCAATAGTCTTCTGCTATATGCGCGCGTATATCAAAATAATCAAAGCCCTCGTTTTTAATCTTATCGTAAGCGGCACGCATCGCATCCCCCTGTGACTGGATCATAACGGTTCTTATCAGTCCATTGTAAAGCCTGCTGTAAAAGCTTTGAAGAGCCTTTTCGCAAATTCCCTTTGCCGTTATCTCGTCATAGACGGCTTTGTACGCTTCATATCCGCAAACGGGATCGGCGGAAGCTTTGCCCGTTATGCTTTCGCTGTTGTTTACCCGATAATTTATAAGCGGCTTTTCCGCGTACGTAACACGCTTTGCGTAAAACATACATATCATCGAAAAATAGGTGTCGTTCGCGTTTTGAAGATTCTGAAATTCAATGCCGTTTTCTTTGAGAAACGACGCTTTTATGATTTTATTCCATGGGGCGCGTGCGGTGATATTGAAAATATATTCGGGATAATCGTCAATGGAAAATACGCTTTGGCGCGGCAAAAACCTTTTTCTCAGGATGGTTTCGTCAACGACCCGCCTCTCGGAGCCGTCGCTGAAAACGTAAGCGCCGCAAAGGCAGATGTCCGCGCGCTTTTTCTCGCAGCGGTCAAAAAGTATCTCAAGCGCCTTGGGTTCAAAGCGGTCGTCCGCGTCCCAAAAAGCGTAATATTTGCCGCTCGCGGCTTTCATTCCGTTGTTTCTCGCCGCCCCCGCAAAGAGATTTTTCTGCTTTATAATCTTTATGCGGGAATCTTTTTCGGCATACTCCTCAATTATTTTCAGACTGCCGTCCGTTGAACCGTCGTCAACGCAGATGACCTCGATGCTTTTGAGAGTCTGACCGAGCACGCTGTCAAGACATTCGCGCAGATAGCGCTTAGCGTTATAAACGGGTATAATAACAGAAACATCAGTCATTTCCATTATTACCCCCTTTTGCTTTTTTATTTTTTAAAACTGAAACACAGTAATTATATAATATTATAAAATATGTGTCAACAATCTGATTTTTAGATTTAGGCTTATGCCCGGTGTAGGTTTGCCAATTTCTCACATATAACAAAAAACGCCATTTTTATTGATTTTTCTATAGTTATATGATATTATAGACAAAATTATTATAAAATAAATGGGAGTTTTAATATGAATACAGCCGTTATTTTTGCAGGCGGTTCCGGTACCCGCATGAATTCAAAGGACAAGCCAAAGCAGTTTTTGCTGGTTCACGGCAAATCAATTATCGTTCACACTATAGAAATTTTTGAAAATCATCCCGATATTGATTCTATTGTTGTTGTTTGCATTGAAGACTGGATCGACCATATGAAGGAGCTTCAGTCCAGATATCAGCTGAATAAAATCAAAAAAATCGTTCCCGGAGGAGCAACAGGCCAGCTTTCAATATTCAACGGTTTGGTGGCGGCGGAAGAAATAAGCGAGAGCGAGGACGACATTGTATTGATACACGACGGTGTTCGCCCGCTTATTACACCCGAGGAATTAACTCTTAATATCGAATCCGTAAAAAAGCACGGATCGGCTATAACATGCGTTAAATCCAAGGAGACCGTTGTGATTGTAAACGACGAAAACAAAATAATAAAAGTTCCCGACCGCAACCGTTCATACATCGCCAAGGCTCCGCAGAGCTTCCGCTTAAAGGATATTTTAGCCGCGCAGCGAAAAGCGATATCCGAAGGCTTCACCAATATGATCGATTCCTGCACATTGATGCAACAGTACGGATATGATACGTATTGTATAATCGGCAACTACGAAAATATGAAAATAACCACACCCGATGATTTCTACACCTTCCGCGCCCTTTACGATGCGCGCGAAAATCAGCAATTATATTTTTAGAAAATCAGAAATAAGTTTTATTGATATCTGCATTATAAAACTTTTCATGTGACGTTTACAGAAAGAATGTACTTAACCGGTTAGGAGATTGAATTATGAACGATATTTCCGATAAGGAAAATTCAAAAACGGTTATTTTTATGAAAAATCTCGTGGAAAAGCATTTGTTAAATGCAACCGTAGTCAACATAGAATGGGAAAGAGTAACCGTGTTTTTGGATGTAAGGGTCGATTTTTCCCCTGAAGCCGACAAAACAAAGCCGCTTACCTTTTATGCCGTTAACGGCGCTTACAAAGCAAGAGCAATATTTCATGAAGATAGTGTAAACGGCAATATCTACAGATTGTCGCTCAACGTTACCAATGTCGGTAATGCACGCTGCCTTCCTACCGGAAACTATTCGCTTGTTGTGTGTCAAGATACCAACATCCTCGCTGTTGCCGAGACCGACGTTGATCTGGCGTTAAACTTTGACGAGCATTCTCGAACCTTTCCTTACAGCGGAAAAGCAAGAAGAAAAATATATACCGTAACATTTTTTATAAAGGGATGGGCAGATACCTTACCGTTTGCTATACATATATTACACGCGAAAGAAACGGGAATGGGTGATATTTACGCTCCCCGAAAAAAAGTCCGATTTATAGCGAAGCAAAAAAAGAAGTTTAAAGCGCTTAAGAAAAAATACGCTTTTAAGCTTTTGCAAAAGATGTATGACCATTATAGAAGAAAATATAAAAACAACAAAAATACAGTTCTTTTCCTCTCCGAATCAAACCATAATGTGTCATCCAATCTCAAAGCGGTTGAAAAACGAATGCAAGAACGCGGGCTTGATAAGAAATTTACCGTTTTGACCTTTTCCTGGCTTCCCGATAAGCGTGATATTTATAATATATGGCAGAGAATCCGTAATCAACGGATTCTTATGAAAAACATCGCGATGGCAAATATTATTTTTGTCGATAACTATGTTCCCGCGTTTACAAGAATTAAAATTGATTTGAAAAATACTACCATAATCAATCTTTGGCATGCGGGAATCGGCTTCAAGGCGGTCGGATACAGCCGCTGGGGGCATCTTGCGGCATCCGCTCCGTTTTTCGGCCACCGCATATATACCTACGGTGTGTGCGGCTCTAAGCGGGTTGCCGGCGCTTTTTCCGAAGCATGGGGAATAAACATTGAACGGGTATTGCCTACAGGTATGCCTCGAATGGATAAATATCTTGACAAAATGCATCGGGAAATGAAAACCAAGGAGCTTTACGAACAATTTCCTATCTGTAAGGGCAAAAAAGTTATTCTGTTTGCTCCCACGTTCAGGGGCAATAATCGCCCCGACGCTCATTACCCCTATGAAATTATAGATTTCGACAAGCTTTATGATTTGTGCGGTGACGAGTATGTTGTGCTGTTCAAAATGCACCCGTGGATAAATCAGCCTGTTCCGATTGAAAAGTACGGCGATAAATTCCTTGATTTAACGAGCTATCATGATATCAACAATCTGTTTTATATAACCGATTTGCTCATAACGGACTATTCCTCCTGCATTTATGAGTTTTCGCTTATGCATAAGCCCATGCTTTTCTTCGCCTTTGACCAAATGCAGTATTCAATTTCCCGCGGTTTCCATCACGATTATCGCCTTGCCGCCCCGGGCAAGGTCTGCAACACCTTTGACGAGCTTATTACGGCTATTAAAACAAAGGATTTTGAATTTAATAAGGTCGAAGAGTATGTATCGAGAAATTTTGACGTTGTTGACAGTAATTCTTCCGACCGTGTAATCGATTGGTTCTTACTTGGCAAAATACCCAAGCAATATATTAACGAAATTAAGGCGCGTGACGAGCAGATTCGCCGTATGGAACGGCTTGATTTTATTTCGCTTGAGCCAAAAGAAATAACCGATGACGATTTTTCGGAAGAAGGATAACGGCTTTTCAGCGGCAGAGACGGAGATTATAATGATGAATAATTCGATCATAAAAGAAGATTTGGAAAATATCTGTTCAACAGATTTTATTGATTGGAACAGATTAAGCAAAAAAACCGTTTTGATTACCGGCGCTACCGGACTGATAGGTTCAACTATTGTAAACGCCCTGCTTTACGCAAACGAAAAAAGAAAGCTTGACCTTACCGTTTTAGCTTTAGTACGCGATATAAATAAAGCCAAACAAAAATTTTCGGATAATAAAAGCCTAAAGTATATTGTGGGTACGGTTGAAAATTTACCCCAAATTGACGGTAACGTTGATTTTATAATTCACGGCGCCAGCCAAACGGCAAGCAAGGCTTTTATACAACAACCTGTTGAGACCATTATTACCGCGGTTGAAGGAACCTTAAACATATTAAAGCTTGCTCAAAGTAAATGCTGCGAGGGTATGGTTTATCTTTCAAGTATGGAAGCCTACGGTCACCCCGATAAAGGCCATAAGGTCGTTGAAACCGACGCCGGCGCATTGGCTCCGCTTGACGTTCGCAACAGTTATCCTATAGGCAAACAGCAATGCGAAGCGTTATGCGCGGCTTTCGCGTCCGAATACGGCGTACCGGTTATGGTAGCCCGTCTTACTCAAACCTTCGGTCCGGGGGTTGACTATAACGACAACAGGATTTTTGCCTATTTCGGCAGATGCGTGCTTGAAAAGCAGGATATCGTTTTAAAAACGAACGGTGAAACCGAGCGCGTTTATCTTTATACCGCCGACGCCGTAACCGCTATTCTCACCGTAATGCTCGGTGGTCAGGCAGGCACCGCTTACAACATTGCCGATGAAAGCACCTACTGTTCCATAGCGGAAATGGCGCACATGCTTGCAAAAAAAGCCGGAATCAGGGTTGATTTTGACATACAGGACGCTTCCGCCAACGGTTACTTATCAACACTTTATATGAATTTAGATACGTCAAGGCTTAAATCCCTTGGTTGGCGGGTGCTCTATCCCGGAGGTTTATCCGAAATTTACGAACGTATGATTGCCTGTATGATAAAAGAATAAAAATTAGGAGAATTTCAAATGGGTATAACCTGCGCAAATAGATTACCTAAATATACCGACAATAAAGGCAGGGAATATTTTTTCGACAACGCAAAATTTATTCTCATACTGTTTGTGGTTTTAGCGCATTCCGTAGCGCCGTTAAAGAGCGCTCATGATACGGCAAAAGCAATATGGATATTATTAAATTCTTTCCATATGTCCTGCTTTATATTTATATCCGGCTATTTTGCTAAAAGCTATATAAGCAAGGACGGTAATATAAAATATCAGCGCCTGTTCACTTATATAATGTATTATATATTTGCTCAGGTTGCTATGACAATATTTGAATATTTTGTTTTAGGTTACAAAGATATTGATATAAGCGTATTTATCCCCCGCCCGGCTTTGTGGTATCTTATGTGTATGATACTCTGGTTTACTATTTTGCCTTACGTTTCAAAATTAAAAATTCCGATTGTTATTATCGGCGCTTTTGCGGTTGGCCTGCTTGTAGGGTATGATTCAAAAGCGGGCGGGTTTTTGAGCATATGCAGAGCAGTTACCCATTTTCCGTTTTTTATAATCGGTTATTATTTCAAAAAAGATTGGCTTTTTAAATTCAGAAATAAATGGACACAGTTTTTATCCGTAATAGTTATTCTATCCTTTTTGGTGTTCGCCTTTTTTAAATATGACATTATTGCCACAAGAATACTCGAATGTTCCTATAATTATAACGGCTCTAAATTAAAGATTTTCACCGAGTTGCCCGTGATGTGGATAAATCGCTTAATATTTTATATTATTGCCGCAATACTTTGCGCTGCGTTTTTAAACCTTGTGCCAAGGACAAAAATGTTTTTCACCAAATTCGGTTCAAGAACACTTCAGGTTTATATTCTGCACAGATTTTTATATTTTTGCGAAACCGAATACGAATGGTTCAAGCTTCCTTTCTTCGATAATTACGGTGTTTATAAAATGATGGCTATAGCTGTTATTATTACATTTATTCTATCGCTTAAGCCCTTTGAATATCCTTTTAATTGGATAGCTAAAATAAAAATAGATCCCCTTTTAAAGCATAAAAATCAATCCTGAGACGGGCATAATAAATCCGATAGATATAGCTGAGGTGAACTATGCTGTTTCAATAAAAATTTACCGCTTTGCTTTTTCTGCCAAGTGCGGCATTAATCCAAAAAAAAACGGAGAATATATTATGGATAACGAAGAGAAGTTCAAAAGCATTTTCAATACGAATCAAACGCCCCTGTCCGTTTACTGCCCATACAGGATAGCCCCCGTAGGCGCGCATTCGGACTATCAGCACGGCCTGATTTCCGGATTCGCGATAAATCACGGAGTGGAGATAAAATTTCTGCCGACCGAGGACGGCAGCGTTACGCTTTACAGCGGAAACTTTGAGGGCGTTACCCGCTTTTCGGTTTATGAGCTTCCTCAAAGAGCCTTTGCGTGGGGCGATTTCGCCAAGGCGGCCTGCGTTTCTCTTAAGAGAAAGCATAAGATAGACAAGGGTATGATCGGCTATATATACGGCGATCTGCCTGTCGGCGGGCTTTCGTCCTCCGCGGCGGTCATTATATCGTATATCCGCGCGTTTACCGAATTAAACGGTATCACTCTCAACAAAGAGGAAATAATCAATTTCGCGCTGTACGCCGAGCACGATTATCTTGAGATGAACGTGGGCAAAATGGATCAGAGCTGCGAGGTGTATTCAAAAAAAGACCACCTGCTGTTTCTTGACACGCTTACGGACGAATACCGCCTTATCCCCACAAGCGAAAATATGCCGCCGTATCTTTTCGCGGTGATTTTTTCGGGCAAGGAAAGGCGGCTTGCGAACACCGCGTTCAATTCAAGGGTGGACGAGGCAAAGGCCGCGGCTTTCGCTCTTAGGGCGTTCGCCGATATTCCCTACGGCAGCTTTAAGGATTCCTATATGCGCGACGTTCCGCGAGAGGTTTTTGACGAATATAAAGACAGAATACCCGCCGCGTGGCGAAGGCGCGCCGAGCATTTTTACGGCGAGTTTGACCGTGTAAAAAGAGGGGCCGCCGCGTGGGAAAACGGCGATTTGGAGGAATTCGGAAAGATCATGTTTGAATCCGGCCACAGCTCCATATATAATTGGGAGACCGGATCGCCCGAGCTGCAAACGCTTTATGAGATAATGAAAAAGTGCGACGGCATTTACGGCGGGCGCTTCAGCGGAGCAGGCTTCAACGGCTCGTCCGTAGCCCTTATCGATCCCTCCAAAAAAGAGGCGATAGCCGAATTTTTAAAGGAAGAATATCTCAGGGTTTACCCGCAATACACGGATTGCTTTTCAATCCACTTCTGCGAAACGGCGGACGGAATCAAAATTTAAACGGCAATGTTTTCGGATGGGGAATTTCTCAGCCGATTTTTTAATTTTTGGCGCGCGAAGGGAGGCGGCGGCCCGTGAGAATGAGAAGAAAGAAAAATCTTGAGGCGCGTTTGGAGCAATGCTCGGCGTACCTTATAAACTGCGAGACGGCGAACAGAAATTATGAGGAGCCGCCGGACGGTTCGCAAATCATTGATTTTGAAAAAATATACGGCAATTCCAACAGGATAATGCTTGAGATAGGCTGCGGCAAGGGCGGCTTCGCGTGCGAATACGCAAAGCGCTTTCCCGACGTGAACGTGCTCGCGGTCGAAAAAACGCCCAACGTTATCGTCACGGCTTGCGAAGCGGCGGCGGCAGAGGGGCTTACAAACATACTTTTTATGAACTGCGAGGCGGAATATCTTGAAAGATTTATTCCCAAAGGCAGCATAAGCGAAATAAACCTGAATTTCAGCTGCCCGTATCCGAAAGCGAAATACGCCAAGCACCGCCTGACACACGAAAGATTTTTAAAAATATACGAAAATCTTATGGCTCCCGACGCGGCGATATTTCAAAAGACGGACAATCCGCGCTTTTTTGAGTTTTCCGTTGAGAGCTTTTCAAAATTCGGCTTTGAAATAAGCAACGTAAGCCTTGATTTGCACAACAGCGGATTTAAGGGAAACATCGTTACGGAATACGAGAGGATATTTTCGGAAAACGGGCAGCCCATATACCGATTGGAAGCGAGACTGCCCGCGGCGCAGGTTTCAAAATAAAACAGCAAAAACAAAAGGGCCGCCGAACGCTGACGCATATCGGCGGCTTTTACATATGGTTTAAATTTTTTTAATCGGCGAAACCTTACTCTTCCTCGCCGTTTTCCTTTGCCTGCGCTTTTGCCTTTTGCGCGGCCTCCTGCTTGGCAAGGCGGTCTGCGCGTATGTCCGCAAGCTCGGCGATCATCTGATTTTTCATATGGCCGTGAATGGGATACAGTATGAACGACAGACCGTAAAGCCCTCTCGCAAGAGCGGGAAGTATGCAGAATACGGTCCATATACCGTCAAGCACTCTCGGCTCCGTCTGAGGAACGGCGTTGCCGAGCGAATCCGTAAGCGGAACGTAATGTATCCAAGTGAGCACCATACCCGAAAGCCAGCCCGTGATAGATACGGCAAGCTTGCTGAAATAGCCCTGAACGGTGGTTACGAGAGCTTCGTTGCGCAGGCCGTGCTTCCATTCCATATAGTCGAAGGTCTCGGCGCTCAGAACGGGGCCGACAACGTTTATCAGCTTGTTCGGCAGACCGCATATCGTCAAGCCGAAAATAACCCAAATAAGATTTAAAACGTAATTGTCGCTGAATGTCTGCCCGAACGGGTGATAGCCGATAATGAACAAAAGTGTATATGCCACGCCGCCGAAAACGCCCGCTACTATGGCAGTCGTTCTCGCGCCCCACATTTTGATGAGCTTGGCGGCAAGCGGCACCATAAGATAGTTCGGTATGCCGGTGAAGAGGCCGCAGACGGTCTGGTTCGCGAGGTTGCCCGTGTTGTTGAGCCAAAAGTACTGCTCCGACGAGCCGCCGACAGCCTTGAAATTGTTGAAGAAATCGGCGAAAATTATCGCGAACAGCGGTCTGTTTGTGAATATCTGCTTGATGGATTCCAAAACGGAGGTCTCTCTCATTTCCTCTCTTGACTGGAGCGGAACTCTTTCCCTCATATTGAAAAATCCGAAAATGGAGAAGCCCGCCGCGAGGATCAGCATAAAGTACGCGAATCCGGTATAAACGCTCTGCATATTTATCGCGGGGCTGATCTTCGGCAGGAACTGAACAAGCACCGGCACAAGAGACGGGAGCCACGTTCCGAAAAGCTCGAAAAACTTACTTGTTGTTATAAGGTTGTTTCTTTCGTCGTTATTCGGGGTTATGTTGTAAATCATAAGCCCCCACGCGCCGAAATAGCTCATACCGAGGCCGTAGATAACTATGGCGACAGCCGCCCACGCGATTTTGCTGCCGGGAGAAATATCCGGCGCGGTAAACATCATAGCGCCGCCCACAACCCAAAGCGGAAGCGGAAGAATAAAGAACGGCCTTATTCTTCCCCAACGGGTTCTTGTGCGGTCTATGATAAGGCCGGAAATCGTATCGTCAAGGGCGTCGTAAATCGAAGAAAAAAGATTTATGTAGGCGTACGCGGTAGTATTCAGCTTTAAAAACTGAATAAGGAAAAATTCCTTAAACGCGCCCACAAACTGGCTCAAATTCTTTTGGCCGAAGTTGACAAGAACGTAAGCCGCGATCTCCTTAGGAGTAAGATAGCGTTTTTTGGTGTACGCCAGCTTATCAAGCTCCTCAAGCTCTTCCTGTTCCTGAGATAAAATATCCTGATCTGCCAAAAATATCACCGCTTTCCGAAAAATTTTTACCCAAAAATAAAATTGCAGTATAACATTATAAATATAGCAAAATATCGCGAAATAATCAACACAAATTGAAATATATTTAATAAGAAATTTTGGAAGTTGTCATTTTTCACAAAAAAGCCCCGCCGTTTTTGTTATAAACGGCAATTTTCTTTTCTGTTACAAGGCGTGTTTACCGTTTTTCGCCTTTCGGGATTTATAAAGCTTAACAGCGATAAGGCAAATTATCATCATAAGCGGAAAAATCACCGAAAAGATGAGCCCTCTGCTTATATCGTTTTTCTCCGCGCCGGAAATAAAGCCCACAACGGTCGGCCCCGCGGTGCAGCCCAGATCCCCGGCAAGCGCGAGCGCGGCGAACATCGAGGTGGCGCCGCCGCGAATCTCCTTGGCCGCCATTGAAAAAGCGCCCGGCCACATAGGAGCCACGGCCATACCGCATATGCCGCAGCCGACAAGCGCCGCGACAGGCTCCGTACTCAGGGCGGCCAGCATATATCCGCCTATGCAAACAAGCGCGCAGACGATAAGTATTTTTGAAATATCCGTTTTATCGTTTATCCTTGAAAATACCGTTCGCGAAATGCCCATAAGCGCCGCGAACGCGCATGGGCCGAACAAATCGCCGACGGATTTTGTAACGCCGAGCCCCGCCTCGGCGAAAGCGGAGGCCCACTGGCTCATCGCGAGCTCGCTCGCGCCCGCGCATATCATTACTGCGCACATCATAATAAAAACGGGGTTCTTTGCCGTTTCGGCGAAGCTGCCGACCTCTCCGCGTTCCTCCTCAAGCGTTCTGATAGGCACACGGGTGAATAAAACCGCGCTTAAAATGGGTATCAGCGCCCACAGCGCCGCCATTATCCGCCAGTTTTCCATACCGAAAACGCCGAAAAACAGCGTGGAGACAAGCACCACGGCAACGCAGCCCCAGCAGTAAAAGGAATGGAGCAGAGCCATGGAGCGCGCCTTGTTGCTCGCCGGGCAGGCCTCGATGATCGGGGAAACAAGCACCTCGTAGAGCCCGCTGCCGACTGCATAGACGAGCGCGCATATCACAAAGCCCGCGTAGGAATCCTTTAAAATAAACGGAAACACCGCAAGCCCCGCCGTTCCGACAGCCGAGCATATTCCCGCGAAAATCATCGCCGCCCTGTAACCGACCTTTTCAATTATTTTGGGGCTCAGCGCGTCAATAAATATCTCGCTGAAAAATGTTACCGTCACCAAAACCGTAAGCCTTTGCAGCGAAAAGCCGAATTCGCCGCCGAGCCTTACGAAAAGAAGCGGAAGAAAGGTAGTTGTTATCGCCTGAGAAATATAGCCGAGATAGCATGCCAGCCTTGTGTGCTTAAACGTAAATTCCATTTTGCCCCGTCCTTTTTAAATCGTAAAAGCATTATATATCACGATTTTCGTTTTTGCAACTTGAAGATAAAGTTTTACGGTGCTAAAATAAATAAAAAATCATAACTTGGGGAGAAATAATATGAATTGGGAATTTAATTTGCCCGTAAAAATTGTGTTCGGCATCGGAAAACGCCGAAATCTGAACGAATATATTGACGAAATCGGCGGCAAAAGAGGCGTTCTTGTGTGCGGGCGCAGCTTTGTAAAAAACGGGAGCGCCGATGAGTTTATCGGGGCGGCAAACGGCAGGCTGACCGCCGTTTTCAGCGATATACGCCCAAATCCCACCGTTGAAAACGTTGACGACTGCGTTCGCGTTATGAGGGAAACGGGCGCCGATTTCGCCGTGGCGCTCGGCGGGGGATCGCCGATGGACTGCTGCAAGGCGGCCTGCGCCATAGCTAAGGGCGGCGATTCAATACGGCCGTATCACAGGGGTGAAAAGGCCGTTTCCGCCAAAGAGGCGATTCCGATGATAGCTTTCGCCACCACCAGCGGCACCGCCTCCGAAGTCACGAACATCTCCGTGCTCACCGATACCGAAAGCAATATCAAAAGCCCTATGAACGATCCCGCGATGTACCCGAAAATCGCGGTAATAGATCCCGAACTCACGCTCACCGTTCCGCCGCAGATAACCGCCTCAACGGGGCTCGACGTTCTGAGCCACGCGGTGGAGAGCTATTGGAGCACTCTCAATCAGCCGATATGCTCCGCGTGCTCCGTTTTCGGCGCAAGGCTCGTTTTTGAATGGCTTGAAAAAGCCTATAATGCGCCCGATGACCTTGAGGCGCGTGAAAAAATGGCTCAGGCAAGCATTTTGGCGGGAGTCGCGTTCAGCCACCCGCGCACCACGGGCAGTCACGCCTGCTCCTTCCCGCTTACGAACATTTACGGTATGCCCCACGGGGAGGCGTGCGCCTTTACTCTTGATTATTTCATCAAATTCAACGCGAAAAACGCGGACGGCGACGGCCGTATTACCGCCCTCGCGCGCGACTGCGGCTTTGCCTCGCCTAACGATATGGCCGACGAGATAACGGCGATGAAAAAAAGAATGGGTATGAAAACGCGCCTTTGTGAGATCGGCTGCGTTACCGACGCGCAAATTGAGGAGCTGGCCGAAAAAAGTATGTCCATGCTGATGACGCGCAACCCCGTTTCGCTTACAAAAAACGATATTCTTGAAATGTATTTTTCGCTGCGGTAAGCGCGCGTTTTACAAATACTATGGACAAACGCCCGTTTTTGTTTTATTATAGCTAAGGGAAGTCAATCGGATTTTAAAAAGAAAATTAAGGAGTGTGCGATTATGATCTACGGAGTAATTCTTGCGGGGGGCACCGGCTCCCGTATGGGCGGCGAAAAACCCAAACAGTATCTCGCCCTGAAAGGCCGGCCCATAATCATTTACACCATTGAAAAGTTTTTTACCTGCCCCGATTTTGAAAAGGTAATCGTGCTTTGCCCGAAGGAGTGGGTGGAGCACACCAAAAATCTTGTTAAAAAATACATTGAGCCCGCGCTTGACAAAATTGTTGTTATCGAGGGCGGCGCGACACGCAACGAAACGATAATGAACTCCATCGATTACATCGCCGAAACGGGCGTGCTCGACGAAAACACTATTATCGTCACGCATGATTCGGTGCGCCCGTTCGTAACCCATAGGATAATAGAGGAAAACATCGCCGCTTGCGAGAAATACGGCGCGTGCGACACGGTCATTCCCGCCACCGATACGATAGTGGAATCCACCGACGGCAGAAAGATAAGCTCGATACCGAAAAGGGACGTTATGTATCAGGGGCAAACGCCGCAGTCGTTTAAGGCGCTTCGCCTGAAGCAGGTTTTCGATTCCCTTACCGACGACGAAAAGAGCATTCTCACCGACGCGGCGAAGATCCTTGTTTTAAAAGGGGAACCCGTTGCTCTTGTCGCGGGCGAAACTTTCAACATAAAAATAACGTATCCGTATGATTTGAGAATCGCGAAATCACTTTTGGAGGACGAGGAATGATAAACACCGTTTACCGTCTCGCGGCGACCAGGCGTTTTGAGATAGCTTTTGATGATATAGAGCTTTTCGGTGATAACGTTCTCGTTCGCCCTACGCATCTTTCCATCTGCAACGCCGATATGCGCTATTATCTCGGAACGCGCGACGCGAAGGTTATGGCGGAAAAGCTGCCTATGGCGCTTATACACGAAGGGGTCGGCAGGGTTGTTTTCGATCCCACGGGCAATTTCAAACAGGGAGCCGAAGTCGTGATGGTGCCGAATATCCCCTGCGAGCAAAGCGATTTTATTGCCGAAAATTATCTGCGCTCCTCAAAATTCTGCGGCTCCACCGCGGACGGATTTCTTCAGGAATACGTAAGCATTTCGCCGAAGCGGCTCGTTTTGCTGCCTAAGGGCATAAATATGAACGTCGCGGCGTTTACCGAAATCGTTTCGGTATCCGTTCACGCCATATCGCGCTTTGACGGCATCGCCCATTCGCGCAGGCGGCGCATCGGCGTATGGGGCGACGGAAATCTTGGCTATATCACGTCTTTGTTTATAAAAAAATTCTTTCCCGATTCTCTGCTGTTTGTTTTCGGGACCTCGCAGGAAAAGCTCGCCGATTTCACTTTTGCCGACGAGACTTTTCTTGTAAACGAAATTCCGGAGGATCTATGGCTTGATCACGCGTTTGAATGCGTGGGCGGAAACGGCAGCCCCGTGGCGATAGAGCAGATAATCGGCGTTGTTTTGCCGGAAGCGACCGTTTCAATACTCGGCGTTTCGGAATATCCCGTTCCTATCAACACGCGAATGATTCTTGAAAAAGGGCTTCGCTTTTTCGGCTCCTCCCGCAGCGGCGTAAAGGATTTTCAAAAAACGGTTGAAATGTATGAAAAGTATCCCGATATAATCGATTATCTCGGCAACATAATCGGCTCCGTCAACACCGTCAGGAATATAAACGATATCAAGGCGACGTTTGAAAAGGACGCCTGCAAATCCTTTGGCAAAACCGTTATGAAATGGGAAATATGATTTTCAAAAAGATAAGCCGAAACACGGTTCAGGCCGCGTTTCGGCATTTTCTTTTCTATTTTTTCGGAACAAGCTTTTCCTTGCCGCCCATATAAGGCCTGAGAACTTCGGGTATCGTGACGCTTCCGTCCTCCCGGAGATGATTTTCGAGAAAAGCTATCAGCATTCTCGGCGGCGCCACGACCGTATTGTTCAGCGTGTGGGCAAGATAATTTCCGTTTTCACCCTTTACTCTTATTCGCAGTCTTCTCGCCTGCGCGTCCGAAAGATTGGAGCAGGAGCCGACCTCAAAATACTTCTTCTGGCGCGGCGACCACGCCTCTACGTCGACGGATTTTACCTTTAGATCCGCCAGATCTCCCGAACAGCACTCAAGCGTTCGCACCGGTATGTCCATAGAGCGGAAGAGGTCGACGGTGTTTTGCCAAAGCCTGTCAAACCACATTTTTGAGTCCTCCGGTTTGCAGACGACGATCATTTCCTGCTTTTCAAACTGATGTATTCTGTAAATGCCCCTTTCCTCTATTCCGTGCGCGCCCTTTTCTTTTCTGAAACAGGGGGAATACGAGGTCAGCGTCTTCGGAAGCTCGGATTCGGGGATTATCGTGTCGATAAATTTACCTATCATCGAATGCTCGGAGGTTCCGATAAGATAAAGATCCTCGCCCTCTATCTTATACATCATAGCGTCCATTTCGGAAAAGCTCATAACTCCGTTTACAACCGCGGAGCGAATCATAAAAGGCGGAATGCAGTAGGTAAAACCGCGGTCTATCATAAAATCGCGCGCGTAAGCTAAAACGGCGGAATGAAGCCGTGCGATATCGCCCATAAAATAGTAAAATCCGTTGCCCGCGACTCTTCCCGCGGAGTCAAGATCGATACCGCCGAAGCTTTCCATAATTTCGGTGTGATAGGGTATTTCATAATCCGGCACTTTCGGTTCGCCGAATCTCTGCACCTCAACGTTTTCGCTGTCGTCCCTGCCTATCGGCACGCTTGCGTCTATGATATTCGGTATCGTCATCATTATTTTTGTGATTTTTTCCGTCAGCTCGCTCTCCCTTTTGGAAAGCTCCTCAAGCTCGTCCGCCTGCTCCTTTACCTTCTGCCGCAGCGCCATACCCTCGTCCTTTTTGCCCTGCGCCATAAGATTTCCGATTTCCTTAGACAGTCTGTTTCTGTTGGAGCGCAGCTCGTCCGCGCGCTTTTGCGTTTCTCTTTTTTCACCGTCAAGAGCGATAACCTCGTCAACGAGAGGCAGCTTTTCGTCCTGAAATTTCTTTTTTATGTTTTCCTTAACGGTTTCGGGATTTTCCCTGACAAATTTAATATCAAGCATATCTTATTCTCCTAATTTATTTGCTATATTTTTCAAATCTTCCTGCGAATAAAATTCAATTTCAAGTGTTCCCTTGCCGCGGCCGTTATATACCTTTACTTTTCGGCCGAGCACCTCCGAAAGGGTGATCTCCACCTCGTCATAAAAGCTGTCGCGCCGCTTTTTTCTTTTCTGTGAAACAGAAGCGGCTTTTTCTCCCGTTTTTACCATACGCTCTACGTCGCGCACGGTAAGATTGTTTTTTACGATGGCGTCCGCGGCTTCGTACATCATCGCCTCGTTTTCAAACGCCAAAAGCGCTCTCGCGTGACCCGCCGATATTGTGCCGTCCCTCGTCATATCTCTTATTTCGGGCGGCAGTCTCAAAAGGCGCAGGCTGTTTGCTATCGCGGGGCGCGATTTTCCAACGCTTGCCGCTATATCCTCCTGCGTAAGGCCGCATTTGTCCGCAAGCGCCTGAAGCCCCTCCGCCTCTTCTATCGGGTTCAGATCCTCGCGCTGAAGATTTTCGATTATCGCTATTTCCATTGTTTCGGTGTCGGTAAGTTCCTTTACAACAACGGGAACCTCCCGCACGTTCGCCATACGGCAGGCTCTCCAGCGCCTTTCGCCCGCCACAAGCTGATAACCGCCGCTCGGAAGCGGCCGCACAAGCAAAGGCTGAAGCACACCGTGCTGCTTTATGCTTTCCGCAAGCTCGGCAAGCGATGTTTCATCGAAAGTTTTTCTCGGCTGGTCTTTATTCGGAATTATCTCGTTGATCGGCAGGGTGTTTGTGCTCACCATACCCTCGGTGGTGTTTTCGCGCATAAGCGCGCCAAGCCCCTTGCCGAGCCCTGAATTTTTTAAAGCCATATCGCACCTCTTTTTATCAAAATAAATATATTACTGCTTCGCGAGTATTTCGCCCGCAAGCTTTCTGTAGGCAAAGCTCGCTTTGCAATATTTATCATAGTAAATTATCGGCAAACCGTAGCTCGGCGCCTCCGCAAGCCTTACGCTGCGCGGGATAAGGGTTTTGTAGCCCTTGTTCGGGAAGTATTTGTTCACTTCCTCAACTATTTGGCGGCTGAGCTTCAGTCTGCTGTCAAACATAGTGTAAACAACGCCCTCTATCTCAAGATGCTCGTTATAATACTGCTTTACGGTGCGAATGGTGCTCAAAAGCTGGCTCATACCCTCAAGCGCGTAAAATTCGCATTGCAGGGGTATCAAAAGCGTGTCCGAAGCGACAAGTCCGTTCAGACTGAGCAGCCCCAAGCTCGGCGGGCAGTCTATCAGTATGTAATCATAATCGGGGAGAATGGAGGCAAGCGCTCTTTTCAGCGCGCCGTTTCTGTCCTCCGTTTCCGCCAGCTCAAGCTCCGCGCCCGCAAGATTCATATTGGCGGGAAGCAAAAAGAGATTTTTGAATTGAGTGGGCGTTACGGCGTCCTTCGCGGGCAGTCTGTTTATAATCACATCGTAAGTGGATTTTTTTACAAGCGCTTTATCAAAACCGACTCCGCTTGTTGAATTTCCCTGCGGATCAACGTCCACCAAAAGCGTTTTGAGCCCTTTTTCTCCGAATATTGCCGCCAGATTGACGCAGGTGGTCGTTTTTCCGACTCCGCCCTTCTGATTGAAAACGGCTACCGTTTTTCCCATAGCGCACCTCCTTTTTAATGATTATACATTATTAAGGCGAAACATTCAATACAAAAGTTAAAGTTTCACGTGAAACATTTATTATGTTTCTACGGCTCGTTTCCGTAACGGCCGCACGCGATTGTTTCACGTGAAACAGTAAAAAGGCGCAAAACGCAGAATAGCCCACCGAAAGGCAGGCTATTCCACGTGATGAAAAGAGGAGAATATGTTAAAACGGTTTCCCGTTTTAAGCGGAATCGGCGGCTTTTTCTTTCAAAAGCTCTGTTGTTTTTTCTTAGTTGTTTATCTTTTTGGGTATCTTTACATAAAATTCTATATAATCGTCGGTTTCGTTTTTATTGCTTTCGGCGGGAATGCCCGCCTCGATCATTGTGTTTATGGCTTTGTTCACCGTGTTTACAAAAATTCTCACGTCTTTAAATATTTTAACAACGTTTTTTCGCGGCTTCGGCTTTTTTTCGGTTATCGAATCAATATAGGCCTCCGTTTGCTCAACGTTGTACCCGCGCTCTTTGACAACGTCGAGTACGGCGCTCATCTGCGCTTCCGATTCGCATTTCAGCAGCGCGCGGGCGTGCCGCTCCGTCAGTCCGTCCTTTTCTATGCGGTATCTTATATCAACGGGCAGCTTCAATATCCTCAGCTTGTTTGAAAGCGCGCTCTGGCTTTTCCCAAGTTTTTTAGCGATCTGCTCCTGTGTCAGATTAAAATGGCTTTGCATATGCGCGATAGCCTGCGCCTCTTCAAAAAAGCTCAGATCAGCGCGCTGAATATTTTCAAGAACGGAAAGTATCGCGCTCTCCTTATAATCGCAGTTGATGATAAGGCAGGGAACCGTGTCGAGATTCGCGAGTATGGCCGCGCGTAGCCGCCTTTCACCCGCTATCATCTCAAAATAATCCGTGTTGTTGATGCGCCGCGCCAAAAGCGGCTGTAAAACGCCGTTTTCTTTAATGGAATCAGCGAGGCTCAGGAGATCTTCGGTTTTGAACTGCTTTCGCGGCTGATAGGGATTGGGCAGGAGCTTTTCGGTGGGTATGCTGATAACTTCCTGCGCCATTTGCCTTCATCTCCTTGATTAAATAATAGCATAGCGTATGACATAAAAAAAGGATTTCTTTTCACAAGAAATCCTTTAAAATCGACTTATTAGTTTTAATTCAGAGGGGGCGGGCCGCAATTTTCTTGGATTTACGCGGATAATTTGTCGGAGTATGCGATACTTTTCTTATGATAAGGAGGCTTCGGCTGTCCCCGTTCGGCAGTTTAAGTGAAACGGCTTTTTTAATTTCCCCGCCCAAAATATCAACGGCGCCGGCGCCCGCCGCGGCTTCGTCATCTGCGCCTTTCATAGAAACGTAAACTCCTCCCAAAGTTAAAAGCGGCAGGCAGTATTCCGCCAAAACATTCAGCGGCGCGACAGCGCGCGTAAACACGGCGTCGAAGCTTTCACGGTAAAGCGGATCCGCTCCGGCGTCTTCAGCACGCATATGGAGCGTTTCACCGAAAAGATCGGTTTTTTCAAGAA
Organism: uncultured Clostridia bacterium; assembly: GCA_947623505.1. Taxonomy (GTDB): domain Bacteria; phylum Bacillota; class Clostridia; order Oscillospirales; family Acutalibacteraceae; genus Eubacterium_R. The sequence continues at coordinate 141,083 of CANQGT010000002.1, read as the reverse complement.
AAGACCTTGTAAAATTCAGCTTTTTACCCACCGAATCGATGAACGTCATTTTAACGTCCGGCCTCGCTATAATAATAGGAAGCCCGGGAAATCCCGCTCCGCAGCCGACGTCCGCCGCCTTCGCGCCCTCTTTTAGAGAAATATGGGCAAGAGGGGAAAGGCTGTCCGTAAAATGCTTTACGACTATATCTTCCGGCTCGGTGATGGCTGTCAGATTTATACGCGAGTTCCAATCGACAAGCATACGGGCAAGCAGATCAAAGCGCTCTGCGGCCTGCCCGTCAAGCGAAACGCCAAGCTCGTTTGCCTGAGATTTAAGTAACGAAATATCTATCATAGCGACTCCAATATTATATTAAGAGCGGTGACGTCCGCCGGATTTACTCCGCTTATCCTGCCCGCCTGACCGAGATTTTCGGGACGGATCTTTGAAAGCTTTTCAACCGCCTCCAGGCGCAGGCCTTTAAGCGACGAATAGTCAAGGTTTTCGGGAATTTTTTTGCTTTCCAATCTGCGCATTTCTTTTATCTGCTGCTCCTGTTTCGCGATATAGCCCTCGTATTTTACGGCGATTTCCACCTGTTGGAGCACGTCGTCGGGGAGATTCGGCCTTGTCACGTCGGCCTCCTTAAGAACCTCGTAAGTCACCCTCGGCCGTCTGAGCAAATCGATTATACGGCAGCTTTTGGTTATGGGCGCCGTTTCGCATTCCTCGAGCGCGCGCCGCAAAGCCTCCGTGGGCGCGACGGAAGTGTTTTCTATCCTGTTTCTTTCGGCGCGCACCGCCTCCTGCTTTTTCAGAAATCGGCGGTAACGCTCCTCGCTTATCAGACCTATCTCGTAACCGGTCGGAGTGAGCCTTACGTCGGCGTTGTCCTGCCTCAGAACGAGCCTGTATTCGCTCCTGCCCGTCATCATTCGGTAGGGATCGGAGCAGCCCTTCGTTACAAGATCGTCGATAAGAGTGCCTATATATGAACCGCCCCTGTCAAGCACAAGCGGAGCTTTTCCTTTTATTTTCAGCGCGGCGTTGATTCCGGCAACAAGACCCTGCGCCGCGGCCTCCTCATAACCGCTTGAGCCGTTGAACTGCCCCGCGCCGTAAAGACCGTCAAAGCCGTTAAACTCAAGAGTGGCCTTCAGCGCCGTGGGATCCACGCAGTCATACTCTATCGCGTAGGCGGTTCTCATCACCTTCGCGTTTTCAAGCCCGGGAATCGTGTGAATGAACGCGATCTGAACGTCCTCGGGAAGAGAAGAGGAAAGCCCCTGAAGATAAAGCTCCTCCGTTTCAATGCCGCAGGGCTCAATAAAGAGCTGATGGCGCTGCTTATCGGAAAACCTGACTATCTTATCCTCAAAGCTTGGGCAGTAGCGCGGCCCCTTGCCCTCGATCTTGCCGCTGTACATAGGCGAACGGTGAAGATTCGCGAGGATTATCTCCTTGGTTTTCTCGTTTGTGTAGGTTATATGGCAGCAAACTTTGTTTTGCGGCGGCGTTTTCGTTTCAAAGCTGAAAGGAACGGTGTGTTCGTCGCCCTCCTGAACCTCGGTTTTTGAAAAATCCACGCTCCGCCTGTTTACACGGCTCGGCGTGCCTGTTTTAAATCTGCGAAGCGGTATGTTCAACTTTTTAAGCGCCTTGGAAAGCTCGGTCGCGGGAAACATTCCGTCCGGCCCGCTTTCATATGAAACGTCGCCTATATAAACGCGGCCACCGAGAAACGTGCCAGTGGCGATTATCACGGCTTTTGAGATGTAAAGCGCCTCAAGTTTTGTTTTGAGACGCCAAAGTCCGTCGCCGTTTCGGAAAATATCCACAATTTCCGCCTGCTTAACGTCAAGATTCTCCTGGAGCTCAAGCGTGTGCTTCATTCCCTTTGAATATTCGCGCCTGTCTATCTGCGCCCTGAGCGAATGAACCGCCGGCCCCTTGCCGAGATTGAGCATTCTGCTCTGTATGCTGTATCTGTCCGCCGCCTTGCCCATTTCGCCGCCGAGCGCGTCGATCTCCCTGACAAGGTGGCCCTTTGACGTGCCGCCGATCGATGGATTGCATGGCATATTGCCTATCCAGTCAAGATTTATCGTAAAAACAGCGGTTTTGCACCCAAGGCGCGCCGAAGCGAGCCCCGCCTCAATACCGGCGTGACCTGCTCCGATAACTATAACGTCGTAATTATCCGCAAAATACTCCATAAATCATTTACCTACGCAAAACTTGCTGAAAATATCGTTTACTACCTCAACCGTCGCCCTTTTCCCCGTAAGAGAAAGGAGTTCGTTTATCGCGTCGTCTATCAAAACGTTGACGGCGTCGCGGGTTATCCCGCTTTCAAGGGCGAAAATCGCCTCTGAAACATCAGCGGCGGCGTTGGAGCAGCATTGCTTTTGCCTTTGATTGGCGAGGATCGGCGCGGCGGAGTCAAATTCGGTCAGACCGAGCTCCTCCTTGACCGCCTTTTCAAGCAGTGAAAAATCGTCCGTAACTCCCGCGGCGATAAAAACGCATCTGTCAAACGCTTCGGTTATCGGCGTTACGTCCGCCGCCTGCGGCAGATCGGTTTTATTTATAACGGCAACGGCTTTTTTTCCGCGGCATTTTTCGATAAGCCCGAAATCGTCGTCGTTTAGAGGTCGGCTGTAATCGAAAACGGGCAATATCAGCTGCGCCTCGTCGATTTTTCCGTTGGCAAGGCGAATGCCGATGCTTTCAACGGGATCGTCGGAGCTTCTCAGACCCGCGGTGTCGCTCAGTCTCAAAACAAGATTGCCCAGCCGCACCGTATCCTCAACAATATCGCGGGTGGTGCCCTCGATTTGTGTAACTATACTTCGCTCTCTGCCCGAAAGCAGATTCATAAGCGTGGATTTGCCGACGTTGGGCCGCCCGACGATGGCCGTGTCCGCGCCGTGAGTTAAAATATGTCCGCCGTCGTAAGAGTTAAGGAGAGAATTTAACTCGTCAAGCGCCGTTTTCAGCGTTGAAGAGAGCTGCTCGTCGTCGAGCTCGGGAATATCCTCGTCGGGATAATCCACCCAGGCGGCCATAAGCGCCGAGCAGTCGGTAAGCCGCTCCAAAACGGCGTTTATTTTTTTGCTGAGAGTTCCCTGCAGCGCTCCGAAAGAGGCTTTGACGGCCTCCTCACCTCGGGCGGAGATAATATCGGCAACGCTTTCCGCCTGAGTAAGATCGATTTTTCCGTTTAAAAACGCGCGCTTTGTAAATTCACCGGGCTGCGCCGGAACGGCTCCCTCCGAGAGGACCGCCTCAAGCGTTTTTTCGACTACAAACAGTCCGCCGTGAACCGAAAGCTCAACAACGTCCTCGCCCGTATAGCTTTTCGGCGCTCTGAAAACAAGCGCCACGGCCTCGTCAAAGGGCTCGCCGTGAAAAACTATATTTCCGAATTTGGCTCTGTAGCCCCTAAGCCGTGAAAGAGCGCTTTTATCTTTCGCTCTGAAAACACGGTCGGCGATCTCAATCGCGTTTTCGCCGCTGATACGGATAACTCCGAGGCCGCCCGCGGCGTTGCCCGTCGCGATTGCCGCTATGGTTTTCTCCATGGTTCCACCCCTTGTAATTGACCGACGGTAACTTACAATACAAAATGCCTTGATGCGTCCTCAAGGCATTTGAATAAAACAAACGTTTATTGCTCTTTGTTTACTTCTATCTTACCGAACTTCGGCAAATCGGCGCGATCCGATTTCGGCTCCGTGTTTGCCTGCTGAATCGGCGCCTTCGGGCGCGACGGCGCTCTTCTGCCGCCTCTCGGCCCTTCCGTTGACTGAAGCACTACTCTGCGATCCTGCCCGTAGCCGATAGAAATGGACTCAACGCCTTCGATATCCTGAACGGCGGTGTGTATTATCCGCCTCTCATACGGATTCATCGGTTCAAACGTGTATCTTCTTCCCGTTCTCAAAACGTAATTGGCGTTCTTTCTGGCAAGATTTCTGAGAGTGTCGGTTCTTTTTTCTCTGTAATCCCCCACGTTAAGGGCGATTCTCACATATTTTCCGCTGCTTTTTTTAACGGCAAGGCTTGTAAGATACTGCAAAGCGTCAAGCGTTTCGCCCCTATGCCCGATTATAATGCCGAAATCGCTGCAATCGATCTCCATACGGAGGGCTCCGTCCTCCACCCTTGCGGTGACTTTTACGTCATCGATTTTAAGCCCCGCAAGCATTCCTTTAAGATAGCTTACGGCCTGCTGAATATCTATATCCGCCTCGGTAACGGCAACGGTCTGCTCCTCGGCGTCAATTTCGGGCTGAGCCTTTGCCGGCCTCGGAACGGGCGGCTTTTGAATCGCTCTGCCTCTGTTTTCCGCTTCCTTTTTGGGCGGTTCTTTTTTCGCCTTTTTTTCATCCGGCTTGGGCGCCGGTCTCTGCTTCGGTTTTTTCGGCGCTTTTCCGTCGTCAAACCACGCTCTTACCTGCGCGTCACGGCCTCCGAAAAGACCGAGCACCTTGCCCTTCGGCAGAGCGATAACATCTATTTTTATATCAGCCATAGCCGGAGCGTTGAGCCCCTGCTTCGCCGCTGCGGTAGCCTCCTCAACGGTTTTTCCGGCGCCGATAAATTCCTTTATCATAATAGCCTCCGATTTAATATCAATTTTTGATTTTCTTAACGTTTTCCTCTCTTGAGCGGCGGTAAATCGTGTTTTCAATCATAAGTTTTGCCTGGCTCTTTTTCGGTGGAAACGCCTTTGCAATAAACAACTGCTGAATAATAATAACAAGATTGGATATTATCCAATAAAAGCCGACGGCGGCAGGCACTTTAAACGCAATGTAAAGCGAAAACAGAGGCATCATCAGCATCATAAGATACATCTGGCTCATCTGCTGCGCCATCGCGGGATTGTTCTTCTTTTGAATACGCATCGAAATGAAAGAAGACGCGAGCGAGGTAAGGCACGAAAGAATGGGAACCAAAACTATGATTCCGTCTTTCCAATGGGGGATAGCCGTCATATCAAGGTTTCCGAGAAACAGCCCCGAACGGTAGGCCTCAATCGCCTGGCATTTTTCGGGGGTGAATATTTCGGAAAAGCCCGTCGCGAGCACGTCTTTAAGCTGCCCCCAGTTTTCAAGTATGGCAAGCTGAAGATAAGTTACCTTTTCGCCGAGCGTATCCTGAACGAGCGTTTGTACTTCGGCTGAGAAATCGCCGAGGGTGTTCATTCCCAAAACATAGGATAGGGGATAGTAGATTATACCCACGATACCCATAAGAAACACCATCTGAAATATCATCGGCCCGCAGCCCATCTGCATGGGGTTGTGCCCCTCGCGGGCATAGAGGGCCTGCGTTTCCTCATTTATTTTCTGCTGAGCCTTTTGGCGCTCTCTCGGATCCGAAATGGACCGAATATTGTATTTTTTCTGGATTTTCTGAAGCTTCGGCTGCAATCTCGCTGATTTGGAAGCCGTTTTCTGCTGGCGAATGTTTATCGGCAGAAGAATGAGCCTTGTGGCTATCGTAAAAATTACTATCGCAATAAAATAACGGTTGCCGACCAGCGACATAAGAAAATTCATACATACGCCGAAAAGCCAGTAAAGAGGCTTAAAAATACCTATGCCCGTTGCGGCGGGCGCAAGTAAAATAAAATCGGTCATAATCATTAACTGTCCTTATTCTTTTCTTTTTTCGGCGGAACAGGATCGTATCCTCCCTTACAAAAAGGATTGCACCTTAAAATCCGCCATACGGCAAGCAGCGTACCTTTGAAAGCTCCGTGTGTCTGAATCGCCTCTATCGCGTATTGAGAGCACGTCGGTGTGAAACGGCAGGAACCGCCCGAAAACCACGGGCTTATCGTTATCTGATAAATGCGGATAAGAAAAATCAGCAAACTTTTTACGGGATTTTTCATTTTAAAGCTCCCAAATCCTTTAAGTGGATTTTCATCTCATCCAAAACGCGCTGCATTTTTACCTGCGTTGTTCTGGTGCGCGCAACGAAAACAATGTCAAAATTACCGTCAAGGCCGTCCTCAAGCTCGCAAAACGCGGCGCGGATAACGCGCCTCGCGCGGTTTCGCTGAACGGCTCCGCCTATTTTTTTGCCGCTTGTAATCCCCACCCTTGTTTCGCCTCTGCCGTTTTTTAACAGATAGGTCACAAGGCAGGAGGAAGCCTCGCTTCTGCCGCGGTAATACGCGCGGCGAAAATCCCTGTTCTCCTTTAATGTTCCGCTTTTCACAATTACTATCCTTTTTCAGAACGATACTTTCAAATCACGCTCCCGCAGAACTCAGTAGGAGAGCTGCTTTCTTCCCTTAGCGCGGCGGCGCGCAAGCACCTTTCTGCCGTTTCTTGTGGACATTCTCTTTCTGAATCCGTGTTCCATTTTCGCGTGTCTCTTCTTGGGCTGGAACGTTCTTTTCATTTTGTTTTCACTACCTTTCACAGACTAAACTCGTCTTAATCTTTATATTCTCTGCACGGTATAGTGCAGGCGGATAAACTAACAGTGTTAAACATTATATTATAAAAAAGCAACATTTGTCAATATAAAACTAATAAATCTTGTTTTTTTTAATTAGATATATTATAATAATACCATATATTGGGGCGTTATATTATGCGCACACAATTTTGCCCCGGGAGGCTCGAAAAATGATCGGAATAATCGGCGCCATGGATATTGAGATAGACGGCTTAAAAAACAAAATCGAAAAGTCCGCCGGAGAAAATATAGCGGGATGCGGATTTGTCTGCGGGCTTCTTGACAACGTTATGGTGTGCCTCGCGAAATGCGGCCCGGGCAAGGTGAACGCCGCCCTATGCGCTCAGATAATGATAGACCGATTTAAAGCCGACAAGATAATAAACATCGGTGTGGGCTGTTCGCTTTCTACGGGCGTTTCGATAAAAAACATAGTTATTGCCGACGACGTTTGCCAATACGATATTGATATAACCGCCCTCGGCGAACCGATGGGCTATATAAACGGCCTTAACGAGATAAAAATAAAAACCGATCCCGAAATTTCGGAAAAACTGGCGCGAGCCGCCGTTAGCACCGGCGAAAAGATACACCGCGGCACGGTCGCCAGCGGAGACACCTTTATAGCCGATGAAGCGATGAAAAAAACGATAGCCGAACGGTTCGGCGCGATATGCGGCGAAATGGAGGGCGGCGCGGTAGGCCACGTGTGCAGGGCGAACGGCGTTCCCTTTGCCGTGCTGCGCACCGTGAGCGACGGGGGAGACGGCGCGGCGGCGCTCGATTACCCCGCGTTCAAAAAAATTGCCGCGGAAAAATCCACGGCGGTAATTCTGAAATATATAGAAACCGAAAAAAACCAGCTTGAATTATTCTGAAACAAACGTGTTCAAAAGATAATTTTCGGCCTCTTCTATGAGCTTGTGCAGATCCGTTTTGCTTGAAAGATCCTCGCCTGTGCGCGAATTATCGTCCATAAAAACAAAGCGCGCGTCCAGCATCGATATGGCGGCGGAAGCAAGCTCGTGACCCACGGAATAGTCAAGCCGAAACATCTCCTGCGGCAGCTTGCCGGATTTCGCAAGGGTAAGCGCGCCCCTGTATATGCAAAGCATATAATAATCGTTTATATACTGCGCGGTCTCCCTATCCTCATTGGCGGCGGTGGCTATTTCAAGCAGCAACTTCGTTGCCTGAGAGATCATGGTAAGGGAATTGTCTTCCCCGCTCTCTGCGACGCCGCTGAGAAATTCTTCATCGAGCCCGTATCTGCTGTTTGAAACACCGAGCAGATAATCGGTCGTAACACCGTAATATTCGCTGCATTTTATAACAAAATCCAGTCCGCATTCCCTTATTCCTTTTTCATAATGGCTCAAAAGCGCCTGGCTTATGCCGAGATCGGCTGCCGTTTTCTTCTGGCTGTTGCCCCGTTCCTTTCTGAGTTGAGAAAGTATGGACGCAAATCCCGAATGGGTTTTACCGTTTATCGTCAATTTTCTTCACTGTTCCTTCTTAACTGCCGTATTTTTAATTCATTTCTTTATACAATTTGTATTATAAAACTCAAAAAAAATAATGTAAAGCAAAACGGGAATTTGTAAATAAATTGTAATTTCCGCTTTTCTTTGGGGGGTTTCGCGTTGAAATCGTTCACAATCTATCTTTTTCGCCACGGATTGACAAAGGGAAATCTAAACGCACAGTATATTGGGCATACCGATTTGCCGATAACAACAGATAGTATATCCGCCTTAAAAAACATAAAAGCGCGCCACCATTATCCGGAGGTTGACGCGGTGTTCGTTTCGCCTTTGAGGAGATGCGCCGAAAGCGCGGCGATAATGTTTCCGAAAAACAAGCCGCTTGTCATAAACGAGCTTATCGAATACGATTTCGGGGAATTTGAAGGGCTCACGGCAAAAGAGCTTTCCGGCGTTGAGGAGTTTACGAACTGGCTGCGCGGGGATATGTACGCGCGCCCGCCGGGCGGCGAAAGCAACGCGGAATTTTTTTCGCGCGTGTGCGGCGCGTTTGAAAAAATAGTTGAGGGAATGATAAAAAGCTCCACGCAAACGGCGGCGATAGTCGGCCACGCGGGGGTGCTTATGGCGATACTCGCCTGCTACGGACTGCCCGAAGCGCCTATGGCTCACTGGCAGATGGAGGCGGGCTACGGCTTCAAGCTTCGTATAACGCCGTCGTTATGGATGCGGGCAAACAAGCTCGAGGTGGCGGACACCGCCCCGATCTCGGCTCACGCTTGACGGAAAAGCGGTCAAAACGGACGGTTTCAATTTCTATTGTTTATAAAAAAATATGCGCGGATCGGCGATCCGCGCTTTATGTATAATTTTCCAAACCTGCTCAGTAAGAGCTAAGCTTTTTAAAATCGGGTCTGTTCTCCGCGAGAATAACGCTTGTTTTTCCGTAAATCTTTTCCTGAAGCACCTGAGTCGCGAGCGGGAAATCGAGTTTCCAGCACCATTCGTCATAAAACTCTCTGCCGGAGCCGCCTGTGCAGGTCGTTATCACCGTTCCGTCCGGACGCGTCTCGTTTTTGGGAACGGTGTGCGTCACCAGCTTATATTTCAGCCAGCCGTGGGAAAGCGCGTATTGGCCTATCGAAAGTATCTCCTGCTTTGAAAAGCCGGTTTTCACATAGGGCAGCAAACTTGTAACAACGTTTGTAAGCTGAAGCGTTGAGGCGGTCTTTAACCGGTCGAAAATATAGAGAAGCGTTGTCCTCTGCCGTTCGGAACGGTAAACGTCATTGTCGATATATCTTATTCTGCAATAAGCGAGCGCCTGCGTTCCGTCAAGGTGCTTTAATCCCGCGTCGCCGTCGATATAAACATCGCCGTATCTCTTGGGGTGATTGTTTATCTCGCGGATCTCCCTTTCGCTCATTTCTATATCGACACCGTCAAGCGCGTCAATGATATGCTTAAAGCTCTCGAAATTGACTACAACGTAATTGTCGATATTCACCTTGAACAACCGCTCAACGGCGTTTATGTAGCAATTCAGCCCGCCCTTCTGCATTGCCTCGCATATTTTACCGAATTTTCCTGTCGTCTCGTCGCCCGGAGTCAGCTCGTAATACGAATAGGCGTCGCGCAGTACCGAAGAAAGAACAAGCTCTCCCGTTTCGGTATTAACGCTGGCTATCATCGCCGAATCGGCGTTGTGCCCTTTCAGTTCAATCTCGTCTCCCCTTGTATCCTCGCCTATGAGCATTACATTGTAGATATTGGTCGAGGACACGGGCTCGCCGTTATAATACCACTGTTTTATCATATCAAGGTATGACTCCGCGCGGTCGCTTTCGTTAATATCATCGAATTTGACGACAAGATTATCCATTCCCGTCCATTCCTCAATCTTGGAGCCTTCGGAATTTTTATCGGAATTATCGGTAATATTGTCCAGCAGGTTGTTAAAGTGCAAAGCAAGAGCGGTTCCCGTTCCGATTATAGCGACTACAAGCAGAGCGATAACGGAAATAAGTATCTTGCTTTTTTTTGATTTTTTCTTCTTTTTGCCTTCTTTTTTCCTGCGCCTTTCTTTGCCGTCATATTCGGCTTGGGGTTCTTCCTTTTCTCTTACCGCGGTCATCACATCGTCAAAAGCCGGCGCGTCGCCCCGTTTTTCTTCGGCGTTTTGCGAGTTGTCAAACGAATATCCGTTATGAATCCCGCCTTTTTCTCCGTCTTTGCGGGCGTTTTCCTCTTCGCCGTTATCGGAGATATGCCTGCCTTTTACGGAATCGAGATACGCTCTCTCCCAAGCCGCCATCGGCTGAGCTTCACGCCGCTCGGGCTTAGGCGGAGCGTGCTTTTCGGCAGGGCGGCGCAAAGGCTCCGTCTCCACCGGCTTTTTCTCCGTCAAATCGTCCTTTTTATCCCTTTCAGCAAACCCGTATTCGGGTTTGGGCGCGGCGGGTTCCGCGTGCCTTACCGTTTTTTCGGCAATCTTTTCAGCGGAAATTTCAATCGGTTTTTCGGTCGGTTTTTCAATCGGCTTTTCGATCGGCTTTTCAACCGGCTTTTCGATCGGCTTTTCAACCGGCTTTTCGATCGGCTTTTCAACCGGCTTTTCAACCGGCTTTTCAACCGGCTTTTCGATCGGTTTTTCGATCGGTTCTTGCGAATCGGCTTTCGGCTCGGCGCCGCGCGCCTCTTCGCCGCGCATTTCCCGCCTTTTGCTTATTTCGTTAAGTATATCATCAATATCAAAGGCGTTGTCGCTCATATTTTTCTCCCCTTATTCCTGCATATACGACAATATTATATAACACATACCGCCGTATTTCAATAGAAAAATTATATCCCGCGTGTTGGAAATTACATACAGCGGCCGTCCGAGTGTTTTTCTCGGCGTTTTTTGAAAAGCGGCAAAACGGGGAAGGATTGCACCTTCCCCGTTAAAATCACATATCGTTTTCGTCCGCGGCGGCGCTTTCGCTCTCCTCGGCGGGCTCGTCGAAGTCCTCGGAGTCCTCCTCAAGTCTTTCAACCACCGAGATAGTGGCCACCTTTTCACCGTCGTTTACTCTCATCACCTTAACGCCTTTTCCGGGGCGCTTGAATGTTGAGATTTGGTCTATGTGGGTTCGTATGACTATACCGTCGCTCGTTATCATTATAACGTCCTGATTTTCGGCGACGGGCGCTATCATCGCCACCTTGCCGTAAGCCTCGGCGCGGTAATTTATCGTTCCCTTGCCGCCTCGGTTCTGAACCCGGTAATCGTCAAATTCGCTCTTTCTGCCGAATCCCGTTTCGGAAACGGTCAGCAGTTTATATCCCTCAAGCGAAGCGGCAAAGCCGACTACGTAATCATCGTCGGTCAGCGTGATAGCGCGAACGCCCCTCGCCGTTCTTCCTATAAGCCGCGCGTCGCTCTCGTTAAAGCAAATGCTCATTCCGTTATGCGTGGCGACTACAAGCTTTCTCTTTCCGTCCGTTATCTCAACGTAAGCGAGTTCGTCGCCCTCGTCAAGATTTATCGCGATAATGCCGTTTTGCCTTATGTTTTTGTATTCATTTATATCGGTGCGCTTTATAACGCCCCTTTTCGTTACCATACAAAGATATTTGCGGCTTTCCTCCTGCGGGATCTTGACCATCGCGGAGACCGTTTCCTCTTTTTCGAGAGGAAGGATATTAACGACGTTCATACCCTTGCCCGTTCTTGACGAAGCGTTTATCTCATACGCCTTTTTTTTGAATACCTTTCCCTTGTTTGTAAAGATAAGAATAACGTCGTGTGAGGAGCAGGTGAACATCGTTTTTGCGACGTCCTCCTCGCGCCTGCTCATTCCTATAACGCCTCTGCCGCCTCGGTTCTGCGCCTTATAGGTATCCACCGTCATACGCTTCATATAGCCCATATTGGTGAGGGTGAGAATGGATTCCTCAACGGGAATAAGATCCTCGTCCTCAACGGAGCCCGCGAACGCGGATATTTCGGTTTTTCTGTCGTCCCCGAACTTATCGGCAATCTCGCGCGATTCGGCCTTTACTATTTCAAAAATCCTGCTCTCGTTTCCGAGAATGTCAAGATAATCGCTGATTTTCGCGTGCAGCTCGTCCAGCTCGTTGATTATTTTTTCAATCTCAAGTCCCGCCAACTGACCGATACGGTAAGCTACTATCGCGCTCGCCTGCGGATCGTCAAAGCCGAATTTTTCCATTATAGCCAGCTTCGCGTCCTGAAGTCCGCCGCGGCACGCGCGTATCGTCGCTATAACGTCGTCAACAATATCGAGCGCCTTGGCAAGCCCCTCGAGTATGTGGGCTCTGTCCTGCGCTTTTTTGAGGTCAAACCGGGTTCTTCTTGTAACTATCTGCTTTTGAAAAGCGATATATTTTTGAAGTATCTCTTTAAGAGTAAGAATTTTCGGCACGCCGTCGTCAAGCGCCAGCAGTATCGTTCCGAACGTCACCTGCATATCGGTGAGTTTGTAAAGATTGTTGAGAACGACCTGCGGATTCGCGTCCTTTTTGATAACTATCTCTATATGCATTCCGCGCCTGTCGGAATAATCCTGAATATCGGCTATGCCCTCTATGCGTTTTTCCTTAACAAGGTCGGCAATTCTCGTTATAAGCCTCGCCTTGTTTACTCCGTATGGGATTTCGGTAACGACTATCTTGAACCTGTCGCCCTTGGCCTCAACGATTTCGGCCTTGGCGCGGACGTATATCTTTCCGCGTCCCGTTGAATAGGCCTCTTTTATTCCCTTGGTGCCCATAATAATTCCGGCCGTGGGAAAATCGGGGCCTTTTATGTGCTTCATTATTTCGTCAAGATCCGCGTCGGGATTATCGATAAGGCAGCACATTCCCTCAACCGTCTCGCGCATATTGTGGGGCGGAATGTTCGTTGCCATACCGACGGCGATACCCGAAGAGCCGTTTACAAGCAGATTCGGAAATCTCGCGGGCAAAACGGTGGGCTCGCTTGTGGAGCCGTCGAAATTCGGTATAAAATCAACGGTGTCCTTTTTAATATCGTCCAGCATTTTCATTGAGATTTTGCTGAGCCTTGATTCCGTATATCGGTAGGCGGCCGGCGGATCCCCGTCAACGGAGCCGAAATTTCCGTGGCCGTCTACAAGGATATGCCTCATTGAGAACGTCTGGGCAAGCCTTACCATCGCGTCGTAAACGGAAGCGTCGCCGTGCGGGTGATAATGACCGAGCACTTCGCCGACGGTGGTGGCGCATTTGCGGTAAGGATTCGTGGGATAAAGGTTATTGTCGTACATCGCGTAAAGTATTCTTCTGTGAACGGGCTTTAAACCGTCTCTCACGTCGGGCAGGGCGCGGCTGACGATAACGCTCATCGAATAGTCGAGAAACGCCTTTCTTATTTCGCTGCTGATCTCAACATCAACAATTTTTTGATTGTCGTAACGCACTTCTTCGTTCATTAAATTTTCTCCTATGTTCTTTTGCTTAAAGCGTAAAAATCTACGTTATACGTCAAGATTCTGAACGAACTTGGCGTTTTTAACTATAAAATCGCGGCGGGGCTCAACATTGTCGCCCATCAGTATCGAGAAATTCTCGCTCGCGCGCTGAGCGTCCTCGATCGTCACTCTCAGCATCGTTCTGAATTCGGGGTCCATCGTCGTTTCCCAAAGCTGGGCGGGATCCATCTCGCCGAGACCTTTGTATATCTGCACGTCGCAGTCGTTTCCGAGTTCCTCTACCTTCGCGTCTCTCTCCTCGTCGTTAAAGGCGTAGGCGCTCTTTTTGCCCTTGCTTATCTTGTAAAGAGGCGGCTGAGCGAGATAGACGTATCCGCCCTCTATGAGCTGAGGCATATATCTGAAGAAAAACGTGAGCAGCAGCGTTCTGATATGCGCGCCGTCAACGTCGGCATCGGCCATAATTATAATTTTGTGATAACGCAGCCTGTTGATATCAAAATCCTCGCCTATTCCCGTTCCAAGAGCCATAACTACGGGAACAAGCTTTTCGTTTGTTATTACCTTGTCCACTCTCGCCTTTTCAACGTTCAGCATTTTGCCCCAAAGGGGAAGTATCGCCATATGCTCCCTGTCTCTTCCCTCTTTGGCGGAGCCTCCGGCGGAATCTCCCTCAACGATATATATTTCGCATTTTGAGGGATCCTTGCTTGTGCAGTCCGCCAGCTTGCCGGGCAGGGAATTGCTCTCAAGCGGGCTTTTTCTTCTGGCGTTGTCTCTCGCTTTTCTGGCGGCCTCCCTCGCGCGCGACGCGTCAAGCGCCTTGTTCAGGATTGCTCTCGCGGTGGAGGGATTTTCCTCAAAATAAGTCATCAGTTTTTCATAGAGCATTGAGGAAACAAGGCCGGCGATGTCGGTGTTTCCGAGCTTTCCCTTCGTCTGCCCCTCAAACTGCGCCTCCGTGAGCTTAACGCTTATAACGGCGGTTATGCCCTCTCTTACGTCTTCGCCGCTCAGCTTTTTGTCGCTGTCTTTAAGAATATTGAATTTTTTTCCGTAATCGTTGAAAACTCTTGTAAGCGCAGTTTTAAAGCCCGTTTCGTGCGTGCCGCCGTCAACGGTGTTTATGTTGTTCGCGAATGAATACAGCGTTTCGTTATACGAATCGGTGTAGCATATCGCCACCTCGGCGCTCCTGTCGTTTTTCGTTGTTGAAAGGTGTATAACCTCGTCCTGTATCGGAACGAGTCCTCTGCTTTTATTGATATATTCAACAAACGAGCGTATGCCGCCCTCGTAGCAAAACTCCTCGCTTCTCTGCTCTTCGGGGTCGGGATTTCTCCTGTCCGTAAGAGTTATGGAAAGACCTGCGTTCAAAAACGCCTGCTCGCGCAGTCTGTGCTCAAGCGTCTCATAATCAAATTCGGTGGTTTCGGTGAATATTTCATCGTCGGGCTTGAATTTTACAAACGTTCCGTGCCCCTCCGCGTCGCCGATTATATGAAGATCGTTTGCGGGTATTCCTCTCTCAAAGCGCTGCGAGTAAACGTGGCCGTTTTGTGTTACTTCAACCTCCAGCCACTCCGAAAGCGCGTTTACGACGGAGGAGCCTACGCCGTGCAGACCGCCGGACACCTTATACCCGCTGCCGCCGAATTTTCCTCCGGCGTGGAGAACCGTGTAAACGACGGTTACGGCGGGAAGCCCCGATTTTTCGATAATGCCCGTGGGTATTCCGCGTCCGTTGTCCTTAACGGTGATTATATCGTCGGGAAGAATTTCGCACTCAATATGCGTGCACACTCCCGCCAGCGCCTCGTCTATGGAATTGTCAACTATCTCGTAAACAAGGTGGTGCAGGCCGCGCGGTCCGGTTGAGCCGATATACATACCCGGCCTTTTGCGGACGGCCTCCAAACCCTCCAAAACCTGAATATCCTTTGCCGAATATTCGTCCGTGACAACGGTGTTTATGTCCTCTTCCTCAAGAACCGTTTTGTTTTCTTCGCTCATAAATTAAACTCCTGTCTTGTTCTTTTAAGCAGGGTGCCCGTGTTGAGCGGCCCTATATAAACAAATTTATCGGTAACCACAAAGCTTTTGGGCAGCTCGTAATTAACGTAAACTACTCTTTTTTCTTTTTCGGCCTTTGAAAGGTAATCACGCGTCGCCTTATTGACGGTTGACGTGTCCATATCAAAAATCCCGATTATATCGCCGTCGTTTATAACGGTGTCTTCCCCTATATGAATAAACATTCAGTCACCCGCCGCGCGGCCGTTTACAATGTGAAACGTTTTTCCGTTTTTCAGCCTTAAAACGGTATTTTTATCGCAGCACGTTATAAATATCTGCCGGCTTTTTATATGATTTAATATATAATCCTGCCTTTTTTCGTCAAGCTCGCTCATAACGTCGTCAAGCAGGGCAACGGGAACTATTCCCGTTTTTTCTTTAAGCAAACCGGCCTCCGCCAGTTTCAGAGCGATAACGCAGCTTCTTTGCTGCCCCTGGCTTCCGAAATTTCGCGCGGATATGCCGTTTATCAGTATATCCACATCGTCTCTGTGAGGTCCTGCGGAAGTGCTGCCGTTTAAAATATCGTCCGCCGTGTTTTCTTCAAGTTTTTCTATAAGTTTTTTATATATTCCGTCGCCGTTAAGATTTTCGTAATCGAACGCGCCGCCGATTTTGAGCGATATTTTTTCTTTTCCGCCCGAAAGGCCCGAAAAAATTTCCTCGGCATACGGCTCCAGTGCCTCGGCGTATTTAAGGCGCTGAAAAATTATTTTTGCACCCGCCTTAGCGAAATTTCCGTTCCAGATATAAAGCATATCGCTGAGCCCGGGATTTTTCTGCAAATCCCTGAGCAAAACGTTTCTTTGCAAAAGGCAGCGTCTGTATTCGTTTAAAACGGCCTTGTAATTGCTTTTTATCCGGCAAAGAGCCCCGTCGATAAATTTTCTTCTTTTTTCGGGGCCGTCCTTTATCATAGAAAGGTGGGCGGGGCTGAACTCAACTACCTTTATTTCTTCGCCTAATTGCAAAGGAGAATCCTTTTTTATCCCGTTCAGCTTTGCGATTCTTTTTTCCTTTACCGTGATCTCGGCGTTTTGCTTTCTTTCGTTTGAGAAAAAATCTATCTTTAATTTTGCGGCGTCGGCGCCGAATTTTATAAGATCCGCGTCTTTGGCGCCTCTGAACGATTTTGAGCCGGAAAAAATATACAAAGCCTCCAAAAGATTTGTTTTTCCCTGAGCGTTTTCGCCGTAAATTATGTTTACGTCGCCGAAATCAAGGCGCATTTTTTCTATATTTCTGAAATTTTCTATTTCTATATTTTCAATTTTCATTTATAACCGTCAAGTCAATATTTTTATATGAAACTATATCGGAATTTCTTATTTTTTTGCCCCTCGCAAAACATTTTTCCCCGTTTACTTTCACTTTTCCGTCGCCTATCAGCATTTTGGCGAAGCTTCCCGATTCGGCGATTCCCGAAAATTTTAACAGACTGTCAAGTTTAATATATTCGGTTTTTATCGCTACCGTGGTCTTTTGCCTTTCGGCAATTTTAGCGTTAAGCCTCATTTTTCAACCTCATCGGGAGTACAAGAAACAGAAATCTGTCGTTATTAACGGGCATAATCTTTACGGGCTGAACGGGACCGTTAAATTCTATCCTCACCTGATCGGTGTCGGCGGCGTTGAGCGCGTCCGTCATATATTTTGAGTTAAAGCCTATCTCCACTCTGTTTCCGCTTATGTTGGCGTGCGTATAATCAACAACTCTTCCTATCGCCGAAACGGTGGAAATTCTCATTTCATCGTTATCAAACAGGCATCTTATCGGATTTTTCGCGTTGTTTTCGATAACGGGCAGCGTTCTTTCTATGCAGGATATAGCGTCCTGCGTATTTATAAGAACGGTTGTCGAGCAGGTTTTCGGTATGGCGGCGTTGTAATCGAGAAAATCGCCGTCAAGAAGCCTGCTTATTATGCTGTAATTATCCACCTCGAAAATAATGTGCCTTTTTCCCACGCTTATTGAAATATCTTTATCTTTGTTTTCGGGGTTTATTATTTTTATAAGCTCCCTTATCGTCTTTTTCGGAACGATAAAAGTAACGTCCTCTCCCTCATACTTTATAGTTTCCGTTCTCACGGCAAGGCGGTAACCGTCCACGCCTACAAGGCGCAGTTGATTGAGCGTCATTTCAAATTTAAGCCCCGTATGAACGGGTTTTGATGTCTCGCTCTCCGCAACCGCAAAAAGAGTCTGCATAACCATTTGCTGCAAAACGGATTGATTTATGAAAAGAGGATAGCCTCCCTGAACGCTCGGAAGCTCGGGATATTCCTCAGCGTCAATTCCCGTAATATTATATTGAGCGGCTCCCGAAGTAATCAAAACGGAAGTTCCGTTTGTTTCAACGGTTATGCTTTCCGATGATAGTTTCTTTATAATATCACAGAAAATCTTTCCGTTTATAACTATTGCTCCCGGTTCCGAAACTGTAGCGGTAAGAGTGGTATTTATTCCGAATTCAAAATCGTATCCCGTTAAGCTCAGCGTTTCGGATCCGCATTCTATAAGGATGCCCTCTATTGTCTGAATCGATACTTTGGTGCTTACCGCTCTCATAACATTGCCGCACGCGTCGTTCAGATTTTTGGTGTTGCATGTGAATTTCATAAAGATACCTCCGTTTTATATAATAGTTATCTTTTTGTTTTCAGTAAAAGTAATATGGCGTGTTGAAATGCCTAAAACTTTTTATTGTGAGAAAAAACGCCGGTTTTTCGGAAATTTTATAAACAACCCGTTTATTGAAAAAATATTGAATTTGTTGAAAAAATCAATTTTCAATAAGAAATTTAAAAACCGAATTGTTAAAAATCAAAATTCTGTTGAAAATCAATTGGATTTTATATTGCTTATAATATCGTTTACGCTTCTCCTCAGTCGGGAATCTCTCTCCATCTCCTGAATAAGCTGCTCAACGTTGTAAATGACCGTTGAATAATTTTTATCAAAGCTGCCGCCTATCATTTCGTAGCTCAGATTTGTTATTTCCCTTATTATATACATTGCGATTTTTCTTGCCTGAACGATGTTTGCCCTGCGTTTTTTTCCGTAAATATCCTCAACGGAAACGCCTTCCGTGCGGCTGACTTCCTCAACAATTCTTTTTACGGTTTCGGAAACGGGTTCATCATTGTCAAGAACCATAACGTCTCTGATAACCTCCTGCGCGAGCGCAATCGTGGGCGAAACGCCGCCGATCTTGCTTTTGGCGTAAAGTCTTTTTGTCGTTCCCTCAAGCTGGCGGATATTTGTTTTAATTTTTTCGGCTATGTATTTAACTATACTGTCGTCGATTTTGAAATTCAAAAATTCCGCCTTGTGCTTTATTATCGCACAGCGCGTTTCAAATTCGGGCGGCTGAATGTCCGCCAAAAGTCCGTTTTCAAAACGGGAACAAAGGCGCTCCGTAAGGCTTTGAATTTCTTTGGGCGGACGGTCTGAAGTCAAAACAACCTGTTTTCCGCTTTCAACAAGAGAATTGAACGTGTGGAAAAATTCCTCTTCCGTGCTCTGCTTTCCGCCGATAAACTGAATATCGTCTATAAGAAGAGCGTCTATATTTCTGAATTTATCGTGAAATTCGTCCACCGTTTTTTTGCCGAGTGCCCTGATAAATTCGTTGGTAAAATCCTCGGAACGGACGTAGAGAATCTTCATCGTCGGAAAATTCTTTTCCATTTCGATTTTTATTGCATTTAAAATATGGGTTTTGCCGAGACCCGATTTGCCGTAAATAAAAAGCGGATTGTAATTGCTGAAATAGCCGTCTCTGTTTGAAGTGCCGCCCGGATTTTCCGCAACGGCCTTCGCCGCGCGGTAAGCAAAATTGTTTGAGGGTCCCTCAATGAAATTTTCAAAGGTGAGAAACTCGTCCTGCGGATTTTTTTCTTTTTCCGTTTCTTCCTTGTCGGTAATTCTGTTAAACATTGTTGTTTCTTCGGATTCGCATTCGCAGGAAATTTCTGTTTTAAATCCCATAACGTTTTCAAGAGCCTCGGAAATAAGATCACCGTAATGCTCCATTGTTATTTTCATTTTAACAGGGCTTGGAAAGCGTAGGAAAACGGTGTTGTTTTCAAAATTTACCATTTTTACCGCGGCCAGCCAAAGTTTAAATCCCGTATCCGAAACGGCGGATTCCTTTTCCCGGCAATAATTCAAAACGGCGTTCCATATTTCCGTATAAGTATCCATTTTTTTACCTCTCCCATATATAAAAAAGAAAAACAATTCAAAACTGCGATATAATAAAATATTATAGCATTTTATGTTCTGTTATTCAATACTTAAATAATATAATATATTTAAATTTATATGTAAACAATTATAATAAGCGTCTTGTTTTATAAATTTTGATATTGTATAATATATAAAACGCGAAAAAGAGGTGGTTTTTCTGCGGTTTTTTAAAAACAGGGGCGATATATATATCCCGTCCGTAAAAGTAAAATCGGATATGGAGCAGAAGATACTGCTTGTTTTGCTTGCTTTTACGGTTGCGTTTACCGGCGTTTTTTTCTTGATAGTCGGTATAAAATACGATTTTTCGGTTAAAAAATTTTTTGCGCCGGAAAATCTTGTCGAAAGCGAAAAAACGCAGGAAGATATTTTGCCGAATGTGAGCGGAAAAACAAATTTTTTGTTCACCGTCAACAATCCCGATACGCAGGAGCTTTATTTTTGCTCGCTTATTCAGACGGATATGGATTCGCTCGGGTATAAGGTCTGCACGCTTGACGCAAAAACGCAGGTTCAGGGCAAAAACTTTTCTCAGATTTACAAAGAGGGCGGAGCGGGAAACGTTATGAACGCCGCCAAAACGCTTTTCGGCATAAAAATAGATTATTATATAGACGAAACGCTTAACGATTACGGTAATATGTTTGACGAGATGGGAAGCATAAATTATGTTGTGCTGAGCGATATAAGATATAAGGACACCTCCGTTTACGGCTTTAATATAAAGCTTAAAGAGGGAAGCCAAACGGTGGACGGAAGCCTTGTTTCAAAGCTGATAAGATATTATCTTGAAATCAAAAACTACAACGTCGCGAACGAGATTATACTCACGTCGCTTTCTCAGCAGATAAATTCGGAAAATTACGAAAAAAGGGAAAAGCTTTTTTCGGCGCTCATCAAAAATTCAAAGACGAATATCACGATAAACGATTACAATAACAGCGAGGACGATCTGAAGGTGCTCTCTTCGGAGACTTCGGGAATCGAGGTGTATTCCGTTGCGCCGGAATACGAAAACGCCTCCGTTTCGGAAAAATCGAAAAAGCAAATCAAAAATTATTTTGAAAAATAAAAATATGTAGGCGGCGGCGTGAGCCGCCGCTTTAAACAAGATTACTTTCGGGCGCCTCACATCATAGCGGAAACCGTGTCCACAAAATCGGAAACCTTGTTTACGGCTTTTTGCATGGTCTTTTTGGCGCTGCCGCTGTTTTGCCCCATAGATGCCGTTGCCGCGGCGACAACAGAACCGACGGCCATAACCACGCCGAGGCTTTTTATTACGTTTGCCGTTTTCTTTTTCATATTAACCATTCCTCGCTTAAAATTTTTCACGGTTTTTTGCCGTGCAGTATTATTTTTTGATTTCGTGGGAAAAATAAAACTTTTAAATAATGTTATTCATAAATTTTTTTAGAAAAAAACAAAAATCCCGTTTCTTCGCGAAGCGGGATTTTTTTACTTTTAAAATTTTTGATTACGCTTTATCCTTGGAGCCGAAAACAACTTCGATCTTGTGAGCGACTACCTCCTCGATGAGGTCGCGCGCGGGGGTGAGATACTGCCTCGGGTCAAAATGCTTCGGATTTTCGCTGAGATGCTTGCGAAGCGCCGCCGTCATAGCGATTCTTATATCCGAATCCACGTTTATTTTGCAAACGGCCATCGAAGCCGCCTTGCGCAGCATATCCTCGGGGATACCGATAGCATCGGGCATTTCGCCGCCGAACTCGTTTATCATTTTGATATGCTCCTGATTGACCGAGGACGCGCCGTGAAGAACAATCGGGAATCCGGGCAGTTTTTTCTCTATCGCCCGGAGAATATCAAAACGAAGCTGCGGCTTTTGGCCGGGCTTGAATTTATACGCGCCGTGAGACGTGCCTATCGCGATAGCGAGCGAATCCACGCCGGTGCGCGAAACGAAATCTATAACCTCTTCGGGGCGGGTATATGAGGCGGCGTCCGAATCCACCTTAACGTCGTCCTCTATTCCGGCAAGGGTGCCGAGCTCGCCCTCAACAACAACGCCGTTGGCGTGGGCGTAATCCACAACCTGCTTTGTTATCGCTATATTCTCTTCGTAAGGGCGGGAGGAACCGTCTATCATAACGGAGGTAAATCCGCCGTCTATGCAGGATTTGCAGGTCTCAAAATCGGGGCCGTGGTCAAGGTGAAGTGCTATCGGAAGCCCTGTCTCCTCCGCGGCGGCCTTTACCATGGCCACAAGATAGCCGTGAGAGGCGTACTTGCGCGCTCCGGCGGAGCACTGAAGAATAACGGGCGCGTTCAGCTTTTTGGCGGCGCGGGTTATTCCCTGAACGATTTCCATATTATTTACGTTGAAAGCGCCGACGGCGTATCCGCCGTTATATGCTTTTTCAAACATTTCCTTTGTTGTTACAAGTGGCATTTTTTTCTCTCCAATACACATAAAATTCGGGCGGAAAGCGGCCGCTCGCCGCCCGTTTGTAGATATTATACAACAAGGCGGTGAAAATAGCAATTATAAAAATTATTTATTTAAGGCTCATTGCCTGCGAAATGACGGCACAAGCGCGTGCAGAGGCTTGTAAACCGCGGCGGTCACGGCGGCGCAGATAAGCCCCTTTACCACCGTGAACGGCACGTTGAATATCAAAAGCGCCTGCGCTATTGATTTTACGGAAGGCAGAATAAGTTGATACATTTCAAGAATAGCCTCCTGCGGAAAGCCCATAACGCTGTAATAAAGCGGATAGATAACGAAGTAATTGAGGGGCAGGGAGACGGCGCCCATTATAAGCGACGCGAATATTCCCGCTAATACTGCGCCCGTCAGATTCGGCCTTTTTTTGTAAATCATTCCGGCGGAAAAGGCAAAAGAGGCGCCCAAAACGAAATTTGAAAGCTCGCCGACGGCTCCGCTTGAGCCCGCCAAAATATGGATAAGGTTTTTTAAAAAAGCGATGATAACGCCGTAAACCGGACCGCATACAAAAGCGCCTATAAGCTCCGGCAGATCCGAAAAATCAAGCTTGATAAAGGACGGCATTATCGGTATCGGCACCTCTACGTACTGAAGAACCGCGGCAACGGCGGTCAATAGGGCGACGGTGGTTACGGTGACGGCGCCTTGTCTTTTTTTTGTAGTCTGCATAAAATTTTCTCCTTTTAGGGCAAAAGAGAAGCCCCCGGAAAATACCGGGGGCGCAAATGTTCTGACTTACTAAGGCCGTTGGCCTTTAACATTTTCTCTCGTCCGGACTTTGACCGTCGGTATCGGAATTTCACCGATTCGGCCGCAACTTTGTTGCGGTTCGCAGACTTTACTGCCGGTGGGGAATTTCACCCCGCCCCGAAAATATTTTGTAAATTTATTATATGACCGCTCGCGCGAAATGTCAATAGCTTTATTTATGAAGCGTAATCCTCCATTGTAACGGCTTCCTTATCCCTCGCGGGAACGTATTTTTCCTGATAGTAATTTTCGTGAACGGGCGAAAATCCGCCGTCGGGCGAAACGGTTATCATCGTGCAGCCGCGCTGAGCGCCGAATTTCGCTATGCCGGCGTAAGCGAGATAATCTATCGAATAGCCGTAGGTGAGGCGCACGCCTTTATAATCGAGCGAAAAATTGTTGAGGTGGTCGTGGCCGCAGAATATTCCCTGAGTGGAGCCTGCCTGCAAAACCGCGTCAAAGAAACCGCTGTTGATTTCGGAGCAGAAGATGGCGCTGTCGGGCTCGCCGACCTTGCCGTCGTAATATTTGACGTTTTCCGTGTCCTTAAAGCCGTTGTCGGCGTATTCTTTCCACGCGTCCCTGTATTCAACAAGCGGAATATGGAAAAACGCGAGGGATTTCGGAACGGTTCCGCCGTTTCTTTCGGTAAGCAGTTTCACCTGATCCTTATACCAGTTTATCTGATCCTTGTGTATGCAGTCGTATTTCCAGGTGAGGCTGTCTATTATACCGCCGTTTATGTAATCGTTTGAATCTATCATAAATAGGCTCTGAACGATTTTTCCCGCCGTGTTTTTAACGTTTACAATGTAATTCCCGCAGCCGTATATGTCATCCGGTCCGGCCTGAAACAGGCAGTGCGGGTATTCGTTTCCGGCGTAGAGCGCGCCTATCTCATCGCGTGAGTAATAATTGTGCGCCTCCGAATCGTGATTGCCGAAAACGGGGCACCAGTAAACGCCGAGTCTCTCCATAAGCCCCGCGAAAAGCTGAGCCGAGAGCTTGTTGTTGAACGTGCCCGCCATAAACGGAACGCCGAAGGTAACGTCGCCCGAAACGACAACGAGATCCGGCTTTTCCTCCGCCACCATAGCCGCCACGGCGTTTATCGCGAGCGAATCCTTTTTAATGCTCATAAAGCCGCCGCCGATATGAACGTCCGTAAGCTGCATAACGCGAAAATCACCGTCGGTCGTAAAGGCGTAGTTCCCGTCCTCGTCGAAGGACGGAACGAGCTGGTTTTCATACTTAACCGGCTCAAGCGTTTCGATGAAGTTCTGATTCGACTTTAAGCCGATGAAGCTCACGAGCGCGCAAACTCCGGCCGCCACAATCAAAACTCCGATTATGCAGCCTATCACGATAAGCGCGGTTTTGCCTCTCTTTTTTGTTTTGACTTTCATAAAAATTACCCCTCAGCTATAAGATTTTTTGTCTGCTCGCAGACGGTTTTTATTGAAGAAACCGATATGACCGTGCCTATCGTTATTCCGAAAACCCCGTCAACGGCGAAATTGAGCCTTTTTACAAGATAAAATCCGAAAATCGCCGCAAGCGTTATTCCGAAATCGAGAAACGAGTCAAGAATCATAACCTTTAAAACGGGTGAAGAAGAGCGCCTGTTGAGCGCCGTATAAACGCCGCCCATAAAGAGCTTTACCAAAGCGGTGGCGAGAATCAACAGAGCGTATCTTGAGGAATACGAAACCGGCAGGGGATAGATTATCCTTTCAAGCCCCGAATATACGCAGTAAAAGCCGGTAACGGCAACTATTATGCCTATGACGAACGAGCATAGCGACTGAATGCGCTCCCCTTTTTTTTCGCCGCATTTCATCACAAATAAAAATCCCAAAAACGCGACGGCGCAGGAAAGCATATCGCCGAGGTTGTTTATCGAGTCGCAGTATATCACAAGCGAATTTGTGCTTATTCCGATATAGAGCTTTGTAAGAAAAAGGGCAAAATTGCAAAACAATCCGAAAATTGCCGCTTTCACACCGATTTTTCCCATCAAAACACCTCGCAAGTCCGCCGTTATCTGAATTATAACATATTTTAACATAAATTAAAATAGAGTTTTTGTTAAATATATTACAGAGGTGTATGTAATGGAATTTCTGCAAATTATTGTATTGAGCGTCGTATCGTTTGCCGTTTTGTTCGTTCTTTCAAAAATAATGGGTTACCGCGCGATTTCAGAGCTTTCTTTTTTCGACTACGTTGTCGGCATTACCATAGGCTCCGTTGCCGCCGAAATGTCAACCAACATAGATTTGGAATGGTGGAAGGGCGTAACGGTTATGGTGATTTACGCGTTTTTCGACGTGGCGTTTTCCTTCTTTTCGCAAAAAAGCATTTTTGCCCGCCGTCTTATTTCCGGCGCGCCGATAGTGCTTATATATAAAGGTAAAATAATAAGAAAAAATCTTAAAAAAGCGCGGCTTGAGCTCAACGATCTGCTTTCCTCCGCAAGGGTATCGGGATATTTCAACATTTCCGATATTGAATATGCCATAATGGAAACAAAGGGAAGCATCAGCTTTATGCCCACGGCGCAGAAAAGGCCGCTCAATCCCAAGGATTTTAATTTTTCGCCCGAAAGCGAGGGGCTCACCGTAAACGTGATTATGGACGGAGTTATTATGGACGGCGATTTGAAAGACGCGGGAATAACGAGAAAAGACCTGATACGCAGAGTAAAGCAACAGGGCAAAGAGGTGAAAAATATATTTTTGGGCACCGTTGACTCAAAAGGGGTATTGACATTGTTTGATAAATAGCATATAATGTTCATATGAACAAACATTCATATGAAAAGAGGGTGAAAAAATGTTTGATGAGGAGCAGATCTACGATCTTTCCGATTTGTTCAAGATTTTTTCGGATTCCACAAGGATAAAGGTGCTTTGTTCGCTGTTTGAAAAGGAGCTGAACGTCACCGAAATAACGGCGGCCACGGGCGTAAGCCAAACGGCGGTTTCCCACCAGCTGAGAATACTTAAGCAAAATCATCTTGTGAAATACCGGCGTGACGGGAAACAGATGGTTTATTCCCTTTCGGACGACCATGTAAAAACAATAATAAATTGCGGCATAGAGCACATAGAGGAGTGAGAGATATGGAAAACGGTAAAAAGAAAATTTCAAAAGGTTCGGGTGAGTGTCACGAACACGGCCACGAGCACGACCACGACCACGGAGACTGCTGCGGCTGCGGGCACGACCACGAGCACGGCGAAGAGGTAAATAAAAGCGAATTTCTGTTTAAGGTAATATGCAGCGGCGTTTTTCTCGCGGCCGGTTACATATTAAGCGAATTTACCCAGCTGAACACGTATATTCCGATGATATGCTTCGCGGTATCGTATCTTGTTGTGGGCTTCGGCATAATCCGCGAGGCCGTGGAGGGAGTTATTCACGGCAACGTATTCAACGAGAATTTTCTGATGAGCGTAGCGTCGATCGGCGCGTTTGCCGTTGGGGAATACGTTGAGGGGTGCGCCGTGGTGCTTCTCTACACGGTGGGCGAATTTTTGCAGGATCTCGCGGTTGGAAAAAGCAGAAAATCCATTTCCGAAATGGTGAGGATGAAGCCCCAAACCGTAAGCGTGATAAGGGGCGGAAAAAAGGCCGAGGTCGATCCCGCGCAGGTGAATGTCGGCGAGGAATTTATCGTTGAACCCGGGCAGAGAATAGATATAGACGGCGTTGTTGTAAGCGGAAACGCTGAGGTCGATATGGCGGCTCTGACGGGCGAGAGCATACCCGTTTCCGTTTCGCCCGGGAGCAAGGTGCTTTCCGGCAGCGTGGCGCTGGACGGCGCGTTGACTGTCAGAGCGGAAAAGCGTTATCACGAATCAACGGTGGCAAGAATCCTTGAAATGATAGAGGATTCGGGCGAAAAAAAGAGCGCGGCGGAAAAATTCATAAGCCGCTTCGCGAGAATATACACGCCGATAGTTTGCCTTATCGCGCTGCTTATCATTGTGATACCGCCCCTGTTTTTTGACGGCAGCTGGAAGGAATGGGCGTACAGAGGGCTCTCCGCCCTTGTCGTCTCCTGCCCATGCGCAATCGTTATTTCGATCCCGCTCACGTTTTTCGCGGGCATCGGAGCCTGCTCAAAGCAGGGCGTGCTTATAAAGGGCAGCACCTATCTTGAAACGCTTGCCAAATGCGACACGGGCGTTTTCGACAAAACGGGCACGATAACAAGCGGAAAATTTGAGTACGTAAGCTGCGAATGCGTTCACTGCCACTGCGAAAACAAGGTGGAGCACCGCGAGCTTTTGGGGCTTATAGCGGCCTGCGAAAGGTACTCCACGCACCCTATAGCGAAATCCGTTTCGCTCGCGTTCGGCACATATGCCGAGGGGCTTGAGGTGGCCGACGCGAAAAATTACGCCGGAATGGGCGTTTCGGCGGTTATCAACGGTAAAAAATACTATGCCGGAAACGAAAAGATGATGGCGCTTGCGGGAGTTGAGTTTTCGGAAACAAAAAAGATAGGCACGGCAATCTACCTTTGCACGGACGATGAGTTTTTGGGCGATATAGTATTCGCCGATTTTATAAAATACGACAGTAAAAAGGCGATATCCGATTTAAAAAATATGGGCGTCGCTAAGACGTATATGCTCACCGGAGACAAGGAGCCGATAGCAAAGGAGATCGCCGCGAGGGCGGGGATAGACGACTACTTCGCGAAACTGCTGCCCGACGAAAAGGTTGAAAAAGTGCGCGAAATAAAGAAAAACGGAAATCCGACCGTCTTTTACGCCGGCGACGGAATAAACGACGCTCCGGTGCTTGCCGAGGCCGACCTCGGCATCGCGATGGGCGCGGCGGGCTCCGATATAGCGATAGAGGCCGCCGACGTCGTTATTATGGGCGACAGTCTTTCCAAAATCCCCGTCGGAAGATCAATAGCGAAAAAGACGATGAAAATCGTAAAGGAAAACGTGATATTCAGCATAGGCGTTAAAGTTCTTATAATAATCGGCTGCGCCATAGGCATATTCGATGAAAACGCGATGTGGCTCGCCGTTTTCGGCGACGTGGGCGTTTGCCTTATAGCGATAGCAAATTCCCTCAGAGCGATGTATTACAAAAAGAAGAAATAAAAGCGAACGGCGAAAATCCGAAAGGGGCAAAACGGCTCGCAGTTAATTGAAAACCCTCCGAACGTGAAATTCGGAGGGCTTTTTACTAAAATCAGTCGTTCTGCGAGGTCACATAGTACCATTCTATTATATCCCCGTCTGAAATCTCGTATTTGCTCGCGGGCTTCGGCGGCTTTTCGCCGTTTATTCTGTACATCCAGCCGCTGCCCGGGCCGCAGTCCTTTTCCGCGAGACCGCCGATTTCCCGAATATATGATTTTGTTTGGTATTTAAGCGAAATTCCTTTTTCGCCGCAGATTTTTTCAAGCAAATCAAAGACGGTTTCGCCTTTTTTCGCGGAAATTTTCATCGGCGGCAGTATATATCCCCCGTTCGGCAGTTCCTTTCCGTAATCAAGCGCTTTTTCGGCGTTTATTGAAAAGGTCACGGTGAAGGTTTGTTTTTCGGTGGAGCTTTGCGCCGCGGTGGGTTTTGTCGGTTTTTGCGAAGTCCGCGCGGTCGCGGCGGCGGTGGGCTTTGCGGCAGTCGTTTTTGCCGTCGTGAGTTTTTCCGTTGCGGGCTTTTCTTCCGCGCGGGAAGCTTGCGTATCTTTGTAAGAGGGTTTCGCCGTTTGCGTTTCGGCGGGCTTTTGCGTTTCGCTTTCGGAAACCGCCGTTTCTGTCTTTCCGTCGGAGGGCAAAGTGTCTTCACCGCCCGTAAGCACCGCCTGCGCCGTGCTTTCTTCCTTTTGGGCATTTGTAAAATGCTGCGCCGTAATAACGGCGGCAAAAAGGCATATCAAAATTGTAAGCGTGATAATAATTTTTCTGTTCATAAGCGTATAATATCATATTTTCGGCAGTTTGACAACGGCAGGGCGCGATGTTATAATCAAAACCGTGCCGAGAAAAGGCTGCCGCTTTTCACGGGGAATGCGGTGAAAAACCGCAACAGCTCACTCTACTGTAAGCAGACACGAAATTCACGGCCACTCGGAAACGGGGAAGGCGAACGTAGGAAAGCCCTTTTACGGCGCTGAAGGGAAGAAGCTGCGAGTCAGGATATCCGTTTGAGGCACAAATAAAAATTACGGTGAGGTAATGATATGAAAAAGATTTTGGCAGCGCTCCTTACGGTAATGCTGGTTATGACCGCGTCGGTGACCGCATTCGGAGCAACAAAAAGCGACGTGGATAAAAAAATACAGACAGCCGCGGAATACGCTCTTGACGAGTGCTACGGCAAAGACGGCTACACCGTCGAAAACTCAAAATATTATCTTATGTATTTAAAAGCGGGCGGAAGCTCAGAGGAATACGAAAAAGGTTTTCTCGATTCTGTTCGCCAAAAACTCGGTGACGGTACGTTTTCCGGCATCGGAACTATCGGAAGAACGATCAAGGTTTTAAACATTTTGGGGGCGGATCCGAGGAATTTTGAGGGCTATGATTTAGCGGCCGCTTTGGAGGAAACGGATCCGGCGGACAACGAAGGCACGCCTTACAGCTATTTGGACGGCGTTGAGGCGGCTAAAATCCTTGGGCTTGACGAATGCGGCAAAAAATTGTGCGATCAAATGCTCACCTATTACAAAATGGGCGAGGGCACTGATTTTTGGGGCGGTTACGGCACTTCCCCCGACGATCTTGCGGTGTTCGTTTTGACCTTGGCGGCGTATGCCGACGATTACGGCGAATATATCGCGGACGCGGTTTCACTTATCGAAACATATAATTCCGACGGGGGATATACTTCCTACGGCGAGGCGAACGCCGACTCCACGGCGTTTGTGCTTGCGGCGTATTCCGCGCTGAACGACAAGGAACGGGCCGACGCCGCTTACGATAAGCTGATGCTTTTCTTTAACGGAGAAACGGGCGGATTTACAGGCTCGTGGGACGATTATTACGCCACGTCGGACGCGCTTTTCGGCCTTGAATATTATGCCGAAATCGCCGACGCGGACGAGCCCGCTCAGCCGGATAAAAAGCCTGAAACAAAACCCGAAACAAAGCCGGATAACGAAACGCCGGCTCAGCAGGCAACGCAAAAGCCCGCTGCAAAACCGGCCGATAAAAACGAAAACAAGTCGCCCGACACGGGCTCTGCCGGCGGAGCGGCGCTTATCGCCGCCGCGGCGGCAACGGCCTGCGCTCTTTGCGCGTTCGCGCGAAAGAAAGACGGCGAATAAATTTATATAAAAGCGCCGAAAAGCCTCCCCGAAACTATGGGGAGGCCCTTTTGTTTTGTTTATCGCGGTCAGAAAGTCCCCGCTTATTACGGTGATTATTCGAGATTTCCCGTGAGCAGCATTATCGCGCTCAGCGCGGCCACGGGCGCGGTTTGGGTGCGAAGTATTCTCTTTCCGAGCGTTGCGGCTTTTCCGCCCGCCTCAAGCACGGCGTTAAGCTCCTCCTTTTCAAATCCGCCCTCCGGCCCGATAAATACGGCGACGGATTTTATGTTTTCGCCGACAAGGCTTTTAATCGGCGCGCCGCCGCCCTCGTAAAAAACGATTTTAAGCTCGGCGCCGCAATTTTTAACGGCCGAATAAAAATCAATCATTTCGCCTATTTCGGGAACGATCCCCCTGCCGCTCTGCTGAGCGGCCTCAAGCGCGATTTTTCTGTATCTTTCGCGTTTTCTCGCCGCCTGCTTTTCGTCGGGGCGGCTTACGCTCCTTTTTGTCAGCACAGGCGTTATATCGTGAACTCCGAGCTCAACGCATTTTTGAATTATATCCTCAAATTTGTCTCCCTTCGGCACTCCCTGATAAAGCGAAACGGCAACCGACGGCTCGCTTTTGCTTGCCTGCTTATAGCATACGGTGAGGGTGGCGGAATCCCTTGTTATGCCGTCGATAACACAGCCGAAATCTTCGCCCCGCCCGTTGCACACGGTGAGCATATCGCCCGTTTTCATTCGCAGGCTTTTGATTATATGGCGGCTTTGCTCCTCGTTAAGATATATTTTGTCGCAGCTCACGTTTTCCACAAACAGTTTTTGCATTTAACACACCTATTTAAGATTATTTCTCGCCCAGTGGAAAAGATACTGCTGGGCAACGCCTTCGTATCCCTTAAAGCATTCGGGTAGGCCGTTCGGGTAAAATTCAAGCACCCGCTTCATCCACACGTCCACAGGAAAGCATTCAAGAAATCGGAAGCCGAAAAGCAGCGCGCAGTCGGCAACCTTTATTCCCACTCCGTATATGCCGAGAAGCGCGGCTCTCGCCTCGGCAAGGTTCATTTTTTTGATTTTTTCAAGGTCGATTATCCCCTGCGAAACCGAATCCGCAAGCCGTTTTAAGTATTTGCTCCTGTAACCCGCGCCCAAAGCCTCAAAATCCTCAACGGAAAGGGCGCTAAGCGTTTCGGCGTCCGGAAACGAATACCAACCATCCGCCACCTCCGCGCCGTATGCCCTGCAAAGGCGGTTTATTATGCCCTTTATGCGCTTTATATTGTTTTGCTGGCTGATGATAAACGAAACGAGCGCCTCCCACGGCTCCTGATTCAAAATCCTTATCCCGTAATACTCGTCTATTGTGGAGGACACAAGGGGATCGCGCTTGAGCCGCTCGCAGATCGCCGCGTAATCTCTGTCAAGGTCAAAATAACCGCGCCATACGGCGTCAAAATCCTCGGGAGTCGTTTTTAATATAAAACGCTCCCCGTCTTTTTTTATGTTCAGGAGTTTTCCGAAAGCAACGCCGCTCCAGGAGCCGTCCTCCCGCTCCTCCCAGCGAAACGCCTGGCCGCAGTCGAGTGTCAGCGGCAGATCAAGGCATTTTACGCCCTCTAAAATAATTCTGTTTTCTTCTTGTCGAATTATCATTATCTGTATAATTTCCTCTCTTTTCACTGCGATAATTATATCATATTTTAAGCCGGAGCGGAAGATTAAAATTAGCAATTTCAACAAAAAAATTGTAATAATTTGTAACTTTACAAAGTGTTAAAAACTCTGTGTAAAGTGTTGAAAACTTTAGGTGAGAAGCGGTTCAAAAAACTTTTCAACAGTAAAAATCGCCGATATAAGCGGTGTTTTGGGGAGGTTTTAAACATTTTCAACATAGTTTTCAACATTTTTGAGGTATAAAGCAGTATATACAATTCGTTATTGTTTTTTTCTGTCAAGAAAAATTTTGTGTGCATTTTTCACTAAATTTCAAATTTTGGAACCGTGAATATTTGAGCCTTGCGAACACAACACTATTTGTATAAATCTGAAAGGAAAAACGAAAAATGATAAAAGGAGTAAACAAGCAGGTATTGGAAGTTACGAATACCGAAAATCCCTATTTTGAAAAAATAATTTTTTTCGTAAAGCCTGAATACGGGAGCGAGGACAGGGCAAAACTAAAAAAAGAGGCGGAAACACTTGCCAAAAAAGCGGGTAAGCCGCCCAAAAGCAGGAAAACGAAAAAAGAAATATGTTATTTGATAAGCCAGTGCGCCCTCTGCGCGGGAGCGGGCGCGGCTATGACTTTTCTGCTCAGTTACTTTATATAAAGGAGAAACGATTATGGCTGTTCACAAGTCTTTCAGAAAAATCTATATATTCGCCCTCGTGTTCGCGATATTGATAGGAGCCGGCACGGCGGGGGCGGCGGCATACGGAATTTTCGGCGGCGAAAACTCCGTTTACGCAACCTCAAAATACGGTTCCACGGGAAACGAAGTAAAAAGGATTCAGCAAAAACTTGCCGAACTCGGTTACTATAACGGAAGCGTGGACGGAATTTTCGGTTCGCGCACGCAAAGCGCCGTAAAGGCGTTTCAGAGGAACGTGGGCCTTACGGCGGACGGCATCGCGGGGCCGGCAACGCTGCTGTATCTCGGCCTCGGCGGTTCCGGCGGCGGCAACAACACGGGCTACACGGACGCCGACGTTCAGCTTCTCGGCAAGGTTATTTCGGCTGAGGCCAGGGGCGAAAGTTATGAAGGGCAGGTCGCCGTAGGCGCGGTGATACTGAACAGAGTCGCTCACAGCTCCTTTCCCGATTCGATAAGCGGCGTTGTATATCAGGCGGGCGCGTTTTCCTGCGTAAACGACAGTAACTGGTATCAGCCGGTTTCGGCAACGTCGAGAAAAGCGGCGACGGACGCGCTCAACGGCTGGGATCCGACCGGCGGGGCGATATACTACTATAATCCCAATAAAACGAACGATTCCTTTATGCACTCGCGCCCGGTGGTAAAGGTAATAGGAAGCCACCGATTCTGTAAATAACCGCCCTGATAAAGCCGGCCGCTTGAGGTTATGCCTCAAGCGGCTTTCGTTGTTTTATTCGGTCTCGGAAGCGAACGGGCGGCGTTGCGCGGCGATAAATTTAAAAAGGCGCGCAAATTGCGCGCCCGAAAATTTTATTTTGTAAAGAACGTCAAAAACGCTTTATACGCCATATAAACGTCTATTTTGCCGACCGTCTCGTAAGGCGCGTGCATCGAAAGCACGGGAACGCCGACGTCGATGGTGTCCACGTCGAGGTTCGCGACGAACATAGCCACCGTTCCGCCGCCACCCGCGTCTACCTTGCCGAGCTCTCCGCTCTGCCATAAAACGCCGTTGCTTTCAAGCAGAGTTTTTACCCAGCTCACAAACTCTGCGCTCGCGTCGCTTGTGCCGCTTTTTCCTCTTGAGCCCGTGAATTTCGTTACGCATACGCCGCAGTTTATCATACTCGCGTTGTTCTTTTCAAACGCTGAGGCCCAAGTCGGGTCAAACGCGGCGTTCACGTCTGCCGAAAGACATTTGCTGTTTCTCAGAACGTCTCTGCCCTCAAAGCCCTCAAGGCGCGCCAAATCCTCTATAAAATATTTCATATAGCTTGAATTAAGGCCGGTGTTGCCGTCGCTGCCCACCTCTTCTTTGTCCGTAAGCACGGTTATCGCCGTGTATTCGGGGGCGTCGTCTATATCGAGTATCGCCTCAAAGGCGGGGTAGGCGCAAACTCTGTCGTCGTGGCCGTAGCCGCCTATCATACTTCTGTCAAATCCAACGTCGTCCACCGTGAAAGCGGGCACAAGCTCAAGCTCCGCCGAAAGAAAATCACGCTCAACTATGCCGTATTTCTCATAGAGCAGGTTCAGGATATTGAGCTTGACTTTTTCGCTCTCCGCGTCGTCCTTGAACGGGCGCGAACCGATCACGACGTTGAGTTCCTCGCCCTTTATCAGCTCGCCGGGCTTTCTTGTGTACTGCTCCTGCGCAAGGTGGGGCAGAATATCGGTTATGCAGAATTTCGGCTCGCCCTCTTTTTCGCCGATGCAAATATCAATGCGGCTGCCGTCGTTTTTGCATATTCTTCCGTGGAGCGAAAGCGGTATCGCCGCCCACTGATATTTTTTTACGCCGCCGTAATAGTGGGTTTTGAAGTAGGCGAGTCCGCCGTCCTCATAAACGGGGCGCTGTTTTAAATCCATTCTCGGCGAATCGATATGCGCGGCCGAAATGCGCACGCCCTCGTTTATCGGCCTTTTGCCTTTCACGCAGAGGATTATGGCTTTTTCCCTGTTTAAATAATATACCTTTTCTCCCGCCGTGAGAGGGGATTTGCGTTCGTCAAACGGCTTGAAACCCGCCGCCTGCGCGTTTTTGACCGCCCACGCCGCCACCTCGCGCTCCGTTTTGCATTCAAATAAAAATTTCTTGTAGCCCTCGCAGAAGCCGTCGCATTTTTCAAGTTCTTCGTCGCTCATAAAATCAACGCCGTTTTCCCTTTTGTCGAAAAGCAGTTCTTTAAGCTCCTTCGCGCTTTTTTTGCTCATAAAATTTCCTCCAATACGTTCAAAATTTGATTTTTTATATCTCTTCCGTCGTTTATGACGGTAAAATCCGAATTTTCTTTATAAAATTTACCGCTTTTCTGCGCCCTCATTCTGAGGCGGGCCTCGTGCTCGGATATACCGTCGCGCCTCATTATGCGCTCAAGGCGGAGCTCTTTCGGGGCAAGCACGGCTATTGTCTTATAGCAAAGCCCGTCCGCGCCGCTTTCAAAAAGCAGGGGCGCGTCAAGCACGGCGGGAAAGACCGCCTCTTTTCGGCACAGCTCCAAAACGGCGGGGTGAGTTATCGAATTAAGCAGTTGAGTGTTTTTTTCGCTTGAAAACGCTCTTTCCGCCAGCAGCGGCCTGTTGAGCTCTCCGTTTACAATTATATCGTTTCCGAATTTTTCCGAAAGAACCGAAAGAACGGGAGAATTTTTTTCGCACACGCGCCTTGCGTAAATATCGGCGTCGAGCACGATGAAGCCGAGCGATTTCAGATATTCGCCGGCAAAGCCCTTGCCCGCGCCTGTCTGACCGGTAAGGCCGATTAAAAACGGCTTTTCAAGATCGATTATTCTGAACGCGGCGGCGCGTATGAGCCTGTTGTAAACCGCCATTCCCACGCCTGTTTTTTTCGGTATTCTCGCGTAGACCTTTTTCGCGCCCATATCGTCGAGCGTGCGAAGCGCGTCGAATATCTCGCGGGCCTGCGAAAGATCGCTGTTTTCGGTGCCGTAAGTTACCTTCGGAACCGTCACTTTATCACCCTCAAAGCAAAGGGCAAAGGCGTTTTTCCTTGAATTAACGAATTTCTCGTATCGCTCGCGCCGCGCGTTTACGATAATTATTTTTGCCTTTGGGGCGTAATGCTTATATTTCATACCGGGAGAAGCGGCAGTCTCGTTTTCCGCCATTCCCTCCAAAACGGCGGGGGAAACCTCGACTTTGCCGATAACCTCCTCAAGCATCTCTTTTGTCACCGCGCCGGGGCGCAGTATAACGGGAACCTCTCCCGCTAAAGAGACGACGGTGGATTCCACGCCGAAATCGCAGTCTCCGCCGCAGATAACGGCGTCGATCTTTCCGTTCATATCCTCTATAACGCGCTTTGCCTTGGTCGGGCTCGGTGCGCCGCTTGTGTTGGCGCTCGGCGCGGCTATCGGCACTCCCGCCGCCTTTATGAGCGCGCAAGCGGTCTTGTTTTGAGGCATACGCACCGCCACGGTGTCAAGCCCGCCCGAAACAGCGTTTCCTATTTTTTCGCTTTTGGGCAAAATAATTGTGAGCGGGGCGGGGAAAAAAGCGTCGATGAGCGCCTTGGCTTTCGGCGTGACCTCCTTTACAAGGGGAATTATATCCTCCTTTTCGGCTATATGCACTATCAGCGGATTGTCGCTCGGTCTGCCCTTCGCGGCGTAAATCTTTTTGACCGCCGCCTCGTCAAAGGCGTTTGCCCCTAACCCGTAAACGGTTTCCGTAGGAAAGGCCACAAGCCCGCCGCCGGCGATGATTTTTCCGGCAACGGCTATATCGTATTCACTTGCGGAAAGTAATCGTGTCTCCATAAGTTTTTCTTTCTTAAAAGTTTTTTATTAGCGCTTTTACTCTTCGCTCCGAGCCTTCAGTTTTTCGGCGGTGTCCGCCGTTATAAGCGCGTCTATCAGCTCGTCGAGGTCGCCGTTCAGTATCTGCTCAAGCTTATAAAGAGTAAGCCCTATTCTGTGATCCGAAACGCGCCCCTGGGGATAATTGTAGGTGCGAATTCTCTCCGAACGGTCGCCCGTTCCCACCTGAGCCTTGCGTTCGCCGGCGATCTCCGCGTCGTGCTTTGCCTTTTCCGCGTCATAAAGGCGCGAACGAAGCACCTTCATCGCCTTTTCCTTGTTTTTATGCTGGCTTCGCTCGTCCTGGCATTCAACAACGGTGCCCGTGGGCAGATGGGTTATCCTTATTGCCGAGGAGGTCTTGTTGATATGTTGCCCGCCCGCGCCGCTTGAGCGGAAAGTGTCTATCTCAAGATCCTTTTCGTTTATCTCAAAATCAACGTCCTCGGCTTCGGGCAGAACGGCAACGGTGACGGTTGAGGTGTGAATACGCCCCTGGCTTTCCGTTTCGGGAACTCTCTGAACGCGGTGAACGCCGCTCTCGAATTTGAATCGGCTGAACGCGCCGTCGCCCTCAACGGAAAAGCTTATCTCCTTGAATCCGCCGAGCCCCGTTTCGTTTGAGTTCAGCGTCTCCGTTTTAAATCCCTTTGCCTGCGCGTACATCGAATACATACGGTAGAGCACGCCGGCGAAAAGAGCGCTTTCCTCGCCGCCCGCGCCGCCGCGTATCTCTATGATAACGTTTTTGTCGTCGTTCGGATCGCGCGGAAGCAGCAAAATTTTCAGTTCCTCGGATATTCGCTCCATATCCTCCCTGCTTGTTTCAAGCTCTGTTTTAACCATTTCGGCGAAATCGGGCTCAAGCCCGCCCTCGTCAAGAAGCGAGCGGCTTTCCTCGTTGGCGCTTTTCGCCTTTTTGTATTCCCTGAATTTTTCAACTACGGGAGTGAGGCGCTTTATTTCGCGCATAAGTTTTTTATACTGCTCCTGATCGTTGAGTATATCGGGCTCGCATATCATTTTGTTTACTTCGTCAAACCGCTTTTCAACTTCGGTCAGTTTGTCAAACATTTTTAACTCCTTTTATGCTTTTTTCGGCCTTTATGCGCGGCACCATTACCTCTCTGCCGCATTTTACGCATTTTAGCCTGTAATCCACTCCGAGGCGCAGCACCTCAAACTCGTTGCACCCGCAGGGATGAGGCTTTTTCATTATCACAATGTCATGAAGCTCCAAATTCATTTGATTCACCCGTAATATTGTAGCACAAACAAATTCCGTTTACAACATAATTACCGATGCGTTTGCATATAGATAACTGTAAAACGCAATTTTTCAGTTATCTAAAGAGAGTGATGTTATGAAATTTTATCCCGAAGGGCAGAACGAAAGTCTTCAGCGCAAATTCGATTCGCTTGAAGAGGTCAAAACGGCTATGATGAACGGCAGCGTTATTGAATCCCGTGTTCTTTTGTGCGACAGTGAACACAATCTTCACGTAGATCTCGGCATTATACGCGGTATGATACCGCGCGAGGAGGGCGCCGTGGGTATCGACGACGGCACGACGAGGGACATTGCCCTTATCTCAAAGGTCAACAAGCCGGTGTGCTTTACGGTGCTCGGCTTTCAGCGCGACGATTTCGGCAACATAAGCGCCATACTCTCGCGAAAAGCGGTGCAGCTCGGCTGCAAAAGAAATTACATAGATAAGCTGCGTGTCGGCGACATAATAAACGCGAGAGTAACGCATCTTGAAAAATTCGGCGCTTTCATAGATATAGGCGCGGGAATCAACGCCCTGATACCCATCGATATGCTTTCCGTCTCAAGAATAAACCACCCGCGCGAAAGGCTCAGCGAGGGCGAAAACATAAGGGTGGTGCTCAGAAAGCGAGAGCCGGAAAAGCTCACATTTTCCCTAAAGGAACTGCTTGGAACGTGGAGGGAAAACGCCACGCTCTTCGAGCCGGGGGAGACGGTTACGGGAACGGTGCGGAGCATAGAGCCATACGGAGTATTTGTTGAGCTGATGCCGAATCTCGCCGGGCTTGCGGAGCCGTGCGATTATCTTTTTGAGGGGCAGCAGGTCGCTGTTTACATCAAATCCGTTCTGCCCGATAAGATGAAGATAAAGCTTGTTGTCGTGGAGGCGTTTGACGAGGCGCAGACGGCGGGAGAGCTTACGTATTTTGTAAACGGCGATCACATAGACCGCTTTGAGTATTCAACGCCGAACGCCCCGAAGGAGATATGCACGGTTTTCGAGGAATAAAACATAAAGGCTCTTCGCTTGAAGAGCCTTTTTTCGGGCAAAAAAATCACCGCGGGCATCGAAATGCCGACGGTGAACTGGAGCGGATTACGAGACTCGAACTCGCTACCTCCACCTTGGCAAGGTGGCGCTCTACCGGATGAGCTAAATCCGCACACTGTAAGGAAATTATAATCAAACGGCGGCATTTTGTCAATACCAAATCATAAAATCCGTGCAATTTATCTATTTACAATATACGCGCTTTTTGTTAAAATGAAATTTACAGCACAAAGTTGTCAAAAAAAAGAGGAAGTTTTATGGAGTACAGTATAGCGCCTTTCGGGCCCGTTTGGAGCGGCGGCGTTTTTAATGTTCCCGCCGCCGTTGCGGACAAGTACATAAAGCTCGCGAGCGAATACCAGCTCAAGGCTTTGCTCATAATTCTGAGCTCCAACGGAAAAAGCTCAAGCGCCCAAATAGCCAAAAAGCTCGGGCTCACGTCCGCCGACGTATGCGAGCTTATGGAATTTTGGATCGCGGAGGGCGTTGTCGGCGCGGACGGAGAAGCGGCGAGGGAGGCCGTATATTCGGCGCCGGAAAAGGTCGAAAGCGGAGAGCCGGAAAAAAAGGCGAAGCCGAAAACCGAAATTTCCGCTCCGACGCTCACTCCGAAAGATATAGTTGCCGCCGTTCGCG
The DNA here is from genome assembly GCA_947623505.1 of uncultured Clostridia bacterium. GTDB lineage: Bacteria > Bacillota > Clostridia > Oscillospirales > Acutalibacteraceae > Eubacterium_R. The sequence goes on along the minus strand of CANQGT010000002.1, from coordinate 101,687 downwards.
GCAATGCCGAAATAGGCGAGCTTTTGAACGAGGCGCAGAGCGTTTTGGGCAGAACGATAAGCCACAGCGAAGAAGAAATGATGGTCAATATGGTCAATTTCTACGGTCTGCGGCCGGAAGTCGTGCTTATGATACTTGAATACTGCAAAACGCTCAAAGAAAAGGACGGCAGCCGGACGATAGGCGCGGCGTATATACTTAAAATCGCTCAGAATTGGATGGACGAGGGCGTTGTTACGCTTGACGACGCAGAGGAAAAGCTCAAGGAGCTTGAAAAGAGCGACAGGGAATGGAGCGAAATAGCGGCGCTCGCGGGAATAGCGCATAAAAGGCCTACCGTAAGGCAGAGGGAAATGATCAAGCGCTGGCGCGGCGATTTTTCGATAGAAATGATCTCCCTCGCGATAGACAGAATGAAAGAAAACACCGGTTCGCCGAGCCTCGGTTATGTTGACAAGGTGCTGAAAAACTGGAAGAAAAAGGGAATTTCCACTCCGCTTGACGAAGCGCGGGAGACGGAGGAATTCCGAAAGAGCAGGGAAAAACAGACTGAACCGCAGAGAAAAACCGGCGAAATCAGCAGGAAACCCACTTATGATATTGAAAAAATAAAACGAGACGCTATGAACAACACGGATATAAAGTATTGAGGTAGAAAAATGGCATACAAAAGCGAGGTCTATCAGAAAGCGATAAATATGCTGGAGCGCAGGCGCGAAAAAGCGGCGCTTGATGCGGGTGCTCTCCAAAGGGAAATATCGGCAAAAATACCTGAGCTGGAGGAAATACAGAAAAAACTTTCCGCCATCGGGTTTTCCCTTTCAAAGCTCTTTTTCTTTGAGGGCAGCAAGGAGGCGGAGGTCGAAAGGCTCCGCAAAGCGAGCCTTGCGCTGCAAAAGGAAAGAAGCGAGCTTCTTGTTAAAAACGGATATGACGCGCAGGTTCTTACCGTTAAATATTTCTGCCCCGTATGCAGCGATACGGGATATTACAACGGGCATATGTGCTCCTGCCATAAGGAGCTTTTAAAGGAGATAGTCAGAAACGAGATAAGAAAGCGCGCCCCGCTTGACGAATGCACGTTTGAAACGTTCGATCCGCGCTATTATCCCGATACCGTTATGGAAAACGGAATATCGCCGCGGGAAAAGGCGGAAAGAATACTTGAAACCTGCCGCAATTACGCCCAAACGTTTAACGTTCATTCTCCTAATCTTATGTTTATGGGCGGCACCGGCGTAGGCAAAACTCATTTGAGCCTTGCCATTGTGAACGTGGCGATAAACAGGGGCTGCTCCGTTATTTACGGAACGAGCCAAAACATTATCTCAGATTTACAAAACGAAAGCTTCGGGCGGGCCGAAAACAATTATTACAACGAGCACGACGTTCTCGGCACCGATCTGCTTGTAATAGACGATCTCGGCACGGAATTTTCAACAAAGTTTTCCGCCGCCTGCGTTTATAACATAATAAACACAAGGCTCCTCCGGAAAAAGCCGACGATAATCAGCACGAATTACGGGCACGACGATCTGGCGAGGGAGTACGGCCAGCGCATAATAAGCCGCATTGCCGGCGAATATTCAACGCTGATACTTGAGGGCAGCGATATAAGATACATAAAATAAAGGAGATTACAGAGTGGAAAACACAAACGGCGCTTACGAAAATATGAGCGATAACGACAGAATAGTCGCCTGCTGCGAAAGCATTAAAAAAAAGATAACCGAAGCGTGCGGCAAAAGCGATTTTATTGAGGAAGAAACATGGGTGGCGCTTTCGGGAACGCAGAACAATCCTAAGCTGGTGCTCACGGTCAGTTTGGTTTTGAACGGCAAAAAGCGTATGCTTATAGCCGATATAGACGGCAGAACGTTTTGGCAGGAATGGGATTACGAAAGCGCGGACGAATTTGAAAACGCCGTTGTCAATTACGCCGCGCCGATGATAGGCAGAACCGTAAAAACCGTTACCGAAAAGAAAAAGCACAAATACGTTAAAATATCCCGCTTTTATCTTGAGGGCGAGGACAAATGGGTGCCGATAGACGAAAACGTTTTCGACGCTTTCCCGATACGCCTGTTTACTTTCAGAAATTCGCGGAGCGAAGAGATACGCCGCTACTGAAGCCCGCTTACGCAAAAGAGCGTTGCCGGTAATACCGTATTAAACAAATATAATTATTTCATAATAATAATACCCGCCGCGGTTTAAAGCAAAACCGCGGCGGGTAAATTGTTTTTTTATTTTACGGTCACGTCGGAAGCCTTGACGAATTTGCCGCCGCTGCCGCCCTCAACGGTAACGGAAACGGTGTCGCCCTTATTGACGAGCAGAACCTCCATACAATCGACAACGGAGATATAGTAGTATTTTCCGTTTATCTCAAGATAGTAGTAGGTGTTGCCGTCGTTTACCGACGTCTTTATCGAGGAGACGGCGCCGGTAACGGTGTTGCCCTCCTGCACGGCGGGAGGAGTATCGGGAGCAGGCTCGTTTTCATCGGCGATATAATCGTTCAAGTCAACGTCGCTGCCGATAACGCCCTTATCCTGAAGCGCCGAAATATAATTCTGCACCGCCGCGTTGAGCGCCTTAATATCGCTCTTTAAATTATCGACAAGGCCGGTGCCGACTATCGTTTTATCCGCGAGGTTTACAAGCGCGTAGCCCTTAACGGTGTTGCTGCTGCCGTAAAGGCTCATAAAGTAGGTGGGCTGATTTTCGATATCAAGCAAAATCGGGAAAATCGCCTCGTAGCCGTAATTCTGAACGGCGTCTCTTGCCGATTCCCTCGCCGCGTTTTCGATAGCGCCGCCCTTTTCGTAATATCTCGTTTCCTTTGTTCTCTTGTTGCAGAGGATAAATCCGAAGTTTGACGAGTCGGATTCGGAGGAAGTTATGCCCGTGTAAAGCCATACGTCGTCGTCCATAGCGATATAGCCGTAGCCGGAAGAGGTGAGGTTAACGTCGTTTTGGAAAATTATCGAGTTCCAAAAGCCGTTTTTGAGCTTGCCGTAGTAGTTGTACTGCTCTATGATAAGTGAATCGCCGTAAACAACGTCTATCCACTGAAGCTCATCGTTTGTTTTCACTTCTTCTATATCGTAATAATTACTGTCTCCGGTGAGCGCGTCGGTAATGATAACGCCCTTAACGTCCGTTCCGCCGAAGAGACCTATCGTTTTGTCAAGCACGGCGGTTATCCAGTAAGGTCTGTAGTCGTCGTTTATCTCAAAATTTGGCGTTCCGAGCAGCGCGGTGGGATACTGAAAACGTATGTGGCGCAGCACTTTTTCGTTGAAAAGCTCGGTTGGGCTGTATTTTATGCCTTCCCCGAATTTGTCAAGGCAGTTGACAACCGTCACCTGCTGGGAAACGAGGTCGATTACCATATATGCGGGCAGGCCGTTTTTCGTGTTGTTGAACCATTTGAAAACGTCCGCGTATTCAAGATAAGCCACTCTTACGGGCGATCCGTTGAGGTTTATCATCGTGGTGGTGTTTGAAACCATATACTGGCTTTTGTATTCCGAAAGGGAGCCGAGCTGCTGGTCGGCGAGCGTGACCGCTCTGAGCTGGTCAAGGCGCGGAACGGTATCATAATTTATTGTTTTGAAATCCTCGCTGAAATCGCTGCTTGAAACGGGCATAAGCTTACTGTAGGATTTGGCGCGGAAAAGAGTCGCGCCGCAAAGCCAGCCTATAAGCATAACAAGAATTATCACAATTATAATGATTATCGGAATAATGGATTTTTTCTTTACGTATTCCTTGCGCTCAAGCTTTTTGTTGGCGCGGCACACAAAAGAAAAAGCGGCCATAAACACGATTATCAGCGTGATTATGAAAACATACATTTGGCTGTCCTTAAAATTAAGAGCGGGCAACATCATATAGTAGAGCACTCCGCCCACAACAAGGGTTATAAGCGCGGAAATAAGCAGACGAAGCGGCATTTTTCCGGGCTTGACTACCGCCTGGACCTCCCCCGCCTTCGGCCACTTGAATTTTTCTTTAAAGCCGTTGATAACCTCATCGGCATCGTAATCCATATTTGGGAATTGTTCGCTCATTTTTTTACTCCTTATTCGTAAATTATAAAATTATGATAACACATTTTAATTTTTTTATCAATATCAATGCGCAATATTTACCGGACTTTTGCGTCCGGCGGGCAGATTTTTATTGTTATTTTATTTTTTATATGCTACAATAGGCATAGCGCGGGGCAATTTTCCGCGCGGCTCACGAAAAGGAGGGCTTTATATGAGATGCAAAAACTGCGGATTTGAAAACGACGACGAAAGATATATATGCCAAAACTGCGGATCCCCGCTTTATGACGAGAATGAAGAGTTTGATGACGGCGAATATTCCGAAAGCGAAAACGGCGGCGATTACGGCGATGAGGAAAAGAGCAAAAACAAAAAAAGTATTATTATAATCGTTGTGCTTGCCGTTGTGCTGGTGGCAATGATAACGGGCCTTATTATCGCCCTCGCGGGCGGTTCGGGCAAGGAAGAGCCCGAATCGGGCAATTCGGTTTCGAAGACTTCCGAGGAGGCTCCCGCGGCGATCTCATCAACGCGGCCGACCACGGAGCGCACTACCGAATCGACAACTAAGCCCACCACGGAACCGACGACACAAGCGCCGACGACCGAAGAACCCGAAACGCAGAGCACGGCGGCGCAGTACCGCATATCCGCCGATATAGACGGCGACGGCACCGTTACGGGCGACGGAGTTTACGAGCAGGGCAAAAAAGCGGTGCTTACGGCCACGCCGGCTCCCGGAGCGCAGTTTGTCGGCTGGTACGACAATTCCACCGGCACGCTTGTCGCGTCCGGCAGCAAATATACGGTCACCGTGCTGAAGGATCAGAGCCTAACCGCGAGGTTCAGACCGTTGGCGCAGGAGGAACCGTCCGACAATGATCCTACGGAGGAGGATTTAAATGCCCAATAAAGGCGAACTTGCGGAGAGCTTTTTCAGAAGCGGGTATAACTGTTCGCAGTCGGTGGCGCTTGCTTTCTGCGATGAGATGAATATGGAAAAAGCAGTCGCCGCGCGGCTCACCGTCGGCTTCGGCGGCGGAGTGGGCAGAATGCGTGAGGTCTGCGGTGCCGTTTCGGGTATGGCGTTTGTGCTTTCCGCACTTTACGGAGACGACGGCAGGGCAAACATTTACGCTCTGATTCAGAAAGGCGCCGAAAAATTCAGGCGGGAAAACGGCTCCGTCGTCTGCCGCGAGCTGCTCGGCCTCGCGAAAGCGCCGAGCGATCCCGTTCCGGAGGCGAGAACGCGGGAGTATTATAAAAAGCGCCCCTGCCCGGAGCTTGTGCGTATGGCGGCCGACATTCTTGAAGAGATAATAAACGATGAGAAAAATAATGGCGAAGCGCAGTAAAAATCTCTTGCATTTTCGGCAATGTTGTGTTATATTTATTTAGCATTGAATATGCGAAAAGATACGCGCCGGTAGCTCAGTTGGATAGAGTGTCTGGCTACGAACCAGAAGGTCGGGGGTTCGAATCCCTTCCGGCGTACCAAAAAGCGAGCACGAAAGCGCTCGTTTTTTCTATAGCTGAGGAGAGTTGAACACAACAAGGTTTTTGCGGGTTTATTTACGCAAATACCGAAATTTTTACTCTCGCTGTCAAGGTTCCCGATTTCTTCGGCCTTTCCGAAGGCATCAAGCGGCCGGACGATTAAAAATACGGTAAGGCGTACTTTGGCAGCTCGTTTGAATGTGTTTCGATTTGCCGCTGAAAACGATAGAAAAGGGGTATCTGAACCGCCGCGCGGTACTGTTTAGAAAGGGGTAAAAAATGGAAAGCAAAACCGCCGTATTGACAAAGAAATACGCATTCATATATGCCGTCGGCATTTTCGGGGTGCAGCTCTTTATAGGCTTTATGAACAGCTTTCAGACGGAATTTTACAATAAAATGTATTCCGCGTTTGACAAAAACATAATTTACGCTTCGGCGGTGATAATATTTGCCGCCAAGCTGATAAGCTGCTTTGCCGATCCGCTTATAGGCGCGATGATTGACAAAAGCGATTTAAAGGGCGGGAAAATGCGCCCGTGGGTGCTTCGCAGCGCGCTGCCGCTCGCGATACTCACAACGGTTATCTTTATATACATACCGTTTGAAAGTAAAATCGCCCTTTATGCTTATATCACGGTTACAACGGTGCTGTGGAACATAGCGATGACTTTTGCGGATATACCTTCGCAGGGAATGCTTTCGCTTCTTTCGCCGGATCCCGAGGAGCGAAATTTGGCGGCAAGCTTTTCAAACATCGGAAAATCGATAGCGCTTGCCGTGCCCGGAGTGTTCGTAACGATAGTTATGATGGTGCTAAGCGCCGTTAAGGGCGAGGGAAATTATCCCGATAAGGAGTATTACCTCGTTACGGCGCTGGTTATACTTGTTTTGGGCGGTTCGTGCTATCTGCTTATGTATTTTAAAAATACGGAGGCGGTTCCGAGCAGTCAATCCTCCTCAAGCGTTTCGCTTTCGGAAATGGCGAAAGAGCTTAAAGAAAACAAAATGATTTTTATCGTTTTTCTTATCAACATTCTCGGCTTCGCAAGGGGCATAGCAACGATAGTATGCCTTCAGGCAAACGGCGCTCTTGTAGGCAAGATAAATTTATTCGGTATGAATATGGACACAACCGCCGACGCGACCTGGCTGCCGGGGCTTTTGGGCGGCGCCACGGGGCTTATAGGCATCTGCATCGTTCCGTTTATAAATAAAAAATTAGGGGAAAAGAAAACTTATATCTGGTTTTCCGCCGCCACCTTTGTGTTTACTATGGCGTGCTGCGTATTTTATTGGATGATCCCCGAAGGCTCGCCGCTCAGATACGGCAACTCCGCCCTGTTTATGGTTATGATAATGCAGGGAATCAGCGCGTTTCTTATGTCCGCCAACACTTATATCCCCCTTGTTATGACCGCCGATATAGTCGATTACGAATTTTGGAAAACGGGGAAACGTAAGGAGGGCGTAAATTTCGCCATTCTTTCGATGGCGATCAAGCTCAACAACGCCGTTTGCGTCGCTGCCGGTCTGCTTATAGTGGCCGCGTCGGGATACACGCAGGTCGTTTATGCAACAGGTCACATTCCCGTAAAAATGCAGAATATAATCATCTTCGCGGATATAGGGATCGCGGGCGTTTCGGCTCTGCTCAGCGCTGTCCCGATGCTTTTTTACAGGATAGACGAAGAAACGAAAAAGAAGATGCGCTCGGCGGGAAAATAATTACGCCCGCGCTGCCGGTATTGTAAATAAAAAACATTCGTATAATTTCTCCGATAACAACCGCATTGGAAAAGCCGCTTGAAGATCAATCTTCAGGCGGCTTCGGTCTGTCAAAGAACCCCTCGGTCACAAGCTCAAATTCTCTCTTATTCATTTTGCTGTCCTTTGCACGCGGCAACAAACGCCGAAAACGAGTCCTAAAGCAATATCGTTTTAAAAAGAAATCGCCCGAACGGAATTTTACCGTTCGGGCGATTTTTGATTTTATTTGACGGCGGCATCCTCAACAAATGCCGAGGATCAGGCGCCGCGCCGAAAAAATTACAGATTGGATTTAACGGTTTTAAGCTCCGCCTCAAGCTCCTCGGGGAGGGTGTCGCCGAATTTTGCGTAAAGCTCCTCAACGCCCTTGAGTTCTTCTTCCCACGCGGCCTTGTCAACGTCAAGTATCTTGGCGAGATCGTCGGTCGTCATATCAAGGCCCTCAAGATTGATGTCCTCGGGATAGGGAAGATAACCGATAGCCGTTTCGCGCGCGTCCACCTTGCCCTCGCAGCGGTCGATTATCCAGTCGAGAACGCGCATATTGTCGCCGAAACCGGGCCAGAGGAAATTGCCCTCGTCGTCCTTGCGGAACCAGTTTACGTTGAATATCTTGGGAGCCTTATCGGGATCGAGAGTTTTGCCGATATCTATCCAGTGCTTCCAGTAATCGCCCATATTGTAGCCGCAGAAAGGAAGCATCGCCATGGGATCGCGGCGAACAACGCCTACGGCGCCCGTCGCAGCGGCGGTCGTTTCGGAGCCCATTATCGAGCCGACGAAAACGCCGTTGTTCCAGCTCTTTGACTGATAAACGAGAGGAGTGAGCTTGGCTCTGCGCCCTCCGAATACGAAAGCGGAGATCGGAACGCCCTGCGGATTTTCAAATTCGGGCGAAATGCACGGGCAGTTGACTGCCGGAGCGGTGAATCTTGAATTGGGATGAGCGCCCTTTTCCGTTGATTCCTGACCGTTCCACGGATTGCCTTTCCAGTCTATCGCGTTTGTGGGCGGATTTTTGTCAAGGCCCTCCCACCAAACGGTGTTGTTGTCAAGATTATGGCAAACGTTTGTGAATATCGTGCCGCTCATCGTTGATTTAAGAGCGTTCGGGTTTGATTTCATATTTGTGCCGGGGGCAACGCCGAAGAAACCGTTTTCGGGATTTATGGCGTAAAGCCTGCCGTCGGGGCCTTTTCTTATCCACGAAATATCGTCGCCAACGCACCAAACCTTATAGCCTTTCTTGCGATAGCCCTCGGGCGGGATAAGCATTGCAAGATTAGTCTTGCCGCAGGCGCTGGGGAACGCCGCGCAGATATATTTTACTTCTCCGTTCGGCTTTTCAAGACCGAGAATGAGCATATGCTCCGCCTGCCACATTTCGTTTTTGCCGAGATAGGAGGCTATGCGGAGGGCAAAGCACTTTTTACCGAGAAGCACGTTTCCGCCGTAAGCGGAGTTTACGGAGATGATGGTATTGTCCTCCGGGAACTGGCATATCCATCTCTTTTCGGGGTCTACATTGCATTTGCAGTGCATACCGCGAACCCAATCATCGGAATCGCCGAGGCAGTCCAGCACGGCCTTGCCCACTCTCGTCATAATGTTCATATTGAGAACAACATATATGGAGTCGGTTATCTCAATGCCTATTTTTGAAAACGGCGAGCCTACGGGGCCCATCGAATAGGGAATGATATACATCGTTCTGCCCTGATATGAGCCGGCGGCGATATCATAGAGCATTTTGTATGCCTTTTCGGGATCCATCCAATGGTTTGTGGGGCCTGCGTCTTTCTCTTTTCTGGAGCAGATGAGCGTTCTGTCCTCAACGCGGGCAACGTCGTTTTCGGCGGTTCTGTGAAGATAGCAGTCGGGAAGAAGATCCTCGTTGAGCTTTATCATCTCGCCCGTTTTAACGCCCTCGGCCTTGAGCATATCGATCTGCTCCTTGGAGCCGTCGATCCACATAATTTCAGAGGGCTTCAGCAGCTCGACCTTTTCATCAAGCCAATCAAGAAGCGATTTGTTTTTTGTAAGTTCGGTTTGCATATTATATTTCTCCTTTTCAAGAAACTTTTGACGAATTTCAATGGCAAATTACCGCAAAATTTATCAATACTATTATAACAATTTCGCTAAAACTTTCAATAGGCATATTGAATAAATTAACTAAAAAATTACATTATCAATAGGCATAGTTGCATAAGCGTTAAGCGAGTATCCCGCTTCCGTTCCCGAAAGATATTCATAATATCCCTGCGAGGCGGTCATAGCGGCGTTGTCGCCGCAGTATTTAAGCTCCGGCAGATACAGCGAAAGCCCGTGCCGCGCGCACATTTTTTTGCTTTCGGCGCGCAAAAGCGAATTTGCCGAAACTCCTCCCGCGAGCGCGGCCTTGCCGTACTCCGAATTTACGGCGGCCTTTTCAAAATTATTCACAAGGCATTCAACAACGTTTTTTTGAAACGAGGCGGCAAGATCGGCGATATTCAATTCCTCGCCCTTTTGCGATGCGTTGTGAACGATGTTTATGACCGCGGTTTTCAACCCGCTGAACGAGAAATCATAAGGAGCGCCGTCTATTTTCGGGTGTGTAAAGGAATATTTTTCGGCATTCCCGCCCGGGCTGATTTTATCTATGCTTATTCCGCCGGGGTAGGGCAGACCCATAACGCGGCCCGCCTTGTCGAGCGCCTCGCCCGCGGCGTCGTCCCGCGTTCTGCCGATAATTATGTAGTCCGTGTAGCCGTTTACGCCCACGATATGCGAATGCCCGCCGCTTACGATAAGGCAGAGAAACGGCGGCTCCAAATCGGAAGTGAGATAGTTTGAGGCGATATGCGCGCGCAGGTGGTGAACGGGAACAAGGGGCTTGCCCGCAGCGCACGCCAGCCCCTTAGCGAAATTTACGCCCACAAGCAAAGACCCGATAAGCCCCGGGGCATAGGTGACCGCCACCGCGTCAATATCCTTTACCGAACATTCCGCTTGCAACAGCGCCTCTTTAACAACGGCGCTTATTGATTCGGCGTGCCTGCGCGAGGCGATTTCGGGCACAACCCCGCCGTAGAGCTTGTGTTCTTCAAGAGAAGAGGCTATGACGTTTGATTTTACCGTCCTGCCGTTTTCAACCACCGAAGCGGCCGTCTCGTCGCAGGAGGATTCGATTCCGAGAATTTTCATTCTATCCCTCTGTTTTGTTTCGTTTCATTCTCCGCGCAATTCAAGTCTCATCAAAACGGCGTTTTCGTCGGGGCGCGAATAGTAATTTTTGCGAACGCCCGTTTTTTCAAAGCCAAGCGATTCATAAAGCCTGAGTGCGGGGAGGTTGCTCTCCCTCACGTCGAGAAAAGCCGTGTTCGCTCCAACGTCTTTCAGCGCGTATAAAAGCATTGCGGCGGCTATTCCTCTGCGCCGGTATTCGGGCAGCACGGCCACCCTCGCTATATCAGCCTCCGATTCCACGCAGTAAACGGCGGCGTATCCTGCCGCCCTGCCGTCCTCAAACGCGGCGTACAGACGCGAGCAGGGGTTTTTAAGCTCCTGCGCGAGAGCGTCTTCGTCCCACGGTGTTGAAAAGCAGACTTTTTCTATAAAAACGGCGTCTTTCAGATTTTCTTCGTTTATTTTCTTTATTTCCATAGATTTTAATGAGCGTCAAACCAGGTTTTCGCGATTTTTCCGTCAGCGACAAGGCGGACTTTCAGCTTACAAGCGTTTTCCATTTCGTAAGAGACTATCTCCAGCGCCTTGTCCGCCTCGTCAACGGGCGCCTCAACTATAAGCTCGTCGTGAACCTGAAGAATAAGGCGCGATTTCATATTTTCCTTTTCAAGCCTTTCGGCCACCCTTATCATGGCGATTTTGATTATATCGGCGGCTGTGCCTTGAATCGGCATATTTCTCGCCACCCTTTCGCCGAAAGAGCGAAGATTGAAATTGCTTGAGGAAAGCTCCGGAAGATAGCGGCGGCGATTGAAAAGAGTCTGCGCGTAGCCGTTTTTCTTGGCGATTTCTATCATTCTGTTCATATAGGAGGCCACTCCGCTGAAATGGCGCAGATAACCGTCGATATACTCCTGCGCCTCACGCTTTGAAACGCCGATGTCCTTTGCGAGGCTGAACGCGCCTATGCCGTAAACGATTCCGAAATTTACCGCCTTTGCGCGCGAACGGAGTTCGGGGGTAATCATTTCCGGCGGAAAACCGAACACCTGCGCCGCCGTCGTGCGGTGTATATCCTCGTTGTTGTTAAAGGCGTTTATCATATTTTCATCGTCCGCGAGCGCCGCAAGCACCCTCAGCTCTATCTGGCTGTAGTCCGCGTCGATAAGAACTCGTCCTTCGCCCGCGCGGAAAAATTTTCTCATCTCCCTGCCGAGGGGCGTTCTTATCGGAATGTTCTGCAAATTCGGCTCCAAAGAGGATATCCTGCCCGTTCTTGTTTCCACCTGATTAAAAGAGGTGTGTATTCTGCCGTCGGGCGCTATAACCTTTAAAAGTCCGTCGCAGTAGGTCGATTTCAGCTTTGAAAGCGTTCTGTATTCAAGAATCTGAGAAACTATCGGATAGACGGGCGCAAGCTCCTCAAGCACCTCCGCGTTTGTGGAATAGCCGCTTTTCGTTTTCTTTCGGCACGGAATGCCCATCTCCTCAAAAAGCACCACTCCCAGCTGCTTTGGCGAATTTATATTGAATTCGCGTCCCGCCTGCTCATATATCGAGGCGGTGAGCTCCTTTATTCCCGCGGAAAGCTTTTTTGAAAATTCCTCTATTCCTTTTCTGTCCGCCTCAAAGCCCGCGATTTCCATTTTCGCGAGCACCTCGGCAAGAGGCAGTTCAATATCGGTCAGTAATTTTGTCTGCTCCGCCTCTTCAAGCAGCGCGTCTGTCTTCTCAAAAACGCTTTTCAGCACGGCGGCAAAGCATACCTCGGGCTCGTCCGCGCCCATTTCGTTTGTGTATTCGGGCATTGCCACGCCGTATTCGAGGCACAAATGGTCAACATTATAATTTGTATCCGACGGGCGCAGCAGATACGCGGAAAGCATAAGATCGCCGCGCACGTTTCGGCATTTTACACCCAGCTTCGCGGCAAGTCGGTGGAGCAGCTTTGTGTTGTAGCTGTATTTTTCAATTCCGCTTTCAAAAAACGAAACGGCGAATTTTTCAAAATCCTCGAGGTCGGCGGGCATTATCACTATATCGTCGCCGAAAGCGAAATAAAGATCCGATATTTCACCGCACGAAACGGCGGGGTAAAAATACGCGCTTTTGCCGTTGAGCAGGCCAAGCATTTCGTCTGCGTTTCGGCATATTTTTTTTGTGATTTTTCTGTGCTTGTCCCCGGTCTCGTTTACCGAGGCCTCTCGTCTGTCAAGCCCGAATTTATCCATCAGGCTGAATAACTCGAGGCGGACAAATTCGGACGCCGCAAGAGCCCTGTCGCCCTGCGTTACGGCGTATGAAGCGATATTTTTATCTATCGGCGCGTCCGTGCGTATCGTGCCGAGTTCAAGTGAAAGATACGCCTTTTCCTTATCTCTTTTCAGCTTTTCTCTCACTCCGCTTTTTATGTCTATATCGTCTATTCCCGCATAAATGTTATCAATCGTGCCGTATCTGCGAATAAGATCAAGCGCCGTTTTCGGGCCTATCCCTCCCACGCCGGGGATATTGTCGCTCGAATCGCCCTGAAGCCCCTTGACCTGAATCAGCGCCTGGGGCGTTACGCCGTATTCGGCCTCTATCGCCGACTCGTCGTATATATCGGTTGCGGCCTGCCCCGTTTTAGTCCGCGCCAGCAGCACTTTTACGCCGCCGTGCGCGAGCTGAAGTGAATCCCTGTCGCCCGTGGCGATGAAGCACATATCGCCGTTTTGGCGGCAAGCCTGCGCAAGAGTTCCGAGAATATCGTCGGCCTCCCAGCCCTCGCATTCCACAACCCCGTAACCGAGGGCGGCGAGGAGTTTTTTGAGAACGGGCATCTGTTCGCGAAGCTCATCGGGCATAGCGTGCCTGCCCGCTTTGTATTCATCATATAACTTATGGCGGAAAGTAGGCGCGTGAACGTCGAAAGCGACCGCCACGGCGTCGGGGGAGCAGGTCTCTTTTAATTTCAAAAGAATATTCAAAAAGCCGTAAATTGCGTTTGTAAAACAGCCGCTTTTGGTGGTGAGCAGTTTTATTCCGTAAAAGGCGCGGTTGGCAATACTGTTGCCGTCAATAACAAGGAGCCTCATATTTTCACCTCGGGTATATTTTCCGTTGCTTTTATTATTTTACCATAAAACACGGAAAAGTAAATATAAATTAAACAAAGCGCGAAGACCGCCCGTTTTCGGGCGCGAAAAAAGGGAGCCTAAGCCCCCTTTTAATTCTTTATTTGCTGCCGCGCCTTAACATATTATTTAAGCTGCGGGCGCCGTTTTGATAATATTATTCTTTCCGATTGCGTGAACCGTTTCAGTCGGTCACGCCCTCGGCGCCGTCCTTATCGAACATACAAAGCGTTTCAACCATTACTTCTATGCCCACCTCAATGCATTCTGGGCGTAAATTTTCGGCGGTATCAAGCCTTGTGTGATAATATCTTGGGGGAGCGGGATCCATAGCGGCAAAGCCCGTGGCGGGAATACCGCGCTGCGTAAAGGAAGCCGCGTCGCAGCCGCCGATATAGATTGATTCGTACTTAACGTCGTATCCGCAGTTGGCGCAAGCGTCGTGCACAAGTTTTTTAACTCCGGCGTGATGCTTTACCGTGCCTGAAAGATCTCTGTCGTAAACGGCCATGGTTTCAAGGTCGCGGAAGGTGTCCATAGCGACAACGACGGTCGGTATATCCTTGAGTTCCTTTTCGTGAGCCTTCGCGTATGCCTTTGAGCCGCGCAGACCGGCCTCCTCGGAGCCGGAGCAAATCATTACGACCTCGGTGTTTTCAAAGCGGACGTCGGCCTCGGCAAGAGCCTTTACGGCGGACATACCGACATAGCAGCCCGAAAGGTTATCGGACGCGCCGGGAACGGATTTGGTCCAACTCTGGAAGAACAGGAAAGACAGCTCAAAAGGAACGAATACTATGCAGACTATGAACAGCACAAGGAAAAGAGTATGTAAAACGGGTATTTCGTTTGCCGCTGCGATGCCGCCGTTTAACGCGCCGACAATTATGCAGATAAGCGCCGTGACCGTGTCTATAACAAGGCCGACTACCGCGGGAATCTCAACGAACAGCTTCGCCTGAAGGCCGCCGATAAGATAATTCAGAGTCCACTCAAACTGCGAATCGGAATGGCCTATCATAATTATGCGCTTTTTAACCTCGCCCGACGGCTTGCGGGTGGCAATCATATTGTGAGAGGTCTGCTTCGGGAAAAGGAAATCGTCAAATTGCTTATACATAAGAAATTCAAAGATAAGGGGGATAAACGCGAGAACACAAAGCACCAAAGCGATTATCGGGCTTAAAAACCAGTTGATGAAAACGCTTGCCACGCCGCAGATAACGGTGAACGGTATAAATCCCATAAAGCCCTGGCGATGAAGCGTAAATTCCTCGATCTTCGTTTCATCACAATAGTTTTTCATATCCTTTTCAAACCATTTTTGGGCGCGCAATTCCTCGGGTGAGCCGGGCTTGCGGGGACCGATTTTAGAGCATATCTTGGTTATGCCCTTAACAGCGTAATCCGTTTGCCTTGAAATATCGAATTTGTCGCTGTATTCGAGTGCTGTTTTCATAAAAAGAAAAACCTCCAAACGATAAATTTACTTTTAATTATTGTATCATTACAAAAAGCGCTTTGTCAACCTCAAACGACTTTACTTTCTGTTTTTTTCGTATATTATTCTCAATCCGTCAAGCAAAAGCTCTTCGTCAACCGTAACCTCAAGTTCCGTGGCTCCCGCGATAACCTTACCGAGGCCGCCCGTGATTATTACCGTGGCCTTTTCGCCGAGTTCCCTTTCAAACCGCGAAACAAGCCCCTCAAGCATAGCCGCCGTGCCTGCTACGGAGCCGCTTTTCATCGCGTCCACGGTGTTTGTTCCTATCAGCTTTGACGGCGTTGAAATATCCACCTGCGGCAGCTGCGCCGTTGAATTTGACAGTGAATTTATAGCGGTTTTTACGCCGCACATTATCACGCCGCCGATATGAGCGCCCGTTTTGTCTATAACGGAGGCCGTTGTCGCGGTGCCGAAATCAAAAACAATGGCGGGAAGCGGATATTTGTTTATCACCGCAACGTCGCCCACGATTATGTCTGCGCCAAGCTCGGAGGGATTGTCTATTTTTATATTCAGTCCGGTTTCTATTTCCGGACCGACGACCATCGCCTCGGTTTTGCAGGCAAGCAAAACGGCTTTTTTCACCGTTCTTACAAGAGCGGGAACAACGCTTGAAATTATCGCGCCGTCTATTTCGGCGGCTCCGTTTATTTCAAGAAAAGCCTTTATTTTGATTGAATATTCAATATCGGTTTCGTTAAGGTTAGTTGAAAGCCTGCCGGAGCAAATCGGTTTTTCACCGTCCGTAACTCCGAGAACTATATTCGTGTTTCCTATATCGACAGCAAGAAGCATCTCGCAAACCTCCCAATAGTATTCTGTTTTCTAATTATAATATATTTTTATTTCTTTGTAAACAAAAAAAGAACGCCCGTGTTGCGGGCGTTCCGAAAAACAAATTATCTGAAAAGAACGTAGTTGTAAATTATTCCGGACTGATTGAGGCTCAGATATTCTCCGTTTGATGAGGACGAGCTGTTTGTTACGGTGAAATTTTCGCCGGAAACGCTGACGCCGGAATTGCCGCCCATTTTGCTGAAAAAGCCGAAAAAGCCGCGCTTGATTTTGTTGCTGAAATCAACCGCCGACGGCGGCATGGAAGTGGCGAAAACTAAACCGAAGCTCACGTCAAAGCCGCATTGGGTTTCAACCGTTCTTTCGGACGCGCCGTTGCCCATATAACTGCCGCAAAAACAAGGCGCGTCCCATTTTTTCTTTTCCTTCTTGCTTGTGTGCGCGTGTTCATCGGAAACGTGCGCGCAAAAGCTCTCTTCGATATGGTAGTTGTCCGTGTTGAAATCCGCCATTTGCGGAATATCCGTGGCCAACCACTGATTCAGTCTCATAATTTTTGTTTTCTTTGTTGAGCTCATATTCTTCTCCTTTAGGAAATTAAAATTTATTTATCACATAAAAGGGCAGTTCAAAGCCGTCGAGCGTTTGCCACGTCATTTGAAGAGAATTCCATTCGGAAAACGTTCTTCCGTTTCCCATAAGCGTGAGCGCGCACATAAACGGAATATATTCCTTAATAAGAGTCGATACGCCTTTGAAGCTCGTAATTCCGAACTCCGTATTAAGCCTCACCCTGATTTCATTGCCCTTTACCGTATATGCGGAGCGGTTCAGCGACAGTATGTATTTGTCAAAATCCGGCTTTTTGAAAAATTCTTTTTTTCTCTGCACCGCGTTCAATATATTCCGGCGTGTCTCCTCATCGCTTGTTCCGGGGTTTTCCCCGGTAAAGCTCAAAAATTTCGCGAGTCCTGCGCTGTCCGCCGTGTCAACAAAAAGGTTTTTCAAAAGAGTATCCGCATGCTTTTCGGCAAGCTCAAGGCCGGCGGCGTAGGCGGCGGTTTCGCCTGTTGAAAAAACGCCCGTTTTCACGTTTCCGCAAAGCCGCGCCGTAAGCTCGTCAAGGCGGCGGAATATCTCACTGCTCATTGATGTTTACCTCCACCCGTTCCAGCTTCAGATATTCCTCGCTTCCGCAGGATACGGCCTTTCCGTCCGGAGATGCGAAATATACGCTGATATATTCCACGCCGTCTATACCGGCGCAGGCCGCGGCGGCGGCGGATTCGCTGTAATTTTTTCCGATCCTTTCGCCGCTGCAAAATGCGGTCAGCTTTTCTCTTACGGCTTTTTCAACTTCATCTTTTTTGTAACCGCCCGAAATATTTATATCGGCCACGGCGTAAAAAAGTCGTTCCTGCGCTTTTACCGTAATTATTTCAACGCTGCAAAGCGCGGCGAAGCCTAAAATATCTTTTACCTTGGTATTTATTGCGCTTGGCACTTCCGCTCCGTCCGTTTTAAGGCATACGCGCAGGGTATAGTCGGGCGCGGCGCAGACATACGCGTCCCTAACGCCGTCTATCGTCATCAGTCTCTGCTCAACCGCGGCAACGCTGAGATTGCTTGTGGGATCCGAATACGAATCGAGCACGCGTTTCCGCAGAGATTCGTCGCTTTCATCGTCTTCTCCTCCGAAAAACGAGTATTCGTTTGTGACGGAGCTGAGATTGGAAAACGGGTTCACCGTCACGGTTACCGTTCCCGCGGGAACGTTGTGATCATAGCCCTCCCTGAGAGCCGTAGCTTTTACGGTAACGCGCGTTTCACCCGCGTTTATCTCCGCCGCGTCGTCGGTAGCGAACTGAAGAAAAGGGCTGCCGTTCACCGAGCATACCGTTCCGGCGGGCACCGTAATTTTGGATTTCGACGCGCTTTCAAGAGAAAAAGTGAGGCTTCCTTTTGCCTTTGAGGCTTTTTTTCTTGTTATGCCTCTAAGGCGCGCGTGCCTTTCAAGATATTCGCCCGTAGCGGTTTGCGGAAAGCCCTGTTTCAAAATAAAATCGTTGTACGCGCAAACGGAATATATCTCCGTCGCCACCGATTTAAGCCTCAGTTCCAAATCCGAACAGCTTTTTACGGCCTCCCCCGTTTCCTCAAAATATGCGGTCTTCATAGAATTAAGTATTTCTTTATAAGTAATGCCCATAATCGATAAACACCTGCCTTTCTTCATTATTAACGGCCAAAACAAATTCCCAGCCGTTTTCCGTCCGTATCGCGGATTTTACATATACGCCGTCGATATTATTCACGGCCTGCCGCGCGAGGCCTGCCGCGCAGACGGAGTCGCCGGGGCGCAGTTCAAGCAGTCGGGAGCCGTAATCCTTATCGGGATAAAATTTTCCCCTTTGCGCGTACAGAGCCGTGGCGGCGGCACGCAGCAGTCGCGCCGCCGCGTCGTCGGCGAAATTGCCGTTTTCGATTGTCTGAATCATATTACTATCTCTCCCCGTGAATTTTTTATCGTTCCGTCTTTGGTGAAAACAAAGCCGTTTATTTCCACCGAACCGTCTTTGCCGAGCTTCACCCGCCCGCCGCCGTCGGAAATTATGGATATTTCTCCCTCGCCGAGCGTTTCGTCCTTCATTCTTGTGCCGGCTCCCGCGCCGCCGTCGGGGCCGTTGATTATAAGAATCTCCTCCCCTCCCGGGGCGTAGGCGGAATATCCGTATGGCGCGTAACAGTTTACGCTTACGGATTGCACGGTTGAGGAGGAACGCACCGTGGCGCTGCCGCCGAGGGAGACCGTTCCCTTTTCGGCGGCAAAGCCGCGAACGCTTTTGAATTTTTTACTGAGCCACATAATTCACGATCTCCCCGTCGATTTTCTTTTTCATAAGCAAAACGGTTTTTTCGCCGTTTTTGCTCTTGCTCCTTACGATCTCGCTTACAAAAAATTCCTCTTTTTCATCGCCGAAAGCGGTTTGAACCCTGTCAAAAAGCCCCATCTCGCATTCGCCCGATATTACCGCTTCGGAGCAAATGTATTCCTCAAGTGATTTTATGATTTTTTCCTTTGCCGTAAATTCCCTTTGCCATGTCGGAATCGCGGAAAGGTTGCAAAGCCTTTTTCTCACTATTCCCCTGCCGTGCGCGTAACCGCTTTTAAAATGATAGGAATACGCGTCCGAAGCGTTGATTTTATAATCAATATCGCTTATAACCTCGCTTCTGTTTATTATCCGCGTTAAGGAAACAAGACGGTAATCCTCAAGCCGTTTCAAATCCTTCCCGGGCTCATACGCTTTCATCACGTTTTCGGGAGTGACGTAAACGGGTGTTCCTCCGGCGGCAAGCACAAAATCGTTTATAACCCCGAAACGGCTTGTGCCCTTTGAAATTATATAGCTGTTTTTTGAATAAAGCTCCGGCAATCCGCATTCAAAGCCGAGTTCCCTCGCGTTTGAATACCAAAGCTGCCTCGCCGAAGGGCAGTTGTATTCGCACGGCGGGGCCTCGTTGTCAACAAGGAGCGCCGCGCTGCTTCTCGCGAAAACAAAGCATCGAAGCCCCGATTCGTCGCGGACCGTTTTCTGGTTGTCGCAAAAACCGTTGAAAACAAGCTTTTCCCCGATAAACGCCTTTGCAGAAACAAGTTCTTTCGGAAAATCCTCCGAAACAAAATTGATTCTCAGTCCGTCGCAGGCCGCGCCGACCTCGCTCGAAAGCTCATAGGATATTATGTTTTCGGGCGCGAACGGCTTTCCGTCGATATCTGTAAACTCAAACCTCATATAAGCCTCACCCTGTCGCCTTCCTTGATTCCGAACGGCGTCGCAAATTCGTTCAGCTCCATAAGCGTCTCTATTTTTACGCCGCACCTGTATGCTATGTCAAACATATTTTCGCCCTCGTTAGCGTAAGTAAATTCAAGCTCCGCTTTGCTTTTTTTGTGAGAGCAGTTCTCTTTAAACTCGATTTTGTAGGAAACGCAGCACTTTTCCGCCGTCTCTGTAACCGAGAGAAAGACGGGGAAAGCGTTAAAGCACTCTCCGTCAGGCAGAAAGAGCCAGCCCGGCGAACCGTCCGAAAAAAGTATTTTAAGCTCCGCGGCGAGTTCAAGTCTGTCCGCTCCCCAAAAGGAACCCTCGCACCTTACGGTGCAGGCGTTGCGTGAAACGCAAAATACGGCGCTGTCGCTGTCAAAAAGCGGAACCTCTTTTACGTTTTCGGAATATTCCACGTTTACCTTTTCGGGATTTACGGGAAATTCAAAGTTCCCGAATTTCATTTTCATTCGTTTTCATCAACTCCCGTATCAAATCTCTTTGAATCAAGGCGCAGATATTCTGATATTTCCTTCATCTGTTCATAACCGTTTTCGGGGTTCATTGCGTTTCCTCCTCAAAACCGATTTCGTCGCGAAAAGTAAAAACGGCCCTCATAGAAAAGCATTCCTCCGTATGAAGCGATGATGCCGCCGAAATCTCTATCGACGCCACGTTGAGCTTTGCCACGTCGGCGCTTATGCGGAAAACTATATCCTCAAGCGCCCTCCTTTCAAAAGAGCAGGGCACAAAAATATCGGTAAATATGCTGTATTTTCCCGTCCTTACGTTTTGCATAACGCTTTCCCCCTCAAGCTCTATATTCCTTATGCCCGCCGAAACCACGGCGTTTTTAAGGAGGGTGGGCTTTACCGAATGGGGATAGGCTCTTATTATTTTTATTGAGTCAAAATAACTGTCGGCCTTAAGTCTGTCCATAAAACAGTCAAGCATTTTTTCAGCTTTTATCACTTTCGTCCTCCCATATCTTTCTTACGATCCCGCTGTAATACACCGTTTCCCCGCCGAGCTTTTCCGTTTCCTTTTTCTTGAAAATGTATTTAAAACCGTCAACGCGTAAAACGGCGTCGTCGGAGAGCGCCGTAATATCATGGTCATACGGCCCGATGTATATGCAGTAATCGGCGCTGACTCTGCCGATTTCCGTTTCGCTGAATTCAAAATCGGACTTGTAGCTTTTCCATTTCTGTCTCAGCACCGCGTAAAACGGCGGCGAGCTCCAGCTTCCGTCCTCAAGGACTACCTGCCTGCCCGTTTTCTCAAGTCCTTTTTTTATCAACCTTGCTTTATTCATTTAAACACCCAAAAAGGCAAAGCCCGAATCGATCAAAAGCCCCTCGCAGTCAGAAAGCGCCGCGCGGTAAAAGCTTTCGGCGTTTTTCTCCCGCGTCTGCGAAAGGGTTACGGAAACGTCGCCCGCAGTAAAAGCGGAAAGCTCTTCCTCACGGCGGACCGAAGGCTCGATGCTTCTGTATGCCTTTGCCGCCGCGAGCTGTATTACCCGCGGATCGTTTTCGTCCGTTCCCTCGCGCAGATTTTCGGCAACGCAGGCGCAAGCGGAGTCGATGAAAGGCATATAAGCCTCCGCCTCGCAGTAATCAAGGCCTCCCATTATCATAACGCTTTGCGTCACAAGCTCCCTGTCAATCATAGCTTTATCTTCCTTTCAAACGCTTAATCGGTAAGAGTCAGCATTTTCGCGGCGTCTGAAAAGATGGGCGAAAAGCCGGCGGTCGCGGTAATCGCGGCTCTTTCAAGCTGGCGGTCTATTATCTTGTCGTACTCTGTTACGACTCCGCCCGCCTGAACCTTTTCAAGAGCGGCCGAGCTGTCAATAGCGTACAGCACCTTGCCTGTCAGATTTCCCGCCTTGAGCACCTCCGCGCCGAACGGCGTTATCATTCTGCCCGTGCCGTGAAAGTTCTGGCCGGCGTTTGAATCCTTAAATTCGGTTATTCCGAGCATATCGGCCACGGCGCTTGAAGACGCTACTATTGCCGTTAATTTGTAGGGCGAGAGCTTGTCCCAAAGCGCAACGAGATTTTCATATCCGACTTTTCCGCTGAGCTGAATTTTCTCGGTTCCCTCGTTTTCCGAAATGGCCGCGAGGGCGTCCGCAAGCTGAGTGCGCGCGATATACGCGCCTATCTGCCTGAGCGTTACGGTGAAGAGATCCAGCTTTTGGAATTTTATGGCCTCGTATGAAGCGACAAGCATTCGGCCTCTCTTATGGAGTTTGGTGAGCTTATCCTTTGTTTTCACCGTCGTTTCGGGTATCTTCGCGCCCTCGGCAACGGCGGCAAGCTCTTTATCCTCCTGCTCCGGCACACTTTCGATAGCCCTGTAATCAAGCGAATCTATGTTCGTTGTGGTGGCGATTATCTTGGGAAGAATATCCGCCTCCTCAAGCCCCTGCTGAACGGCGCGGGAAATGTATTCGGGAAAAAGCGCCGCGGAATCGGCAGTTTGAAAGAATTTTGAAACGGAATCCGAGCCGGAGCCGGAAACCTTTATATCAAAACGCTTGAGCTGGCGCTGATACGCGTCCAGTCCCTCAAAATCGGTGCCGATGTAATTTTCCGAGGGATCAAGCTCCTCAAGCGAAGCCGTAAATCCCTTTGAAGTTGAATAAAGTCCTTTTTCAAGCCTTATATTGTCAAATGCCATTGTTTTTCTCCTTTCATCAAAGAATAAAGCCTACCGTCTTTTTCGAGGTATCCACTTTTATGACCTTTACAAAATGAGTTGCCGAGGAAGCCGTTTTGACTCCGCCCGTTCCGTTCGCGGCAAGCGCGCTGAAGCCGAACGCGGGCGCGGTGCCGGTGTAAGGCAGTTCCACATAGCCGTTAAGAATAACGCCGGCAAGCTCGCCGTCTGCGTATGAAGTCACGCCGATAAAATCCTTATCCGCCGCAGCCTTTGAAACAACGCTGTTTGCGCCGACCTCAACGGGAATGCCTGCCTGAGTAAGCTTTGTCGGAAACGTGAGCACGTTTTCGCCGTAGCCCTTAAATGAAAATGACATATCAAATCCTCCTTAGATTTTAAATTCGTTTAAATCGTTTTTGGCTTTTTTCTGCGCCCTCGAAAGCTGGGGAGACGGCATATTTTCGGCAGCCTGCTGCTTCTCAAAAGCCGCCTTAAAGCTTTGAAGCTCTTTAACGGTCATAACCTCCGCCACTCCGCCGAAAACCTTGAGATCCATTGACGGGATCGATTTCGCGCAGAGCGTTACCAGCTCCTTTACGAGCGCCTTTTTATACTCTTCGCCGAGGCCGGCGAGAGCTTCTTTTTCCTCTATATAATCGTAAAGCTTTCTTGCCTGAGCGCCCGTAAGGAGCGTTTCCCCATTGGCGTTTTTCAGGCTCTTTTTTATTTCGTCCATATTGACCTCTTTCTTTGCCGCATCGAATGATTTTGTTATTCCCGCGTCACGCTGCGCGGGCACCGCGACGAAGCTCCATTCATACGCGTCGGCGGGTTCGCTGAGTACACCGCAGCAAATTTTGCCGTTGTATTCCCTGCCGTTTATATGATTGCATTTGCCGCTTTTTTTGCTTTCGCCGCATATTGAGCAAACGCACGATGCCATTGAGCAGGAAACGGAGACCTCTTTTTTTATTCCCGCGTCTATATCGGTGATAAGCGAAGCGTTTTCGTCGTTTCTCACCATATAAGCCTTGGCTCTCAAAACAAAAAGAGCTTCTCCGTCCGCCGTTTTTTTGCCGGGCACGGCTTCCACCCACGCGTCGAAAATGCGCGCCGTTTGATCCGAGGATCTCATTGAATGGTCGCGTATTCCCGTTTTGCCTATAAACATCTTCGCGAGCCCCTCAAGCGCGGAAACGGAGAATTTTTCAAAATCCCTGTCTATATCGTTGCTGCAAAGTATAAGGCCGAAAACATAAAGCTCTTCCTCGGAAAAATCCTTCCTCGTAAAGCGCCTTATTTTTTCCATATCCTCCTGCTCAGGAGCATAGCTTTTTTCTATATAACCGTCTCTCAAGCGTAGACCTCCTTTAAAATTTTCTCGGTCTGGGCGTCGTAGAGCCTTGCCCTTGCAAGCTCCGTTTCGTCCTGGAGCGTTATGCTGTCCCAAACCACCTCAAGAGATGAAGGTATCCCATTCAGTTCAAGGTATTTTCTGCCTATTTTCATCAGTATCGGCGTCAGTATGCGTCTGTATGCCTCCAGCTCGGTCGTTAAAATATCCGCCTGCTGAGTGCTCATACGCTCCGTGGTGGACCAGTTGAGCCCGAGCATATACGGCGGAAGCCCTGTTTTGGCGATGATTTGCTCCAAAAGCTGCTTAACGGGTATCTCGCTGTCCAAAACATTGCAGTCGGCTCCTATTACTTTTACGGAAACGTCGCCCACGGCAACAAAATCCTTAACGGAATCGCGGCTGCTCATCGCCTCGCGCCACGCGCTCGCCATTTGCTCGGCTCGCTCCTTAGCGCCCGTCGCGTCGCCGCTTTCCGACTGAGGCTTATAGGTCACGGCATATCTTAGATTTCCCGCGTGCTCCCAATTCTCGCCGACGGTATTGTATATCGTCAGAAGAATATTTGAAACAAACGGCAGACCGCGCAGCAGGCTTGTGCCGAGCAGCTTGCCCGGCTCCGGATTAAGCGCCGAGAACAGTATAAGCTCTTGGCGGGCGACAGGCTCGCTGCCGTTGTAAAACACCGGATCTATCCCGTTCGCCGCCCTTTTGACTTCAAGCGCCTCCGGCTCTCCGTTATAGAGCGCGTAAAAATTACGATCGTCGGCGATAATTTCGCCCACCGCCGAGCCGTAAGTGAGCAGCTCGTTGAGATAAGTGGAAACAAACGCGTCTATGCCCGTTTGATTTCCGCCGACGTTTATGCTTTCAAAAAAAGCGTTTATATCCACATCCAACGCGGGACTTCCCGTTTCAAAATGAAAGCCTTCGCAGAGCCTTACGATTTTCGACAGCGCCGCGTCTATTATCGGCACGGCTTCGCGCAGAGACGAATATATTCTGCTGCCCGCGCCGAGAGAGGCGGACGCAAGCTGCCAATAGGGATGATTGGAACGCGTACTCGTCTGAACCGCCGCGGCTCCGCGGCGTTCGCCCGCTTTTTTATCTCTGCGAAACAAGCCCAAATCTTCACTTCCTTTCCACCGCGACGGAAAACGCGTCCTCTCCGTCACCGCCGTACAAAACGGTTGAAACGAAATAGCGAACGTCGTCCATCGCGTGATCGTTTTCTTTTTTCGGCGCGTCTCTTTTTATTCCGTTATCCCATCTGTAAACGGAAAATTCGCGTATCGTGTCGCAGCATTCGGGGTAAAAAAATATCTCGCCGTTTTTAAGCGCCGTGCAAACGTAATTTATTCCTTTAAGCACGTCGTTTTTTGCCTTGACTACCTTAAATTCGCCGCGCCGCTTTATCAGCTCGATAAAGCTTGCGGCGGACGGGTCCACGACAACCGCCTCGATTTTTTTATCGCCCGCAAGTTCTTTCAGACGCAGATAATACTCCTCGTCGGTAAGCTGAACGCCGCTGTCCCTGCTGCTGTGATAAAATTCGTCTATGCGAAACCAGCCGTCCTCCGCCTTTCCCCACAGCCCGAGAGAAAAGGGGTTTACCGTGCCGTAATCGCAGGACATATAATACGATGAAAACACGCCTTTTTCACTTTTTTTCACATGGGTATCGCCGTTGAACATCGGGTAAACGAGTCCGTCGGCGGCCACCCATCTGCCGTCGATAAACCTTTCGTAAAAGGCTCCGCTGTAAAGATTTTTGTATCTGTTTATAACGGCGGCGGACAGGGAGGGGTTATCCTCCATTCTGAAATGAATATAAAGCATATTTTTGGATTCTCTTTTTTTTATCCATTCAAGATAAAACCAGTGAAACGGGTGCTCCGGATTGCAGTTGAACCAGAATTTGGCGTTTTCGAGCGAGCAGCGCGCCAGCGCCTGCTCAACAAACGAACGCGGCATAAGCGCCGCCTCGTCCAGCAGAACTCCTCCGAGCGTCATACCCTGTATGAGCGACGCCGAGGATTCGTCTCTGCCGCCGAAGAGATAGAAACGGTTTTTCACGCCCGCCTTTTCTATCTCAAGCAGATTTCTGCTCATTCTGTAATCGCAGCCGAAGCCGAGGGAAGTAAGATGCCCGATAAGCGGCGTTACAACGTTGCGTTTAAGGGAAGTAACGGTCTTTCCGCAAAGGGCAAACGAGGTGTCGCTGAAATTATAAAACGCCCAGCAAACAAAGGATATGCTCATACAAAGAGTTTTCCCCGACCTCACCGCGCCGTCGCAGATTATTCCGTTTTTTCCCTTAACGGGGCTCGTTTCGCACCACCAAGTCAGCACGGCAAGCTGCTTTTTTGAAAAGGCGGCGAAATCATTCATCGCAGTCATCGTCAAACGCGAGCCGCGCGTTTTTCACGCTTTCCTCCAACGCCCTGTAAAAACCGAACGGCTGAGCAGGAGTCTCGTTTTTCGAGTCTTTTAATTTTTCAAGCGCCCTTATCCTGTCGAAAAATTTGATCTCCATGCCACCGCCCTTTGGCCGTTTGATCTCACTTACGTTAAAAAGATCGAGCTCGCCCAGCTTTTCGAGTATTTCGCTTTCGTCGGCAAATAAAAGAAGTACCGCGTCATGTATTTCTCCGAAGGCAAGGCGCCTTAAGCCGTCGCGTACCTCTTCCTCCGCCGTTTTCTTTTTTCTTCTTCCCATAGCTCCTCCTAAATGCTTTATTTGAGAGAATCCCCTCCGTAAAATGAGCGAAAATCAAAAAATATAGCCAAAAAACGCTATAAAATACTCTTTTTTCGCCCGAATTTATTTTTTTATTCACAAAAAGGCTATTTTTAACGGGCAAAAATAAAACAGGTATGCTATTTTTCAATAACATACCTGTAAGTTTGCTTTATGCTGATTTCTGCCGCCGAAAACCGGCGCGCGTTCGATTTACATTGCCTAAAACTTTAAATCAGTCTTTCTTGCTTTCGATAGCGGCCTGCGCGGCGGCAAGGCGGGCTATCGGAACGCGGAACGGAGAGCAGGAAACGTAATCGAGGCCGATCTCGTGGCAGAATTTTACCGAGCTCGGATCGCCGCCGTGCTCACCGCAGATGCCGCAGTGGAGAGACGGACGTGTTGCCTTGCCGTTCTTAACGGCCATCTTCATAAGCTGGCCTACGCCGACTGTGTCGAGCTTGGCGAACGGATCGTTTTCAAATATCTTAACGTCGTAATACGCGTCAAGGAACTTGCCCGCGTCGTCGCGGCTGAAGCCGTAGGTCATCTGAGTAAGATCGTTCGTGCCGAAGCAGAAGAACTCCGCCTCCTTGGCAATCTCTCCGGCGGTGAGAGCCGCGCGGGGGATCTCTATCATCGTGCCTACTTCATACTTCATTTCAACGCCCGCGGCGGCAATCTCCGCGTCGGCGGTGGCAACTACTATATCTTTAACATATTTGAGCTCTTTGGTGTCGCAGGCAAGCGGGATCATAATCTCGGGAGCCACGTTCCATTCGGGGTGAGCCTTCTGAACGTTGATGGCGGCGCGGATAACCGCTTTCGTCTGCATCTTCGCTATCTCGGGATAGGTTACGGCAAGACGAAGTCCGCGGTGACCCATCATCGGGTTGAACTCGTGAAGAGAAGTGATTATGGCCTTGATATCCTCAACGGATTTGCCCTGAGCGTCGGCAAGCTTTTTGATATCGTCCTCTTCGGTGGGAACAAATTCATGAAGCGGAGGATCAAGGAAACGAATCGTTACGGGGCAGCCTTCAAGAGCCTCGTAAAGTTTCTCGAAATCTCCCTGCTGATAGGGCAGTATTTTTTCGAGAGCCGCCTCTCTCTCCTCAACGGTATCGGCGCATATCATCTCGCGGAACGCGGCGATCCTGTCCTCCTCAAAGAACATATGCTCCGTGCGGCAGAGACCGATGCCTTCCGCTCCGAGCTCTCTTGCCTTCTTCGCGTCCGCCGGAGTATCGGCGTTTGTGCGTACCTTCAGAGTTCTGAACTCGTCCGCCCAAGCCATAATTCTTCCGAACGTGCCGGCTATCGTAGCGTCAACCGTGGGAATGATACCGTCATAGATATTGCCGGTTGAGCCGTCTATCGAAATATAATCTCCCTCGTGATAGGTCTTGCCCGCGAGGGTGAACTTTTTGTTTTCCTCGTCCATTGTTATATCGCCGCAGCCCGATACGCAGCAGGTGCCCATACCGCGGGCAACAACGGCGGCGTGAGAGGTCATACCTCCGCGAACGGTGAGTATGCCCTGAGAGGCCTTCATACCCGTTATATCTTCGGGGGATGTCTCAAGACGAACAAGAACTACCTTTTCGCCCTTTTCATTCCAAGCGACAGCGTCGTCCGCCGTGAACACGATTCTTCCGCAGGCCGCGCCGGGTGAAGCGCCGAGACCCTTGCCCATCGGTGTGGCTGCCTTAAGCTCGGCGGCGTCAAACTGGGGATGAAGAAGTGTGTCAAGGTTACGGGGGTCTATCATCTCAACGGCCTCCTGGGGAGTCCTCATACCCTCGTCAACAAGGTCGCAGGCGATCTGTAAAGCGGCCTGAGCCGTTCTCTTGCCGTTACGCGTCTGGAGCATATAGAGCTTCTTATTCTCAACGGTGAATTCCATATCCTGCATATCTCTGTAGTGATTTTCAAGAGTTTCGCAAACGCTCTTGAACTGAGCGAACGCCTCGGGAAATTCCTCCGCCATTTTGGCGATGGGCATGGGGGTGCGAACGCCGGCAACAACGTCCTCGCCCTGAGCGTTGATAAGAAATTCGCCCATAAGCTTCTTTTCGCCTGTCGCGGGATCACGGGTGAAAGCAACGCCGGTGCCGCAGTCGTTGCCCATATTGCCGAACGCCATTGACTGAACGTTGACGGCGGTGCCCCATGAATACGGAATATCGTTATCGCGGCGGTAAACGTTCGCGCGGGGGTTATCCCATGAACGGAAAACGGCCTTGATAGCGCCCATAAGCTGCTCCTTGGGGTCGGCGGGGAAATCCACGCCTATCTTTTCCTTATATTCGGCCTTAAACTGCGAAGCGAGCTCTTTGAGATCCTCGGCGGTGAGATCAACGTCGTAAACAACGCCTTTCTTTGCCTTCATCTTGTCGATGAGCTCCTCAAAATACTTCTTGCCGACTTCCATAACAACGTCGGAATACATTTGGATAAATCTTCTGTAGCAGTCCCAAGCCCATCTGGGGTTGCCGGATTTTGCCGCGATTACCTCAACAACGTCCTCGTTGAGACCGAGGTTGAGGATAGTGTCCATCATACCGGGCATGGACGCTCTCGCGCCGGAACGAACCGAAACGAGAAGGGGATTTTCCTTGTCGCCGAACTTTTTGCCGGTGATTTCCTCCATCTTCACGATATACTCGTTGATCTCGGCCATAATTTCATCGTTGATTTCTCTGCCGTCCTCATAATACTGTGTGCACGCTTCCGTTGTGATGGTGAAGCCCTGGGGAACGGGGAGACCGATATTGGTCATTTCGGCAAGGTTAGCGCCCTTACCGCCGAGCAGCTCCCTCATATTGGCATTACCCTCTGAAAAAAGATAACAATACTTTTTTGACATTTTTGAGAATACCTCCTGAATTTTTTGTTGTTCTTAAACTTCGCCGGCAGGCGATTTTATACATTTTTCCTGCCCGCCGTAATATTGCGGTAGTATTATATCACACAAGTTTTTAAAATACAAACATATTTTTGAAAATTGCCCCATTATTGTAAATATTATTGAAAATATGAAATTTTTAACATATAATGTTATAAATGTTACATATATTATGTGTGTTTTCCGCATTTAAGTTTTAAAGAATAAAGGAGAGACAGTCTATGAAGTGCGCTGTTATTCTTGCCGGCGGCAAGGGCACAAGAATGAAATCGGAATCGCCGAAGGTTATGTGCGAGGTCCTTTTTGAACCGATGCTCGGATATGTTATAAGAGCGGTAAAAAGCGCCGGCTGTGAAAACCTCTGCGTTGTTACGGGCTACCGTCACGACACGGTTGAGGAGTATCTCAAAAGTGAAAGCAATATCGAAACGGCTTACCAAAATCCGCAGCTCGGCACCGGCCACGCGGTTATGACGGCAAGGAATTTTATAGAAAAGCATAAAAAAGACGAAATACTTATTTTGAACGGCGACGGCCCGCTTATGGACGCTGAAACGATAAACAAGGCATACGATTACCACGTTAAAAACGGCAATTCCATAACTCTCGTTTCAGCCATCGTTGACGATACCGAAGGCATAGGGCATATAAAGAGAGACGAAAACGGAACTCTGCTGCGCATAGTGGAGCACAAGGACGCTAACGAAGAGGAAAAGAAAATCAGGGAATCAAACGCCGGCACATACTGGTTTCGCGGCGAGGATCTGCTTTTTGCCCTTTCAAAAATAACAAACAACAACGCTCAGCACGAATATTATCTTACGGACTGCCTTGCCATACTTATAGAAAGCGGAAAGAACGCTGGCGCGTATGTGTGCGAGGACAGCGAGGTGATACTCGGCGCGAACGACAGAAAGCAGCTTTCCGACCTTAATACGATAATGAGAAGAAAAATCAACGAAAAGCATATGAAAAACGGCGTTGATATTCCCTGCGCCGACGGCGTTATGATAGGTATGGACGTTGAAATAGGCGCGGGCACAACGATATTGCCGAACACGATTATCATCGGAAACACTGTTATCGGAGAAAACTGCACCGTGGGGCCGAACGGCTTTGTAAAAAATTCCGTTGTCGGAAGCGGAGTGACGCTCGATAATGTTAAGCTGACCGACAGTACGGTCGAGGACAATGCCGACTGCGGGCCTTTCGTTCAGATAAGAGCCGGAAGCAGGATTCGCAAAGGCGTTCATATCGGCGATTTCGTTGAGATAAAAAATTCGGATATAGGGGAGGGGACGAAATGCGCGCACCTCACCTATATAGGCGATTCCGACGTCGGCAGAAACGTAAACTTCGGCTGCGGCACGGTAACGGTAAACTACGACGGGAAAAGCAAGCACCGCTGCAAGATAGGCGACGGCGCCTTTATCGGCTGCAACACAAACCTTATCGCGCCCGTTGAGATAGGCGAAAACGCGTTCACCGCGGCGGGCTCCACCATAACCGAGGACGTGCCCGCGAACGCGCTTTCCATAGCGCGGCAGAGGCAGACGAACAAAAAAGATTGGGTGCTGAAAAAGGAACGGCGCGAAAGCGGAGATTAAAGCGTATCACGCCGCAAGGCGGATATATAATGATAAAAAAGCAAAGGAGAACAAAATTTGAACATACCAAACGATAATGATTTTCCGCAATTCAAATCCGCGGAGAGCACGCAAATCAAAAAAGCGTCCGCCGATAAATATTCGGTGATCCACAACAGGCCGGAACGCGTTTTAAACGCCGAAAAAACCGAAAACGGCGTTTTGCTCACTCTTTCCGTCTCCGCCAAAAGGGCGAATTTATCCTACACGCACGAAACGGCGCTGTATCTGATGAAGCCGTGCGACGCTGATATCGAAGAGCTTTTCGTTCGCGTTGAGCCGTGGAGCGAAACTGTTTTCAGAGTTGCGCTTTCGCGCGAAAAAGAGCCGCGCGATCCGTTCGCGAATATACCGCGGGAAATGCGTATGCTGACGGCGGAGCCCGGAAAAGTAAAATTCGACTTTTCGGACAACGGCGGCGAGATCGTTTTGAAAACCGCGAAAACCGAAATACATATAGATAAAAACAGTTTCAAAATCTCGGCGTATAATGGTGGCGGTAAAATGTTTTTCTCTCAGCGCAAAAACGATTTCCGCACGGCCGACGTCTGCGATATGTCCATCGGAACGCTGGGCGGAGAATATATCTCTTTTGAGGCGCTTGATCTCGAAAACGACGAGGTGATTTACGGCCTCGGCGAAAGATGGGACGGTATTGTGAGAAACGGCAGATCGGTCGATTTTTACAACAAGGACGCCGTGGGAGTGACGAGCAAGAGGTCATATATAAACATTCCGTTTTATATCTCCTCAAAGGGCTACGGGCTGTTTCTCAACAGCGGCGCCAAAACGCGGTGGGATATAGGCTCCGACGACTGCTCCGCCCTTCAGTTTTCCGCCGCGGACGATCAAATGGAATATTTCGTTATGCACGGAGAGCCGAAGGAAATAATCAGAGATTACTGTTCCCTTACCGGCTTTGCTCCGCTGCCTCCTCTTTGGTCTTTCGGGCTTTGGATGAGCAGAAACAGCTATGTCTCGTGGGACGTTGTAAACGAAATAGCCGAAAAAATACGCGAATACGATATCCCCTGCGATGTTCTGCACCTTGACACCGCCTGGTTCAAAACCGATTGGGACTGCGATCTGAAATTTTCCGAAGAGCGTTTTCCCGATCCCGTCGGTCATATGGCGAAATTAAAGGAGCGGGGATTTCACACATCTCTTTGGCAGTATAATTTCATTCCGCCCAATCCCGAAAACGCCAACTATATTGAGGCCGTGGAAAACGGATTTCTCGCGAAAAACGAAAAAGGCGAGCCTTATCGGCTGCCGGAGGAATGCAAGGGAAGCTGGGTAAACGACGCTGTCATAGATTTTTCAAATCCGAAGGCGAGGAAATGGTACGGCGAAAAAATTTATTCCCTTATCAAAATGGGCGCGGGCGCGATAAAAACCGATTTCGGCGAGGGTATACCCGAAGAGGCCGTTTATCAAAATATAGACGGCAGGCATTTTCACAATTTTTATTCGCTTTTGTATAATCAAACCGTTTTCAATGCCTCGAAAGCCGCGGGCAAAGAAAACGTCGTTTGGGCAAGGAGCGGCACGGCGGGAAGCCAGCGCTGTCCCGTCCATTGGGGAGGCGACAGCCAGTGCAGCTTCGAGGCGCTTGCCGGGACTCTCAGGGGCGCGCTGTCCTTGGGTCTGAGCGGTATTCCGTTCTTCTCGCACGATATAGGCGGATTTTTGGGAACGCCGAGCGACGAGCTTTATATCCGTTGGGCTCAGCTTGGGCTTTTCTCATCGCACTCCCGCTGCCACGGCGTGGGGAATACAGCTCACAGAGAGCCGTGGGAATTTTCAAGGGAAGCCTGCGATATTTTCAGGTTTTACGATAAACTGCGCTATTCGCTTATGCCGTATATATACAAAGAAGCGGAAAAATGCACCGAATCGGGGCTCCCGATGATGAGGGCTCTGTATCTTGAATATCCCGAAGACAGAAATGTTTATCATATAGACGATGAGTATCTGTTCGGCGACGGTATCCTTATTGCGCCCGTTTTGGCGCCGCTTTCAAAAAGCGATATGAGAAACGTCTATCTGCCCGCGGGCGTTTGGTTCGATTTCTTTACAAAAGAAAAAATCGAATCGCACGGTATGTGGATAAAACGGCGCGTCGATTTGAAAACGATGCCGATGTATGTAAAAGAGGGAACGGAGCTTGAATATTGCTCCGAGGATAAAACACTCATAAACGGTTACGGCGAAATCGTAAAGAAAGAAATCTGGGTATAATCCGTAAATACCGTAAAAAATAGGACTGTCTTGCTTTCGCAAGGCGGTCCTCTTTTTGATATTTGTGCGTTTTACTGAAAATCAAAAACATTGACCCAACTGTCCAAAAGCTCGCGCTCGTTCGGCTTGTTTTTAACGCTTTCCGAGCAGGCAACGATAGGTATCCACTGCCAAACGAGCTGTTTGGGTATATCAGCCATCTTACAAAAAAGATTAAGATATTTTTCCGCGCGCTCCTTTTTGCCTTCAAGGCAGAAAACGAGGTAAGTCCTCGCCGCGTCGGCGGAGGCGTTTCCCTGCGTGGCGTGAGCCCAGTCGATTATATAGTATTCCCCGTTCGGCGTCACTATAATATTTGACGGGCAGAAATCGCCGTGCAGCACCTTTGTGTGGGGCTTTATTCCCTCAAGGCGGTTGTGCAGGTCGTAGCGTATCGTCGCTTCGTAAGACGATGCGCTTATTTTCGCGTGCATTTTATCCTTTATCTTGTTTAGGTGGGGCGATTTTTTTGAATGCACCTCAATCTGAAGTTTAACGAAAGTCTCAAGATATTCGTCCTCTTTTTCGGGGCTTTCGTCAAAGAGCTCTTCCATACTTCTGCCCTCGATAAATTCCCTTGTGATAGCCCAGCCGCCGTCCACCTTGCTTACGTTAAGCAGTTTCGGTATTTTCAGCCCAGTCTCCTCGACCCTCGCGGTATTGAGCGCCTCGTTCAGCACCTGCGCTTTTGTGAACGCCGATTCGTCAAATGTCTTTACAAGCACATCGCCGTCGCGGTATATCAATTTCGTTTCGGTTTTGCTGATTATTTCCATCGTAACCACCCTTTCCATTATAATATATAAGCCGCCCGCCGGCAACGGGTTTATTTCCCGTAGTAGGCTTTAAGATACATTTCCTTTATTTCGCTCATAAGCGGCAGTCTCGGATTCGCGCCGGTGCACTGATCGTCAAACGCCTGCTCCGTCATATCGTCAAGCGTATCCAAAAAGTATTTTTCGTCAACGCCGTAATCCCTAATGGATTTTTTGATCCCGCAGTGCTCCTTTAAGGTGTCTATTTTTTTGATAAGACCCTTGAGCTTGTCAGCGTCGTTTCTGCCTTTAACGCCCAAAGCGTCGGCTATCTGCGCATATCTCGAAAGCGTTTTTGGATAATCGTACTGCGGGAATGTTCCCATTTTGGCGGGAACCTCGGCGGCGTTGAACTCCAGCACATAATCTATCATCAGAGCGTTGGCCACTCCGTGCGGCAGGTGGTGAAACGCGCCCAGCTTATGCGCCATTGAATGGCAGACTCCCAAAAACGCGTTCGCGAACGCCATACCCGCCATCGTGGCGGCGTTTGCCATTTTTTCCCTCGCCACGGGATCGGCGGCGCCGTTGTCGTATGCCCTCGGCAGATATTCAAAAATGTTTTTCAGCGCCTCAATCGCGAGGCCGTCCGTGTATTCGGTGGCCATCATCGAGGCGTATGCCTCAAGTGCGTGCGTTACCGCGTCTATCCCCGAGGCGGCGGTCAGACCTTTCGGCGCGTTCATATGGAGATCAGCGTCGATTATCGCCATATTCGGCATAAGCTCGTAATCCGCGAGCGGATATTTCGTGCCGCTCTTTTCATCTGTTATAACGGCAAAGGGCGTTACCTCCGAGCCTGTTCCCGCCGAGGTGGGAACGGCGATGAAATAAGCCTTTTCTCCCATTTTCGGGAACGTGTAGATCCTCTTGCGTATATCCATAAATCTCATCGCAAGGTCAAAGAAATCTACCTCGGGGTGCTCATACAGCACCCACATTATTTTAGCCGCGTCCATAGCGGAACCGCCGCCGACGGCTATAATGCAGTCGGGCTTAAAGGCGTTCATACGGGCAACGCCCTCCTTGGCGCAGGCAAGAGTCGGGTCGGGCGCGACGTTGAAAAACGTGTCGTGCGTTATCCCCATATCATCAAGCTTATCCGTAACGGGCTTCGTGTAGCCGTTTTCATACAGAAAATTATCCGTAACTATAAACACTTTTTTCTTCGCCAAAACCGTTCCCACCTCGTCGAGGGCGACGGGCAGGCAGCCCTTTTTGATATACACCTTCTGCGGCGCTCTGAACCAAAGCATATTTTCCCTTCTTTTCGCAACGGTTTTTATATTAAGCAAATGCTTTACCCCAACGTTTTCCGAAACGGAATTTCCTCCCCACGAGCCGCAGCCGAGCGTAAGCGACGGAGCGAGATTGAAATTGTAAAGATCGCCGATGCCGCCGAACGACGACGGGGTGTTTATAAGAATACGGCAGGTCTTCATTCTTTTCGCGAACAGCTCGGTTTTTTCTCTTTCGGTTTCCTCGTTGAGATAGATGGACGCGGTGTGGCCGTAGCCGCCGTCGGCAATAAGCCGCTCCGCTTTGGAAAGCGCGTCCTCAA
Organism: uncultured Clostridia bacterium; assembly: GCA_947623505.1. Classification (GTDB taxonomy): domain Bacteria; phylum Bacillota; class Clostridia; order Oscillospirales; family Acutalibacteraceae; genus Eubacterium_R. Next base: position 65,966 of record CANQGT010000002.1, on the reverse strand, counting down.
AATCCGCGCTTTCATACATAGCCAACACGGGGGAGAGCTTTTCGTGCGCGAATTCCTCGCTTATATCAACCGACTGAACCTCGCCTATCAGCAGTTTCGTATCCTCTGGTATTTTGATCCCCGCCAGCGCGGCGATTACAGAGGGCTTCTGCCCCACTATTTTGGCGTTGAGCGAGCCGTTGATGATAATTGTTTTGCGCACCTTGTCAAGCTCGTCGCCTTTGAGGAAATAACCGCCTCTGTCTTTAAATTCTTCTTTTGCCTGTTTGTAAATTTTTTTGTCAACAATGCAGGATTGCTCCGAGGCGCAAATCATTCCGTTGTCAAACGTTTTGGAATGGATTATCGAATTGACGGCAAGCCTTATATCGGCGCTTTCGTCTATTATGGCGGGGGTGTTTCCCGCGCCTACGCCGAGGGCCGGCTTTCCGCTTGAATAGGCGGCTTTCACCATTCCCGGACCGCCGGTGGCAAGGATTATGTCCGCCTCTTTCATAACAAGATTTGTCATCGGCAGGGAGGGCGCGTCTATCCACGAAATTATGCCCTCGGGCGCGCCCGCCTCCACCGCGGCTTCAAGAACGATCTTTGCCGCCTCGGCCGTGCATTTTTTTGCCCTCGGGTGAGGGGAGATTATAATGCCGTTTCTCGTTTTCAGCGCGATAAGCGTTTTGAATATCGCTGTTGAAGTGGGGTTTGTAGTCGGTATGACCGCGGCGATAACGCCTATCGGGTCGGCATACTTAATTGTGCCGAACGCTTTGTTTTCCTCTATCAGCCCGCAGGTCTTTGTGTTTTTATACGCGTTGTAGATATATTCGGCGGCAAAGTGATTTTTTATCACCTTATCTTCAACAACGCCCATTCCCGTCTCTTCAACCGCCATTTTCGCAAGCGGTATCCTCGCCTTGTTCGCCGCCATTGCCGCCGCGAAGAAAATTCTGTCCACCTGCTCCTGAGTATAAGTCGAAAAGCGTTTTTGAGCCTCGCGCACACGCGAAAATTCCGCCTCTAACTTTTCAACGCTGTCTATTGTTTCCCTGTCCATCGGTTTGCCTCCGTAAGCAAAAATGTTTGTTATTTTTTTAACGATGTTCGTCTATATATAATAGTCTTGATTTGCCGCGTTCGCAACGCTTTTTATATATTTTCTGCATATTAAATCAAAAATGGCAAAAAAATCACAAACTTTTTGTGCTAAATTCAATTTCGCGCCGCCGAAAAAGCGTTCGCGAAAAAAATAACGCGGAAAAGCTGTCTGCCTCTCCGCGTTTTTCCTATTTTATTCAGAAACTTCCTCAAGCTCGCATATAAGGGTGTTGGTGCCGTCGCTTTGGGTGACGAGCTTTCTCCTGTCCCTAACCAAAACGGGATTTCCCTCTTTTGATTTTATTTCATAGCAGACCTCGGATTTTCCGCCCTTCGCCGTCTGCTTTTTTATTTCGGCGGCGAGCTCTTCGGCTCCTCCGATAAGTCTGCCCAAATCGTTTTTGAGGCCGTTTTCGAAGGCTCTTCTCGAATATCCCGTAAGCCGCAGAAAATCCGCGCTCGCGTACTCCGCCACAAAAGGAGCGTCAAGTCCGGCGAAAAACACCGCGCCCGAAAGATTTTCAAGCAGATTGATGAGCTTGTCGTTTGCCTCGTCGGCGCGCCTTTCGGCCTGCTTTATCCTCGTTATATCCGTGAAAACGGCGTGGAATACGGGGCTTCCGTCATCGTCGTAACGCTGCACCGCCGCGTTGCACTTGCACCATATATATTGATCTTTGTGTGTAACGGCGCGAAACTCAAGGTCTATATCCTCGCCCGTCGCCAGCGCGCGGCCTATCGCCTGATACACCACCGTTTTATCTTCGGGGTGAAACAGTTCGTTTATATCGTAGGCGCGCCAGTCGTAATTTTCTTTTGTCGTGCCGAAAAGCCGGCAGCACGCCTCGTTTATATATTGTATCTCAAAATTCATCTCAGGCGTCACCTTGAAAAGGCATACGCCGCCCGTCACCAAATCGATCAGATGATTTACCTCGCTTGCTTTTTCGGCGAGGGCCCTCGTTTTCTCACGGCTTTTTGAAACGTCGGCGAAAACAAGGCGGCTGAGCTTTGAATCGCCTATATTCTGCGCGGTGCAGTGGATAAGCACGGGCGCGCCGTCCTTATTTATGATGTTTAAATCTATGTAAATATACTTTGAATCTTTTTTGCAAAGCCGTTTGAAAAACATATCTCTGTCCGCCGGAACGATAATATCCTTTAAAAACAGCTTTCTCTGCCTTATTTTTGAAATGTGAACGCCGACAAAATCGGCGAAATGACTGTCCGAATCAACGATTACGAAATCGCTGCCTCTGTCGACAACGCAGTTTAAAAATTCCACTTCATAAGTTGATTCGTCAAAAACGTTATCCGCCACGGTTGGGTGACTCCTTTCGGAATATATAAAAGAAAAGCTTTTCTTTAATTCATATGAACAGTATAGCATATTATTTAAAAAAAATCTTACTATTAACTGCTTTTTTACAAATAATTGATGAAAATTTAAGAAATTGTATAGGCAAAAAAAAGAGTTTGTGATATTATAGCTGAGGGAAGTCGAACACAGCTCAACCCCCTCAGCTATACATATAAATATATTCAAGGAGAATTTAAATAATGGCAAAGGTATTTCGTGTTTACGTTGAAAAGAAAAGCGGAAACGACATTGAGGCGCGGCATATTCTTGATGACCTTAAAACAAACGTCGGTATCGTAGGGCTTGAAAGCCTGAGGCTGATCAACAGATACGACGTTCAGGGCATTACCGAATCGGAATTTAAGGACGCGGTGCGCGGGGTTTTTTCGGAGCCCAATCTCGATAACGTGTATTATGAACTTGAGATGCCGAACGGCTGGCGCTTTTTCGCGGCGGAATATCTGCCCGGCCAGTATGACCAGCGAGCGGACAGCGCGGCGCAATGCATTCAGCTTTTGACGGCCGGCGACCGCCCGCTTGTTTCAAGCGCGAAAATAATCGCGGTAAAAGGCGAGATAAGCGATGAGGAATTTCTCAAAATAAAGGCTTATATGATAAATCCCGTGGAGTCGCGCGAAGCGTCCGCGGAATTGCCAGAAACGCTTGATATTTCCTCGGATATACCTGCCGATATTGCCCGTGTAAACGGCTTTACCGAAAAAACGGACGAAGAAACGGCCGCTTACCACGCCCGTATGGGCTTTGCCATGAGCGTTGCCGATTTGTGCTGGGTGCGCGATTATTTCAAAACCGAGGGGCGCGATCCGAGCATTACCGAACTGAAGGTTATAGACACATATTGGAGCGACCACTGCCGCCATACGACGTTCAGCACAAGGCTTAACAGCATAGAAATTGAAAAAAGCAAATACAACAAAGCGATAGAGGATGCGTTGGAGCAGTATTTCGACATAAGGCGCGAGGTCTACGGCGACCGTGAAAAGGACGTTTGCCTTATGGATATGGCCTGCATCGGAGCAAAGACGCTTAAAAAGCGCGGCCTTGCGGACGACATTGACGAAAGCGAAGAGATAAACGCCTGCTCGATAAAGGTGCCTGTCGTAATAGACGGAAAAGAGGAGCAGTGGCTCGTTCAGTTTAAAAACGAAACGCACAATCACCCCACCGAAATAGAACCGTTCGGCGGCGCGGCAACCTGCCTCGGCGGCGCTATACGCGATCCGCTTTCGGGCAGAGCTTATGTTTATCAGGCTATGCGCGTCACCGGTTCGGGAGATCCCACAACGCCGTTTGAGGATACGCTTGAGGCCAAACTGCCGCAGAGAAAAATAACGACGGGAGCCGCCCAGGGGTATTCCAGCTACGGCAACCAGATAGGGCTTGCCACCGGCCAGGTAACGGAGCTTTACGACGAGGGCTATGTGGCGAAGAGAATGGAGATAGGCGCTGTTATCGGCGCGTCTCCGAGGGAAAACGTAATACGCGAAGTTCCTAAGAGCGGGGATATTATCGTTCTTCTCGGCGGGCGCACGGGGCGCGACGGCTGCGGCGGCGCAACAGGCTCGTCAAAAGCGCACGACAGTTCATCGATAGAAACCTGCGGCGCCGAGGTGCAAAAGGGAAATCCGCCCACCGAGAGGAAATTACAGCGGCTTTTCCGCAATCCCGAGGCGGCAAAAATGATAAAGAGATGCAACGATTTCGGCGCGGGCGGTGTTTCCGTTGCCATAGGCGAGCTTGCCGACGGGCTTGATATAGACCTTGATAAAGTGCCTAAAAAATACGACGGCCTTGACGGAACGGAGCTTGCCATTTCGGAATCGCAGGAGAGAATGGCCGTTGTGCTTGATAAAGACGACGTGGAAAAATTCACCGCGCTTTCAAACGGTGAAAACCTTGAGGCCACCCCCGTTGCGCGTGTGACGGACTCAAACCGCCTTGTAATGACGTGGCGCGGGGACAAAATAGTTGATATAAGCAGGGATTTTCTCAACACAAACGGCGTTACGCAGCACGCGAACGCTTTGATTGCCGCGGTTGACGAAAAAGAGAATTACAGAAACCTTGTTCCTCCCGAGCTTAAAGGAAAAACGAATGCCCGCGCCCTTTGCGGCAATCTTTCAAGACTTGAGGTTTGCTGCCAAAAGGGTCTCGCGGAGCGTTTCGATTCCTCGATAGGCGCGGCGACCGTGCTTATGCCGTATGCGGGAACTTATCAGCTTACGCCCGAGGAGGCTATGGCGGCGAAAATTCCGCTGCTCAAGGGCGAAACCGACACCGCGACCGTTATGGCGTACGGCTTTATTCCGAAGCTTTCACGCTGGAGTCCGTTCCATTCCGCCGCCTTTGCCGTTACCGAATCCTTGGCAAAGCTGGCGTGCGTGGGCTGCGATCCAAGCAGGGCAAGGCTGACTTTTCAGGAGTATTTTGAGAGATTGAACGACGATCCTAAGCGCTGGGGCAAGCCCGCCGCGGCGCTTTTGGGCGCGATATCGGCGCAGATAGGTTACGGAGTTCCGTCTATCGGCGGAAAGGACAGTATGAGCGGCTCATTCAACGATCTTGACGTTCCGCCCACGCTCGTATCCTTTGCCGTTGGCGTAAGCGAAGCGTCGAAAACGGTTTCGGCGCAGTTCAAGCAGGCGGGCTCAAGGGTGATTATGGCGAAACTGCCCGTTGACGAGGAAACGGGAATGCCCGAATACGAAAACGCTATGCGCCTTATGTGCTCGGTATATGAAGGCATAAGAAACAAAAGCATTCTCTCGGCAAGCGTTGTAAAAGAGGGAGGAGCCGCCGCCTGCGTTTGCAAAATGGCGTTCGGGGAAAAGACGGGCTTTACCTTTGCCGAAAATCTTGATAAGGAAACGCTTTTCGCCGCGAAGCAGGGCAATATGGTTTTGGAAATATCGGCCGGCGAAAAACCGGAGCTCTATGCCGAAACGGTTGAGCTTGGAACCGTCAACGACAACGGCGTGTTCATCATAGACGGCGACGTGCTCACCACGGACGAGCTTATTGAATCGTGGCTCGGCAGGCTGGAGAGCGTTTTCCCGACCGACAGCGGGGTCTCCGCCGCGATGCCGCGCGAAATACCGCTGTTTAAAGAGCGGTCGATATTCATAGCGAAAAACCGCGTCGCCCGTCCCAAGGTATTCATACCCGTATTTCCCGGCACCAACTGCGAGATCGACACCGCGCGGGCATTTGAAAAAGCGGGGGCTCAAGCCGAAATACTCGTTGTAAACAACCTCTCCGCCTCGGCGATAAACGAGACGATAGACAAAATGATAAAATCAATAAACGAAAGCCAGATAGTTATGCTCCCCGGCGGATTTTCCGGCGGCGACGAGCCCGAGGGCTCGGGGAAATTCATCGCCACCACTTTCCGCAATCCCGGGGTCAAAGAGGCGGTTTCAAGGCTTCTCAACTGCCGCGACGGGCTTATGCTCGGTATATGCAACGGTTTTCAGGCGCTTATCAAGCTCGGTCTCGTTCCTTACGGCGAGATTGTTGACATAAAGCCGGACGATCCGACGCTTACTTTCAACACAGTAGGCAGGCATATATCCTGTATGGCCTACACAAGGGTAACAAGCGTAAAATCCCCGTGGCTTTCGGAGGTCTCGGCAGGCGATGTTTTCGCCGTTCCGATTTCCCACGGTGAGGGCAGATTTGTCGCGAACGACGCCGTTATCAAAAAGCTTGCCGAAAACGGGCAGATAGCGACGCAGTACGTCGATCCGAGCGGTGAGCCCGTGGCCGATATGCCGTTTAACCCGAACGGCTCGGTCTGCGCCGTGGAGGGCATAACCTCTCCCGACGGCAGAGTTTTCGGAAAAATGGGCCACGCCGAAAGAAAGGGCGAAAATCTTTACGCCAACGTTCCGTTTGAAAAGGATATGAAAATATTCGAGAGCGGCGTAAAATATTTTAAATAATCTGCGAAAAATTATTATAACGAAATATCTTTTCAGGCGTATCATAAATCAGGAGGATAATGTGATATGAAATATGTTGTTGTGCTTTACGACGGGATGGCGGATTATCCCGTTCCCGCTCTCGGCGGAAAAACGCCGATGATGCTGGCGAAAAAACCGAATCTCGACAGCCTTGCCAAAAAAGCGGAGGTGGGGCTTGTGCGCACGGTTCCCAAGGGAATGAAGCCGGGCTCGGACGTTGCGAATATGAGCGTTATGGGCTTTGATCCCGCTAAATATTACACGGGAAGAAGCCCGCTTGAAGCCGCGTCTATCGGCATAGATATGAAGCCAACCGACGTTTCCCTGCGCTGCAATCTCGTCACCCTTTCGGAGGACGGCAAGCCGTATGAGGAAAAAACCATTGAGGACTACTGCGCCGACGATATTTCGTCAAATGAGGGCGCTCAGCTCATAGAGGCCGTAAACAGAGAACTCGGAAACGATGTTTTCAAATTTTACGCGGGAGTGTCGTACCGCCATTGCCTTATATGGAAAAACGGAACTACCGATCTCGGAAATCTCACCCCGCCTCACGATATAACGGGCAAGGTGATAACCGAATATCTTTCAAAAAGCGAAAACGCCCGCGTGCTGATAGATATGATGAAAAAATCTTACGATATACTTAAAGATCACCCCGTAAACCTCGCCCGCAAGGCAAGGGGAAAGCGTCCAGCAAATTCCATTTGGCTTTGGGGCGAGGGCACAAGGCCCTCAATAAGCAGTTTTGAGGAGATAAACGGCATAAAGGGCGGCGTGGTCTCCGCCGTGGATCTTATAAAAGGAATAGGCCGCTGCGCCGGAATGGAAGTTGCGAGCGTTGAGGGCGCTACGGGATATATAGACACGAATTTTGAGGGCAAGGCGCAGGCAGCGCTTGATATTCTTGAAAGAAACGATCTTGTTTATATCCATTTTGAGGCCACCGACGAATGCGGCCACCGAAACGAACCCGAAAACAAAGTAAGGGCGATAGAGCTTATAGACGAGCGCGTGCTGCCGATACTATTTGACGGACTTAAAAAATATGACGATTACAAGATAATGATACTGCCGGATCACCCCACCCCGATAGTTACGAGAACTCACGCCTCCGATCCCGTGCCGTATCTTATCTATCATAAAAGCAGAGAGAAAAGCGGCGTTGACACAATAAACGAAGAAACCGCCGCCGCGACGGGGCTGTTTATCGAATACGGCCCCGGGATTATGAGCCGTTTTATAAAAGACTGATTTTTAAGACGGTCTGAACGGCTCCGACCGCCTTAAAATTACATATCATATACGAAAAAAGATGAAAATCCCCGCGGACTTTCATCTTTTTTGTTTTTTACGAATAAAAAGGAAAATAAAACCGATAATCAATATACGGAAACAAAAGTATTTTGCGGGCGAATTTCCCCGCACCGCAAATAAAAACGGAGGAAAAAACATATGATCAATTTAAAAAAGACGCTCGCTTTGATTATCGCCGTTTTTATGACCGCAGCCGCCTTTGCGGGCTGCGCAAAAAAAGGCGAAGAAAACGAAGGCACCGGGAACACCGCTCCCCAAACGGCGGTTCGCTATCTCGCTTCGGGCGGCGAAGCGGCGGAAAAATACAGGCAGGCGGCGGCTGAGTACGAAAAGGAAACGGGAATAAAAATAGCCGTTGAAAGCGCCGAAGAAAACGCTTACGGTCAAACCTTGGCCGAAAAAATGAAAACCGACGGCGCTCCCGTAATTTTCCTGCTGAACGGGCAAAATGATCTTGCCCTATGGGAGGACTACTGCGCCGATCTCTCCGATTCCCGGCTTTATGAAAGTCTTATCGACGAAGATTTCGCGTTGACCGCCGACGGCGTAGTTTACGGCATACCGAGCGGTGTGGAATGCTTCGGCATAATTTACAACGGCGCGATAACAGGCAGATATTTCGCGCTGCCGGATAAATCCGCCGATTTCAAATCCATGGATGAAATAAACGGCTTTGAATCGCTTTCGGCAATCGTTAAGGATATGCAGAAAAACGCGGGGAAGCTGGGTATAGAGGGCGTTTTTTCATCCGCTCCGCTTAAAACGGAGGAGGACAGAGCGCTTCAGACGGATATTGCGAAAACCGCGATATATTACGAGTTGAAAAACAAAGGCGCAAAACCGACTTCGGGCAAAACGGACGACGTGGAATTTCAGTACGCGGAAAATTTCAAAAACTTTTTCGATCTCTGCACGGCGTATTCCGTTTCCGGCAAAAAGGATTTGGGCAATAAGACGGCCGACAACGCCATATCCGAATTTGCCCACGGAAAATCGGCGATGACTATCGGCGGCAGCCGTACTTGGGAGCAAATCAAAAACACCGCCGGAAACACCGTTTCGCAGGAGGATATAAAATTCCTGCCGTTATATATGGGAATAGACGGCGAAAATAATCAGGGGCTTTGCGTTAAAGCCGAAAACTATTTTGCCGTCAATTCAAAAGCAAGCGCCGAAGCCCAAAAAGCCGCGCGCGATTTTCTCTTCTGGCTCTATTCAAACGAAAAAGGCAAGGGCTTTATTTCAAACGAACTCGGCCTTATCGCGCCGTTCGGTTCTTTTGCAAGCGCCGACACTCCCGACGATCCGCTCGCGAGGCAGTCGGCGGAATGGCTTGGCAGAGACGGCATAAGCTCCGTTACGCTTGATTGGGTGGAATTTCCGTCCGACGAGGCGGAAAACGCTTTCGGCGACGTTCTGCTTCAATACGCGCAGGGCACAAAATCATTCGGTGAAGTTAAAAAATTCCTATCCGCCGAACGGGAAGACGAAAGCGAAACGGCAAAGGATAACGGAACAACACGGGAAAACCGCGCCTGAAATGCCTCCGCGCCGTCCTTTTATTCCGAAATCAGAAATCTTTTTCGATATTTTCGCAGTTTTCTGTGTAAAGCCTGTTTTCGTTTCCGAAAGCATTGCCTTTTATTTCAATATTTTCCGATGATTTTATCCAAACGCAGGTTTTTGCGCATTTTTTAAATTCGTTGCCGATAATTTTTATGTTTTTGTGAACGGCTCCCGCGTGAATGCTGTTTTCGGGCTTTATAAGCACTCCGTTTTCGCCGCAGTAATCAAAAATATTGTCTTTTATCGTAACGTCGGCGCACGGGCCGCTCTCGTACCAGGATGACGCGTCATCCGAAAGAAGCACGCCGCTCATCGAGGTGCTTACAAAACGATTTCCCTCTATTTCCACTTTGCCGCGGGTGGTCATAAGCAGACCTCTTGTAATTATACGTGTGGCGGTATTGTTTTTAAATTCAACCCGCGGGCAGGCAGAAATATTCTCTACGCAGAAGCCCTCCCGCGCGCCGCTTACCGAATCCGTAATTATCTCAAGCCGATGCTCATCTGTCAGCCTGCTTGAAACGACCTTTGCCCTGCCTTTTTCCAAAAGAGTGGAGGGATCGGTAAAAACAACGGTATCGCCGTCTCGAAGGGTGTTGAAACCGTGAGTCTGGGGGTGCATAAATTCGGCTGTAACGGTGTTGCCGTCGATCTTCTTTATTTTAAGATGAACTCCGTGGACGTTCATACAGTCGTCGCACGCGCCGTCAAAATTACTGTCGGTTACCGACACCTTTCCGCGGCAGGAGCAGATATGCAGAAAATCGGCCGTGGAGGCAATCTTTCTTCCGCTTTTTGGGGAGGGAGAGAGATCAAGCGCGTGAAAAGTGAGATTTTCGCAGTTTTGCGCCACTATTCCGAGGCTGTAATTGAACCGCTGAGAAAGTCTTTCAAAGATAACGTTCTTTGAACTGTCGATAAATATACCCACATTGTCGCGTCGGTCGTTGAAAATATAATATCTGTCGCCCTCCCGTATTTTAGAAGTGTTTATGTAATAGACGCGAACGCACCCGTTGCCAAGCGCCTTTGCTTTAAGCGCAAAGCGGAAAAGGTGCGAACCGCGTTTAACGGTTTCGGGAGTTTCCTTTCTTATGCAGGCAAGGTATCCCGAATATCTGTAGGCTTTTATAACGTCGGCGCTGTAATCCTTGCCGTAAAAAACGAGCCTTCCGTTTTCCGTTTTGAATCTGCTTTCCGCGTCGGGACGAAAATCAACGTAAAACGCGCCTTTTTTTACCGCCGTAAGCTCCTGCATATCGGGCGCCTCAACGTCAAATTCAATATCCTTAAGAGTTATGTTTTCGCAGTTTCTTATCGCGGCGTTAGTCGCCTTGCCCCTAAGCAGAAATTCAGCGCCGTTTCCCTCAACGGTAAGATCTCTTATGTTTTTTAAGGCGAACGCGAATTTTACCCTGTGCGGAGTCTCGCCCGCGGAAAATTCACCGTCGCCGACAGTGTTTGTTATAAAAGCCGTTTCGGCTTCAAGCTCTTCGGAATCTATATAATATACGCCGCTGTCAAAAACAAGCGTCTTTTCCCCACGTGTTTCGGAAAGAGAACCGAAAAGCCCCGCCAACGCCTTTCCAACGTAAGCGCCGGGAACAATTCCGTAATCCGATGCTTTGATCGTTTTTGCGTTCTCTGTCATAATTCAATACCCATTTCCCCGATTTTGTCCCGCAACGCCAGCCAGTCGCGAAACGCCGCTTCCTTGTTGTTCGGATTTCTAAGTATGGCCGCGGGATGATAGGTGCCCATCATAAGCACTCCGTTTTTCTCAATGAACTCGCCGTGCTCCTTAGTCACCCTGAAATCGGGGCTTATCAGCCTTTGAGCAGATATTCTGCCCACGCACACTATTATTTTCGGCCTGATTATTTTAAACTGCTCCCTCAGCCAGTCGATGCATATATCCTGCTCCTCCGGTTTCGGATCTCTGTTTTTCGGCGGGCGGCATTTCACCATATTTGCTATATACACGTTTTTTTCACGGCTCAGGCCGACCGCGGCAAGAAATTTATCAAGCAGCTGCCCGCTTCTGCCTACGAACGGCTTGCCCTGGATATCCTCGTTTTCGCCGGGTCCCTCGCCTATCAGCATAATATCGGCGTCCTCTTTCCCCGTTCCGAAAACAACGTTTGTTCTTCCCTCGCAGAGGGGGCATTTTGTGCAGTCTGCACATTTTGCTTTAAGCTCTTGAAGCGTCATTTCTCATCACCATATAAAAGTATATCAAATTGCATATTGAAAAACAATTAAAATAGTTATAAAATATATGCAAGATTTTTTTGTTAAGGAGAATACATATGGAAAACAACGAGGTTTTGGTTGAAATATCCGCCCGTCATCTTCATCTTTCGCAGGCGGATCTTGAAACTCTTTTCGGAAAAGGCTATCAGCTCACCGTTAAAAAGGCTCTTTCGCAGCCGGGGCAGTTCGCGTGCGAGGAAAGAGTGAGGGTTGTGGGCTCAAAGGGTGAATTTCCAGGCGTGTCGATTCTCGGCCCGGTAAGAAACGCCACTCAGGTTGAAATATCTCTTACGGACGCGCGCTCTATCGGCGTAACGGCACCCGTAAGGGAAAGCGGAGATATTGAAGGTTCGGGAAGCTGCCGCCTTGTCGGCCCCAAGGGGGAGATAGAGCTTGAGCAGGGCGTTATCGCGGCAAAAAGGCATATCCACGCCACCACCGCCGACGCGAAAAGAATGGGGCTTGAAAACGGCCAAATCGTAAACGTGGAGATACCCACCTCAAACGGCAGAAATCTTGTGTTCGGCGACGTTGTGGTAAGAGTTTCGGATTCATACGCGCTTGCGATGCACATCGATACCGATGAGGCAAACGCGGCGGGAATGGCTCCTAACACAATAGGCAAAATCGTAAAATAATTATCTTCTAATCAATAAAAACACGGAAAAACACGGTGGCGCTGTATGCACCGCCGTGTTTGCCGCTTTTGCGGCGTTCGGGCTTTCAAATCGGAATAAAAGGAGATTCACGGTGACTCAGGAGCAAAAACGTCTTTTTCTTATCAAATATCTGCTTTCGGAATACGGCGGGCATTCCGATTTTGAAATTCCGCAAGTTGCGCAAGAGCAAAAGAAAATGCTACGCGCTCTTTTAAACGTTCGCCCCGCAAAACCGATAAGTCCGGATTTTCTTCGTGTTCAGGATTTGTATCTGCGGGAAGAAACAATCAGAAAGGGCATAACCGATATAAGCGATCTTGAGCCCGTTGAAAACGGCGTTTATCTTTGGCAGGGCGACATTACGGCGCTTCGCTGCGACGCTGTTGTAAACGCCGCCAATTCGGCGCTTTTGGGCTGTTTTTTTCCGAATCACGGATGCATTGATAACTGCATTCACACCTATGCGGGAGTGCAGCTTCGGCTGAAATGCGCCGAAATAATGGAAAAGCAGGGCTTTGAAGAACCTGCGGGAAACGCGAAAATCACACCGGCCTACAATCTGCCGAGTAATTATATCCTGCACACGGTCGGCCCTGTCGTAAGCGGAAAGCCAAACGGGCAAGACCGTGAAACGCTTGCCCGATGCTACCGTTCCTGCTTGGAGCTTGCCGAACAAAACAACTTAAAAAGCGTGGCGTTTTGCTGCATTTCAACCGGGGAATTTCATTTTCCGCGCGCGCAAGCCGCTCGTATAGCGGTCGATACCGTAAGAAAATATCTTTCGCGGGCAAATGGCGAAATTAAAATAATATTCAATGTTTTTAAGGACGAAGATTATGAAATCTATTCAAAATTACTCGGAAGAGATAGGCAGGCTTAAAAAGGCGCTTGAGGAATGCGACTCCGTTGCCGTGGGAGCGGGAGCCGGTCTTTCGACTTCCGCCGGCTTTGTTTACAACGGAAAAAGATTTGAAAAATATTTTTCCGATTTCTCGGCTGCTTACGGATTTAACGATATGTATTCAGGCGGATTTTATCCGTTTTCTTCGCCGGAAGAATTTTGGGCGTACTGGAGCCGCTACATTTTTATCAACCGCTATACCGAAGCGCAAAAGCCGGTTTATAACGATTTGCTTGCGCTTTTGAAAGGGAAAGATTATTTTGTAATAACGACAAATGTTGACCATTGTTTCCAAAAAGCGGGATTTGATAAAACGCGCCTTTTCTACACGCAGGGTGATTACGGTCTGTTTCAGTGCTCAGTACCGTGCCGTAACGAAACGTATGACAACGCCGATATTATCAGCCAAATGGTGCGTCTGCAAAAAAATATGCGTATTCCGTCGGAGCTTATCCCGCTCTGCCCGCATTGCGGAAAACCGATGACGGTAAATCTGCGCTCCGACGATAAATTCGTTGAGGACGCCGACTGGCATAGAGCCGCGCGGCGGTACGAAGAATTTCTCCGCGCGAATAGGGATAAGCGTATCCTGTTTTTGGAGCTTGGCGTGGGCTTCAACACTCCTTCGATAATTAAATATCCGTTTTGGAAAATGACTGCCGAAAATCAAAACGCATTTTACGCCTGTCTAAATCTCGGCGAGGCTTATGCTCCTGCCGAAATAAGCGGGCGCAGCGCATGCGTAGACGCGGATATAGGCGAAACGCTTGCCGTATTGAAATGAGCCGAAACCGCATAAATAAAAGCGCGTCATAAGCCTGCGGCGAAAATTGCCTAAAGGCGGCAAGGTGTGCTCTAAAATCAATTTTATTTATAAAAAACAGCTAATTTATCTGTATTTCAGATATTCCAAAAATCTTTTTACGGCGAGCGAAGCGTTCTTTTTGCTTCGCAGAGCAAAGGCTATCTTTCTGTAAGCCGGCACGTCGAGTTCCTTGGCGATTATTTTATAAGGCGTTCTTTTTAAAATAAGCTGGGGCATTATGCTTATTCCGAGCCCGCTTTCCACCATGGCCATAATTGCGTAATCGTCCCAGGTTGTAAAATGCACCTTCGGCGTGAGATTGCATTTTTCAAAAATTTCCGTAACCTCTGCTTTCGCGCCCTTTTCAAGCAGCATAAACGGCTCGTTGCATAGGGCGGAAACGGGAAACTTTTCGCAGTCGGCAAGCGGATGATTTTCCGGAATTATCGCCACAAGTTGATCTTGCTCAAGAAAAATCGTTTCAAGGTCGGGGTGCGCCGGAAGCCTCAAAAAGCCGCAGTCAACACGCCCCTCAAGGATCCATTCCTCGATCTCAGTATAATCGCCGAGCATAAATTCATAATCGATATGGGGATAATCCTTCCCGAATTCCTTTATGATATTTTGCAGCCAGTGGGTGGCCACGCTTGAAAACGTGCCTATTCTGATAAGCCCCGACTGCAGACCGTTCAGCTCGTCCACCTGCATTTGAAGTTTTTCGTAATCCGAAACAAGGTTTTTCGCGTAAGGCAGCAGCTTCAGCCCGTCCGACGTGAGTTTTACGCCGCCCTTGCTGCGCTCAAGCAAAACCACCTTCCACTCCTTTTCAAGGTCGGCTATCATTCGGCTTATTCCCGATTGCGAATAGTTAAGCATTTCTGCCGCTTTCGTGAAGCTGCCGTATTCAACCGTTTTGACAAACGACATATATTTTTGCAAATTCATATCCATAACAATGCACCAACTATCTGATTTTGTAATAATTATTATTTGAAATATTCACTTTACGCATTGATGTTTTAATGATATACTAATCCTCGTAAAAAATCAAGCGTTTGCTTGTTTGGGAGGCGTATTTATAAAAATGGATATTTCAGAAGTTGCGGTTTTCATAGTCTATTTGGCGTTTATGCTCGGAATAGGCGTGTATTTCTTCATTAAAAGCAAAAACGGCGGTGAAAAAACGTACTTCCTCGGCGGAAGAAAAATGGGGCCGTGGGTTGCCGCCCTGTCCGCCGGCGCTTCGGATATGAGCGCGTGGGTGCTTATGGGTTTGCCCACCTCGATTTACGCGCTCGGCGTCGGCCAGGTTTGGATTTCCGTCGGCCTTGCGATAGGCTACACCGTAAGCTGGCTCGTAGAGGCTCCGCGTCTGCGTAAGTTTTCGATAGTGGCAAACGATTCTATCACGATTCCCCAGTATCTTACAAACCGTTTTCTTTCAAAATCGCACGCGCTGCAAATAATATGCGCCGTTGTTTTCCTTGTCGCTTACACGATTTACGCCGCTTCAAGCCTTAAAGCCTGCGGCACTCTTTTCAACACCGTTATCGGTATGGACGCGCGCGTCGCTATGTATATCGCGGCGATCATCATCGTGGGCTACACGTTTCTCGGGGGCTTTTCCGCCGTATGTTGGACCGACTTTTTCCAGGGTATGCTGATTTTCGGCGGTATGCTCATCGCCCCGCTTTTCGCCGTGGGAATGCTGAACTCCGCTTCCTCCGCGCCCGTTCCGGCGGATTACTGGAACGCCTTCGCGGATTGGAAAGAGGTTGTCTCCGGCCTTGCGTGGGGTCTCGGATATTTCGGAATGCCGCATATCATAATCCGCTTTATGTCCATACGTTCGCAAAAGGAGCTTAAAAAATCCGCCGGCATCGGCATAACTTGGACGGTGTTCATAGTTATCTTTGCCGCCGCGATAGGCATTATCGGCCGTATGTTCCTCGGCTTTAGCGAGGAAACGGCGAACGGCGAGCTCGTTTTCATCAGTATGGTAAGAAAAATTTTCCCGGGAATTATCTCCGGCATTCTGCTCTCCGCGGTGCTCGCGGCGTCTATGAGCACGGCCGACAGTCAGCTCCTCTCCGCCGCGTCTTCCTTTGCGAGCGACGTGTATAAGCCGGTTTTCCGCAAAAACAAGGCGGGGGACAAGGAAATGCTTTGGGCGGGCAGATTCGTTGTGCTTGCCGTTTCGGTTGTTGCGCTCGTCATTGCCTCAAATCCCAACACGGGCGGAATAATGGATCTTGTTACAAACGCTTGGGGGCTCTTCGGCGCGTCGATCGGCCCGAGCATTCTGCTCAGCCTTTTCTGGAAGCGCTTCAATTTCAAGGGCGCGATAGCCGGAATACTTACAGGCGCCGCGGTCGATATTCTTTGGATAGCGTTTCTTTCTTCAACGGGCATTTATGAGCTTATCCCGGGCTTCGCGGCCGGTTTGCTCGCGGCGGTAGTCGTTACCCTCTGCACGAAAAAGCCCTCAAAAGAGGTTGAAAAGCTGTTTGACGACGCCGTAAATTACAATGATGCGGAGGAAATTTCACAATCCTCCGAAGCTTAGCCTGGTACCAAGCAATTTCATAAAATGTATATAAATAAAACAGACGGACGGTTTGAACCGCCCGTCTCAGACTGTCGATAAAGCGGTCTGAACCGCGCCGATAAAAATAAATATGCTTGCGTTGTTTGTATCGCCGATAAAATTTAGTCTATTATAGATTTTAATAATAACTGCATTGAGAAAGCCGCTTGAATATCGAATTCAAGCGGCTTTCGGCGCTTTCACCTTTCGGCAACTCTACCGTACCTATGTACGCCGACGAATTGCCGAAAGGCGAATTCAGTTCCGTTTCTCGAAGTCTGCCTGCGTGTAGAAATCTATTTCTTTGATTTTTTCTACACGCTGCAGACGGACGGTTTGAACCGCCCGTCTTTATTTTTGTTTTATTTACTTTTTCTGAGCTCGGCCGCCGCGGTAACAAATCCGCGAAACAGCGGGTGCGGTCTGTTCGGACGGCTTTTAAATTCGGGGTGGAACTGGCCGGCCACAAACCACGGGTGCGACGGCAGCTCTATCATTTCAACTATGTGATTGTCGGGAGAGGTTCCGGCGAAGATCAGCCCGCTTTTCAGCAGATCGGCTCTGTATTCGTTGTTTACCTCATAGCGGTGGCGGTGGCGCTCATATATCATAGACGCTCCGTAAAGCTCAAACGCTTTGGACTTTGGGTTGAGCACGCAGGGGTATTGCCCGAGGCGCATCGTTCCGCCCATTTCCTCAACGTTTTTCTGCTCCGGAAGAATATCAATAACGGGATAAGGCGTTTCGGGATCTATTTCCGCCGAGTTTGCTCCCTTGAAGCCGAGAACGTTCCTCGCTATCTCGATTATCGCGGTCTGCATCCCGAGGCAGATGCCGAGATACGGTATATTATGGGTGCGCGCGTAATTTGCGGCCTTTATTTTTCCCTCGATTCCTCTGCTGCCGAAGCCGCCTGGAACGAGTATTCCGTCCATATCGCCGAGCACCGCGTCAAGATCCGCGTTTTCGTCCTCAAGGCTTTCGGAATCTATCCAGTTTATATCGACCGCCGACCGCGTGGGTATGCCGCCGTGCTTCAGCGCTTCGTTTACCGATATGTAGCTGTCGTGCAGCTCGACATATTTGCCTACCATACCTATTTTGACCGTTTGCACGGGATTTCTCAAAGCTTCAAGCATTTCCTGCCAGTCGCCGAGTTCGGGCTCGCCGCATTTGAGGCCGAGCTTTCCGATAACTACCTTGTCAAGCCCCTCCTCCTTAAGCATCATCGGCACGGCGTAAAGCACGTCGCAGTTGTTGTTTTCAATAACGCATTCCTTTCCCACGTTGCAGAAAAGCGCTATTTTTCTTCTGATTTCCTCCGAAAGCGCGTGCTCCGTTCTGCAAACGATTATATCCGGCTGAATGCCGAGAGAAAGCATTTCCTTAACGCTGTGCTGCGTGGGCTTTGATTTAAGCTCGTCCGACGCGGCGAGATACGGCACGAGAGTAACGTGAATAAAAAGGCAGTTTTCCCTGCCGTATTCAACCGAAAACTGGCGTATCGCCTCAAGAAACGGCTGGCTCTCTATATCGCCTATCGTGCCGCCGATTTCAACAAGGCACACATCCGGTTCGCTTTCCGCGTTCTTCGCGATAAAGCGCTTTATTTCATTTGTAACGTGCGGGATTATCTGTATCGTCTGGCCGCCGTAAACGCCCTTGCGCTCGTCCGTTATCACCTTCCAGTAAACCCTGCCGGAAGTGAGATTTGAGTTTTGGGAAAGGCTTTCGTCTATAAATCTTTCATAATGGCCGAGATCGAGATCGGTTTCCGCCCCGTCGTCCGTAACGAAAACCTCGCCGTGCTGAACGGGATTCATCGTTCCCGGGTCAACGTTCAGATACGGATCAAGCTTCTGAGCCGTCACCTTAAGCCCGCGGGATTTTAAAAGTCTGCCGAGGGAGGCGGCTGTAATTCCTTTTCCGAGCCCGCTTACAACTCCGCCCGTTACAAAAACATATTTCGTTTTCTTTTCCATATTTGTCCTCCTTTTTTCGCCTTATTTTCTTTTCGGATCGCAGGTAAGGCGTATTCCCAGCTTTCTTAGCAGATTTTCGTCAACCTGCGCGAGCATTACCGATGAATGCATTTCGCAGTTTTTAAGATTGCAGAGCTGTTCCATCGCGAGAGCGGCGTTTTTATCCGTTACTGCAGAAATTGAAAGCGCAAGCAGCACCTCGTCCGTATGCAGGCGCGGATTGTGATTGCCGAGGTGGTTTACCTTGAGTTCCTGAACGGGGATTATTACCTCCGGCACGATAAGCAGCACATCGTCGTCTATGCCGGCAAGGCGCTTCAGCGCGTTCAAAAGCATCGCGGACGCGCACCCCATCAGCTTTGACGTTCTGCCGGTGACCACCGTGCCGTCGTTAAGCTCTATCGCCGCGGCCGGCTCGCCCGTTTCCTCCGCCTTTTTCCTTGCCGCGGCGGCGCAGATTCGGGAATTTACGCTTATTTCCGCCTGCTTCATAAGCAGCTCCAGCCTGTATATTTCTGAGCTTTTGCTTTCGCCTGCCGCTTCCGCGCGCAGAGCGGTAAAATATCTTCTGATGATTTCCTGCTTTGCCGCTTCGCGAACGGCTTCGTCGTCTATTATGCAGCTGCCCGCCATATTAACGCCCATATCCGTCGGCGATTTATAGGGGCTCGCCCCGTAAATCTCATCGAAAACGGCCTTTAAAACGGGGAATATCTCAACGTCTCTGTTGTAATTCACCGTCGTTTTTCCGTAAGCCGCAAGATGCCACGGATCAATCATATTTATATCGTTAAGATCCGCGGTGGCGGCCTCATACGCCGCGTTTACCGGGTGATTTAACGGCAGATTCCAAATGGGAAAAGTCTCGAATTTCGCGTACCCCGCCTTTATGCCCCTTTTGTTTTCGTGATAAAGCTGTGAAAGGCAGGTGGCCATTTTTCCGCTTCCGGGGCCGGGGGCGGTTACAACAACAAGCGAGCGGCTCGTTTTTATGTAATCGTTCGTTCCGTATCCGTCGTCGCTCAC
The DNA here is from genome assembly GCA_947623505.1 of uncultured Clostridia bacterium. Lineage (GTDB taxonomy): Bacteria > Bacillota > Clostridia > Oscillospirales > Acutalibacteraceae > Eubacterium_R. The sequence continues at coordinate 46,438 of CANQGT010000002.1, read as the reverse complement.
GATATGGGATATGTTTGAGGGATAGCCGTCTATAACATAGTGGTGATAAACGGAAACGCCGAGTTTTTTCAGCCTGTTTTCAAACGCGAGCGCTTTGGGATTCGGCTCATATTTCGTAAGCACTACGCTGCTGACATAAAGCCCTATTCCCGAAAACGCGTCTATAAGCCGGATAACGTCTGAATCGTATGTTATACCGAGATCTCCCCTGCGCTTGTTCTTTTCTATATCCTGTGCGCTTATTACAATAACTATTTCGGCGTGCTCCTTTAACTGAAGCAGCATTTGCAGCTTACTGTCCGGCTGAAAGCCCGGCAAAACGCGCGAGGCGTGATAATCGTCAAACAGCTTGCCGCCGAATTCAAGATACAGCTTGCCGCCGAATTCCGATATGCGCTCCTTTATTCTTTCGGACTGCAATTTCAGATATTTATCATTGTCGAAACCGATTTTAAACATTTTCTCCTGCACCCATATAAAAATATAACGGCCGCACCGAGGTACAGCCGTCTGTACTTATATATTATACAGAAAAACGGATAGCTTATCAATAGTTTTTGATTTATTTTTTCTTTTTTCTGTTGCGTAAAATTATCATAAATATCATTCCCGCAACACCGCCGGCCGCGTTCATCATCATATCAATCATCGTATCGACGAGCCCGATATAACCGTATTCGCCGTTGTATTTGGCAAGATCGAACATAGCCGTTTCAGGCCCCTGCTTCGCAAGCTGCAAATTCGTGCCGTGCAGAGTGTCCATAAGAAATTCGTAAAATTCCCAGCCCACCGCGATGGAAAGGGCAAACATAAGCGAAAAAATCGCGGCAAGAGTCGCGGCGCAGCGCCCGATCTTTCTTTGAATTATGCAGGCGAAATCATATCCGAACGAAGCGCACACGAAGCCCGAAAGAATGTGCATAAAATTATCGAACCACGGCAGTCTGTCAAAAAGCTCAAGATACGAGCCGAAAACTATGCCGATAAAAATTATCAGATTGAGCAGCGTCTGCGAAAGGGGCGGCACCTCTTCGATAAACGAGCCGTTGCCGAAAACCTGAAACATATCCCAGAGATGCGTGAAAATAAAGCAAAAAACGGACTCGAAGCCCATAACGAGATCGCCGTTTACAAACGAATACGCGGCGCAAATTATCATCGAAAGCCTTACTATTATCCAAAACGTGAGCTGCGCTTTCGGCACCCTGCCCACGGGATCCTTTTTGATTTTATAAGCCATAAAGCAGTTTTATCATCCTTTTTTAATGTCAACTACAATAATATCACAGGCTTAAAAAAAGTCAATCGCCTTTATTGCCAAAATCCAAAATCAAAGATAAACAAAAGATAAATAATCTTTTTGCCGTGTTGCAACGGTATTATCCTTATTTTAAAATAGTTTTATAGTTTACAGAAGAAACGGAGAAGATGCTGCTATGATTGATTACACAACGATCTACAATGTTAAAACAACAATGTACCGCCAATTTGAAAATTCCGTAAAGGAAAGGGGAGATAATCCCTGCCTTTACTATTACAACAACACCCTCAGCTGGAACGCTGTTTCGGATATGGTGGACAAATGCGCCGCCGCCCTCGTCGCGAACGGCGTTCAAAAGGGAGACAGAGTCGTTATCTGCCTGCCGAATATGCCGCAGTGTATAACAGCGATCTACGCCGTAAACAAAATCGGCGCCGTGGCCTCGATGCTCCACCCGCTTTCCGTTAAATCCGAGGCGGATTATACAATAAATCTTGTCGGTGCGAAATACGCTTTTTGCTTTGACGTATCCGAAAAGTCGTTTACCGAAAATCCCGATCTCACGCTTATAAAGTGCAGAACCGCGCAGTATTTTCCGAAAAACGCCTACGGAATGATAGCGAATATGCTCTATAAGAAGAAGATAAAGGGCAAAACGGCTCCCGCCGAAAACGTCAAAAAGCTCATAGATTGGGCGGATTTCCTCAAAGAGGGCGAGGAATATATCAAGGAAAACGGCGTCCCCGAAACGGCTTCCGATCCGCTTGCCACCGCCGCCGTTATGATGACGGGCGGCACAACGGGCAACCCCAAGGGCGTTATGCTCACCTCTGAGGCGATAAACAATCTTTCGTATCAGCTTGTGGACGTTGTCGAGCAGGTGCTGAATATGAAAATAGATCAGGATAACGACGCAATGCTCACGGCTCTTCCCGTTTTCCACGGTTTCGGCTTCGCTCTTTGCATGCACGTTTCGATGTGCGTCGGAATGGCGCAGGCGCTTTTTCCGCAGTTTGACGCTAAAATGTGCTCCGCATCCATAAAGAAATATCATATCAACTATATCTTCGGCGTTCCGGATTTCTTTGAAAAGGTCTACAACGCCGGTTATCTCAAGGGCGTTGATATGAGCACGATGAAGCTTATAGGCTCCGGCGGCGACGTCGTTCCCTATTCGCTCACCGAGAAGATGGACAGATTACTTAAAGAAAACGGCGCGAGAGTCCATTTCGTTTCGGGCTACGGACTTACGGAATGCGTTACCGTTTGCACCTTTACCGATCCGCGCCGCGAGGCCCCGCAGGGCTGCATAGGCGTTCCGTGCTACAATGTTGAGGCTATGACGGTTAAACCGGGCACCACCGAAAAATGCGAGGGCGAAGACGGCGAGCTATGTATATATGCCCCCACCCTTATGCAGGGCTATTGGAACGATCCCGACGAAACGGCGAAAGTGCTTATCAAGCACGAGGACGACGGCAGGGTATGGCTCCACACGGGCGATATGTGCTTTATCGATGAACGCGGCGATATTTATTACCGCCAGCGCCTCAAGAGGGTTTACAAGATAAGCGGCTATCTCGTTTACCCGTCGTTTATCGAAGAGACCTACCGCGCTATGGCCGAGATATTCGACTGCTGCGTTATCGGCGTAGGCGACGAGGGAAAAACCACGCTGAAGCTCTTTGTTGTTAAGAACAGAAAATTCGCGAGTGACAGCGAAGCGGATTTAATTGAGAAAATTAAGCGTTTCGGTGAGCAGAATCTCTCAAAATGGTCGGTTCCGAAGGAGGTCGCTTTTATTGACGCTCTTCCGAGGACTAAAATCGGCAAGGTGGATTTCAAAATGCTTAAATAATTTTTATCTAAAAGGCCTTTCGCTGAACGAAAGGTCTTCAGCGTGTAGAAAAAGTCAGGGAAACATAATTCTACACGCCGGCAGACTTCGAGAAACGGAACTGAATTTGCCTTTCGGCAATTCGTCGGCGTACATAGGTACGGTAGAGTTGCCGAAAGGCGAAAGCGCCAAAAGCCGCTTAAATTCGATATTCAAGCGGCTTTCTTATTGCAGTAGTTATTAAAAATTATACAGACTGAATTTTTGTAGGTGATACCGATAACGCAAGCATATTTATTTTCTCGGCGCGGTTCAGACCGCTTTATCGACAGTCTGAAGGCCTTTCGCTGAACGAAAGGTCTTTTTTGTCCGTAAATGCAAAACTTTTTCCGCGCCGTTTTCAAAAGACGTTTTTACGGCGGAGGATTTTTATTAAATTTCGGCGTTTCGATTTATATGAAAGTAATATAAAACCCCTTTAATTTTACATACGTCTAATTTATTGTTTACAACATACTTTTGTTTATGATAAAATATTCTCACAAATACGGTTGAAATCCGTGTATCTGAAAGGGGTAAAAATTATGAAAAATTCTCGTTTTAAGGGAATACGGGCGGTTCTCGCCGTATTTTTGGCGCTGTCCGTTATCGGCTTTGCCGGCTGCTCTTCGTCGCAGAAGAGCGGTAAGGATATTGACGCGCTCAACGCCATAGTCAACACCGCGACCGACTATGACGAGGCAAAATCGGATTATCGGCTCAGCGTCGACGTTTCAAAGGAAATGCACGATATAAGCGATCTGCTTTTCGGTATTTTCTTTGAGGATATAAATTTTTCGGCGGACGGCGGGCTTTACGCGGAAAAAGTGGCAAACCGCTCGTTTGAGTTTACCGAACTTGCCGAGGGCGATCAGCTTTATCATTGGAGCGCGGTAAACGGCGCAAACGCCGAGGTAAAAATAAACGACGCGAAAAACGCTCTGAACGAGAACAACACAAACTATCTTGTGCTGAAAAACGGCAAAGCGGAGCCCGCGGGAATAGAAAATAAGGGATTTCTTGAGGGAATGTCCATAGAAAAAGACGCGGAATACAAATTTTCCCTTTACGCGAAAGCGATTGACGGATATAAAGGCGGCGTAACGGTGCGTCTTGCCGTAAATCAGGGCTCAAACACTCCGCCCGAGATCGCCGCTGAGGCAAAAATAGATAAAATAAGCGATAAGTGGGAAAAGTACGAGCTCACGCTCAAATCATCGGTTACCGCGTCGGAAACGGTTACGCTTCAGGTGCTTATAGACGGCGGCAGCGCGGCGTTCGATATGATCTCCCTTTTCCCGAAGGATACATACAAGGGCAGGGAAAACGGCCTTAGAAAAGATCTTGCCGAAAAGCTGGAGGAGCTTCACCCGAAATTCATACGTTTTCCGGGAGGCTGCGCCATAGAGGGCGAGAATGACGACAGCGACTACAGCTGGAAAAACTCGGTCGGCGCCGGAAAGAACGGACTTCCGCTGCTGTTTAACGGAACCTACGGCGACGTTGCCGCGAGAAAGCAGGATATAAATATCTGGACGGATAAAAGCGCCTCGGACGATCCGTGGCCGGGCTTTATGTCCTACGGCTTGGGCTTTTACGAATATTTTCAGCTTGCCGAGGATATAGGGGCGCTCGGTGTTCCCGTGCTCAACTGCGGTCTGTATTGCCAGTCGAGGGGTATGCAGCCTGTTGATATGGATTCGGCAAGATTCAGGGAATACATACAGGATATGCTTGACCTTGTTGAGTTTTGCCGCGGCGGCGAAAACACCGTTTGGGGCAAGGTGAGAATCGCGCTTGGGCACAAAGCGCCGTTTGAGCTGAAATATATCTGCATAGGAAACGAAAATTTCGGCAACGATTACTTTGTCCGTTATCAGGCGTTCCGCGATGCCTTTGACGCCGCGAAAAAGGCCGATCCCAAGCTTTACGACGGCATAAATCTGATTTATTCCGCCGGACTTACCGACGGCACCAACAGCTCCGATTATCTGCTTGCGTATCAGTATGCCAAAGAGCATATCAAAAACGGCAATGCGGAGGATTTTGCCGGAGCGATAGACCACCATTATTACAAAGAGCCGGACTGGTTACTGCAAAACGCGGATTACTACGACGAGGCCAATTACCGCCGCTCGGTCAATAATATGACCGATACGATATACGGAGGAGCCATAAACGTATTCCTCGGAGAGTACGCCTCCCTTTCAAACACCCTTAAATCTGCTCTTGCCGAGGCGGCGTATATGACGGGGCTTGAAAGAAACGGCGATATAGTGCGTATGGCCACCTACGCGCCTCTTTTCTCAAGCGTAACGGCGCGCCACTGGGCTCCCAATCTTATTTGGTACAACAATGCGGCCTCCATGGGCTCGATCAACTACTATATTCAGAAACTGTTTTCCGACAATACGGGCAAAAAGCTGCTTTCGTCCTCGCTTGAGGGCGCGGAAATAGAGGAAGGCCCGCTTACAGGCAAGGTGGGCGTCGGCACATGGAACACCTCCGCGGAATTTGACAACGTTAAAATAGTGAATAACGACACCGGCGAGGTGCTTGGCGAGGACGATTTTTCATCAGGCAAGCTGCACTTTAATATGAAATGGGACACCCCCACCGACGGCGATTGGGAAATCGATGACGGCAGGCTTGCCCAGACCTCCATTGAAATGGATTACAGCGAAACCGGCTCGGTGGCGTATTTCGGCGAAGAGGAATGGACAAATTACACCTACACCGTTGACGCCGTTAAAACGGACGGCGACGAGGGCTTTATAATACCGTTTGCCGTTAAGGATAAGAATACGAATTATTTTTGGAACATCGGCGGGTGGAACAACACGCTTTCCTGCCTTCAGTCACTTACGGACGGAGTTAAAACGGGGCAAGTAGCGGGCACCGTCAAAGACTGCGTTATCGAGACAGACGAGCTTTATAAATTAAAGATAGAGGTAAGCGGCACGAAGGTAAAGTGCTACATCAACGATGAGCTCTATGTTGATTTTGACGCGGACACCGTAAATTCGGAGGCTTATCAGGTGGTAAGCACGGACGACAGCGGCGACGTTATAATAAAGCTGGTCAATGTTACGGGCGAGCCGAGGACTTTCGCGATAGACATCGCGGGCGGCGGCGTTTCGGATACCGCGAAAGCTTACCAGGTAGCGGGCGAAAACCTTGAGGACGAAAATGTTTTCGGAGAACCCGAAAAGAGCGTTCTTAAAGAATTTGACCTGAACGGGATAAAGGATAAATTCAATTTCACCGTTCCGAAATATTCCGCAACGGCAATACGCATCGCGAAAGCGAAATAAGCAAAACGTTCGGCTTGCCGAATTTAACGCAAAAAGGATACGGGCAAAAGCCGCCGATAATGCCGACGCATATCGGCGGTTTTTAACGCGTTATTGCGCAAAAATTTCGTGTTTTAAAGAAATACTGCCTTATCGGCGCTCGGCTAAACCCGTACCCTTTTTATTGTGTTCCGCTTTATTAGTCTATAACCCGATTATCCCCGCTTTTCGTAATCCTCAAGAAACGAATGGCGCTCCCCGTTTGTTTTGTATGACGGAAAGGTGTCAAGGCAAACACAGTGAATGCTGTTGAAAACGCTCTGTTCTATATCGGGATTTTTCTTTTTAAGCTCCTTTATCAGCGTTTTTACCTCAAGCCGTTTGGAATCGCTTTCCCCTCCGTCCGCCGCGTTCTGGTTTTCGGTAAAACGGCAGGCGCATCGCAGAAATTCAAGGCCGTTGTAATTTTTCCACCTTATTATATCGTCCTCACGTATTCGGTAAAGCGGCCGTATAAGCTCCATTCCCTCAAAATTAAGGCTGTGCAGCTTCGGCATCATCGCCTGAAGCTGCGAACCGTAAAGCATACCGAGAAGCGTTGTCTCTATCACGTCGTTGAAATGGTGGCCGAGCGCTATCTTATTGCAGCCCGCCTCCTTCGCTTTGGCGTAGAGATGCCCCCGCCTCATTCTCGCGCAGAGATAGCACGGCGATTTTTCTGCCTTAAAAGCAACTGAAAAAATATCGGTTTGAAAAAACTTTATCGGTATATTGAGCAGCGCCGCGTTTTTTTCGATAAGGCGGCGGTTTTTTTCGCTGTACCCCGGGTCCATAACGATATATTCAAGCTCAAACGGCTCCTTGCTTATCCTTTGCAGCATCTGCAAAAGCTTTGCCATAAGCATTGAATCCTTGCCGCCCGATATGCAGACGGCTATCCTGTCGCCCGCGTTTATAAGCTCGTAATTTTTAACGGCGGCCACAAAAGGGTTCCATATGGCTTTTCTGAATTTCTTGTTTATGCTTTGCTCTGCGAGCTGAAAAGATTTAAGTTCCCTGTCCATTTTACCAACTCCTGTAAAACCCTGCTCCCGCCCGCCCGATACCTTTCGCGGCGGGCCGATATATTTTCAGAATACCATATCCCGTAAGACAATTAAAGATTTAGATAAAAACTTTTGCAAAAAATAAAGCAAATTGCGCAAAATCTATTGACTTTATTATTGAATAATTATAGTATTTAAAGCGAATCGTCCCGTTGCCGTAGGGAGCGGGAAAAATCTGCGCTCGAATTCGGTTTCGAGCCGTAAATTCATCCGATACGGGAAATAAAATGAAAACTAAGAACAATATGCTTGAGGGAAATCCGGTAAAAAGCATAATCGCTTTTGCGGTGCCGATAATGTTTTCTTCCCTTTTGCAGTACAATTACACACTTGTTGACAATATAATAGTGGGCCGATATGTAAGCACGTCGGCGCTTGCCGCGGTCGGCAGCGTCGCGCCCGTAAATTCATTTGTAATCGGCGCGGCGCTCGGGCTTACAAGCGGCTTTACCATTCCCGTTGCCCACGGCTTCGGCGCGGGCGACGGCAAAAAGGTTTCGCGTTACGCCGGCAACAGCATTTCGCTCGCTTTCATAATCGGCGTTGTAATAGCCGTAACGGCACATGTTTTTTCAACGCCGCTTTTAAGGCTTATAGGCACGCCGGGCGATATTATCGGCCTGTCGGCGGCATATGTGAATATTCTTTACTACGCCGTGCCGTTTCAGATGCTTTCAAATAATTTCACCGCCATTTCGAGGGCGGTGGGCGAAAGCAAAAAGCCGCTTTATTTTTACGTTGTAAGCGTTATTTTAAATTTCATTCTCGATCTCGTTTTCGTAAAATCGCTTTTGCTCGGGGTTGAGGGAGCGGCGGCGGCAACGCTTATATCTCAGGCGGCGGCGGCTCTTATGACGGGAATATATATCATAAAATTCAACAAAAACGTGAAAATCGGGAAAAAGGATTTGAAGCCCGATTTGAAAACTTCGCTCAGGCAGATAACGCTCGGAGTGCCCGTTTCAATTCAGTTTACCGTTACCTCCATCGGTTCAATGTGTATGCAAAGCGCGGTAAATTCCTTCGGTTCCGACGTTATAGCGGGATTTACAGCGGCCGGGAGAATAGAAAATCTTACTAATCTGCCGATGTCCGCGCTCGGCGTCGCCACCCAAACCTTCGTGGGGCAGAATTACGGCGCGAAAAAATATAAAAGGATAACCTCGTCCGTAAAAAAGATATTTATTTTGGACGTGGCCGTTTCCGTTTTGATGAGCGCCGCCTTGCTGCTTATCGGAGCGCCTATGGTGCGCCTTTTTATGAGTGAGTACAGCGAAAGCATTATGCATGCCGCGAAGCGTTATCTACTCGCTACGGCGCAGTGCTACAGCCTTGTTGCGGTGCTGTTCGTTATGAGAAACACGCTTCAGGGGCTCGGCTTCACGTATGCGAATATGATAGCCGGAGCGGGCGAATTTTTCGGCAGAATATCCGTTGCTTTCATATTCACCCCGCTCATAGGTTTTAACGCCGTATGCTATTCCGCGCCCGCGGCGTGGCTGTTGGCGGATATACCGATAACCGTGATTTACATTGTCAAAAGCAAAAAATTCAAAAAGCAGGCGCTTGAAGCAGAGCGCGAAGGCCTGCCCGACGCTCGAAAAACGCCGTAAGAGGCCGTGAACCGCAGGAGAAATCTATGATAAAAAACAGCAACACTTTTTCCTTTAAATTCAAAACCGATACTACCGGCTCCCGTATAACGAATATTCCGTATAACGATTATATTCTTCCCTGCGATGCCGCCGAAGACGCTCTTGTTCCCGATATTTCGCCCGAATACACCGCCGAAAAAAACAGCGAGGCAATAAACGGCGCGATAGCGGCCGCCTGCGATTGCGGCGGAAAAACGGTGACGATACCGGCGGGAGATTACAAAATAACCGAAATAAGGCTTAAAAGCAACGTCACCCTTTTTGTGTCCTCCGGAGCGTCGCTTACGGCGCAGACGTTTGAGGAAAAAGAAAAAAGCGGCAAAATAAGATATTTTGACGAGCCGAAAGCGGCGTTCGCGCCGTCGGAGGATCATATCGGAAGCGGCGTTATATACGCCGAAAACGCTGAAAACATAAGAATAACAGGCAGCGGAGTTATCTGCGGCAGCGGCGTGAGCTATACCGAGCCCCCAAAAGACGAAACGCCGCTTTATCCCCTTGAAAAGTTCAACACGTATGAAAGGGTAACAGAGGCGAGAAAACGGATAAGATTCGGCAAAAAGGGAATAAGGCGGCAGTATCTTGTTTATTTTAAAAACTGCGAAAACGTTGAGGTGAACAGTATAATTCTGCGCGAAAGCGCTTTTTGGAGCCTTGTCGCCGACGGCTGCGAAAACGTTTGTATCCGCAATGCAGTTATAGACAACCATATGCACGTCGCGAACACGGACGGAATAGACGTTCTTTTCAGCAGAAACGTTGAAATAGAGCATTGCTTTATCGCCACCGCGGACGACGGAATATGCCTAAAACCCGTTGACGGGGAAATAGAAAACGTGCGCGTTTTTGACTGCGTTGTTTCCAGCTTTGCCAACTGCTTTAAGATAGGCACCGAAAGCGCGTATGACGCAAAGCATATCACCGTAAAAAACTGTAAATTTTTTATCCCACGCGGTATGACCTACGGCTATTCGGGAATCGCTGTGGAATCGGCGGACGGCAGCAATATTTCCGATGTGGAAATAGATGGCATAGAAATGTTCGGCGTAAGCTCGCCCGTTCTCATTTGGCTCGGAAAGCGCCTGCGCTACGGAAAACGCGAGATCGGCGGCATAAAAGATATAATAATTAAAAACGTTTTTGCCGTCGATACCGAGCTGCCCTCCGCGATAACAGGCTGCCGGGACGGCGGCAGGATATACAGACCTGAAAATATCGTTTTTGAAAACGTCCGCGTTTCATACCGCGATACAAAAGAAAAGCTGAATATTCCCGCCGAGGCCCCCGAATGGTCCGCGGCGGATTACCCCGATATAGTGCGCGTTTCGCATATTTACAAAGGAAGCCACGAGCAGAGCGATTATTTTGATTTGCCCTGCTACGGATTGTTTATAAGATACGCGAAAAACGTAAAATATTCGGGCTATCTCTGCAAACCGAGGGAATGCAGCGAATTGCCTCTCGTTTTTTTAAAGAATTGAGCGCTATGGAAACGATTCTGCAAATAGGGGAGGGCGCATTTTTGCGCGCCTTTGCCGAAAATTACATACAGGACGCGGTAAACGAAGGCTATGAGGGGCGCGTCGTTATCTGCCAGCCGAGAAAGAATACAGCCGTTATCAACGCGCTGAAAGATCGGGGCTGCCGATACGATATAATTGTGCGCGGCAAACTTGACGGCAGGCTTACAGACGGGCGCCTGCCCGTTTCCTGTGTTTCAAGGTGCATAGATTCCTGCGGGGAATACGGTGAGCTTCAAAAGCTCTTTTGCTCGGCGGAGCTTAAAATAGTTATCTCAAATACCACGGAATCGGGAATTTGTTTTAATAAAGCCGAACGCCCCGAAAACTACCCCGATATTTCCTTTCCGGCAAAGCTCACGGTGCTTTTACACCTTCGCTTCAAAAGCGAAAAGGCAGGGCTTGTCTTTCTGCCGGCGGAGCTTATTGAAAATAACGGGAGCGCTTTGTGTGAGTGTATAATAAAATACGCCGCTCTGTGGAAGCTCGGCGGCGATTTCGTTTCTTATGTTAAAAACGAATGTTCATTTTGCAATACGCTTGTGGATAGGATTGTTACAGGCCATATCGCGTCAGACGAAGACCCCTGCTCCGTTGCCTGCGAGCCTTACAGAAGCTGGATAGTCTCCGCGGACGAAAAGGCAAAGGCGGCTATCCCCTTTAAAAATATCGTTTATGTAAGCGACATTGCGCCATACCGCGCGCGAAAAGTAAAAATTCTTAACGGCATTCACACGATGACCGCCCCCGCGGCGCTGTCGGCGGGTATTCCAACCGTGCGCGAAGCCGTGAGCGACGGTGTTTTCGGCGAATATATAAGGCGGGGGCTTGAAGAGATAAAAGCCTCTCTCGATATGCCGAAAGCGGAGCTTGACAGCTTTGCCGACGGTGTGCTGGAGCGTTTTTCAAACCCGTTTATCGAGCATCGATTGATTGACATTTCGCTCAACAGCGTTTCAAAATTCAAAGAGCGCTGCCTTGGCACGATAACCGATTATTACGGAAAATTCGGCGTTTTGCCAAAGATACTCACCTTTTCTTTGGCGGCGCTTATCGCGTTTTATCTGAGTCTGCCCGAAAGAAAATACGAGATAAAGGACAGTGAGGAAACGCTCGCGTTTTTCGCGAAAAAGCCGAGCGTTAAGGAAATAATGAGTTCCGAAACGCTTTGGGAAACAGATCTTACGAAAATCTGCGGCTTTTGCGAAGAAGTTGAAAAACGCCTTTGCGAAATAAAAGAAAACGGCATAACGAACGCCGTGAAAGAGGTTTTATATGAACAGACTGCTTAAAACAGACGCGGGAGACAATGTCGCTGTGGCGCTTTGCGAAATAAAAGCCGGATATTCGGAAAACGGCGTTACGGCGCTTGAAGATATTCCGGTCGGGCACAAAATACTGCTAAAAAGCCTTAAAGCAGGGGAAAAGATTATAAAATACGGCTCTCCCATCGGCCATATCACGGAAAACACGCCTGCGGGAAGTTACGTTCACACACACAACCTGAAAACCGACCTTGACGAAAAGAAAGAATACCGCTTTTCGGGCGGCGTACCATACCGCCCCAAAAAAACGGATCTCACGGTAAACGCGTATCGATGGGAAAACGGCGCAATCGGTATAAGAAACGAGATTTGGATAATCCCCACCGTGGGCTGTGTAAACAAAACGGCGCTCCGGCTTGAAGAGATAGGCCGCAGTATTATAGGAGATGGCTGCGACGGAGTTTTCGCCTACACCCACCCGTACGGGTGCAGTCAAATGAACGAAGATCAGGAAAACACAAGAAAAATACTCGCCGCGCTGATAAATCACCCGAACGCCGGCGGCGTGCTCGTGGTATCACTCGGCTGCGAAAACACAAATATTTCCTCACTTAAAAAATATCTCGGAAAAATCGATGAAAACCGCGTTAAATTTCTTGTGGCTCAGGATACCGAGGACGAGTTGGCGCAGGGCGCTCTGCTTTTATCCGAGCTTTACGGCAATATTAAAAACCGCAGAAGAGAAAAAGTCGGCATAGAAAACCTTACGGTCGGTTTTAAATGCGGCGGTTCGGACGCGTTTTCGGGGATTACGGCAAACGTTATCTGCGGCAGGGTAAATGATATTCTTACAGGCGCGGGCGCGGCCTCTCTGCTTACCGAAACGCCCGAAATGTTCGGCGCGGAGCATATCCTTATGTCCCGAAGCGAGAGCAGGGAGATTTTTGATAAGCAGGTAAAAATGATAGAGGATTTCAAAGAATATTTTGCTTTAAACAACGCCGAATGCTATGAAAACCCGTCTCCCGGGAATCACGCGGGAGGCATAACCACTTTGGAGGAAAAATCTCTCGGCTGCGTGCAAAAGGGCGGCGGCGGTGTTATAACCGACGTGCTGGATTACGGCGGCCGCTGCGTTAAAAAGGGGCTCAATCTTCTCGCCGGGCCGGGGAACGATATAGTTTCAACAACGGCTTTGACCTGCGCCGGAGCGCATATGATAATTTTCACCACGGGCAGAGGCACTCCGCTCGGAGCGCCCGTCCCCACGTTAAAAATATCCTCAAACACCGCGCTTTTCAACAAAAAGAGAAGCTGGATTGATTTCGACGCCGGCAGATTGATAAACGGCACGCCGATAGGCGCTCTGAGCGATGAGCTCCTTTCACTCGTTATCGAAACGGCAAACGGAAAGAAAACGAAAAACGAGATTAACTCTCAACGCGAAATAGCCGTTTTCAAAAACGGGGTAACAATGTAAGCGCCGCTGAAATCAGCCGCTTTTACAATTCCTGTTGCGTGTCGGCGTTTTATTTATTATAATTAAACCGTAAAACTTTTTAACGGAGAGGAAAATTATGAAATTATCACTGAACGGCGACTGGCAGTTTCGGCAAAGCGGCAAGGGCGAATGGCTGCCCGCGCAGGTGCCGGGCTGTAATTACCTTGATCTTATGCGCCAAAACAAGCTGAAAGATCCGTTTTACGGGCTCAATGAAAAGGACGCTTATTGGGTTGCTTTGGAGGATTGGGAATACCGCAGGAATTTTTCACTGAGCAGGGATATGACAGAATGCGATCGGCTTGTGCTTTTCTGCGATATGCTTGACACCGTCTGCGATATATACATAAACGGCGAGCTTTTGGGCAGCGCCGAAAACTGCCACAGGCGTTATGAATGGGATATAAAAAAATATGCCCGCGAGGGAGAAAACGATATTCGCGTGCTGTTTTACTCGCCCGTTCGCTATGTTGAAAAAAAATACGCGAAAGAAAAGTGCCCGCCCAACAGCAACGGGCAAAACGGCATTCCGCATATACGCAAGCCGCAGAGCCATTTCGGCTGGGACTGGGGGCCCGTACTCCCTCCGAGCGGCATAAGCCGCGATATAGGTATAATCGCGCAGAGCGGCGCGTATATCGACGATGTTCTGATAACGCAAACGCATTCGGACGGCTGTGTGCTTCTCGATTTTTCCGCGTCTTTAAAAATTCTGAGCGGTTCCGAATGCCGCGCGATTCTTACGGTTCTTGATCCCGACGGCGCTGAAATCGAAAAATTTGAATGCGGCGTCAGCGAAAGCATTTCGCGCAGAATAACCGTGAGCGATCCGAAGCTTTGGTGGACTCACGAGCTCAATCCCGTTGAAAATCAGCCTCTTTACACAGTCTCTTTTGGACTGAAAAACTCAAGCGGCGAGGTGACGGACGAAGTCTCTAAGCAAATAGGGCTAAGAACGATTGAGCTTGACAGAAGCAAGGACAAATGGGGTTTTAATTTCCGTTTTATTCTGAACGGCGTTCCGATTTTCGCCAAAGGCGCAAACTGGATACCCGCCGACAGTTTCATTAACAGATATACGCGGGAGCGTCTTGAATACGATTTGAAAGCGGCGCTGTTTTCAAATATGAATATACTCAGGATTTGGGGCGGCGGCTATTACGAAAGCGATCTTATGTATGAGCTCTGCGACAGATACGGCATTCTTTTGTGGCAGGATTTTCAGTTCGCCTGCCAGGCGTACCCGTTTTTCGACGAGGCGTTCACCGAAAACGTCAAAAAAGAGGTTGAATACAACGTAAAGCGTCTGCGTCACCACGCCTGCCTTGCCGTATGGAGCGGCAACAACGAGATAGAGGCAATGAGCACGGGCTGGCTGCTCAGCAAAAACTATATTGAATGGACGGAAAAATTCTTTTACGGTATTCTGCCGAAAACCCTGCGTAAATTTGACGGCGTAACACCTTATATCCCGGGCACGCCCTGCGGAGTAGGCCATATGAAAGGGCACGACAGAGACAATGTGGGCGACACCCACCTTTGGGCGGTATGGCACGGCCTGCAGCCTATGAAATATTACAGAAAGCGCCTTACGCGGTTTTGCAGCGAATTCGGTTTTGAAAGCCTGCCGGATATAAAAACCGTGCGCAGATTTGCCGAACCTAAGGATTATTCGCTCAATTCAAAGGTATTTTTGTCACACCAGAAATGCCTGAGCGGAAATATGAAGATGATATACTATATCGCGTCGCGGTTCAGGCTCCCGAAAAATTTTGAGGATTATATCTACCTCTCGCAGATAAGCCAGCAGGAATGTATAAAGGACGCAACGGAGCACTGGCGCAGAAACAAAGGCAGATGCAACGGAGCGATATACTGGCAGATGAACGACTGCTGGCCGGTGTGCAGTTGGGCGGGAATGGATTATTACGGCAATTACAAGGCGCTTCAGTATGCCTCACGCCATTTTAACGCCCCCGTCAGCGTTTCGATACAGGATGATAAAGAAGATATAAAAATATTCCTCCTGAACGATACGCTCAACGGCGGCGAGTATGAGATAGAATACGGGATTTACGGCTTTGACGGCGCTCAATACGCGAAAGAGAGCAAAACGGTAACGGCAAAACCGCTGTCCTCGCAAATTGTTTACACGGTAGACAGAGCCGATATAAAAGCAAAAGAATATGTGCTTGAAGCGAGGCTCTTGAAAAACGGCGCGGCGGTAAACGAAAAAACATATCTGCCGAAATCCGAAAAAGACCTTCATCTGCCTAAGGCAAAATGCTCGATGCGCGCGGAAATAAAGGGAAATACCGCCCATATCTTTTTAAAAAGCAATGCGTTTATGCGCCTTGTCCGCGTGGAGTCGGACGAAAACACGCTTCCTTTCAGCGACAATTATTTTGACCTTTTGCCTCAAAGGGAGGTCGTCATAACTCAGGAACTGCCCGAAGGCACAAACGTCGAAAAGTACGTTTCCGGCCTCTCGGTGCGCAGTATCTGCGATGTTGAGCCGAAGGGCTCCCGCCTTGCGGACAGTCTTACGAGACTGCGCGTACTCCTTATGCCCGTCAATCTCGGCGGTTATGTTTACAATAAAAACGTTCCGAAAGACGTTGACACAAGCGGTATCGACGTTTTGGGCGAGTCTGCCGGCGTTTTCTGAAATCAGAGCGGAATTAAGTTTTAACAAAATGAAACAGAGAAAGCAAATATGATAATAGAAATCAAAGATGACGGAATTTGGTATCACGGTTCAAATATAAAGTTTAATGTTTTGCGGGAAGGCAGTACAATTACCCAATGGAAGCCATCTGCCGGGTTATTCCGTTTGAGAATAACTAACAATATTTTATAAGTATTTTGCAAATATTTCTTTTCGTGATATTATATATACGAAAAATTCGTAAAAATAAAATGGAGGTAATAATTATGGATATAAAGCTCACTGAAAAATGGGATAAAACGTTCAGTCTTGCCGAGGGTGTTGAGCATTACAAGGCCGTGTTTCCTAACAGGTACGGCATAACGCTGGCCGCAGATGTGTATAAGCCGAAAAACGCCGAGGAAAAGCTGCCCGCCATTGCCGTTTGCGGGCCGTTCGGCGCAGTTAAGGAGCAGGCCTCCGGGCTGTATGCCAACATTATGGCGCGGCGCGGTTTCTTTACCGTAGCGTTCGATCCTTCGTTTACGGGAGAAAGCGGCGGTGAACCGAGATATATGGCGTCGCCGGATATAAACACCGAGGATTTTCAGGCGGCTGTGGATTTTCTGAGCGTTCAGGAATGCGTTGATCCCGACAGGATAGGAATTATCGGCATATGCGGCTGGGGAGGAATGGCAATCAACGCCGCCGCGCTCGACACAAGGATAAAGGCCACCGTTGCCTCAACAATGTACGATATGGCAAGGGTGAACGCGAAGGGGTATTTTGACGCCGCGGACAGCGAAGAGGAGCGATTCGCCGCCAAAACCGTGCTGAACAGGCAGCGAACGGCCGATTTCAAAAACAAAAGCTATGAGCTCGGAGGGGGAGTTGTCGATCCTTTGCCCGAAGACGCGCCGTTTTTCGTTAAGGATTATTACGATTACTACAAAACTCCGCGCGGATATCACGAGCGTTCGCTCAATTCAAACGGAGGCTGGAACAAAATAGGCTGTATGTCCTTTATAAATCAGCCGATAATGCGGTACAGCAACGAAATAAGAAGCGCCGTCCTGATCGTTCACGGTGAAAACGCGCATTCCTGCTATTTCGGAAAAGACGCTTACGCCGATATGATAAAGGGCAGCAAATATACCGATAACAAGGAGCTTATGATAATACCGGGCGCGGTTCATACGGATCTTTACGATAAAACGGATATTATTCCCTTTGGCAAAATAGAAGAATTTTTCAGGGCAAATCTTAAATAAACGTCAAAAAATTTACGGGCAAAAAAGCCGAAAGCCGCTTGAATCAGATGTTCAAGCGGCTTTTTCAAATAAAAATCATTGATAAATAAGCGGTTAAATATTATTATTTCCGTTTTATTTCGGCGTTTCTTTATCGGCGGTTTGAGACGTCCTCGTAAGAGGCCGTTATTTTTTTGCCGAAAAATTTTTATCAGTTGTGACCGTAATCGGGAGTGGCGTAGCCGTAAATTTCCCGATCATTGCGGAGATAGTTTTTCCTTTTAACATCATCCCCGTTATTACCTTCTATGCAGTAAACTCTGCCGTCTTGATATTTTTCAACAATTCCGATGTGTGTGGGGCTGCCGTCTCCCCATGTGTTGTCAAATATTATAAGGTCGCCGGCCTTCGGGATATAACTTGTATTCTTAAAAAGACCTTTTTTCTGATACCATTTTGCCGTATCTTTTGGCTTTTGATAAAGAGGCACTTTGCTCGGATAATAACCTAACTGATCGGCGCACCATGCAACAAATAGATTGCACCACGGCACTCTGCTCGAATAACCGGCCCAGGACCAGAATTTTTTGCCTCCCTTGTTTTTCCCAACTTCTTTTTCAGCCACCTGCACCATATCATTTTTCAGCGATGGTGACGATAACGCCACAGCGCTTTTTCCAACATGGTCATAATCGCTTATATATGTGCCGTTTTTATCGGCGCACCGAACGGTATAGATATAGTTTGTGCCTTTTGTAATCTGTTTATCGGTGAAATAAGTATATGATGTAAGCCCTATTGAAGTCCAGCCGCTGTTTTCGGTTTTTCGGTATATTTTGTATTTTTCCGCGCCGTTTACCTTGTTCCATACTATTTCTATGCCTTCATTTTCGGCCTTTACAGAGTTAATGACGGGAGGAGTGACATATTTTATACTCTTCCCTGCGGTATCGTATCCGCTGGTAAGGACTTTGCCGTCGTCCGTGAGGCAGCGAACGGTGTAAGTGTAAGTGGTGCCGCTGCTTACCGAAGTATCGGTGTAGGAGGTCGCGGAAACATTCTTAATGGCCTTCCAGCCCGTAGAGGGGGTCTTGCGGTAAACTTTGAAATTCTTGGAGCCCGATGCGTTGTCCCATTTTATACTAATGCTGTCGACATTGTGGGATATCGAGGTTATTTTGGGAGCGGCGACAAGTTTAAAGCTTTTGTCGGTATAATATCCGCTTGTGAAGCTTTTGCCGTCCTTGCTTATGCAGCGAACGGTGTAGCCGTATTTGGTGCCCTTTGCCGCGGTTTTATCGATAAAGCTTGTCGAGGTCGTTGTGCCGAGCGCTTTCCAGCCGCTGCTGCCTGTTTTTCTGTAAACTTTAAATTTTACGGCTCCGGCGGGCTTGTTCCACTTGATTTCCGTTCCGCTGTTATTACCCGAAATTGATGAAATAACCGGCGCGGTGACATATGTTATGCTCTTCCCGGCGGTGTCATATCCGCTGGTAAGAACTTTGCCGTCGTCCGTGAGGCAGCGAACGGTGTAAGTGTAAGTGGTGCCGCTGCTTACCGAAGTATCGGTGTAGGAGGTCGCGGAAACATTCTTAATGGCCTTCCAGCCCGTAGAGGGGGTCTTGCGGTAAACTTTGAAATTCTTGGAGCCCGATGCGTTGTCCCATTTTATACTAATGCTGTCGACATTGTGGGATATCGAGGTTATTTTGGGAGCGGCGACAAGTTTAAAGCTTTTGTCGGTATAATATCCGCTTGTGAAGCTTTTGCCGTCCTTGCTTATGCAGCGAACGGTGTAGCCGTATTTGGTGCCCTTTGCCGCGGTTTTATCGATAAAGCTTGTCGAGGTCGTTGTGCCGAGCGCTTTCCAGCCGCTGCTGCCTGTTTTTCTGTAAACTTTAAATTTTACGGCTCCGGCGGGCTTGTTCCACTTGATTTCCGTTCCGCTGTTATTACCCGAAATTGATGAAATAACCGGCGCGGTGACATATGTTATGCTCTTCCCGGCGGTGTCATATCCGCTGGTAAGAACTTTGCCGTCGTCCGTGAGGCAGCGAACGGTGTAAGTGTAAGTGGTGCCGCTGCTTACCGAAGTATCGGTGTAGGAGGTCGCGGAAACATTCTTAATGGCCTTCCAGCCCGTAGAGGGGGTCTTGCGGTAAACTTTGAAATTCTTGGAGCCCGATGCGTTGTCCCATTTTATACTAATGCTGTCGACATTGTGGGATATCGAGGTTATTTTGGGAGCGGCGACAAGTTTAAAGCTTTTGTCGGTATAATATCCGCTTGTGAAGCTTTTGCCGTCCTTGCTTATGCAGCGAACGGTGTAGCCGTATTTGGTGCCCTTTGCCGCGGTTTTATCGATAAAGCTTGTCGAGGTCGTTGTGCCGAGCGCTTTCCAGCCGCTGCTGCCTGTTTTTCTGTAAACTTTAAATTTTACGGCTCCGGCGGGCTTGTTCCACTTGATTTCCGTTCCGCTGTTATTACCCGAAATTGATGAAATAACCGGCGCGGCGATGAAGGTTATACTCTTGCCCGTGCTGTCGTATCCGCTGGTGTAGGATTTGCCGTCGGCCGAGGTGCAGCAAACGGAATAATAATATTTTACGTTGCTTTTAGCCGTTTTGTCGGTGTAATTTGTGTGCAGCGTATTTCCCAAAGGAGTCCAGCCCGTGCTTGCGGTTTTGCGGAATACGGTGTATTGCTCGGCTCCGCTCACGCTCTTCCAGCTCACCTTAACGCCGGCGGTTCCGTTGCTCAGGGATATGCCTTCCGGTATTTTAAGATTTCCAACGGGCATATTCATATAAACGGGGATAAGGAAAGTCAAATTTTCGTCAAGCATTCCGTTGTTTTTATATGCCTTATATACGCTGTTTCCCTCAGAAGCGGCGCCCTGAACATTTGCCATATATTCATGCTCGTGCCTGTTGGAGGAAGCGGGGTTTACGTTGAATTTCTGAAGGTAGCCCGTGTTCTGCGTTTTATAGTTATCTGCGATCCACTGTGCACCGTTGTAAATTGAAAGATACGGATTTGTCCACGGTCTGTTATAGGGCTTGACTACAAGGTCCTCGCGGATATATCCTGTGTAAGTCTTGCCTTTGACGGTGGCGGAAACATGAACCCACTTGTAGCCGTCCGATTGTGTAGCGGTCGTATCGATATAGGTCAGTTCCGTGCCGTCTTCCAAATAAATAAGTATATCGCTGTTTTTGGACGGCTCTTTTCTCATATTGCATCCGCCGTATGAAAGCCATTTTTTTGAAGGCGTTGCGGCAGCCCACTTCAGGCCGGCGGAGTAGCCGGTAGTTGCGTTGATATTATAATAATTATAAATTCCTTTGTAATTTCCGTCGCTGTTGCCGGTCCCTCTGGCGCCGCCGGCGGTCGGGTTCGCTCCGCCGACCTCCTGCTTTATTTTGGACGCAATGTAGTAAGCGGAAAGCCCGCTGTCTTTTGCGGCGTTCATTATTGCTTTTGAGTATTTTACGGTGTTGCCGTTTGAATCCTTGTATGTAACGGTCTTGCCGCCGGCATCCTTATAGGTGATGATAGAATCATACATCCATGTACCCTTGAGTATAGCCTCAACGCCGGACTGGGTGTGAGAGGAATTGTATTCGTTAGATAAAAACTGGAAAATATACTGCTCGTTGAGGAAATTCCTCGGATCCATATAGTATTCAACCGCTGTTTTGGACGCGGAGATCCAGTCCGAGCCCTCGCGCGGCACATAATTTCCGTTTTTGTAATCGTTTTCGCATGTGCAGTAGTAGCCCTTACCGTCATTTCCCGACCATTTTTGTATAAGCTGCTGATTGTGGGGCTTGCGCTCATTGTCAACAGCGGTGCTGAAGTTCTCGTTTGTCATAAGAGGCTTGAAGCTCCAGTTCGGGTGCTGCTCGTGAAGAGCAATAAGCGCGGGAATATATGATTCGGGATAGCCCGCGTTTCGCATCTGGGTTTCAAAATCCGCCGCATATGCCGCAAAAGCGGTGGGCGCGATTGCGGAAAGGATCGTAATAATTGAAAGAAGAAAACTCAAAATTCTTTTTTTCATATGTAAGATCACTCCTGTTGTATTGTGTGCTCATAAAACACTCTATCACAAATGAAACTATTTTGTCAATCAAATTTAACCTTTTGTAATATTTTAACAGATTTAAAAATATATTGTTTGACAGGCAACGGTTATAATATTACAATTAAATATATATTTACCGCGTTTTACAGTATCTTGAATACTGCAAACGCGGATTTGGGGATGTTAAAATGATAAAAGTTTCTGCGATATTACCCGTTTTGAGTGGAGACAGCAACATCGTGCCTTGTGTTGAGAGCTTTGCGAAAATCGGTTTCGCGGACGGGGAGATTGAAATAATATGCGCCGTTTGCGCCGATGACGAATCGGTTATCGAATCACTTGCTGAATACGCGAAAAATGATTCAAGAATAAAAATCGTAACAGAAGAAAGCCGCGGCCTCGGGGCTCTCGGAAACGCCGCTTTGACGCGGGCTAACGGAGAATATGTTTTTTTCTTTAACCCGGATTTTCGCGCGGACGGCGGTGTTGTTGCCTCTATGTATAAAAAAAGCAAAGAGGATAACGCCGATATTTGCATTTGCGGCGGCGTTCGCAACACGGATAACGGATTTGATATTTCCGCGTTGCCGAAAAAAACTCCTTTTTCCGCCGCGGACGCAGGCGGTCTTATTTTTACTTCCGTCTCGCCTTTTCTTTATGATAAATTGTTTAAAAGAGAATTTCTTGCGAAAAACGGTTCTGCCTTTACTTCTCTTGAAAGCTGCGGTGATTTTCTTTTCGTATATGATGCTGCCGCCCGCGCCGATTCAATCACTTTGGTAAACGGTGATCCCATAGGTTCGGTTTCGGTGTGCCGCCGTGAAAGCTGCGGAAATCCGCTTGATTTTTATACCGCTCTTTATTCTTTAAAGGAAACGCTTTTGAAAAGGCGCGTTTTCGGTAATTTTGAAAAGGGCTTTGCCGATATGGCTCTTTGTGTGTGCTTTGACGCTCTCGATCGCAGCGCCGATTTTGAATCGTTTTCCGCGCGCGCTCTTATGCTCAGGGATTGCGGATTTTACAAGCTCGGAATACTTGGCCATTCAAGAAAATACTTTTCAAAGGGAATAAAGAATTATGACAGGCTGATTGAACTTTTAGAAAAAGATCCCGAGGAGATTTGGAACAAGAAAATCAAAAAACAGAATGAAAAGCGTTGTGAAAAAATCAGCATATCGGATTGGAAACGCCCCGCTCTGCCCGAGGATAACGAAAAAATCAAAGTATCCGTTATAATTCCCGCTTATAACGTTGAAGAATATATTGGGGAATGTATTGATTCTGTTTTAAACAATTCTCTGAAAGATATTGAAATAATTGTTATAAACGACGGTTCAACGGATAAAACAGCCGAAATTATCGCGGAATACGCGAAAAAAGATAAAAGAATAAACGCGAAATCAAAGGAAAACGGCGGCCTTTCCTCCGCGAGAAATGCCGGTATCGAAGCAGCGTCGGGCGAATATCTCCTTTTTGTGGACAGCGACGATTATCTTGAGCCGCAAGCCATAGAATATCTTTATTGCGAGGCAAAGGCAAACCGTCTTGATCAGCTTTTCTTCTGCGCCCGTTCGTTTTTGGACGGTGTTGACGCAGAGAGCGCCTCGAATATAGGCAATTATGAAAGAAATGCAGTTTACGACGGAGTTATGACAGGGCGCGAGTTTTTTGTTAAAATGAGCAAAAACGCCGATTTTAAGCCGTCGGCCTGCCTGCAGATTGTACGCAGGGATCTGCTCGGTGAAAACGGGATAAAATTTGTGGAGGGTATATTTTATGAGGATAATCCCTTTACGGTACAGTGCCTTTTCTTCGCAGACCGCGTGCGTTACGACAATATAAACCTTTATAATAGAAGAATACGCCGCAACTCCGTAATGACGGGAATAACAGGTCTGCAAAGCTCATACGGATTTTTCAATGTTATAAAATGCGTAAAAAAACTTGCCGAGCAAAACAGATTTGACAGCGACGGGGATTTTTACGCCGCTCTGCTCGTTCAGCTTAAAAGAACATTATATTTGGGAGCGGACAGCGCCTCGGCCGCCTCGCCCGAAGATATGGAAAAGTTTATAATGAGCCTTGATATAAACGACGCTTTTGAATACTGCTTTTCGGTGGCAGCAGCGTCGGAGCTGAGAGCCGCGCGGGAAAGGTTCAGGCTTGATTTGAAAAATCAAAAAGAAAAGGCGTTTACCGATAAATGTTACCGAGACTGTAAGGATAAAGAGCGGCTCGGCGAACTGAATTATTATATTTCAAAATGCAGGGAATATGAAGAAAAAGAGGCCATGGACGAGAAGGCAAGAAATGAGGCCGAAAAAGTAAGGAAAGAAGAGGAAAAACGACGCGGCGCTTTCTATAAAACTTTCAGAGGCAAGCTGGTTAAAGCGCTGGGAGGTTCTTATAATAAGTGAATCCGGCCCTCAAAACCAAAGTAAAGACCTCGGCTCGTTATATGGCACGTCAAGGTCACAAACGCCGTTGATTTTAATTAACTTTGACAAAATATTAACGAATATTGCGCTTAACTATGTGGAAAAATATGTATTGATTTTGAATTACATATACACTATAATATTAAAAAGTAATTATAAAATTATTTAAGAGAGGTATCACAATGAACGCATTGAATAAAAAGACTGTCGAGGATATCGAGGTCAACGGCAAAAAGGTTCTTGTCCGCTGCGATTTCAACGTTCCGCTCAAGGACGGAGAGATAACAAACGACAAGAGAATAGTCGCCGCGCTTCCGACGATAAAATATCTTATCGGTCACGGCGCGAAGGTCATACTTTGCTCTCATCTCGGAAGACCGAAGGGGGAATACAAGCCCGAATTCAGCCTTGCCCCCGTGGCGAAGAGGCTTTCGGAATATCTTGAAAAAGAGGTAAAGCTTGCCGAGGACGCCGAGGTTGTCGGTGAAAACGCGAAGGCTATGGCTGCCGCGTTAAACGACGGCGACGTTATGCTGCTTGAAAACGTGCGCTACAGAAAAGAAGAGACGAAAAACGAGGAAAACTTCTCAAAAGAGCTTGCTTCCCTTGCCGATATTTTTGTAAACGACGCTTTCGGCACCGCGCACAGAGCCCACTGCTCAACAACGGGCGTTGCCGCGTATCTCCCCGCCGTTTGCGGCTATCTGATTCAGAAAGAGATAGAATTTATGGGCGGAGCGCTCGCGAATCCCAAGCGTCCTCTCGTCGCTATTTTGGGCGGAGCCAAGGTTTCGGACAAGATAGGCGTTATCACGAATCTTCTCGATAAGTGTGACACGCTGATAATCGGCGGCGGTATGGCATACACCTTTATGAAATCGCTCGGCTACACAATAGGCACTTCTCTCCTTGAGGAGGAGCAGGTTGAAAACGCCGCCAAAATGATGAATGACGCCAAGGCAAAGGGCGTTAAATTCCTTATTCCCGTTGACAACAAGCTCGGCAGGGAATACGATGAAAACACGGAATCAATGATCGTTGACAGCGACAATATACCCGACGGCTGGATGGGGCTTGATATCGGCCCCAGAACGCAGAAATTGTTCACCGACGCCATCAAGGGCGCGGGCACCGTTATCTGGAACGGACCGATGGGCGTTTCCGAATGGGATAATTTCGCGGGCGGCACGATCGCAGTCGCTAATGCCGTTGCGGAATCGGGCGCTATCTCCATTGTTGGCGGCGGTGATTCCGTTGCGGCCGTAACAAAGCTTGGCTTCAGCGATAAGATGAGCCATATTTCAACGGGCGGCGGCGCATCCCTCGAATTTCTTGAGGGCAAGGAGCTTCCCGGTATCGCCGCTCTTAACGATAAAGACTGAGTAACAGCGAAAAGAGGTATAGCAATGAACAAAAAGCTTCGTAAGGCGGTCATCGCGGGCAACTGGAAGATGAACAATACTCCTGCTCAGACCACCGCTTTGATAAACGAAATGAAAACCCTTGTTGCGGATGCGGACTGCGACGTTGTTATCTGCGCGCCGTTTGTTGATTTGCAGGCGGCAATGGACGCGGCAGAGGGCTCAAACATAAAAATCGGCGCTCAAAACTGCCACTGGGCTGAAAGCGGCGCTTTCACCGCCGAGATCTCAGCGCCGATGCTCAAAGAAATGGGCGTGCCGTATGTTATTATAGGCCATTCCGAGCGCCGCCAGTATTTCGGCGAGACAAACGAAACCGTTAACAAGCGCGTTCGCGCGGCTCTTGACAACGGCCTCAAGGTGATTCTCTGCGTCGGCGAAGTACTTCGTGAAAGAGAGCAGGGCGTAACCTTCGAGGTAGTCGGCCTCCAGACGAAAATCGCGCTTCAGGGCGTAACGGAAGAGGAACTCAAAAACGTAATTATCGCCTATGAGCCCGTTTGGGCGATCGGCACGGGCAAAACCGCCACCGCCGATCAGGCCGACGAGGTGAACGGCTATATCCGCGAGGTTATCGCCGAGCTTTACGGCAAGGATGCGGCCGACGCGTTCGTTGTTCAGTACGGCGGCTCGATGAACGCCAAAAACGCCGAGGAGCTTCTCTCTAAAGAGAATGTTGACGGCGGTCTTATCGGCGGAGCGTCGCTTAAAGCGCAGGATTTTTCCGTTATCGTAAAGGCGGCAAGCAGATAATATTTTAATGTTCGCCCTCTTGCCCCGCGCAGGAGGGCTTTGTTTTGGAGGAAAGAATAATTATGAAAAAAAGCGTAGTTTTATGTATAATGGACGGCTTCGGCATAAACCCGTCCGAGCACGGCAACGCCATCGCGATGGCGAAAACTCCCAATCTTGACAGGCTTATGGCGGAATGCCCTATGACTCAGATAGGCGCGTCGGGTATGGATGTCGGTCTGCCGAACGGGCAGATGGGCAACAGCGAGGTCGGCCACACCAACATAGGCGCGGGCAGAGTGGTTTATCAGCCGCTCACCCGCATTACGAAAGCCTTTGAGGACGGCGAGGCTTTTGAAAATACCGCTCTGTGTAAAGCGATGAAAAATGCCGAAAACAGCGCGCTTCACCTTATCGGTCTTGTCTCCCCCGGCGGAGTCCACAGCCATACCGATCACCTTTACGGCCTTGTAGAAATGGCTAAGAAAAGCGGTGTAAAGAACGTTTACATTCACGCTCTGCTCGACGGGCGCGACGTTCCGCCCGCGTCGGCGGACGAATATCTTGCCGAGCTTGAGGCAAAGCTCAAGGAAATCGGTGTCGGAAAAATCGCATCCGTTATGGGCAGATTTTACGCTATGGATCGTGATAATATATGGGACAGAGTTGAAAAAGCCTACGCCGCAATAGTTTACGGCGAGGGCATACACGCAAACGACGCCGTTGCTGCGGTGAGAGCTTCGTATGAAACGATAGACGAGGACGGAAAACATCTCACCGATGAATTTGTGCTTCCCACCGTTATCGGGGAGGGCGGCAGAGTAAAGGAAAACGACAGCGTTATTTTCTTCAATTTCCGCCCCGACCGCGCGAGGGAAATAACAAGGGCGTTCGTGGATCCCGATTTCAGCGGCTTTGAGAGAAGATACGGCTTTTTCAAGCTGAATTACGTTTGTATGACTCAGTATGACGCGGAAATGCCGAACGTCGATGTCGCTTTCGGCCCCGAAGCGCTTACAAACACCCTCGGCGAATATCTTTCGTCACTCGGCAAAACGCAGCTTCGTATAGCCGAAACCCAAAAATACGCGCATGTCACGTTCTTCTTTAACGGCGGCGAGGAAAAGCAGTACGAGGGGGAAGACAGGATACTTGTTGATTCCCCGAAGATATCCACCTTTGACCTTATGCCCGAAATGAGCGCCTACGGCGTTTCCGAAAAGCTCAACGCCGCCGTGAGAAGCGGAAAGTATGACGTTATAATCGTCAATTTCGCGAACTGCGATATGGTGGGCCACACGGGAATAATTCCCGCGGCGGTAAAAGCCGTTGAAACGGTTGACGAATGCGTGGGCACGCTCACCGAGGCGGTGCTTGAAACGGGCGGCGTGCTTCTTGTTACCGCCGACCACGGAAACGCCGATAAGATGCTTGACGAAAACGGCGAGCCTTTCACGGCGCACACCACAAATCCCGTTCCGTTTATCGTGGTAAATTACCCCTGCGAGGTTCGCGGCGGCGGTAAACTGTGTGATATTGCCCCCACGATATTAAAGGTTATGGGTCTGCCCCGGCCTAAGGAAATGACGGGAAAAAGCATAATAAAATAGGTATATAAAAATAGATATATAAAATTAAAAACACGGGCACTTGGCGTATCTCTATTTGCCGCTCAGCCATAGCCGGTGTTTTGGACGACAAAAAAGCCGATGATTTGTGATGTCTCTCGCAAATTCATCGGCTCGTTTGTTTTATTTAATGTTATTATCAGTACCAATCGTGCTTTTCGTGTCTGTCAAGTCCATTGATTTGCCGGATTTCCGCGTCCGTGAGTTCAAAGCCAAACAGGTCAAGATTTTCCTTAATATGATCGGGATTGATTGAACCGGGAATGACAACAACACCCTTTTGCAGATCCCATCGCAGAATCACCTGCGCCGAGGTAACGCCGTGTGCTTTGGCAATGTCGGCTATCACGCTGTCGCCAAGAAGTTCCGAGGTATGCCCCCTGCCGCCAAAGGGATACCATCCCTGCACGACGATCCCAAGATTTTGAATATACGGGATAACATCGTTTTCCTGATAGTACGGGTGGATCTCGTTTTGCACCAACGCCGGGGTGATATGCACCTGTGGCAAAAATTCTTCAAGCTCCTCCACATACCAATTTGAAAGACCAATAGAGTGGATTTTTCCGTCCTCCACGAATTTTTCCATCGCAAGGTAGGCTTTTACATCGTTCTCGCCGGGGTAATGAAGCAACATCATATCGATATAGCCGATGCCCAGTTTGTCAAGCGCATCCTGTATCGCCTTTTCGGGATCGGCAAACTGTTCACCGGGATAAATTTTCGTAATGACGAAAATATCTTCTCTCGGCACATCGGAATCCCGTACCGCCCGACCGACTGCGGCCTCGTTGCCGTACATATACGCCGTGTCGATGAGCCGCCCGCCGGATTCAAGCAGAGCCGTCACCGAGTTGTAGCATTCTTCATCGGAAAGGCTGTATGTTCCCAGCCCCATAATCGGCATTTCATAACCGCTGTTAAGCAAAACAGTTTTCTTTTCAAAGTCAAATTTGCCAATCTCGGCTGCAACAGTCGTTTCATTTGGTTTTATGTTATTTTCATTAAGCCAGCTTTCAATTTCTTCTTTGGAAGTGCCGCCGGCAAATCTTTTTCCGTCAAGCCAGTTCGCTCCCGATGCAAGGGGATGAAGATCGCTTGCGCTGGAACCGATCCCGCTGGAGTGCGAAGTGCAGAACGGAAGGATCGTCTTGCCGGAAAAGTCGTAGCTTTCAAGGAAAGTATAGATAATTTTCGGCGCTTGACTGTGCCAAATGGGATAGCCGATCAAAACGGTATCGTATTGACTCATATCCTTTACCGAGCCGGATATTGCCGGACGAGCGGACGGATTTTTCTGTTCCTGATCCGCACGGCCTCCGGTGTAATAGGCCAAATCCTCATCCGTGTAGGGATCTTGCGGCACGATTTCGTATATATCGGCATTCAGAATATCGGCGGCATATTCGGCAAGTACCTTAGTAGTGCCGGTAGCCGAGAAATAAGCCACTAAAATCTCGCTCAAGTCCTCACCGTTGTTTTTTATATCGGACTCAAAAGCTGAATTTTCACCGCTTGAAATTTCTTCTTGTTTTGCATTCCCGGCGCAGGCGGCACAGCAGAAAAGCAGCGTCAACAAGAGAATAACAGGAATAAGCCGTTTCAATTTAATTCCTCCGTTTCTGCCCTTTTGATATATTTTTATTTTAAATATTTCGTGAAGAAACATTTCAGCTTATCAAACGGAATGGCGTTCTTCCCGCCGCCGTCATACAGATCGGTGTGAACGGCATTTGGGATAATCATCAGTTCCTTGTTTTCCGTGTATTTGCTGTCCTTGGTCATATTGGCGTATGCGTCCTTTGAAAAATAACAGGAGTGCGCCTTTTCACCGTGCATGATCAGCACGGCGCTGCGGATTTCATTGCTGTATTTTAAAATCGGCTGGTTTATAAAGGATTCACAGCCGATCACATTCCAGCCGCCGTTGGAATTAAGGCTGCGGGGATGATAGCCGCGCTCGGTCTTGTAGTAATCATAATAATCTTTTACAAAAAACGGAGCGTCATCCGGCAGCGGATCGACAACGCCGCCTCCGAGAGCGTAATATCCCGCCTTTAAGTCCGCAAGCCGTTGAGCGCATATAGCCGACTTTTTCTGATAGCGGGCTTCCTCGCTGTTCTCACTGTCAAAATATCCGTTGGCGTTTACCCTTGTCATATCGTACATTGTGGAAGCCACGGTCGCTTTTACTCTCGTGTCCAGCGCCGCCGCGTTGAGTGCCATGCCGCCCCAGCCGCAGATGCCGATGATCCCGATGCGGTTCGGATCGACTTTATCATGCAGCGACAGGAAATCCACCGCCGCCATAAAATCCTCGGTATTTATATCGGGCGATGCCATATAACGGACATTGCCGCCGCTCTCGCCGGTAAACGAGGGGTCAAAGGCAATCGTCAGAAATCCACGCTCCGCCATGGTCTGAGCATAAAGACCCGCCGCCTGCTCCTTCACCGCTCCAAAGGGGCCGCAAACCGCAATCGCCGATAGCTTGCCCTCCGCATTTTTCGGAACATACAAATCCGCCGCCAGCGTGATGCCGTAACGGTTTACAAAGGTCACCTTGCTGTGGTCTACCTTTTCGCTTTTCGGGAAGGTCTTATCCCATTTTGCCGTCAGTTTCAGTTCTTCTTTTTTCATAATGTATGCCATCCTTTCGCTATTTCATTGAAAGCTTTTCCGCTTTCCGTATCAGATAATCCATAAGGTCTACCCGTTTTTGACTTTCGTGCATCTGCTCAAGCAGGTCGCAGCGGCATTGTTTGAGAAATTTGGTAAGCTCGCTCGGGCTGCCCTCTTTCAATATGCGCTCGGCTCTGCATATTTCTTCCGCCCGGCATCCCGCGTCTGCCATACCCGAGAGCAGACTCTCCGTTTGTTCGCTCATCATCTCATCCTTTCCGAGTACGGTTTTTTCTGACATTCACAGTATAGCATATTGACCTCTTCGTTGCTAATGGCTATAATGAATATCGTGATATTCTTTTTGAGAATATCAAGGAGGGCCCAATATGGAAATTCGCACTCTTCGCTATTTTTTAGCCATTGCAAGAGAAGAAAATATGACAAAGGCGGCGGAGATTCTGCATGTCACACAACCAACGCTGTCCAAAACGCTTCGGGCATTGGAGGATGAGCTTGGAAAAAAGCTGTTCAAACGGCACAGCTTCAGCATTTCCCTGACCGATGAAGGAATACTCCTTCGTGATCGGGCGGAAAGCCTTGTCACTATGGCGGACAAAATCGAAAAGGAATTCCTTTCGCTGGACGATATCACCGGAGGCGAGCTGTTTTTGGGGCTGGCTGAGTCATATCAGATTCGCTATCTTGCAAGGGAGATACGCAAGTTGAAAACCGTTTACCCGGACTTAAATTATCACATTACAAGCGGGGATACAGAGCAGGTCACCGAAAAGCTGGATCGCGGACTTTTGGATTTTGCCGTCGTGTGCGATACGCCAGACGCCCGAAAATACGAGTATCTTCCGTTTCCGGAGGCGGATATTTGGGGCGTGGTGATGCCGCATGACGCTCCGCTTGCGAAGAAAAAAGCCGTCACTGTTGACGACCTTTTGGGGCTGCCGCTGTTTTCCTCGGAACAGGGGTGGCAAAACGACATTGCAAAATGGTGCGGCGAGCGGATCCATGACCTGCATTTGGAAGGCTCTTTCAGGCTTGCGTATAATGCGTCGGTCTTTGTAAAAGAGGGACTCGGCTATCAACTCACCTTTGCCGGGCTTGTAAACACCGCCCCTGAGAGCGGGCTTGTGTTCCGCCCGCTGACGCCGAGACTTGAAACAAAGCTCTTTCTCATTTGGAACAAGTACCAGACCTTCACCTCGGTTGCGGAGCGTTTTCTCACCGAAGTCAAAACGGGCTTTGGGGAATACGATATGAAACAGCCGTAATAACTTTTGCCCCCGCATATTTACTTCCTTATGCGTCGATAAAAAGCCGAGCGCCCCTTTTTGTCGGTAAACCGGTTTGCGGAGATTAGAGCCGTTTGTATAAAATTGCTAAAATCGTTTAATACTTTTCTACACGCGGCATTGTTGAAAAGCCGTTTCCCATATTGTAAAATTAAATAAAGAGGCGATTTTATGGATAATGTTATAAGAATAACCTCACCCAGAGACGAAAGGGTGTTCATAAGGGTAAAACACGGGCATTTCATAACTGCCAACGCTCATATAAATTACTATGTAGGCACTTCGGATATAAAGCACAATCACGGAGTTTCCACCGACGCGGCGATGCTGCTTGCCGAATACTACAACACAAGGGGCATTGAGGCCGATACGGTGCTCTGCCTTTATGAAACGCAGACTCTCGGCGCATATCTCGCCCATGAGCTCGCGCGCCCCACTATGATGTCGCCCAATCCGAATCCGAATCTTTTCGTCCTCGGCTCGGAATATGACGCTCAGGGCAATCTCATCTTCCGCGATAACCTGCAAAGAATGATAAGGGGCTGCCGTGTGATAATTCTTATGTCCTGCATCACGAGCGGAAGAACCGTTGAAAGGGCGATAGAGAGCGTCGGTTACTACGGCGGCACGGTAGTCGGCATATCGGCGGCTTTCAGTGCCGCGCATATGATAAGGGGCATAGAGGTGAACTCGATCTTTACCGAGGAGGATCTGCCCGGATACGAGGTCTACAATTCAAGAAACTGCCCGCTTTGCAGGCAGGGCGTTCAGGTGGACGCTATCGCCAACGGCTACGGCTATTCGCAGCTTTAAAGTCGGGGCTTGACAATCAAAAAAATAATGCTATAATAAATTTACTGAATAAAACAGTACCCATAAAGACTGTGAAGCGGAAAAAGATTATAGTTTTCAGTTGCAGAGAGTCGGCGGCAGGTGAAAGCCGATACGGGAATTATAATGTATAGCTCTCCGTGGAGTCGCTGCTTTGAAAGTTCGGCGTGTCCGATAATAGGAGCAGACGCGTAACGGCGTTAAGCGTTAAGGCATTGTATGATGCTAAAGGGCGGAGGCATCCGCTGAAGTAGGGTGGTACCGTGTAGTATTTTGCTACGCCCCTATATCATATAGGGGCGTTTTTTTAATGCTCCTAAAAAAGAAAGGAGAAATTTTTATGCTCAGCGGATACAAAAAGTATATCCCGTTCAAACCCATCAACATTCCGGACAGAACGTGGCCGGATAAGGTGATCACCAAAGCGCCGATATGGTGCTCCGTTGATTTGAGAGACGGCAATCAGGCGCTTGTCGATCCTATGAATCTTCAGGAAAAGTTAGAGCTTTTCAACACTCTGCTGAAAATAGGCGTAAAGGAAATCGAGGTGGGATTTCCGTCCGCCTCCGAAACCGAGTACGAAATTTTAAGAACGCTTATAGACGGCGGCTATATTCCCGACGACGTTACGATTCAGGTGCTTGTTCAGGCTCGCGAGCATCTTATCAAAAAGACGTTTGAGGCTATACGCGGTGCGAAAAACGTGATCGTTCATTTCTATAATTCCACCTCTACGCTTCAGCGCAAGGTGGTATTCAGAACCGATATGCAGGGCGTTATAGATATTGCCGTAAACGGCGCGAAGCTCATAAAGGAGCTTACCGATAAAGAGCTTGAAAAAAATCCCGATATGAATATCAGGTATGAATATTCGCCCGAATCGTTTACAGGCACCGAAATGGATAACGCCGTAAAGATTTGCGAAGAGGTAATGAATGTTATGCGGCCTACTCCGGAAAATCCCATAATCCTCAACCTGCCGTCGACCGTTGAATGTTCAACGCCAAACGGCTATGCGGATCAGATAGAGTATTTCTGCCGTCATCTTAAAAACCGCGACTGCGCCATAATCTCGCTCCACCCGCATAACGACAGAGGCGAGGGCGTCGCGGCTACCGAACTCGCTCTTATGGCGGGAGCGGACAGGGTGGAGGGCACCCTTTTCGGCAACGGCGAGCGCACGGGCAACGTCGATATGGTTACTCTTGCCCTTAATATGTGGACTCAGGGCGTTGACCCTAAGCTTGATTTCAGCAATATAAACGAAATTAAAGAGGTTTACGAGCGCACCACGAGAATGAAGGTGCCGCCGCGTCAGCCGTACGCGGGCGAGCTGGTGTTCACCGCTTTTTCGGGCTCTCATCAGGACGCTATCAACAAGGGCAAAAATTATATGGATGAAACGCATTCCGACTATTGGGAGGTGCCTTATCTGCCGATAGATCCCGCGGATGTGGGCAGGGAATACGAACCCGTTATCCGCATAAATTCCCAAAGCGGAAAGGGTGGCGCGGCGTTTGTTCTCGCGAATGAATACGGCATAAAAATGCCGAAGGCGATGCACGCCGAGTTCGGCGCCGTCGTAAAACACGCCTGCGATGTCAAGGGAAAGGAGCTTCTGAGCTCGGAGGTGTTCGATCTCTTCCAAAAGGAATACAGAAATGTTTGCGGCCCTTACAGGCTTCTCAACTATAAGGTCTACGAAGAAAAGAACGAGGAAGATTATCTCACCACCGTCCATTTCAGCGGTGAGATAAAGTATAAGGACGGCGCACCCGTAAAAATAGAGGGCACGGGCAGCGGCCCCATCGGCGCGTTTTTCTCTGCCATAAGAGAGATCGGCATAACCGATTACGAATTTGTGGATTACAGCGAGCACGCTATCTCGGTCGGCAGCGATTCAAAGGCGATAAGCTATATTCATCTTAAAAATCCGCAGGGCAAGGACGTTTTCGGTATCGGCGTAAGCCATAATATCAGCTACGCCTCAATGAAAGGCATAGTGTGCGCCGTAAACCGCGATCAGGCGGATACGATGCGCGACGATACGATGCCCGGCATATTCGACATATGCTGAAAGAAGTGAAAACTTTCTTATGAATATCAAATGGAACGCCGACGGCTACACGGATAATTTTAAATTTGTGCATAAGTACGGCGAGGAGCTTTTGGAGCTTATCACCGCGCCGGGCGGCAGTCTTGTTCTGGATTTGGGCTGCGGCAACGGAGCGCTCACCGAGGCGCTTTGTGCGAGAGGTTACAGGACTTTCGGCATAGACGCCGATTCCGAAATGGTTAAAAAGGCAAAGGCGCTACACCCTCAAATAAAGTTTTTTCAGGGTGACGCCTGCGGCTTTCATCTTGACGAAAAGGCGGATGTGATTTTTTCAAACGCCGTTTTTCACTGGATAGACGACCACAAAGCGCTTGTGAAGAATATTGCCCGAAATTTGAAACCGGGCGGCGAGCTTGTTTTTGAATTCGGCGGAAAGAGCAATGTTTCGGCAATTCACAGCGCGCTTTCGGAAGCCTTTAAGGAGCGCGGATTGAAATATTCCCACAATTCCAACACGGGCTCGATAGGCGCTTTCGGAGCGCTGCTCGAAAAAAGCGGCTTCACGGTAAAATACGCCTCGCTTTTTGAGAGACCGACCGAATTGGCGGGCGAAAGCGGACTCGCTGATTGGATAAATATGTTCAGAGGCGGCGCGTTTATGGGTATAGACGCAAAGACAAAAGGCGAAATAATTGCCCGCGTCGAGGAACTCTGCCGCCCCGTTCTTTACAGGGACGGCAAGTGGTATGCCGATTATGTCAGGCTTAG
Source organism: uncultured Clostridia bacterium (assembly GCA_947623505.1). GTDB lineage: Bacteria > Bacillota > Clostridia > Oscillospirales > Acutalibacteraceae > Eubacterium_R. Next base: position 11,174 of record CANQGT010000002.1, on the reverse strand, counting down.
AATGAAAGCGATAAAAAATCAGTCTTTGGAGGATAAATATGAAAAAATATAAGGTAACCGTTCTTAAGGGCGACGGGATAGGCCCCGAAATCGTTGACGAGTGCGTAAAGGTGCTTGACAGAGCGGGTGAAAAATTCGGCTTTGAAATCGAATATATTTATCGGCTTTTGGGCGGATGCGCGATAGACGAAACGGGCGTGCCGTATCCCGCCGAAACGGCGGCGGCATGCAAGGCTTCGGACGCGGTGCTTTTGGGCGCGGTAGGCGGCCCCAAGTGGGATACTCAGCCCGGAAACAACCGACCTGAAAAAGGTCTGCTCGCGATACGCGAGGATCTGGGGCTTTTCGCTAATCTCCGCCCCGCGAAAATCTTCGCGCCGCTTAAAAACGCCTCTCCCATAAAAGAGGAGATAATCGGCGGCGGGCTTGATATTCTTATAGTGCGCGAGCTCACCGGCGGCATTTATTTCGGCGACAGGGCAACTTATGAGGAAAACGGCGTTGTCGGCGCTTACGATACGGAACGCTACACCGTTCCCGAAATAAAACGCATCGTTAAAGCGGGCTTTGAATACGCGATGAAACGCGGCAAAAAGCTCACCTGCGTTGATAAGGCGAACGTTCTGGAATCTTCAAGGCTCTGGCGAAAGGTAGCCGAGGAAGTCGCCAAGGATTACCCCGAGGTCGAGCTGTCGTATATGTATGTTGATAACTGCGCCATGCAGCTTGTGAGAAATCCCGGTCAGTTTGACACGATAGTAACCTCAAATATTTTCGGCGATATTCTTTCCGATGAGGCGTCTATGATAAGCGGCTCTATAGGTATGCTGGCTTCGGCGTCACTCGCGGAGGGCACTTTCGGGCTTTACGAGCCTATCCACGGCTCCGCGCCCGATATTGCGGGGCAGCAAAAGGCAAATCCGCTTGCAACGATACTTTCGGGCGCTATGATGCTGCGCTACTCTTTCGGCGAATCGCAGGCGGCGGACGCGATCGAAAAGGCGGTAGACGCCGCTCTAAAAAAGGCGAGGACTCCCGATATTTTTGAAGAGGGCATCCAAACGGTAACAACGTCGCAGATGGGCGACCTCGTCTCGTCTCTGATTTAAAAAATCAAGGTGGGAGAGATTTTTCTTTCTCACCTTATTTTGAGATATGTTTCATCGGCAAAATATGAAAGGAGCTTATCTGATTAAAAATGTATTGGATTATCGCGGCGTTTATAATTGTTGCCCTGCTTATGCTTTTGCTTGCTCACATATGCCTGCAAATCGCGTTCGGGGCAAGGTGCGAGGGCAATCCGTCGCTCAAATATTTTACCTGCGAAGATTTTGACGATCTGGACGCTTCGCCCGTTGAATTTCCCAACGATAAAGGCTGTATGCTGCGTGGGGCGGTTTACACCTGCCGCGCGTCAAAGCCGAAAGCGCTGGTTATTTTTTCGCACGGAATGGGCGGCGGGCATCTGAGCTACACAACGAATATCCGCACTGTCGCCAAGGCGGGATATGCCGTTTTGGCATATGACAATACAGGCACGATGGCTTCGGACGGAAAATCCCTTCGCGGTTTTTATCAGGCGGTAAAGGACGTGGGAGCCGCTCTTGATTTTGCCCGCAAAAGTCCCGAGCTTTCACAATTCAAAATCGTATTGGCGGGGCATTCGTGGGGTGCGTACTCCGTCTGCCAAATCTCACCGTCTGCCGAAGAATTTATTTCGGGCGTTGTCGCGCTCTCTCCCCCAAACAGCTCCGTCGGAGCCTTGTGTGACAGTATAAAGCAAATTATCGGCGTTTCCGTGCCGTGGCTGCGTCCCGCTCTGTGGGCGGCTTCGGTTATCAGGGGAGGAAAAGGCTCAGGGCGCAAGGTATCTTCGGCTCTTATGAAAACCGAAAAAGTGCCGGTTTTGATTTTGCAGGGCGATTCGGATACTTCGGTGCCGCTGAAAAATTCGCCTCTTTCGGTCCCCGCGGTTACGGCAAAGAAAAATATAACCGGCATAATTTATGAGGGGAAAGCCCATAACGTCTATCAGACGAAGGAATCGGAAAAATATCTGAGCGGTGTCTTTGCGGAAATATCGAAAGCCGAAAAGCGTTACGGTAAAAAAGGAATACCCGAAAACGAAAAAGCAAAGCTGTACGATATAGACTATGAGCTTATAGTTCGGGAAGATCCGGATGTTATGAAAACCGTAACGGATTTCATTGATAAATGCGTTTCAAGTGAAAATCAGACGGCAAAATAATATAGATGAGACCGTGTTAAAAACCGCCGATATGCGTCAGCATTATCGGCGGTTTTTGCCTTTGGTGCAGATAAATGCCGAAAAGGAGCCGAAAAAAATTCGGCTCCTTTTTTATTACAAGCTATTGTAACACTTTTATGTTACATTTACACTATAATTATGACGGCGTCAAAGGAGGTCAGCTAATGAACGAAAAAGAATTAGTTTTAAAAGCAAAGGGCGGAGATGTAAAATCCTTTTGTGTTCTTTATGATAATTATAAAAGAAAAATGTATAACTACGCTTATTTTAAGCTTGGCAACAGCGAAGATGCGGAGGATATAGTGCAGGACAGTATTCTTACGGCATTCGAGCAAATAAGCAAACTAAAGAAACCCGAGGCGTTTTCATCATGGCTATTTAAAATCTTATATTATGGCTGTATGAGCGCCGTAAAGGAACAAATAAAGCGGCGAAACACCGATGATATTGAAAACTATAAAAATATACTTTCATTTGATAATGATATTGCGTTTGAGCGAGAGGAACTCAAACAGGCATTATCAATATTAAATGAAGATGAAAGAAATATAGTTTTATTATCCGTAGTTGTCGGACTCAACAGTAAGGAAATCGCAAAGATAACCGGCTTTACATCCGGAAATGTCAGACAAAAACTTAGCAGAAGCCTTGCTAAGATGAGACGCTGTCTATCTTGAAAGGAGTATGTAAAATGAAAAATAATGATTTTGATTTTATAAAACATAAATTTGAAAAGGCTCAGCCTGAATTACCGCACAATCTTGATAAAGAGATAATTGAACAAAAAATCTTATCAAAGGATGAACACAGGGCAGTAAAATTCAAACAAAATAACGGATATTTCAAGTCTGTTTTGGCCGCGGCGGCTTGCTTTATATTGATTTTAGGTGCGGTATTTTCAGCAAACACCGATATCTTTAATTCTAACAAGGTCGCTTCATTCGGCAATTATGATGAGTTTAATTCAAAAATATCAACATTGAGAAAAATCCCACCGCAGGCAGAAGGAGGAAGCGGGGAATTCAAATCGGTTAAATATATAGAAGAAGACGGTGTTGAGGAACCTGATACGATCAAATCGGTTGATAACTATATTTTTTATGCGTATTATGATCACAATAATGCCAACGGTCGAAACAAGGTATATATATATAAAACCGCTGATGAAAAATCAGAGCTTGTTTCGGTTATAAACAATTTCATCACTGATGATTATTGTATTGAAGACTTGTTTGCCGACGAAAACAGATTAGTTGTAAACGCGTCAACCGATTCAAAAACCGTAACCCAAATTTATGATATAAGCGATAAAACGAGTCCGGCGTTGATATCGGAATTTGAGCAAAGCGGTAAATATTCCGAATCACGAATAGTCGATAAAACATTATATATTGTAACAAATTATAATGTTCTGCCAAATGGCAGTGAAAATTCTCTTCCTTATGTAAAACAAAATGGTGAGACTGCCTTTTCTTCTGCAAAGGATATCAGCTTTTTCGAGGATGTAAAAATTGCCCGATATGTTGTAATTAACACCATTGATATTGTTACGGGAAAACAATCCGCAAACTTAAAAGCCGTTTTAGGCGGTTCGGAAAATATTTATTTCACAAAAGACTGTATGTATATCGGTGAATATATTGAGGAAGAAGATAATAGTAAATTTATAAGCGGCAATACCTCCGCCATAAAGATAAACCTCAAAAACAATAAAATCTCTTATGCCACAAAAAAAGAAGCCGATAAGTATTTAAACTTCAGCGTTGATATAGGAAAAGGCGATAATTATTCAAATGTTATTTATTCCGCGGGCGAATATCTATTGAGTATTGGAGAAAATGTTGAGCAATCGGAAGAAGAGATTATACTTTTGGATAAGAATTTAAAACAATTAGACAGCAAAACTTTCAACAAAACGCATATATCCGCAACATTGGGCAGCCTCGCCATAAGTAAAGAAAAAAATATATATGCTGTTCCCGCGTATTTTACAGATGAAACAAAACGCTGTTACAGTGTGGTAACATTTGAAATAAAGAATAATCAAATCGTAATAACAAATGAATTTATAAATAATGATACTGATTTGATGTATCAAGGAAACTGCATTATTATCGGTGATTATTTGTACAGCTTCAATATAGACGACACATCACCGGATAATCAAAAACTCAAAGTGTTTTCTTATAAATATTAATTAAGAGACCGGCATGAAAAGTAAATTCAATAATATGATAGAATGCCTGATCACATAAATATTGAAATATAAAGATATAGGTGATTTAGATTGGATTGAAATGGATTTTCATTGTTATATTTTTTTCTGTTAGCCGGTGAAAAAGGTGTTGTATTCCATACTTGAGCGCATTGAAAAAACGTCGTTTTCACCCACTATGATATGGTCGATCAGCTTTACACCGATCGCTTTCATAAAATTTCTGATATTAAGAGTTACCTCCACGTCGGCGGCGGAAGGAACGGCGGCTCCGTGCGGGTGATTGTGAGAGATTATAAGATTTGCCGCGTTGCTGTCTATCGCGTATCTTGTCATCAGCCTTATCGGCACTTGCGCGGTGTTTACTATTCCTTCGCACAAAATCTTTGAAAAAACAGGCTTGTTCATATTGTCCAAAAACAGCACCGCGAATTTTTCGTTTTCCTCAAACTCAAACATATTTACGAAATAGTCGAGTGCCATATCGAAATTTTTTATTTCCCTGTAATTTTTTCGTGTGCTCGCGGCCCTTTTGTTTATATCGCGGATCAGACTCAGCAGCACGGCGGTATGCTCTCCCACTCCGTCCACTTTCATAAGCTGGCTCGGAGAGGCCTCGAGAACGTTTTCCAAAGAGCCGAATTCATCTATCAGTTTTTTGGCGATACCCTTAACGTCTTTTTGCGGAATTGAATAAAAAAGCGCCAATTCAAGAAATTCATAATCGTTTTGAAAAGCGTTCGCGCCCTTTTCAAGATATTTTTCTTTCACTCTTTTTCGGTGGCCCGCCGTGTAATCATCAGACCTTCGCTTTTGATTTTGTTTTTCACTCATTTTTTATTTGCCTTTTTTGAAAAATATACTATAATTACAAATCCTGCCGCCGCCGTTATTCCCGCCGATATGAACAGCGCTTTTGACACGGGCGAAAATTTCTCTTCGGCGCTTTCCTGCGCCGTAATTATTTCGGCTTGTTTTGTTTCGGCCTGCTTTCCTTCGAAATATTCGATTTCGGTTTCGCTTTCAAATGTATAATCGCCGAAATCGGCATTTTCGGTTTCGCTGTTTTCGCCGGCCGTGTGTTCCGGAGTATATTTGCCCTCTCCGGCGGTCGCGGCCGGGCCGGTGTATTTGAATTTGGTGGTCTTTTCTTCGGTGCTTTTTTCGCTCTCGGGGTTATCGTATGCGCCGCTTACTTTGGAGGTGGTATCTTCCGCTCCGTTTCGCCGGCTCGTTGTTTTTTCCGAGGTCGTTTTTTCACTCTTGCCGCTTTGGCGGGTTGTGTCTTTTGTTTTATCGGATTGAGTGCTTTTCTCCGAAGTCGGCTTCGTTTCGGTTTTGCTTTCCGAGACAGGCTCGGCATATTTCAGATAAATCCCGTCGCACAGGCTGTAAACATTTCCGTTTACAATCAGCCTGAAGCTCAGAATATTATCAAGCTTTTTGTCGCCGCTTTTCAAAAATTCAATACCTATCAATATGATTTGCCCCTGCTCGGAGGCGTTGCCGAAATCGGTGAGTATTTTGAATCCGCTCTTGTCATCATCGTCATAATTAAAAAAGCCGTTGGCATCAACTGAGAATTGATATTCACGGCTCGGGTTCTTAATATTAAAATCAACAAACACATCTTTATTTTTACTTGTTAAACTGCTTTCTTTGTAATAAATGCGAAGATAAAAGCACTTGTTTTCCACGTCTGAAAAGTAGCTGTAAGCGCCGCTGTATTCGCCGAAATAAGAAAAAACCTTTTCCTCGGGGAGATGAACGGCGCTCTGCTCCTCGTACCAGCTCCACATATCCGAAACGTCCACAAAAGAGGAATCCATTCCGAATGCGGTGAAAGGAACACAAAGGATTTGCAGAAAAACAAGCAAAATGTAAATTGCTTTTTTAATAATTATACACCGACTTTTTTCTCTTTCTTAGAATATTTTACCATTTATTAAGCTGAAAATAAACACGGCGTATTTATCTGTAATAAAGCTGAAAAAAGTCGTAATTCTTACGAAATATTTACTGTCGTATTTTGTCACTTTTTTGTAAAAAACAAATCAATTTTCTCAACACGGCGCGATGTGGATCCTACCAAGAAGATAGGCGAAAAAAGCAAAAACCCTTAAAAACTCCTCACCGTGGGATGCAAAAACCTTATTGTGTTCAACTTCCCTCAGCTATAAACTATCTCACAAAAATTTTTTTAGCGCCCGAAACGGCCTCGTCAATGAGCCGCGAAAGCTCGGGTATCTGCCGCTGAGCATTTATAACGTCCTCTTTTTTCGGCCTTGTTTTCGGGTGCTTCGGCGTAAATACCGTGCAACAGTCCTCATACGGTTGGATTGAGGTTTCAAATGTGTCTATCTTTCGCGCCACCGCGATTATTTCGTCCTTATCCATTCCGATACACGGGCGGAAAACAGGCATATCAACAGCGCTGTCCGTGCAGGCAAGGGCGTATATCGTCTGGCTTGCGACCTGGCCGACGCTCTCGCCGGTTATCAGCGCGCTGCAATTCTGCTTTTGCGCTATTATTTGGCTTATTTCCATCATAATCCGCCGCATAACAAGCGTAAAATAATCCTCGGGGCAATTATCCCTTATCGCCTCCTGAATTTCCGTAAAGCGCACAATATATGAAGTGACCGTGCCGCTGTATGCCGCGACCTTTTTCAAAAGCTCAATCACCTTCATCTCGGCAAGCTCGCTCGTATATGGCGGCGACGCGAAATGAACGGCCACAAGCTCGATCCCGCGCTTTGCCATCATATACGCCGCCACGGGGGAATCTATACCCCCGCTTATCAGCACTGCCGCCCTGCCGCTCGTTCCCGTGGGCATACCGCCGGCGCCTTTTATATTGTTTCCGCGAATGAAAGCGTACCTGTCTCTTACCTCAACGGTAACTGTTAATTCGGGATTGTGAACGTCCACCTTCAGGTTGTGAAACGCCGCGAGAAGTTCCCCTCCGAGCTCGCTGCTTATCTCAGGAGATTTAAACGGAAAGCGTTTGTCGCTTCTCTTTGCCTCAACCTTAAAGGTTTTTGCCAGCGAAAGCTCGTCTAAAAGATATTCCTTTGCTGTGCGGATTATATCGGTCATATTCTTTTCGCACACCGCCGCGCGTGAAAACGCCGCTATGCCGAACACCTTTTTTAGCGCCTGCACCGCTTCGTCAAGATCCGCGTCGTCGTTTTGCGGTTCTATCATTACGGTGGACTGGCTCTTTTCAAAAGCAAAATCGCCGTACGGTGAAAGATGCTTTTTTATGTTCTTTATAAGAATATCCTCAAATGTTGTTCTGTTCAGACCTTTGAGCACAAGCTCGCCGTTTTTTACAAGTATTATCTCTTTCATATCAGTTCCTCGGGTATTTTTTTGTTATCTCCGTAAGAGCGGCGCACAGAGCGTCAACATCGTCCATAGTGCTGAATCTTGAAAAGCTCACTCTTATGCTCTTGTCAACCGTTTCGCCGCCAAGGCGCATGGCAGTAAGCACGTGGCTCCTTTTGCCCTTCGCGCACGCGGAACCGCTGCTTACATAAATGCCGTAATTTGCCGAAAGCTCCTGAATAACCGTTTGGCTGCGCATAAAGGTAGGCACATATAAATTCAATATGTAAGGAGAAGCGCTTTCGCCGCTGTTGAAGGCAACGCCGTCTATTTTTGAAAGAGAGGCTCTCGCGTAAGCATTGAGCGCCGATATTTTTTCGCTCTGTTCTTTCAAATCCGGCAAGGCGTCCGCCGCCGCGCCGAAACCGGCTATAAGGGGTGACGCTTCCGTTCCGGGGCGCAGGCGTTTTTCCTGCTCTCCGCCGAAAGTCCTCGGCAATATTCTGACGCCCTTGCGCACATAAAGCGCGCCGCAGCCCTTTGGCCCGTGTATTTTGTGAGCCGTTACGGTAACAAGATCCGCTCCGAGCTTTTTGGGCCTGACATCGACCTTTCCGAACGCCTGCACGCAATCGGTGTGTATCAGAGCCGGAGCCCCCGCCCTTTCGCATATTTTTCTTATTTTATCAACAGGAAGAACGGAGCCCACCTCGTTGTTTATATACATAACCGAAATGAGAACAGTTTGTTTGTTTACGGCCTCTTCGAGCTGTGCGGCGGTTATGTTTCCGTATCTGTCCGGCTCAAGGCGCACCGTTTCAAAGCCCTCTTTTTCAAGCTCGTCGATGCTTTGAATAACGCTCTCGTGCTCTATCGCGGTTGTAACTATTCTGTTTCCTCTGCGCCCGTTTGCCCGCGCCGCACCGAACAGGGCAAGATTATTTGCCTCGGTGCCTCCGCTTGTGAAATAAATTTCGTCTTTTTCGCAGCCAAGCTTATCGGCTATGCTCTGCCTTGCCTTTATCAGCGCCTTCGCCGCCTCTATTCCCGCGCCGTGCAGGCTTGACGGGTTGCCGTAGTTTTCCTCAAGCATAACGCGGACGGCTTCCACGGCCTCGCGGCAAGGCCGGGTAGTCGCGCTGTTGTCAAGATAAACCGCCATTTTTCTTCAATTCCCTTGTTTTAAGTATTCCGATTATCGTTTTGGCGTCCTTAATTTCGCCGTTCATACATTTTTCAAACGCCGTTTCAAGCGGCAGCTTATATATGTCCAAAAATTCGCCCTCGTCAAGTTGCTGATCCGCCGCTTTCAATCCCACGGCGCCGAATATGCGGATTATTTCGCCGCAATAACCGGGCGTGGGGTATATTTCGCCGAGCGGTATCATTTTTTCCGCGGTTACGCCGCATTCCTCGCGAAGCTCCCGTATTCCTGCCGAAAGCGGATCCTCGTCACGCTCCAATTTCCCCGCCGGCACCTCGTAAATCGTTTCCCTGTAAGGGGCACGGAACTGGCGCACCATCAAAACCTCGCCGCCGTCCGTGAGCGGAACTATGGCGACGCCGCCCGGGTGGTCGACTATCTCCCGCTTTGCCGTTGAGCCGTCCGCAAGCGTGACTGTATCCTCGTGAACGGTGAATATTTTGCCGCGAAAAATGCCCTTTGATTCCTCCGTCTGCTCAAAAAATCCCAAAGCTATCGATTCGATATCCTCCGGCTTTTCGGCAATAAATCTCGCTCCTGCCTCTATAAATTCAAATCTGCTGCCATAGCCCCACAGGACTCCCGCGCTGTCTATATGATTCTGCTTCGCACCGGTTATGTCATAATGCTTGTCGCCTGCCATAAGCGTGTTCTTCGGCGCCGTGTCAAGCGCCTTAATGCAGTTTAATATAATATCGGATTTAGGCACGCAGTCCTCAGTAAACGTAACTCCGCAGACAGCGTCGAAATACCCGTAAATTCCGAAATGCTTTAAAAGCGTTTCGGCATACGGCTGCGGTTTTGAGGTTGCCACACCGAGTTTGAAGCCGTCCTCCTTTAAATCGGCAAGCAGCTTTTCAATTCCGGGGTAAAGTCTGCTTTCATACAGACCTACATCCGTATATCTCTCCCGGTATTTTTTTACGAGCGCCTCCGCCTCCGACGGCTGAGCTGAGTACTTTTCCTGAAACGTAACAAGCAGCGGCGGGCCTATAAAAAAGTTCAATTCGCTGAGATCGTCGGCAACGGGATAGCCGAAGCTTTTAAGCGCGTATGCCGCGCTTTTTACTATACCCTCGCCGGAATCGCATATTGTGCCGTCAAAATCAAAAACGACCGCCTTGTACCTCATTTAAAACACGCCCCTTTTTCGGCCGATTTCCAAAGCTTATAATGAAAGTATATCATAAAGCGACCGTTATTACAATAATAATGAATTGCGAAACGCCGAAATCGCGCGGATTTATAAGCGTATGCGATTGAATTTGCGCCCACCGTGTGATAAAATGATTTTGTTTGGGCAGGTGATATTTTGAGGGACGGAGTAAGAAGAATACCGCTGCTTGATGAAATTCGCGGTTTTGCGATAATCTGCATGGTGTTTCATCATTTTTTCTATGATTTGGGATTTGTTTTAAATATTAAAGCGGGATATGATATTTTCAACGCTCTATGCGTTTTTCAGCCTTTTTTCTGGTCGGCGTTTATTATTACTTCAGGCATATGCTCGCGCCTTTCGCGCAGCGCCGTAAAAAGGGGGATCATCGTGCTTTCGGGCGGTATTGCCGTTACCGTCGCAACGGCGGTTATAATGCCGCTTATCGGAATAACGGGAGCCGAAATTTATTTCGGCATACTTTCGTGCCTCGGCTGCTGTATGATAATAACGGGGCTTGCCTCGCCTCTTATCGAGAAATGCGATGAACGCGCGGGCGCGGCGGTTTGCGGATTTCTTTTCCTCGCGTCGTATAAAATTTCCGAAAAGAAGCTGCTTTTCGGCCTGATAACGCTTCCGGATTTTCTTTATCAAAGCGACTGGCTCTGCCCGCTCGGCCTTTATTCCCAAAGCTTTCACAGCGCGGATTATTTTTCGCTTGTGCCGTGGCTTTTTCTTTTTCTTGTCGGGGCTTTTATCGGAAAATACGCCCGTGACGGCGCTTTTCCCAAAACGGCCTACAAAAGCCGCTCGGTATTTTTTCAAAAGGCGGGGAAATACAGTTTTTGGATTTATCTCGCGCACCAGCCGGTTTTATACGCGTTGCTGTATTCGTTTAAGTATTTAACGGGACTTTTTAATTAAACAAAAAAGCACACTTTTCATAAAATAGAAAGGTGTGCTTTCCAACTTGTTGGAAACGGTGGATCAAAAATCCCTC
>CANQGT010000001.1 GCA_947623505.1 uncultured Clostridia bacterium | reverse complement strand
TCCATAAAAACAACACCCCCGTTCCCTTTTATTATACCGGAAACAAGGGCCTTTGTATAGCCTTTTTTGACAGTCTGGTGAGCCGGTTATCATTGATAACCGGCTCATCTATAAGTCCCAATTATATAGAAGAAAAAACTTTTAGGAATGTAGGATATAAATATTTATTTATGTTGCATATGGCGGCGGGGTGTGATAAAATATTCAAGTCGATAATGAAAGCAGAGTAGGATCAGATGCGTCAAGTGTCACGCGAACGGGGAGTTGTCGTGTGAACGAAAAAGCCGATGAAAAGGGCTTTACGATATCGGATCCGCATCCCGCTGTTGCATTATAGGTTTTGCCTTTCGGCGGCAGCATTTGTGATCGACAAATTTGATCCGTTTTGCTGCGGAAGAAAGGAGAAAACCATTGAAAACAAAAGTTGATTTAAAGTATGTTTGCGTTTTGGGGCTTTTGGTAGCGGCAGAGGTCGTGCTCGCTCTTCCCGGTCTTACCGTTCACACTTGGAATCTGAAAATAGGCTTCAGCTTTATACCGATAGTCGCGGCGGCGATTTTGTACGGCCCTGTCGCGGGCGGTCTTGTGGGCGCGATTGGCGATGTTATAACGGCGTTTCTGTTTCCCGTGGGCGAGTATTTTCCCGGCTTTACGGCCACGGCGTTCTTAACCGGCGTTATTTTCGGCGTGCTTTTGCGCAATAAAGACGCTTCGGTATGGCGCGTTGCCGTTTCCGTGCTTGCCTCGAAGGTGATTTTGAGCCAATGCGTAGACACTTTTTTTATTTCGTTTTTGTACGGAAGTCCGTTTTGGCCGCTGTTCGTGACAAGGCTCGCGCAGACCTGCGCGATGAGCGCCGTTCAGTTCGCGGTAATTCTTTTAATGTCCAAAAAGCTTCTGCCCGTTCTTAAAGAGCATATAAAAATATGATTTAAGCGCGGATGTCACGCCTCAAGCTTATGATAAAATTACAGCCGTTTAACAAATCAAAATTCAAGGGAGGATAATTATGGATAATTACAACATTGAATTTTGGGAAGCGCTGGACAATTTGGTAAGCAACTCGGAAATCGTGATAGACAGACCGAAAGGAACGGCGCACCCGAATTTTCCCGATTTAGTTTATCGGGTGGATTACGGATATCTGAAAAACTCGTCTTCCATGGACGGGGAAGGGATAGATGTATGGGTCGGGATCGGAGAAAAGAAAGTCGACGCCGTTATGTGTATCGTAGATCTTTTAAAACGGGATTCCGAGATAAAAATATTGATAGGCTGCACAGAAGATGAAAAAGCCATAGTTTATGAAACGCATAATGAAAAGGAATTTATGAAAGGTATATTGATTCGCAGATAGTTTCCGATTTTAAACGGCAGCAAAAACAAAAGCCATCCGAAAGGATGGCTCCAGACTGTCGATAAAGCGGTCTGAACCGCGCCGAGAAAATAAATATGCTTGCGTTATCGGTATCACCTACAAAAATTCAGTCTGTATAATTTTTAATAACAACTGCAATGAGAAAGCCGCTTGAATATCGAATTCAAGCGGCTTTCGGCGCTTTCACCTTTCGGCAACTCTACCGTACCTATGTACGCCGACGAATTGCCGAAAGGCGAATTCAGTTCCGTTTCTCGAAGTCTGCCGGCGTGTAGAAAAAGTCAGGGAAACAGATTTCTACATGCTGACCGGGGCTCACTTTTCAGTGAATCCCGGCTTTTATTTTGGCTGTTTTTTTACAGCCTTTTTTATTGATCAGTCAAGCTCTTTGACCGTAAGCACCGCGTTGGTTCCGTCGCCCAAGGTCACGTCAAGCGCCTCGGTATCGGAAAAGGCCAAATCAATCGTATCGTCCGCGTCAAGCGCAACGATGATACTGCCGCTGAACAATGCGGGGGTATCCGCCGTCAACGCGCGCACGTTTGTCGCTTCGGGCAGAGCCTCGCCGTTTCTGCGAACGGAAAGCGTAAGCGTGGTGTCCGACGGCGCGGAAGCGGTAACGGCATAAGAAATTTCATAGTTGCCCGTTTCGGTTACGGTTATGGCGTTGGGGGTTGTGTCGGTCATTCCGTTAAGGGGCATAGCGGTTGCAAGAGGAATTTCGGCCGGTGTGGATTCGGTAAGGGCAACCGTCTGCGGGGCGTTGTTGTAAAGTCCGCCGTATGCCGCAAGTCCGGTTTCCTCGGGTCCTGTCGGACCGGTTGCACCCGTTGCGCCTGTCGCACCCGTCGCGCCCGTGGGACCTGTCGGGCCTATCGGTCCGGTAGCACCTGCGGGGCCTGTAGCGCCCGTCGCGCCCGTGGGACCTGTCGGTCCGGTAGCGCCGTCCGCGCCGTCCGCGCCGGTTGCGCCCGTGGCTCCTGTCGCTCCGGTAAGGCCGATAAGACCGTCCGCACCCGTTGCTCCCGTGGGGCCTGTCGGTCCGGTTACGCCGTCCGCTCCCGTCGGGCCTGTCGGACCCGTTGCTCCGGGAGCACCGTCAGCGCCTGTCGCGCCTGTGGGACCTGTTGGGCCTGTAGCGCCGTCCGCTCCGGCCGCGCCCGTTGCGCCGGTTGCGCCTGTGGCTCCTGTCGCTCCGGTAAGGCCGATAAGTCCGTCCGCGCCCGTGGGGCCTACCGCCCCTGTCGGTCCGGTTACGCCGTCCGCTCCCGTCGGGCCTGTCGGACCCGTTGCTCCGGGAGCACCGTCAGCGCCTGTCGCGCCCGTGGGACCTGTCGGGCCTGTCGCTCCGGTAGCGCCTGCCGCACCCGTTGCACCTGTCGGGCCGGTGGCTCCTGTCGCTCCCGCGGCTCCGGCTGCGCCGGTCGGGCCTGTCGGGCCCGTTATTCCGTTGGCTCCGGTTGCTCCTACAGCGCCGGTAGCGCCTGCGGGGCCTGTAGCACCCGTTACGCCGGTCGCTCCCGTTGGGCCGGCGGCTCCGTTGGCTCCTGTAGCTCCCGTGGCTCCTGTTGCGCCGGTCGGTCCGGTAGGTCCGGTCGGTCCCGTTGGGCCGGCGGCTCCGGTTGCTCCCGTGGTTCCTGTTGGACCTGTCGGTCCGGTCGGCCCCGTTGGACCGGTAATTCCGGAAGCTCCGCCGCCGTTGCCGCCGCAGCAGTAAACCTGAGTTACGCAGCCCTCTTTCGGGCTTTGCCCGCACGAGTTGCTGTTGCCGTTATAAACATTTGTATTCAAACGCATAATTTGCACTCCTTTATAATAATAGATGCATAACACATCTATATCAATCTATTCAGAATATCCCCCGTTGGTGAAGGTCATTGAAATAATCCCTGTTGTGCAGATACGCTTTTGAATTTGGTCTCGCTGCGCCCGCCCTGTTGTTGTATTCTTCGGCTTTCGCATAGTTTTTCAGCCTGTCATAGCATACGCAAAGCTGAATGCAGGGTAAAAAGCCGTAAGCGTCAAGCTCGGTAAAGCCTCCGTTTTCGGATTTTTTCGGGCAGTCAAGCGCAAGCTCAAACCAAAAAGCCGCCTTTTCAAAATCGCTTAGGTTCATAAAATGATTTCCTATATCGCAGCATACCTCGGCGCGGGGCATATCATATTTGAACGACATAAAAAGGGCTTCGGCCGCTTTGTCGTGTTCGCCCATTTCACGGCAGCAGTACGAAAGTATCCGGCACGCCTCTATTTTGTTTTCCGTCCAGCCGTTTGGATCGTTTAAAAATACAAGCAGTTTTTCTTTCGCCTCGCCGTATCTTTTGTGATAATAAAGCTCGCGGGCATAATAAAAAACGTCCCTCGGTTTCATTTTTTCTCCGCTTGCCGCCTGCTTTTCATATATATCAAGGTTTCTTGTTCCGTATTCTTTTTTTACCGAAGCGTGATTTATAAAAATATCGCTGTAAAGTATATTACCTTTACACTCTATCGCCTCGTGAACTCTGCCCCTCCATTTATGCGGTGCGCTCCTTCGTATAAGGCGCTCCCTGTAATAAGAGAAGGTAGGGCTGCCGTTTTCGTCAAACGCCGTATTGTATTTCATCATAACAGCGTCAACGCCGTTAAGGCGGTTTTTAAGCTCAAGCAGCTTTTCGGCGTTTTCGGGCGTAATTATATCGTCCGCGTCAAGCCACATAAGAAAATCGCACGTTCCCTTTGAAAACGAAAAATTCCTTGCGGCGGAAAAATCGTCGTTCCATTTATAATCAAAAACCTTATCGGTATATTTCAGCGCCGTTTCTTTCGTTTTGTCCGTGCTGCCCGTGTCCGTAATGATTATTTCGTCAACCGCCGATTTTATTCCGTCAAGGCAGCGCGCAAGCACCTTTTCCTCATTTTTAACTATCATACATAAGCTGATTGTTGACATTCTATCTCTCCTCAGATTCATTTTATGAAAAAGGGTCGAACTTGGCGCATCAAGGAGGCGGATAAAAAATCAGAAATATAAAAGAAAGTAAGTAATCTAAAAAGGATAAAAATTTCCGATCCTGCTTATTTTCCGTAAAAAATGCCGGGGTTCACTTTTCCGTGAATCCCGACTTTTCTTTTGGCCGCTTTTTTGCAGCTCCGTAATTTTATGCGCCTATATTTTCTTTTGCCTTTTTTCTGTCGCTTATCCTGCGCGCAAGGTAAACCACCGGAGTGTCGAGCAGTGAAGTGAAAATGAAGATAACATAGCTTGAGAAAAATATTGAAACAAGCGTTTTCCAGTCATAGACGCCGTAAAACGCAAAAAGCGTGAACAAAAGCGTGTTTACTATCTGGCTGATGAGCGTTGAGCCGTTGTTGCGCAGCCAAAGAAATTTTCTTTTGCTGCCGGATTTCTTTTCGGTAAATTCCCACCACTTGTGATAGAGCCAAACGTCGAAAAGCTGGCTTACGGCGTAAACGGTAAACGATGCAAGCATCATTCGCGGCGTGTTGGAAAAAACCTGCTCCATCGCTCCAGATACCCAATCGCCTTCAGCGGGCTTGTATAAAAGCCAGCTTTGGCTGAGCAGTAAGAAAAATGCGGAAGAGAACATTCCTATCCACACGGCTTTGTTCGCTTCCTTTTTTCCCTCACATTCGGAGAGTATATCGGTTATAAGAAAGGTAACGGCGAACAGTACGTTGCCGAGAGTTTGCTCCATTCCGAATGCGTTTATAAGTATCAGCACCTCTATATTCGCAAAAACCGTTGCAAGAGCCGAAAGGCAGTAAAGTCCGGTTTTGCCGAAAAATCTGTACGCGAAAAGCGCCGATGAAAATATAAAAATCAATGAACCCGCAAGCAGTAATTCGTTTATCATATCAGTCACCCACCCCGAAATCGGTATTGTTTAAAAGAATATCAATTCTTTCATTATCTTTGTAAATCGGATAAATACGGTTTACAAATTGCTCAATAACTCCGTCGTCGGGCGGAATGCCCGAGGTGTTTTTGCACATAATGTTGACGCATATTCGCTCAAAATATTCAAGCCCCAGCCGAATATCACGCTCCATTGATTCGGCCGTCTGCCCCTTTATGCCGAAAAGGAAATTAGCCTCGTCAAAGTTTTCGCATATTACACGTGGCTCCGATTCGGGTATTCCCTTTTTAAGCACGCCTTCTCTGAAATCCTTGTCAAATGTCTCAAGCCCGAGCTTCATTTTAAGCGTAAAGCCGTCAAAATCACTGCGCAGAGCCGGAATTTTTTCGGCGTACAACCGGTGCGCCTCAAAATGTATTACGGAAATGTTTTTTTCACGGCATATCTTTTTTATAAGATTAAGCGTGTTTTTGTCAAGCTCAAAAACGGAGCCGCTGTTTATCACCTCAAGCTCGCCGTATTCGCCCGTTACCCTTGAAAGCACTTCGCCGTTAAGCGCAAAATTTTCCATATCGCTTTCGCAGCTGTCAAGATAATAATCGCAAAACGCGCATTTTTTGTAAACGCAGCCCTTTGAGCGGAGCAAAACGATTTCTCTTTTTCTTTTTTCGGCTATTTTCGCATATCTTTCCATAATAAAAAAAGCGCCCCAAAGGACGCCGACGGGCGCAATTAGCCCGCACACTCCCTTAGTTTTGATTGGGAAAAAACCTATCGGCATTTCCCGGGCAGGATGGTTACGAACTGCCCGTTTCATTGATTATAGCAGGCACACCGCCGCTTGTCAATGAATTATTTTACCTCAAAATAGAGAACGCTTGCCTGTGTGCCGTCGTCAAACGGTTCGTTCCCGACCGCAAGCTCATATTTTCCGTTTGAATACATTTTCGCGACGCTGTGCCAAAGTCTTACGCTCGCTTCGTTTTTTCTGTGATATTTTATGTGGTAAAAGCCCTTGTGCTTTTCAAATATCTGCCTTACGGCTTCCGTTGCCACGCCCTGCCGCCTAAAGTTATATGAAACGAAAAATTCCGCCACGGACCAGTCAATAGGTCTGTCAAGCTCGGGATATTTGTTCAAAAGCGCAAAGCCGGCAAGCTCGCCGCCGCAATATATAAAATAGGCATACCTTGATTTTTCCGTAAAATAACAGTCAAGATATTTATATCCGAAAAGTCCGTCTTCGCCGAATTTTCGTTTGTCATACTGTGAAAATTCATAATTGTATTTTTCAAGAAGATTTGCAAGGGTGTCTCTCTGCTCTCTTGTAACTCTCACTATTTCCGTTTTCACAAAATCATCTCCTGCAAAAGGACTCAGCTATAATACCGCAAAGCTCCGTTTTCGCCGAACGCTGCCGCGATGCCGTTTTCCGGGTTGCTCGTTTCATTGATTATATCAGGCATACCGCCGTTTGTCAAAGCATTGTTTCTTAAGGTTTTCACCGCGTATACAATAATCTTTATTGCCTCACCTTACACAGTGGAGCCGAATTTATAAAAAAGTGTTTCCAAAAAAAACAAGCCTTCCCTGTGCAAGGGAAGGTGTTGAGCGTTAGCGAAACGGAAGGGTTGTAGTGTTCTGTTACAACAGTGTTATTGTAACCGACCAACCCATCAGTCTGCCTAACGGCAGCCAGCTCCCCTTGCACAGGTGAGCCAAAAAGGAAAAAATGTGCGGCATCCGGTTTCCCTTATAGTAGGAAACCGGATTTTTTTAAAAACTATTGCTGAATGTAAGCACATTTTCTATGTAAATGATGTGTTTATGCACCGTGCAGTTCGTTAAAAAATCGCAAAGCGCCGTTTTCGCCAAACTCGGCTATTATGCCGTTTTCCTCACCGGTGAGCAGGATGGCGCTGCCCGCCGTTTTTATTATGTGTTTTAACGTGCTTTTGTCCGCCGTTTTATAATTATTTGTAACTATGCAGACTTTCGGGCAAAGGTTTTTGAGCCATTCCTCCGTGGTGGAACCGGCATAGCTGTGATGCCCCACCTTGAGAATATCAACCGCGCCTATTTTGGGGCCAAGCCTTTTTTCATCGCCGCTTTTGTCGTTTATATCTCCCGCGAGAAAAACGCGAATGCCTCCGCTTTCAACAAGAACCCCGAGCGAACGGTCGTTTTCGCCGATGTTTTTTTCTTTCGGCGGATCGTCGGTGTTGAAAAGAGTTATTTTCATTTCTCCGAGGAAAAACGGTGCGGAGTCCATATTCTGAATAACGGGAACGCCTTTTGCTTTAAGCGCCGCCGCCATCTGGTCGTAAACCTCCTGATTGTCCCATTTTTCACGCTCATATTTGTTTATAACAGAGGCGTCGTATTTTTTAAGATACGCTCTGTCGATTTCGATTTCGGAGTCGCTGATTATGGTGTCAAAGCCGCCGATATGGTCGGAATGGCTGTGCGTGCCCACGATAAAATCAAGCCGCACCTTGCCGTCTTTGCTTTTGGCGTGTGTTTTCAGATAATCGAGAACCCTGTCTTCATAGCCCTCAAGTTCAAGCTCCGGAAAGCCTCTCGGGTTATCGCTGTCCTCCGCCGCGTCGATAAGGGCAAAGCGGCCGAGGCTTTCAAGCAAAATCGCGTCCGAAAAGCCTGTATTCAAAAAATGTATTTTTGTGCCGCCCGCCGGCATAGAGGAGGACGGTTCGATGAAAAGACCGTTTTTCAGCCTTTCGATTTGATCTTTGTTATCCGTTGAAAAATCCATATTGTTCGCACGTAAGCCTCCCACGTATTTTTTAATTTATTCGGCTCCGCTTTTTGTTCAAAATCCGTTTTGCGCGTTCTCAGTGAAACGGAGGTCTGAAAGCGCGCCGGATAAAAAACGGCAAATATAACCGATGTTGACTTTGCTCTGCCGCAAGACTATAATGTACTTAAATACCCGTGTGGATGAAATTTGGAGAATAAATATGGAAAAGGAAGAAAAAACGCAGAATTTGGGCGGTTCGGCGGGGAAGCTGCGTCGTTATATTCAAAAGCTGTTTTATATAATCCGCTGCATTTTTCATATGGATTACAAAAATCTTTTTAAAACCGTCGGAGACGCGCACGCCGCCTGCGGAAAGCCGAGGTTTCTGCTTTTGACGGACATAGTAAAATGCGGCTTTCGATACAGCGCGGGTTACAGGGATTATATGCTCTGCGCGTTTTACGCCAAAACTCCCGCTCAGCGCGCCACCTTTGTTACAAGAGGCATAAACAACGCGGTGATCAAGCTTTTGAACGACCCCGAATACTACCCCGTTTTTGACGATAAGGAGAAATTTTACGAGACCTTTTCTCAGTATCTTCATCGAAAATGGCTTTCTTTCGAGCGCGCGTCGGACGCGGAAATTGAAGAGTTTCTTTCGGAGCATGAAGTGTTTATACTGAAGCCAAAGGGAGCCTGTTGCGGCGCAGGAGTTGAAAAGCAGACCAGCGGGAATTTTGAAAACGCGAAAGCGTTGCGCGATTACGCTAAAGCGGCCGGTGTAGAACTTATCGAAGAATTTGTTGTGCAGCACCCGGAAATGGATCGAATGGCTAACGGCGCTGTAAACACCGTTAGAATAATGACCGTGCTTCAGGACGGCAAGGCGGAAATCCTTTTTGCCGCCATAAGGATAGGCAACAGCGACAGACCGGTGGACAATATAAACGCCGGCGGAATGTTCGCTCCCGTTGATATGGAGACGGGCCGCATTACCTGCAACGCCATCGATAAAAATGAAAAGGTATATGAAAAGCACCCCAAAACGGGCTGCACGGTAATAGGTTTTCAGATTCCCTATTGGGATGAAGCAAAGAAAATGTGCCTTGAGGCGGCGAAAGTAGTGCCTCAGATAGGATATGCCGGATGGGATGTGGCCGTAACGGAAAACGGCCCGCTTCTCATTGAAGGCAACAATATGCCCGGCCACGATATACTGCCGCAGATGCCTATACATACGCCGGATAATACAGGTTATCTCCCCGTTTACAAAAAACTTATAAGGGGAATTTAAAAACCGTCCGAAAAGTATTCGGTGGAAAGAAAAATTAAATTTTTGTTTAAGCGCTTTTCCGCGGCGGTGGATTTTTGCTTATAATATTGCCTATGAGAAGAAAAACTTCTCATAGGCTTTGTTTTACGCGAAAGCACAATCATCTTTGCGTGAAGCGGGGGATTTTTCGGATATTACGGGAAAAAGAGCTTTTAAAGCTCAATCTTCCCGCATATTTATTTCAAAGGTAAATTCAAGCGGCTTGCCGAATCCGAAATCAATCGTGTGCTCCTTTGCTGTCTGCGGGCCGCAGCTGCCGGAACCCGTACCCCTTACAAAGCCGTCTATGCTTACAAACGAGGTGTCCGTATCCGGCAGATCCTCTATGTGTCCGGCGGCTTTCAGCTCTTCAAGCGAAAAATGATGGGCGTTGAAATTAAACGGCTTATCGAGGGCGTAAAAGCCTATCGTTTTATCTTCTCCGGCGCTCAGACGGGCGTACTTTGTTTCTCCGCGGTTGCCGGAATCCTGCGGTTTTATGTATTTATGAGCCATTTGAGAAACAGGGATTTTGTATATCCCGAGTGTGCAGTGCTCCTTAAAATCAGAGTAATTTTCGGCGGGGCCGAGCCCGTAATATTCCGTTTCGTTAAAATCGGACGGCATTTCAAGATGAACGCCGAAGCGCGGCAGTTTTACCGTAAACGGGCTCGATTTTTTAAGACTCGCGGTTATATACACCTTGCCGTCGGCGGCAAAGCGGTATTCGATTTCCGATTTTGCCAGCGTAAATATTTTTCTTGTCAAAAGCTTATATGATAATCGCACCGCGGTATTGCCGTTTTCATCCTCAAACGTTTTGCAGGAACGCAGTTTTGCTTTTGCCTTGTGCATACCGGCAATGCTCCAAAATATCATCGGAATTTTATCGTTGTCTATAACCCCTCTGAATATATGGGGCACAAAGCCGAATGCGCCGTCGCGCGGGGCGGGATTTACAAATTCCGTGCCGTTGCGGCGCAGGCTCACAAGGCCCTTCTTTTTGTCAAAAACGGCGCGGCAATCGTTGAAATCAACCGATATTTCTTTTTTTGTTTCGCTATAAGCGGCGCTTTCAAACGGCTGCTTCGTTTTAAACGGAGCGCTTGAAACAACGATCTGCTCCTTTGCGATTTCAAAACCGGTGCGTCTGTCCTTATATGTAAAGTTTACGAAAATATCCTCGCCCTTTATGGAGCACGCCTCGCGGTCAATGTTGAAAATATGCTTATCCTCCGGGGGTATATCTATCTGAATTACCCCGCTTCGGAGCACTTTGCCGTTTTGCAGAATATCGTAAACTATATCTATATAATCCGATGAACGGAAAGTGTTGGTGTTCCAAAATTCAAAACAGTCGTCGCCCACATAGCTGGCGCGTATGGGGCGGTAAACGGCTTTCATTTCAAGAGCGCCGCTCGACGGTTCACGGTCGGGGTAAAACAGACCGTCAACGCAGAAGTTCCCGTCGTGTATTGGCTCGTTGTGATCGCCGCCGTAAGTCCATTTGTATTTCGCGTTTTCGTCGTAAACGCTGTGGTCGGCCCATTCCCATATGCAACCGCCCAAAAACTGCTCCGATGAGTTGAATATCCGCATATATTCCTCAAGTCCGCCGGGGCCGTTGCCCATGGCGTGGGCGTATTCGCATTGGAAAAAGGGCTTGCCCTTGTATTTCTTACCCGCCTTGCCGCTCAGTATATCCCTCATAAGCTGCGGGGAGGCGTACATACGGGAAACAACGTCGTATGCCCAGCGCTTGCTGCGTGTGACGCCCTCGTAATGAACGGGTATTCCGGGGCATACTTTTTTCAGATAGTTATAGCATATATCCTGGCAGACGTGGCCGCCCGATTCATTTCCGAGGCTCCACATTGTAACGCAGGGGTGGTTTTTGTCTCTGCCGTACATTCTCTTTACCCTGTCAAGATAATGATCCGCCCAGTCGGGGTCGTTGCTCAGCCTGCCCGGTCTGTATGTGCCCGGAACGGCGTAAAATCCGTGCGTCTCAATATCGGCCTCGTCTATTACGTAAAGGCCGTAGAAATCGCACATAGTAAGGAAAAGCGGATCGGGCGGATAGTGGGAGGTGCGCACGGTATTGCAGTTATACTGCTTCATCAGCGAAACGTCTTTTTCAAGATCTTCGGCGCTCATAGCGTAGCCCTTGGTCATATGCGTGTCGTGATGATTTACACCCTTCATTTTGATTGCCTTTCCGTTGAAAAGAAAGACTTCGCCCTGTATTTCTATATCGCGAAAGCCGATGTACGCGCGTATGGCCTCGGTCTCCTCGCCGTTGTTGTAAAGCGTGAAAACGGCCTCGTACAGCTTAGGCGTCTCCGCTGTCCATTCATCAACGTAAAGAGATGGGAAAGAAACCTTTTTTTCGGGCAGCAGGCTTGCGTTGTAAGTGTCTTTCCCGTCGGTGACGCAGACGGTTATTTTCGCGCCGCCCGAAAAAACTCCGTCAACGATTATGTTAAGGTCGTAAGTTGAATCGATGTTTTTTTTCGTTTGAATTTGAAAATCGCTTATATAATTGCTTTTAAACGAAGTGATATAAACGTCTCTGAAAATGCCGTTTTCACGGAACATATCCTGGCATTCAAGATAAGTTCCGTTGCTCCATTTGTAAACGGCGGCTACAATCTCGTTTTCCCCCTCTTTAAGGTAGGGCGTTATATAAAACTCGGCGGAATTGTGAGAGCCCTCGCTGTAAGCGATATATTCGCCGTTTATATAAACCGAAAGCGCCCCGGCAACGCCCAAAAATGTAATAACTCGGCGCGTCTGAGCGTTTTCCATATTGAATTTTTTTCGATAAATGCCAACGGGCACGTCCGCGGGGATATTCGGCGGCCTTTTGGGAAACGGATAGCGGCAGTTTATGTACGCCGTTTGATCGTAGCCCGTTCTTTGCCAAGTGCTCGGAACGGTTATCCTGTCAAATTCGGCGGAGTCCGTGTCAAATTCCTCGGGCACCTTACTCAGGCTGTCAAAATACGCGAAATCCCATTCGCCGCTCAGCATTTGGATTCTGTCGGAAACATAACGCTCGTTTTTATAATCGCTTTTTTTTAGTGCGTTTACACCGGAAAACGGAATAAAATAACTGCGTTCGGGCAGCTTGTTCTGCTCGAAAACAGAAAAATCCGTATGCAGATTTCTGCTTATGCTGTATTTCATCCGAAGCCCTCCAAAGCAGTAAAATTATTTGACTGCAAAAAATCACTATAATTTATAATATCATTTTATATTTTGATAGTCAATCACCCATAATTTTTTTTGAGCGATCGCCGCTGAATAAAAGCAAAAAAGCAGGTCTGAGATCTCAGACCTGCAAAAGCCGTTTTTCGCTTTATCTGCGCTGGCGGCGGTCGCCTCTCGAACCGTCCCTGCGGGGCTTTCTCGGCGCGTCGTCATCGTCGTTTTCCGGTTTCATACCCTCAAGCTCTATCAAAGCGTCTCTTCTTGAAAGGTTGATTCTTCCCTGATCGTCTATTTCGATACATTTAACGATTACCGAATCGCCTACGTTCACAACGTCCTCAACCTTTTCCGTTCTCTTAACGTCCAGCTTGGAGATGTGAACGAGCCCTTCCTTGCCGGGAGCGATCTCAACAAACGCTCCGAAGTTCATAAGCCTTGTAACAACGCCGTTGTAGAAAGCGCCGACTTCGGGATCGGTGGCGATAAGATTTACAACCTCAAGTGCTCCCTTGCACTTGTCAACGTCTATGCCGCTGATAAATACGCGGCCGTCCTCTTCAATATCGATCTTGCAGTCGTATTCCGCCTGAATTTCCTGAATGACCTTTCCGCCCTTGCCGATAACATCTCCGATTTTATCGGGATCGATGGTGGTGGTGAGCATCTTGGGAGCGTATTTTGAAAGCTCCTTGCGCGGCTCGCTTATAACGGGCAGCATAATTTCGTCAAGTATATAATTTCTCGCTTTATGGGTTTTCGCGAAAGCCTCTTTGATTATTTCGGGGGTGAGGCCGTGAACTTTCAGATCCATCTGAATCGCGGTGATGCCTTTTTTGGTGCCGGCCACCTTGAAATCCATATCGCCGTAGAAATCCTCAAGTCCCTGAATGTCAACCATCGTCATAAAGTCGCCGTAAACGCCCTGATCTCCGGTAATAAGTCCGCAGCTGATACCCGCAACGGGCGCTTTTATCGGAACACCCGCCGCCATAAGGGAGAGGGTGGAGCCGCATACGGAGCCCTGAGAGGTTGAACCGTTTGAGGAAAGCACCTCGGAAACCACTCTGATACAGTACGGGAACTCGTCAACGGTGGGCAAAACGGGGAGCAACGCTTTTTCGGCAAGCGCGCCGTGGCCTATCTCGCGTCTGCCGGGGCCTCGTGACGGCTTTGTTTCGCCAACGCTGTAGGACGGGAAGTTGTAGTGGTGTATATATCTCTTTTCGGTCTGCTCGTCAAGTCCGTCAAGAAGCTGGCAGTCGGTCATCGGGCCAAGCGTGGTGACGGAAAGCACCTGAGTCTGGCCGCGGGTGAAAAGCCCCGAACCGTGAGCTCTTGAAAGCAGATCTATTTCGGCGTTCAAAGGACGTATCTCGTCTATTCCTCTGCCGTCAACACGCTTGTGCTCGTCCTTGAGCCACGAACGAACAACGTGCTTTTGAACAAGATACATTATCTCGTCAAGTTTCGTTTCGCAGCCCTCGAATCTCTCGTCGAATTTTTCGTGAACAGCGGCGTAGACGGGCAACAAAGCCTCGTCGCGCACGAGCTTGTCGTCCGTATCAAGGGCTTTTTTAACGTCCTCTATGCAAAATTCCTCAACCTCAGCCATAATTTCGGGATCGGGATCGGAGGATTCATATTCAAATTTCGGCTTGCCTATCTCATCGACGATTCCCTGAATGAATTTGACCATCTTTTTGTTTTCCTCATGGCCGGCCATAATTGCGTCGAACATAAGGTCGTCGGGGATTTCGTTGCCTCCGGCTTCTATCATCGCAACAAGGTCGGCGGTGGAGGCAACGGTAAGAGTAAGGTCTGTCTTAGCCCTCTGCTCAAGGGTGGGGTTTAGCACGATCTCTCCGTCAACAAGTCCCACGTTTACGGAGGATATCGGGCCGTCCCACGGAATATCGGAAACGGCTATCGCCGCGGATACGCCTATGGCCGCGGTAACTTCGGGCGAGCAGTCCGGATCAACGGACATAACCGTTGCCACTACCGAGCAGTCGTTTCTAAGATCCTTGGGAAAGAGGGGACGGATAGGTCTGTCTATGCAGCGGCTTGTGAGAATCGCCTTTTCGCTCGCTCTGCCCTCGCGGCGCAGAAAGGAGCCGGGGATCCTGCCGACCGAATACATTTTTTCCTCGTAATCTACCGAAAGAGGGAAGAAATCAACGCCCTCTCTGGGCTTTGCCGAAGCGGTTACGGTGCAAAGCACCTCCGTCTCGCCGTAGCGGGCAAGGAACGCGGCGTTGGCGAGCCCCGCCATTTTGCCTGTTTCAAGGGCGAATTTGCGGCCCGCAAATTCGGTCTCCCATCTTTTGAAATTTTTGAAAAACATAGTTTTACCTCACTTTTTAATAAATTTTATATCCAAAGGAGGTTCAAATAGTAATAAATTCGGCCCGCAATATCCTTATGGGCTCAATTTACTACTATATCCTCCTAAAGATTTTATTGATTGATGAAAAGCAGACGGCGCTGCGGCCGTCTGCCCGACGTAAAGCCTTATCTGTCAAGAGTGTCACGAATACCGAGCTTTGCGATAAGCGCACGGTATCTTTCAATATCGCTCTTATAAAGATAGGTGAGAAGATTCCTTCTGTGACCTACCATTTTAAGAAGACCTCTGCGCGAATGATTGTCTTTCTTATGAACCTTGAGGTGAGCGGTAAGCTCGTTTATCCTCGTGGTAAGAACGGCGATCTGCACCTCGGGGGAACCCGTGTCTCCCTCGTGGGTGGCGTATTCGGCGATGATAGCCTGCTTTTCAGCCTGTGTCATATTTTTCACCTCGTTAATATTATTATCCCGATTTGCGAAAAACACAGAAGCGGGACAGGTGAAATCTTCAAAATAGAAGCAAACACCCGTTTCCGAGTAATCCGTAACGGAACAATGCGGATTATAACATATATCCGCCGTTTTGTAAAGAAAAAAATTTCTTTTATTTTATTTATAATTTATTTTGGCGGCATTTTATGCGCGGCGGGGCAAAAAAACGCCGTTTTCTTTGAATATTTTAAATTTCGCTTGACATAATCTGATTTTATGTTATAATCATTAAGCCGCATATTATGGGTTCGCAAGATGTGCCGCGCACACACCCATCGTAGCGAGTCTTGAAAAGGAAGGTAAACTTGATGTACGCAGTTATCGTAACGGGCGGCAAGCAGTATAAGGTTTCCGTGGGCGATGTTCTTTTTGTTGAAAAGCTCGGTAAGGAAGCCGATGAAGAGATAACCTTTGATACTGTTCTTGCGGTCGGCGCAGAGGACGGCCTCAAGGCCGGCAGCGGTTGTGCCGGCGCCACGGTAAGCGCTAAGGTTCTGAAAAACGGCAAAAGTAAGAAGATTACTGTATTTACTTACAAGCCCAAGAAGAACGAAAAGCGCAAGATGGGTCATCGTCAGCCCTACACAAAGGTTGAGATCACCGCTATTAACGCTTGATATTTTATGATTAAAGTGGAATTTTTCAGGCGTCATGGTCTTTTGGAGGGCTTTGAGGCAAAAGGTCATTCGATGACCGCCCCGAAAGGGGAGGATATTCTTTGCGCTTTCGTTTCAAGCGCGTGCCTTATGGCGGCCAACACCGTAACGGAGGTCGTTAAGGCGAAAGCCTCGGCAAGAGCCGAGGACGGATATCTGAAGCTCAGTATAAAAGACGGCGCAAAATCGGCGCAGGATATTCTGAACGGCTTGCTCCTGCATTTAACGGAGCTGCAAAAGGATTATCCCGCAAACATAAATGTGATTATTACGGAGGTGTAATAAATGCTTAAGTTAGATTTACAGCTTTTCGCTCACAAGAAAGGTATGGGTTCAACCAAAAACGGCCGTGATTCCGAATCAAAAAGGCTCGGAGCCAAGAGGGCGGACGGTCAGTTCGTTCTTGCCGGCAACATTCTCTATCGCCAGAGAGGAACGCATATCCACCCCGGAAACAACGTGGGCATCGGCTCGGACGATACGCTTTTCGCGCTTATCGACGGCACTGTAAGATTTGAAAGAATGGGTAAGGACAGGAAAAAGGTTTCCGTTTACCCCGTAGAGCAGTAATTTTACAAATTAAAAGGGGCTGTTTTCACAACCCCTTTTTAATTTTGCCGTTTTAACCCTTGTCCTCAATAAGAACGCATTTTACTTCAAAATCATCTATCTTGTTATCCTCGATTCTCGCCACGGTGAGCTTAACGGTATCGCCCGGCTTGCTTTTGGAAAGTATTGAGGTCAAAACGTCGGTTGACGTAAGCGTTTCGCCGTTTACTGCAACTACCATATCGTATTTTCTTATTCCCTTTGAGGCGAGATCCGATTCTTCGGAAACGCTGTTTATAACGATCGTTCCCCCGGCGTCCTTATAGCCGAGCTGCTCAAGAGCGCTGAGAATAGCCTCCGCGTTTGAATAGGAGGTTATCTTGTTATAGGTTATGCCTATTTTTGCCCGTCCTTCGACATAGCCTGTTTTTATAAGGCTGTTAGCCGTTGAGACCGCTGTGCTGCTCGGCACGGCAAAGCCCATTCCCTCATACGCGGTGTTCGCTATTTTGGAGGAATTTATTCCGATAACCTGGCCTTGCATATTGAAAAGGGCGCCGCCGCTGTTTCCGGGATTTATCGCCGCGTCTATCTGTATGCATTCGTTGTTGTATCCTATAGACGAGGAGATCGGCCTCGCGAGCGCCGAAACATAGCCGCTTGTTATGCTGTTCATAAACTGAAGACCGCCGGGGCAGCCTATGGCAACCACCTGCTCGCCGAGAACGGTGCTTTTGGAATCGGCAAATTCGGCTACGCTGAGCCCCGTTGCTTTGATAGAAAGAACGCCTATATCGGTTTGTGAGTCATAACCGACCATTTCCGCGTCATATTCTTTTCCGTTGTTGAGGGTAACGGTAAATGAGGTGCCGTCGCTTATAACGTGGGCGCAGGTCATAATATAAGTTTTACCGCTGTCTTCAAGCATAAGAACGCCGGAACCCGTGCCGGAAGCCACGCTTTCGCCGCTGTTTTGAGAACCTGAGCCGTAGCCGTAGAAATTATAATAATTTGTCCTTTTTGTATAAACCGTAATTCCCACGCAGGAATCTATGCAGTTTTCTGCCACGCCTGATACGGTGAGGCTGCCGTTTTTGCTTACCGTATCCTGAGTTACCTGAGACTGAACGTTTATTTGCGGGGAAACGGAAGCACCGGAATTTTTATCAGACGGAGCCGCGGAAGAACTGTTGCCGCCGAACAGCGATATTATCAAACCGACCGCGACCGCGGCGAAACTGATGATCAGTATAATGACAAGAATTTTTACCGTTTTGGATTTTTTGCGCGGAGCGGAAACGGCCGCTTCGGCCGAACCTACAGGGCTGCCGTTAAAAACGGTTTCGTGTGAGTCATCGCCGGGAGGCGTATAATATGTGCCGCCGAACTGCCGATTTTCTCCGCTGTAGGAATAGTGATAGGTGGTGTTTTCCTCAACGTGCGGCTGCGCGCCGTCGTTAGGAGTGTAATACTCGTTTTCGTTTTCAAATTTTTCATCCATAGTAATTATTTCTCCTTTTTATATATGGGACTGAACTGCTTCGGCAGGATAAACGTAAATTCAGCGGAGTCAACACCGTCGCTTTTCGCGAAAACGCGTCCGCCGTGCATTTCAATCATCAATTTTACTATATAGAGCCCGAGTCCTGAGCCTTTCGAGTCAAGGCTGCGGCTTTTGTCTACTTTATAGAAACGCTCGAAGATATGGGACAGATCCTCTTCCTTTATACCCTCGCCGCTGTTTTTTACACTAACTTCGATTTCCGAATTGTGCTCTTTCAGCGTTACCTGTATAAATCCGCCCTCGTTCGTGAATTTTACGGCATTGTCGAATAAATTGTATATTGCCTGATAAATCATATCGGGGTCGGCGATGAGATACGCGGGCTTTAATTCGCCCAATCCTCTTATCTCAATGTTTTTGCCGGAAATTTTTTGCTCGAATGTGAGCAATATATTGATTATCTGCTCGCTTATATCGTAGTTTGACGGCTTCATTTCCACGTCGCCGCTTTCTATTTTGCTCATATTGAGCATTGAAACGACAAGGCGCGAAAGTCTGCGAACTTCGGTGCTTACTATATTCAGATAGTATTCCTGCTTATCTTTGGGTATCGTGCCGTCAAGTATGCCGTCTATAAAGCCCGCGATTGAAGTCATCGGCGTTTTAAGCTCGTGCGAAACGTTTGAAACGAAGCTTCGTCTTGTGCCCTCAAGCACGTCAAGCGCCTCCGCCATATCGTTGAACGCCCGGCAGAGATCGGCCATTTCATCGTTTCCGCGTATCTTTATACGGTAGGTGAAATCGCCCATAGCGAACTGCTTTGTGGCTTTGCTCATAAGTTGAAGAGGCTTAACCATACTTTTTGTTAAATAGTATATACAAATAAAAGCGAGAATAAGGCAGAAAAACGCGGAAACCAAAAAAATTCTGAAAATATCGAAAACGAGCGTCTGAAATCCCGTGCTCGCAAGCGCCACCACGGAGCCTATTATATTGTTTCCGGAAACGACGGAGCGCGCCACGATGAAATACTGATAATTCAGCAGCGTTGTTTTTTCAACTACAGAACCCTGATTATAAACGCGTGACAGTATTTTCTCGTCAAGCCGTATATCATCGTGCTTTTCGCATTGCGAAAGCGAGTTTGAAAACAGGGGAGTGTCCGCTCTTTCTCTGCAAAAAATAACGTTGCCGTCCAAATCGCACACGAATATGTCCGCGTCGATCGAAGAAGATATGGTTGAAATCGTTTCGCAGATCAGCGATTTTTCAATACTGTATTTTTTATTCATATCCTGCGCCGAAAGCATACTGCCGACGGTTTGCGAAATCGATTCGGTGTTTTCCTTCAGCAGATTTGTCTGAATATCGTCCGAATAATCGTTTACGAATATGAAAAGCGAAGTTCCGAGCACGATCAGAAGAATAAAAAACACAAATGCAAACGTAAGAAAATACTTTGTAAAAATATTTGTTTTTATAGGAAAATACTGCGAAAGTTTCTTTTTCAGGGGTTTAAGCTTTTCGGTAAACGCCATAAGCCTTATTCATCGTCCTTGGATTCAAATTTATATCCCACGCCCCAAACCGTTTTAAGCGCCCATTTATCCGAAACGCCCTCCAGCTTTTCACGCAGGCGCTTAACGTGAACGTCAACGGTTCTGGAATCTCCGTAATATTCAAAGCCCCAAACTTCGTCCAAAAGCTGATCTCGGGTGTAAACCCTGTTGGGATTTGATGCCAAATGATAAATGAGCTCAAGCTCTTTCGGCGGAGTGTCTATGACCGCGCCGTTTACTTTCAGCTCGTAATTTATGATGTTTATCTCAAGCTTGTCGTATTTCACTATCTTTTTTTCGGCGGGCGCGTCGGAATCGTCCTTCGTCCTGCGAAGCACCGCTTTTACGCGGGCAACAACCTCTTTTGCGTCAAACGGCTTTGTAACGTAATCGTCGGCGCCCAGCTCAAGGCCGAGCACCCTGTCGAACACCTCGCCCTTCGCGCTTATCATAATTATGGGAACTTCGGAGGTTTTGCGTATCTCGCGGCAGACCTGCCAGCCGTCCATTTTCGGAAGCATAATGTCAAGCAGTATAAGATCGGGCGATTTTTGATTAAATGTGTTTACCGCGGCCTGGCCGTCGTTTGCGGTGTAGACGGTGAAATTTTCGTTTTCAAGATAAATCTTCAGCAATTCGCATATGTTCAAATCGTCGTCCACAACAAGTATTTTACTGTTCATACGTTCTCCTTTTTTAATAAACGGCGCGCCGTTTTGTTTTTTTTGCTCACTAATAGTAATAGCACGGTTTTTTGTTTATTTTTTTATGTTTTATTTAACAGTCGGTAAAAATTGTAAACAATCTTTTAAATAGTTTTTACAATTTTTCACCATTCTTTTCCTCTCATTACAGCGCTTTCAACATAATCGATGAACTGCCTTGCGCAGCGCGGTGATCTGCCGCCTTTTCGTGACGCCCACTGCTCAGCCGCGAGGTGCAGCTTTTCTCTGTTTGTGTCAAGCTTTCTGTCCGCGGCCAGCTTGTCAACAATGTCAAGATAGCCCTTTTTGTCGGGAATGATGAAAGTGACGCAAAGCCCGAAACGGTCGGAGAGGCTTAGCTGCTCCTGCATAATATCGTTTCTGTTTATGTCGTTTTCGCGGTCGGAAAAGCTTTCCTTTATAAGATGCCGCCTGTTTGACGTGGCGTAAATTATCGTGTTCGGCTTTCTGCCCGAAAGGCTCCCCTCAAGCGCCGCCTTTAACTTTCCGAAAGAATCGTCGTGTGAATCGAAGCAAAGATCGTCTATGAAAATTATAAATTTCATCGGGCACATCGCAAGCTGCTCGCGTATCAGATTGAGATCGGGTATATCGTCCTTTGATATTTCTATCATTCTCAGACCGTATTTCGCGTATTCGTTCAGCACGGCGTGAACGGTGGAGCTTTTGCCGGTGCCCCTGTCTCCGTAAAGCAGCACGTTGTTTGACGGATAGCCGTTTACAAAACTTTCGGTGTTGTCTATAACCTTTTGCCGTTGGGTATCGTAATTTTTCAAATCGCTCAAAAGAACGGGATCGGATCCGGAGATCGGGCAAAGCGAATGATCGCGCCAAATAAAAGCCGTATATTTTGAATAAGCCCCGTATCCGTTTTTTCTATGGTATTCAATAAGTTCGTTTATCTGCCCTTTCCAATTTCGTTTAAGCGGCAAAACCGCCTCGCCCGTCTCCCATTCGGGGAGTGTTTTGAGCACCTTGCGCAAATCTTCGCTTTCAACCGAAGAATATATATCCTCGGGGCGTATGAAGGCTATGGCTTCCAGCTTTTCAAGGTCGCTTTTCACTCCGTTGAGCACGGCTTTCGGCAATTTATCGGCATCGCCGCTCGCCGCCGCTTTCGTAAACGCGTTGTCGTCCGTCAGCACCAGCCTTGAAACATATTCCGCAAAGGATTTATGGCTTGTCACCAGCCTGAAAAACTCACTCTGCTTTTCAAGCACCTTTTCGCTGTTGATGTTTCGAAGCAGATCAAGCAGGGAAGAAATCACCGTGTCGTTTTTAAGACCGTAAACGCAAAGCGCCTCAAGATAAAATCTCAGTTCCTGCGCTTTATTCATTTTCATCACTTCTTTGAATAAAAATCAGATAAGCTGAGGGGAGTCGAACACAATAAGGTTTTTGCGGGCTTATTTACGCAAATACCGCTTCAAACCCCTTGTCAATACGCAAGTATTGACTTCGGTGTTTTCATTGTCTTTGCAAAAATCCTCACCGCAAAAACTGCTTAGCATCCCACGGCGAGGAGTTTTTGAGGGATTTTTGCTTTTTTCGACGCAGGCGGGCCGGCGCCCGCCAAGAAGAAAAGGGAAAAAATAACCAAAAGGAACCGCCGTGGGACTTATCTGGTTCAACTCCCCTCAGCTATACATAGTTATATTACTACTTTTTGTTACATTTTACAAGGGAAACACTTAAAAAACACCTTGACGAATTAAATACTTAGTAATATAATAACTCTTGATACATAATGAAAATTATGCATTCAAATTTGCAAAATTGTTATTATGGAGGAAAAGAAAATGTCAGAAGCAAAGATTTATTATCAATCGGACTGCAATCTCGATTATCTTTCGGACCAAACGATAGCGATAATCGGCTACGGTTCCCAAGGTCACGCTCACGCGCTTAATTTAAAGGATTCGGGCTGCAACGTTATTGTCGGCCTTTATGAGGGCAGTAAATCGTGGGCAAAGGCCGAGGCGCAGGGCTTTAAGGTTTACACAGCCGCCGAGGCCGCCAAAAAAGCGGATATTATAATGATACTTATTAACGACGAGCTTCAGGCGGATCTCTACAAAAAAGAGATAGAGCCCAATCTTGAAGACGGAAATATGCTTATGTTCGCCCACGGATTCAACATTCATTTCGGCACGATAAAGCCGCCGAAGTTTGTTGACGTTACGATGATCGCCCCCAAGGGCCCCGGTCACACCGTTCGCTCCGAATATCAGGCGGGCAAGGGTGTTCCCTGCCTTGTTGCCGTTGAGCAGGACGCCACGGGCCACGCTCTTGACAAAGCGCTTGCGTATGCCCTCGGTATCGGTGGCGCCCGCGCGGGCGTGCTTGAGACTACATTCAGAACGGAGACTGAGACCGATCTCTTCGGTGAGCAGGCTGTTCTCTGCGGCGGCGTTTGCGCCCTTATGCAGGCGGGCTTTGAAACCCTTTGCGAAGCGGGTTACGATCCCAGAAACGCTTATTTTGAGTGCATTCACGAGATGAAACTTATCGTTGATCTTATCTATCAGTCGGGTTTTGCCGGAATGAGATATTCCATTTCCAACACCGCCGAATACGGCGATTATGTAACCGGCCCCAAGCTCATCACCGCAGAAACGAAAAAGACGATGAAGAAGATACTTTCCGATATTCAGGACGGCACTTTCGCCAAGGAATTTTTGCTTGATATGAGCCCGGCAGGCCGTCAGGTTCATTTCAAGGCAATGAGAAAGCTTGCCGCCGAGCATCCCTCCGAGGCCGTAGGCGCCGAGGTTCGCAAGCTCTACAGCTGGAACAACGAAGAGGATAAGCTCATCAATAACTGATAAATTTAAAATAAGGCTGTCTCGCGATTTTCGTGAGACAGCTTCCTTGTTTTTTAGGATTAAGAAATCATATATGCGCAACGGTGATGAAATGGGAAGAAAAAAGAAAAAAAGAATACGGCTTGCCGTACTTGTGATTTTGCTTACGGTGATATTTTACGTGCTTGCAACTTTTCTTACCACTCCGTTTGAAAAAAATTACACGGTTAGCGTTGAAAACAGCGAAAAAATGATAGCGCTGACTTTTGACGACGGGCCGGGGCCGTACACGGAGAAGCTGCTCGACGGCCTTAAACGCGAAGACGTAAAGGCCGCGTTTTTTCTTTTGGGAAAGCATATCGACGGTTACGAGGCCGAAGTTAAAAGAATGAAATCGGACGGACATCTGATAGGCAATCACACATATAATCATATTACGCTTTTTAACTCGTCCGTGGAGGAATACATAGGCGAGCTTGAGAAAACCGATGAAAAGATATTTGATATAATCGGCGAGAAAACTCTTTTTTTTCGCCCTCCCCACGGCTTTTACACGGGCGCAAGGCTTAACAGAATTAACAAGATAGCGATCCTTTGGCAGGACGATACGATTGACTGGAAGCATAAAGACGCGGATTATGTGTATAATTATCTTTTGAAATACGCGAAGGACGGAAAAATTTTTCTGCTTCACGATACAAAACCTACCACCGTGGAAGGCGTTTTGCGGGCGGTAGGGGAGCTTAAAGCGCGGGGATATAAATTCGTTCGCGCCGATGAGCTCCTTTGCAGAAACGGTGATTCGCTCGCTCCCGGGCTGGCTTACAGAGCCTGCTCATACAAAGGCTCACCGATTTATTTCTAATATCTTAATATACCGGCGCCCCGGTTTTTACCGGGGCGCTCAGCGTGTAGAAAAAGTCAGGGAAATAGATTTCTACACGCTGGCAGACTTCGAGAAACGGAACTGAATTCGCCTTTCGGCAATTCGTCGGCGTACATAGGTACGGTAGAGTTGCCGAAAGGTGAAAGCGCCGAAAGCCGCTTAAATTCGATATTCAAGCGGCTTTCTTATTGCAGTAGTTATTAAAAATTATACAGACTGAATTTTTGTAGGTGATACCGATAACGAAAACATATTTATTTTCTCGGCACGGTTCAGACCGCTTTATCGACAGTCTGGGCGCCCCGGTTTTTACCGGGGCGCTATATTTATGTTTCGGGAAAATTTATCAGAATATAAAGTTTGCCGTCATTGAATTTCGCTTCAATACTGCCGTGCATTTCTTCCGTCAGCGCCTTTGCTATCGAAAGCCCCAAG
Source organism: uncultured Clostridia bacterium (assembly GCA_947623505.1). Lineage (GTDB taxonomy): Bacteria > Bacillota > Clostridia > Oscillospirales > Acutalibacteraceae > Eubacterium_R. Next base: position 225,568 of record CANQGT010000001.1, on the reverse strand, counting down.
CCTGTTGACTTTTCGGCGTTTTCAACCGTGAAAAATCTGTCAAACAGCTTGCCCGCCTGCGTTTTGTCAAGTCTTGACGCGGAATTTGAAAATGTTATCGCGCCGCTTTGAGCAAGCGTTATGCTCAAATCGCCGTCGCTGTATTTTACGGCGTTGCTTATGAGGTTTGCAAATATCCGCGAGATGGCGTTTTTATCAAGACGCCTTATTATTTTTGCGCCGCATATTGAAATATTCGGCTCAATATTCGCCTTTGTTATGGCGGCGTAGTGTGAAGAAATGCTCTGCTCTAAGGCGGCGTTAAGGCAAACCTCCTCGCAACTCAGCTTCTCCACCGTGGATATGACCACGGAATATCTGAAAAGCTCGTCGATAAGCTGTTTCATATACTCCGTTCTGTCTCTTATCGCGCTGAGATACCTTTTTGCGTTATCGGATTTTTCCTCGTCCTCAAGCAAATCAAGATACCCGCCGACGGCGGTGAGAGGCGTTCGCAAATCGTGGGAGATATTTGTGATAGCGTTTTTGACCTCCGCGTCGCCTCGGCGGAATTTTATCTGTTGCCGCCGCATTTTCGCAAGCTCAATGTTAAGCGTGTTTGCAAGGCGCAGAAAATGCCTGTCTCTTGCGGGCAGGGTCACGGGAATGTTCGTGTCCTCCGAAAAGCTTTGTGAAAATCTTTCATTGATTTTATCCGCGCTTTGTTTAAGCAGTATTATTTTGTATATCAGAGCCGCCACGACGGCGCAAAGCGAGAATATTATCAGATAAAAAATTTCCATATTCATCTTTCCTTATTATTTTAAATCCTTTCGGTTGAAGGCGCGTATTCCCGCGGCGGTTATCAGCGCGGAAAAAACAGGGGGAAGAACGATTTCAATAATTGGGTGCTCGGCAATGCCCAAGCCCAAAATGTGCGTTTTTCCGCACGGTATAAAGCTGAGCAGGATATAATAAACGGTGCGCATAGGCTCGCCTATATAGTCCTCGACTTTCGATCCCGGCATCTCAACAGGCATACCGTCAATGTTGACTACCCTGCCCGGCGAATATTCAGGAATCGATAGATCTTCCGCCAAATAAAATGAAAAATAAACAAGGATAACGCAGACGATAACGGAGATTATCAGCGTTACGGCTTTCCTTTGAAACTGCATACATAAAAAAGAGGAAAGCGCGGCGCAGGATATAACCTCCGCGAGCCCGATAAGCAGATAAAGGGAAACGCTCACGCCGCCCTCAAAGGCGTTTTCACCCGCGAGGATTATGCCGACAAGGCTTCCGATAATAACGGCAATGTATAGCACGATTCCCGTTCCGGCCGCCGTCGCGAAATTCGCGAGGTATATCTCGCGCCTTTTATACCCGACTATCAATTTATTGCGAATGGTCTTGTTTTCGGATTCGTTGCATATAAAAAACGCATTGAATATAAATAAAAAGAAAGGAAGGCAGAAAAGCGGATATAAAAAATATTTATCCCAATAGTATATTTCAGGTTCAAAAGGAGGCGGAAGTTCTTTTGGCATCGATGCGTAAAACCAACAGGTGATTATGAAAGAGGCGGAAAGCGCTGCGCCCGCGGTCAACCAAAAATGCTTTTTATTTACGGCAAAGCGGTTTGAAAGAATAAGATTATACATTTGCGCCTCCTACTTTAAATCCTTACGGTTGAATAAGAATATGCCGGCGGAGGTTATCGTCGCCGTAAAGAGAAGCGGAAGAAGAGCCGAAAGAAGAGGACGCTCCACAAAACCGTAATTTAAAGAGTACTCATATTTGCTCAAAAGAGGTATATTCCCAAACGGTAAAAAGCCCAACAACGCGTAGCAATCAGTGCGCAAAGGCTCTTTGATATAATGAATATTCACATTGCGCACTAATGTTATAACGCCTTCGCTTGAACCTTCTAAATCGTATGAAAATTCCGGTTGTTGCACTCTGTTGCCGATATAAGAGGCAACAAAGCAAAGAATACAGCATACTGCTATTGAAACAAACAGTGCAGCCGCCTTTTTTTGAAACTGCATACATATGAAAGAGGAAAGCGCGGAGCAGGAAATGACCTCCGTAAGCCCGATAAGCAGATGAAGCGGAATATTCATACCCGTAAAGGCATTTTTGCCCGCGAGAATTATGCCGACAAGGCTGCCGAGAATAACGGCGATATAAAGCGCGATTCCCGTTTCGGCCGCCGTTACGAAATTCGCAAGGTATATCTCCCGCCTTTTGTAACCGACCGTAAGCTTGTTTCGTATCGTTTTATTCTCCAATTCACGGCATATGAAAAACGCGTTGAACACGAATAAAACAAACGGCAGGCAGTATAGAGGATACAGAAAATATCTGTCCCAGCAATACGCCTCGGTAAAGCCCAAATGATCGCTCAACTCGGGAAGAAAATTGTGCGGTCTACTTTCAAGAGCTTCCGTTATCCTTATATATGATGCGCAGGTGATTATAAAGGAAGCAGCCGCCATTGCGCAAACGGTCAGCAAAAAACGCTTTTTATTCATAGCGAAGCGGTTTGAAAGTATAAGATTATGCATTCGCGCCGCCTCCCACCAGATTGATATAGTAGCTTTCAAGGCTTTCGTCGTGTTCTTTTACGGAAAGCACTTCGCAATTCATTTTCGCAAGCTCAAGCACAAGCTCCGTCACATTGCTCAGCGAGAAAAGATCGGCCTCGTCCTCGGATACCACCTGATATTCGATTCCCATTTTTTCAAGGGTTAGGCAGAGCGCCGCAATATCGCTGACTTTCAGCCTTGTGTATTTTCTGCAAATAGCCTCAAGCTCCTTGGCACTTATCTCCTTGAGCAGACGGCCGCCGTCGATAAATCCGTAATGCGTTGCCATTTTGGAGAGCTCGTCAAGAATATGGCTTGAAATAAGAAAGGTTATTTCCCTTTCTCTGTTAAGCTTCAAAATCAGCTCCCTTATGCCGACTATTCCCTCGGGGTCAAGCCCGTTTGCGGGCTCGTCAAGCACAAGAAAATCGGGATTGCCCACAAGCGCCTTGCCTATGCCAAGACGCTGTTTCATACCGAGCGAAAAATCTTTTGCCTTTTTGTTTCCCGTGTCTTTAAGCCCCACAAGCGCTAAAATTTCGTCTGCCGTTTCAAACGAGGGCAGGCCGAGCACTATGCACTGGTGAACGATGTTTTCTCTCGCCGTCATATCAAAATCTATGGCGGGCGAATCCACAACAGCGCCCATCCTTCTGCGCATTGTGTAAATATCGGGGCTTTTTCTGTCCGCCCCGAAAATCGAATATGTGCCCGCAGTCGGATTCTGCAGACCGCAGATAAGGCGCATAAGCGTAGTTTTACCCGCTCCGTTTTTGCCGATAATACCGTAAACGGAGCCCCTTGGCACATTCATCGTAAGCCCGCTGAGCGCGTTGAATTTTTTATATGTCTTTGAAAGACCTTTTGTTTGTAAAGCGTATTCCAAAGGCCGTTCTCCTTTCCGAACGGGTCGTTCCCGTTTCGGGGATATTTTAGCGCTCAACCGTTAAGAAAGCAGTTAAGAAAAGCGTTAAGATTTCGTTAAGATTATTATTCATCTTTGTCGCCGTTGCCCCGGCAGAGCTTAAAGCCTATTCCCCAAACCGCTTCAATATAGCTTTTACCCGTTGCCTCAGAAAGTTTTTTTCGCAGGTTGCTTATATGCACCTTTAGCGAATCCTCGGTGCAGTCGGGCGTGTCATTGCTTATTCTTTCCAACAAAACGGATTTCGCTATAACAGCGTTCGGGTTTTCCATAAGCTGTTTGAGTATAGCGTATTCCGTTCTCGTCAGCTTAACGCTTTTTTCACGAACGGTCACGGTACGCGTTAGGTTATCAAGCGCAATATCTTCAAAAGCCGTTATTTCACGCTCGGCGGGGGAGGAGGATTTCCGCAGCTGCACGGCGATCCTTGCCAGCAGTTCTTTTAAATCAAACGGCTTTGTCACATAATCCGCCGCGCCGCTTAGGAGCATATCCACTTTATTGTCCACCCCGATTTTCGCGCTCACCACTATAACGGGAATGCCTTTTATCAAAGGCAGCAGCTCCTCGCCGTCCATTCCCGGCAGCATAAGATCAAGCAGCACAAGATCGGGCGTTTCTGATTTAAGCAGCATTTTTGCCTCAGTGCCCGAATACGCGCGCATAACACCGTAGCCGGCACGGGCGAGCGCCTCCTCAAGCATATTCCCGATATGTATGTCGTCATCAACAATAAGTATTCTTTTCATAAATTATCACCTGATTATATTATAACATTCACCGCCCCGTTTAGCAAACTCTCCGCCAAAAGCAAAGGCGCCGCGCACCTCGAAAAAGAGGGCGCGGCGCCTTAAACCTATATATTATAGTTTTAATTTATTTGCTTATTCTGTAAACCTTTACGCCGTGCTTCGGTATGGAGGCGGAGAGCACTTTTGCGGAGAAGACCTCGCCGCTCCACAGTTCTTTTACGGAGTAGAGAGATTGATTTGCGTGGAAATCAACGTATTCATCGTCGGCAAGCTCGTTTATGTCAAACGAAATGCCCTTGCTCTTTGAGCTCGTGTTGAAAAAGCAGAGCGCGAGCTCCCCGTTTTCAAGCGGGCGCGCAAGAATATCTATGCCGTGAAATCTTGTTATGAGCTTGGCGGGCTTGCCGAGAGGATCCTGGTCTATCGCAATGAGTTCTTTGTTTGTAACTATGTTTAGGATCGGGTGATTTTCTATCGGCTTTGCGTCGTCGCTTACAAACTGCCTTATATCGTTGCCCAAAATAAGCGGAGAGGCCATCATACACCAAAGCGAAAAATGCGCCTTGTTTTCGTCCTCGGTGAGCTTTCCGTTGCCCACTTCAAGCATATCGGGATCGTTCCACGCGCCGGGTCCGGCGTGCGTATACAGTTTTACGTTATGGCGGTAGATAAGATATATGCTTTTCCACATCGGGAATATGTCGTGGGTGGTGCGCCACATATTTCCCGCTTTTGCGCCCCAGTTCCACGGGAAGGCCGTGCCCCATTCGCATATCGAAAACAGTATGGGCTTTACCGCGCGCCCCTCTTTCTCAGCGGCTTTTACGGCCGCTTCTTTCAGAGCGTTACCCATTCTTGTGTATTGAACGAATGAACTGTCCGCCATGGTGCGTATGGGATTTTTAATAACCAAAGTGTTTTCACCGCTGAGAAGAGTGACCTTGAGCTGGGCTCTTCCCGTAGGAGTAAAGCCCTTTGTTTTCGGGAAAAACATCTCATATGTTTTGCCGTTTACTATAACCTGAAGGTACTGTTCGTGCGTGAGGTTCATACTCTTGTAGGTGAGCATAGTCAAAACGTATTCGCCGCTTATATCCACTTTGAAAGTGAACGATGCGGAGCCCGCGCCGTGATTGAGCAGACCTACCGCTTTTTTGGACGGCAGGCGGTTTAATTTTACAACTCTCGCTCTTCCCTCAAATACCGCGTCCTCCGGCCGTAACGTAATCTCTGCGGATTTTCCCGGGCGGCTTATTTCTATGCCCTCTATGGCGGGCGCGTCGCCGCTTATCCTTTTGTTATGGCAAAAATCGTATTTGAAAAATTCGCATCCCCAGGAGGCTATCGTCTCCGCGTCCTTTACCTCGTTGCCGAGGCTCGCGGGCAGATCCTCGCAGGTAAGCGTTCCGTTTGAGGAATAAAGCCCCGCTTTCAGCCCCATAAGATTTATTTTGCTTATAAGGTTCTGAATGCCGGAGGGAAATTTTCCGAGATCGCCCTGAAGTCTTCCTTCCTCGTCACGAAGCGAGCTGTGCCAGCAGTCGTCAAGATTGATATACTGATACCCCGCGTCCTGAAGTCCTGAAAGTTTCATTGCCGCGGCGGTGCTGAGAATAAGATCCTCGCTTATGTTCTGCCTGAAAGTGTTCCAGCTGCTCCAGCCCATAGGCGGAGTTAACGCGGCGCCGTTGCCGTAATCGTCCTCGCCGTCGGTGTTTATTGTAACCCGCGTGGGTTTGCCCATTTTTTCAAGGGCGCATATCGGGCATCTGCCGTTTTTTCTGTAAGTGATAAACCAGCAGACGAACGCGGCGGCCGCGATAAGCAGCAGAATGAGCAGTGTGATAAGAAAACCCATTTTAAATTCCTTTCTTATTTGTCTGAGTTTTTAGGTTTTTAACGTTTGATTTCAAATTGTGTTTCTTTGCTTTTCAGAATATCGCGTTTCCCACAATGAGGGAAAGAACGGTCACTATAAGTCCGGCGATGAATACGCCGAGCGCGATAACGCCGAAGGATTTTTTCTTGTCAAGATGAAGCAGGGAGGCAAGCAGCGCGCCCGTCCACCCGCCTGTGCCGGGAAGAGGTATCGCCACGAAAATAAGCAGCCCCCATATGCCGTATTTGTCTATTTTATCCTTTTTCTTCAGCGTCTTGTCCTCAAGCCAGAAAACGAGCTTGTTTATAACAGGCACCTTTTTGAGTACCTCAAATATCCAGTTTATAAGCAGCAGAATAAACGGGATAGGCACTATATTGCCGAGAAAGCTTATCGCGAAGCCAACGAACGGATTCATCTGCAATAAAACTATCGCGGTAAACATTCCAAGTCTGCATTCAAGAATGGGGAAAAGGGATATTATAAAAACGACGAGCCAATCGGGTATTCCGTGAGCAGATAAAAATTCCTGAATAGTCTGGCATAGCTCATGCATAAAATTTTCTCCTAAATATAATTGTTTTCATTTAAAAAATTGTTGGCGGCGGTCAGAATATCCTTGTCGTTGTCAAACTTCAGCAAGCTGAGCGCCCTTTCATATGTAAGCCATATAAAGTCCTCTATTTCCTCCGCCTGTATGGAGATGCTCGCGTCCTGCGTTGTGCCTACGAAAACGTAAACGTTTTTCTGAATTTTGTTTTGAATTTTGAATTTTGAAACGCATTCAAATCCGTCGATAAGCTTTACGTGAATGCCGGTTTCCTCAAGCACCTCGCGCTTTGCGGTGTCCTCCTTCGTTTCGCCGGCCTCCATATGCCCCTTTGGAAATCCCCAATGTGAGGAGCGCTTGTTCTTTATAAGAAGATAGAGTATCTCGCCCTTTATATCTCTGAAAACAACGGCGCCGCAGCTGCTTTCGTAAAGGCATTCTATTTTGTAATCCGGAAAATCCCTTTCAATATCAATATATTCGCGTATATCGTTGATAATGAAGCGGGTGCTTTTTGGCGCCAATATCCATATATATTTTCCGGCTTTTTTGTCGCTTAAAACCGCTATTACCCTTCCGTCAAAATTGTTTACGGGATGATGAATCCCCATAATGAACGCCCATTGATTTTCGGCGTTGTAAACTGTTCCGTAATTTAGCGGATAGGTATAGCCCGTGACGCTGTCTTTAGAGCCTATCGGTTTAACAACCTTAACTCTGGCATACTTTCCGAGCATTATTTCACCACCGAGCTTTGTTCACATACGGTGATATTATACACTATTAAAAACAATTATACAAGCCTAATTTGCCGAGAAACTCTCAAACGGCAAAAGCGCCCCTGCCGACGATCGTCAGAGGGCGCTTTTATCCGAGCGTGTTTGCTTTATTGTTTTGAATATATAAAATCTTTCAGCTTTTCCTTGTTTTTATCGGTATTCATAAGTATAACGGACGCGCCTCGTTTCGTGCCGTATTCCCAAGTTCCCTCAAACGGGCAGGAATTTTGCTTGAATCCCCCCGAAAGGCAGCCGAGCGACTTAAACGCGATTGACGCAGCTTGAGCTTTGGAAAGATCCGTTTCAAAATACGGCGCGATATTCTGCACCGCCGAAAACGCCTTTATCGGGCCCGACATAAGCGCTTTTTTGATTATTGCCTCCATAACGGTTCGCTGGCGTTTCGTTCTCACCCAGTCGGTGTCTATTTTTCTTATCCTGCAATAGGCAAGCGCCTGCTTTCCGGTAAGATTCTGCTTTCCTGATTCAAGAGTGACGTTGCCGTATCTTCCGGGGTGATTAGTAACTTCTTTCGCCTCGGCCTCGCTTATCTCCACCTCAACTCCGCCTATCGAATCCACCATAACGGTGAAAAGCTCAAAATCGGTTACGAGATAGCCGTCTATATCTATGCCGAAATTATATTCTATCGTATTTACCACTCCGCTGTAGCCGCCGTTTGAGCAAGCGGCGTTCAGCTTGGCGTTTTTGTCGATAAACGGAATATACACCCAAGTATCTCTTAAAAACGAAGTCATTTTTACGCAGTGGTTTGCCGAGTCGAGGGAGATAAGCATCATCGTGTCCGAACGTGTGTTTTCTCCCTGTTCGCCCTCCCTTGCGTCAACGCCGATAAGCAGAACGTTCGTAACCTCCGATGAAGAGACGAGCCCGCTTGACGATACGTAGGGATTTTCCTTTTTTTCATTGTAATTTACTTTTCCCAAAACGGACATACCCGCTGCCGAAACGCCGCCTATAAGGATTATAAGCGCCGCGAGCACCGCGATAACGGGAACAAGCCCGTTTTTCTTTTTCCGCTTTTTTTCATCGGCTTTTTTGCGGGGCCTTTCGTAACGCTCCGAATTGCGAGGCCGATTTTCGATTTTTCGGTCCGAATAGCGTCTGCCGCCGTTTTCGTAATCTTCTTTAGATACGCTTTCGCCGTCGTCCTTGAAATCTGTGAATCCGAACGGATCGATGAATCCGCCGTCGTCTTTGCCGTTTTGCCCGCCGCTGTAAACGTCTTCAAAATCGCCTTGGCCGCCGCGGTAATAGCGTTCGCCGCTTCTTTCCGCGTTTTGGCGATTAACGCCGTTTCGTATGTCGTCACGGCTGCGGTTGTTAAAATCAAGATCGTATCCGCCGTAATAATTCTCGTCGGGGGGAACGGTTCTGTCTCTTTCGTCTCTGCCGTTGCCGGGCGAGCCGCCGAATCTTTTGTCGTTAAAATCCATCTGATCACCTCTTGCGGTCTTGCTTTATAAAATCTTGTTAATAATATACAATATATCCCGTCTGTTTTCAACGGTAAATAAAAAAATCGTTTTTCCTTTTCCGAAAAATATTGACACTCCTTATTTTATACCTTAAAATAAATGAGCGAGTTGATCGGGCAGTTGCGCGGGGCGGCGAAGCCGCTTCGTGAGGAAAGTCCGAGCAGCACAGAGCAGGATAACGGCTAACGGCCGCCGAGGATGACCTTAGGGAAAGTGCAACAGAAATAAACCGCCGCGTTTTGCGGTAAGGATGGAAAGGCGAGGTAAGAGCTCACCGAGCGGATGGAGACACCCGCTGCCATGTAAACCCTATCCGCTGCAACACAGACCGGGAGGATGCCTGCTCGGCACATAATCCCGAAATGTGGCTGGAATGCGTCAGCAATGGCGCATCAAGACAGATAACTGCCCTCGACAGAACTCGGCTTACAGATCAACTCGCCCTATTTTGAAGCTGTCGGAGGTTTTGATATGCTTGTCAATATGCGTAATCTTTTATCGGACGCGCAAAAAGGAAATTACGCTGTCGGCTCTTTTTCCGTCGCCAATATGGAAATGGTGCTCGGCGTGCTAAAGGCGGCGCAGGAGCTCAAGGCTCCCGTGATACTCCAAATTGCCGAGGTGAGGCTGAAGCAGTCGCCCCTTGAGGTGATAGGCCCGCTTATGGTTGCGGCGGCAAAGGCGGCAAAAACGCCCGTCGCCGTTCACTTTGACCACGGCAAAACGATTGAAAAAATTTCTCAGGCGCTTGAACTCGGCTTCACCTCCGTTATGTTTGACGGCAGCCATCTTCCGCTCGAAGAAAACATAGCGGTAACTAACGAAGTGATAAATATCGCTTCAAAATACGGCGCCGCCGTTGAGGCGGAGATAGGCTGCGTCGGCGGTTCCGAGGACGGCAGCGAGGACATAGCGATAAATTGCACCGATCCAGACGACGCCGTTCGCTTCGCGCGTGAAACGGGCGTTGACGCCCTTGCCATAGCGATAGGAAACGCCCACGGCAATTATAAATCGACTCCGAATCTGCGCTTCGATATCCTTGAGAAGTGCGCAAAAGCCGTTGAGCCTCCCCTTGTTTTGCACGGGGGAACGGGCATTAGCCCCGATGATTTCGTAAGATGCTCGAAAACGGGCATTAAAAAAATAAATATTGCCACCGCGACTTTTGACAGTGTTGAAAAAACGGTGCATGGCTGTTATAATGAAAACAGCATAAAAGGCTATTATGATCTTCAGGCGGCCGAAGTGGAGGGCGCGTATCAAAACGCGAAGCGCCATATCCTGATTTTCGGCTCCGATAATAAAACGGAGGTATTGTGATTATGAAATACATAGAGTTTGACAGCTCCAAACCGCTCGATTTTATCCCGATAGGCAGAATCGCCATAGATTTTAACCCAACGGATATGTATATGCCCCTTTCAAAATCGTCAAATTTCAATAAATATGTCGGCGGTTCGCCCGCGAATATCGCCGTCGGCCTTGCCCGTCTCGGCTGCAAGGTAGGTTTCATCGGCTGCGTTTCAAACGATCAGTTCGGCGATTTCGTAACGGAATATTTTGAAAACGAAGGTATCGACACAAGCCATATCACACGCGCCAAAAACGGCGAATGTATAGGTCTCACCTTCACCGAGATACTCTCGCGTGAGGAATCCTCAATACTTATGTACCGCGATAACGTCGCCGATTTCTGCCTTTCTCCCGAGGATGTGGACGAGGAATACGTTTCCTCCGCTAAGGCTATTGTGGTAAGCGGAACGGCGCTTGCGAAAAGCCCCAGCCGCGAGGCGGTCCTCAAAGCGATAACCCTCGCTAAAAAGAATAATGTAAGAATTATTTTTGACATTGATTACCGCGAATATACCTGGAAATCAAAGGACGAGATCGCCGTTTATTACAGCATCGCCGCGCAAAACGCCGATATAATTATGGGCTCCCGCGAGGAATTTGATTTAACCGAGGGCATAGTCGGCGTTAAATCCTCCGATCCCGAATCCGCCAAGTTTTGGCAGTCGTTCGGCGCTTCCATATGCGTAATTAAGCACGGCAAGGAAGGCTCCACCGCTTACACAAACGACGGTAAATTCTACACGATAAAGCCCTTCCCCGCCGTAAAGCTCAAGGGCTTCGGCGGCGGCGACGGCTACGGCTCCTCGTTCCTTTACAGCCTGCTTCAGGGCAAAGAGATAATCGACTGCCTTGAATTCGGCTCCGCCTCCGCATCGATACTGATTTCCGCCCACAGCTGTTCCGACGCTATGCCAACGGTTATGCAGGTTGAGCAGTTTATAAGGGAGAGCAAGGAAAAGTACGGCGAAATGGTTGCCAGAGCATAAAATCGCGCCTTTTCCCGCAATGCTTCGTTACGGCCGTGATTTTTCTCGGTCACATACAGCGCGTATGCTCCCGTCGCAAAAATCCCGTCCAAGCCTTGCCTTGCGAAAAAATGCGCCGATTTTATTTAAAAATGCGCCTTTTCCCGCAATGCGTCGTTATTTACGGTGATCCGCAATTTGCAAAAAGCAAACAACGCCGCCCTATGGCTAAACATAGGGCGGCGTTTCCGTATCTTGTAATACAATGCCGAATTTTGGGCTTTATTCTTCGTCTTTCTGATAAAAATACAAAGTCAAATCATAGAGCTTCTTATTTCCGTAATCCTTGGTGCGCAGCTCATAGTACATTTCCCATTCGGTATTCTCCACTTCAGCTTTTTTAAACTTTGAGGTTATTATTGCGCCGTTTTTCTCCTCTTCGGGCAGTGTGTCGGGCAGTCCGATCGCTTCGGAGATATAGTTATGGTAAGCGTAATCGCAGTCGATAAAAGTTAAAAAACGGTTACCCTCAAAAAATTCTTCTATATCGGTCAGATAATTACTGTAAACAGCGTCGGTTACACAAACGGCAAGCTTGATTGCGCTGTCAAAATTATCGTCCGTAAAATTTTCAAGCACCGCGAGAATTTCTTCGCCGTCATTGTAAAAAGAAACGGAAAAATCGGCGTTTTCCACATTGAGCGGTGCGGAATAAAGAATCCATTCGCCCGACTGAGAGCTTTGTACATCTTTAAGCTCGGAAATATCCCACAACTCGCCGCATTCTAAACGTTCGGACACAAGCTGAACAGCGTCATAAAATTTATCGTAATCGCATATTTTCGGTTTGCCGCTCAAAAGCACCGCGCAGACGGAGCCTATCGCTATTGCTGACGCGGCGACGGCGCATATCAGTATTTTTATACGCTTCGGCATACGCCTTTTCGGCGTTTCAACCTTTTCTTTTTCTTCAAGGCTGCGCATGCAGTAAAGGCAGAAAGTCGCCTCATCGTGCAGCTCGGCGTGGCAATATGGGCAGTTTTTCATAATTCTTATCCTATCGTATCCAAAGAGTAATCATACAAAAGCTCGTTAGTCTGCAAAATTGAATATCCGTTGCAAAGAGCGTAAATTATCACGCAGTCAAACGGCTTTTTAGGGTAAAGCTGCGGGTAGCCCGCGATTTTGAGCATCTCCTGCGTTTCCTTGAAATCAAGCCCCATTCCGAATGCCAAGCACAGCAGCTTTTCGCGTTTCGGTGTTTTTAATCCCGAAAAAATCTGATATACATAAACTTCGCTCATTTCAGAGGCGCGGACAACATCCGATTTTTTCAGCCCCTTTTTAATCAAAAGCCCGTTAAGATGCTCAGAAAGGGAAATATTCTTTATAACCTCGCTGTTTTCATTGTAGAATTTCGTGAAATCAGAACAGCTTTTAAGCTCCTCAAGCAGAGCAGAAGTGTCTTTTGCCATGATCCCGCCTCCAAGAAAAAAATATCATATTTTCGCATAGTTTGCAATATTCGACAAAATTATTTTTGATTTTATGCTGCCGGCATAAGAAAAAGAAAACCCGATACGGTATAATCACCATATCGGGTTATTTTCAGCTTGTTTTTCAAAAACAAAAAGGTCATTTGGCTCGCATTCGCTATCCGTTTGCTGTGGCTTTTTGACATTTGCTGAAATTTGCTTGTATTCGACTAATTGATTTAATAACGGAGGTTTTTTATGAGAGAATATTTAATTACTTTTACCGTAAACAGTAAAAAATATCAGCAAACAATTATTGCGTCAAGTCCAACAGATGCAAAAAGAGCAATTTTATCTCAATATAGCGGACAACGAGTTTCTATTGTAAACTGTAAAGATTTGAAAATGGGATATTATTGCTGAAAAGGAGGATATTATGGATAAAAAGAAATTAGTAAAAATAATTGTATTAATTGCAATAGTTTTAATCGGGTGCGAAGTTATTTTCGGCGGTAGCGGAAAATATGATACTCCGGAAGCTGCTGTAGCTGAAAACAATGCGCAATATGCAATGGCATCGGGATTTTCGAACGACGAAGTAGAATTTGAATTTGTTGATGCAAAGGATAATGAGAAATTCATTATAAAATGCAAGGCAAAATCAGAAAATGCAAAAGAAATATATGAAGGAATTTATGGGTCTGATACAGTATATTATGCTTACTCTGATGGATATGGCGGCACTTATCATTATGCGATTGCCGATACCAAAAGTGAAGCAAAAGAAAAAATAGATTGGTAAGTATAACAGTTATCGGCAACTGATAAGAAAATTAGGAAATAAAAAGTGAATTATTGTAATAAATGCAATGCCGATTTTGGGCTTTATTCTTCGCCTTTCTGATAAAAATACAAAGCCATTGATTATGCCTAACCGTTACAAACTGAAAGCATTTCAATGGCTTGAAATTATGTTTTATTAAAATTTCCTATGGTGATTTTACCTTTTCTTTTGTAACATTAGCTTTAACAAAAACCTTGCCCTGTTCAATAAACAACGATTGCTGTTCAGTTGTCATCGAGCGAAAGACTCTTAATAATTCATCTTCCAATAAATTATTTACATTTCCTGTTTTGACATTCAAGAGATAATCCGTTGAAACATCAAAATAATCAGCAAGTATTTTAAGGGTTTCAAAATCAGGTTCACTACTTCCCTGAACATAACCGCCAATTGTTGACGGTGCAATATTCAAATAATTAAATGCTTTTGATGGATAAGTATAAGCCCGAAACGGCAGAGCAAATCCCCGCGTTATTTGTATCCCGTACACCGGAGGAGCAGGCAGTTATTCGCAAAAACATCTTTTACTATTGCAGACTTGATACTCTTGCAATGATTAAAACGCTGGAAAAACTGTATGATATTTGTTATAATACAGCAAAGGAGATATTGTTATGAATGATGAATTGAGATCTAAGTTAACTGAATTTTTGAATAACGCAAATATTAAGAACGACAATAGCGGTAAAAGTATTGAGCATCTAATGCCAATGATATTTAAAAAAACAACAGACGAGAATTTTTTATCGGATTGGTTGGCATACATACTAAATCCTAAAATCAATTCTTTGGGAACAAAACCATTAAACATTTTATTAAAGCCCTTGTTTAATATTGAATTGTCAGAAAATTGTGAAACAGATATGGGAGACGTCGGGGAATATAGCGCTTGCAGAGAGGTATATTTAGATTCAAACAATCGAATAGATTTTTTGTTTTCGGTAATTGATAACAATTCAGAGGAAAAATATTTAATCGGAATAGAAAACAAAATTAACTCCGGATTAAGCAAGCCTGAACAATTAGAAACTTACTCAAACTTAATAAACTTGATAACAAAGGGAAAGAGTAAAATTCCCGAATTGAAAAAGTATGATAATTATAAAAATATTCTTTTAATTTTTTTAACCAAAGACGGATTTAGTCCAGATAACCCCGGTGAATTTAAAGCATTTGCTCACAAAACCTTTATTGAAGAACTAAAGAAAATACCAACAAATCCGTTGGATAATTTGAGAGCATCGTTTTTGATAAATGAATATATAAACAATATGGAGGATTATATCGTGAATAATCAGTATGACGAGGATTTTGAAAAGCTTGTGGACGAAGATATTAGTTTAATTGCAAATAACATATCAATAATTAAAACAATTTTTTCAGAAAAAGAAAAAATTGAAAATAATATAAGGTATTTTATTTATAAATCCGTTAATGAAGAATGCTTTGACTCCTGCCAAAGCGGTTATACGGCAAAGTATTTAGAATCAAAAGATTTATCCAACAAAAGGTATAATTTATGGTACAAAGAAGATTGGAATAATAATAGAAATATACACTATGAAATACTTTTTAATAATGATACTTTTTTTACTGAAGATGGGAATGTTGAGGTTAAAATTGTTTTACATGTTGAAGATAACAGTGAAAAAGAACAACTAAAAAAATATCTGAAAGACCAAAATATTGCACAAAATATTAAAAATACTGAAATAGAAAGTGATAGTGCGGAAAAGAAAATTATTGACAAAGAGTCGATTATTCAACTGTCAAACGAAGTAGTAGGTAAAATGAAACTCTTGATTAAAAATTGGGACAAAAGATTGGATGATTTTTACAAAAAGATACACTAATTATGACTTATGTAATTTCTGACCTACACGGTTATCCGCTTGAAAAATTTAAAAAATTACTTGAAAAAGCCGCGTTTTCAGACAATGATTTTTTATACATATTAGGCGATGTGATTGACAGAAACGGAGACGGCGGGGTTGAAATGCTCTGCTGGCTTTTGGAGCAGCCTAATGTTCAGCTAATTCTCGGAAATCACGAGGCGATGCTGCTGCCCTGTAAATTTGTTTTTGATGAAATCACGAATGAAAGCATTGACAAAATAACAAGTGAAAAGCTTGAAATTCTGAACAATTATATGTTAAACGGCGGAGATCTTACGCTTGCATATCTGCGGGAGCTTTCAAAAAAATCACCTGAAATGGTAAGTGATATTTTTGACTATCTGCGCAATGCGCCGCTTTATGAGGCAATTACAGTCGGGGAAAATGATTTTTTCCTCGTTCATTCGGGCGTGGATAATTTTGATAAAGGTAAGAAGCCGGCGCAGTATTCAAGCGATGATTTTCTGTGGGCGTGGCCTGAACTTGATGATGAGTATTTTGATAATATTATCACGGTGTTTGGGCATACCCCAACCTTGTATTATGGTGATGAGTACAACGGTAAAATTATCAAAACAAAAACCTGGATCGATATAGACATCGGCGTATCCGCCGGTAATGAACCGATACTTCTAAGACTTGATGATTATAAAGAGTTTCAATTATAAATAGTTATTATTAAAAATCCATGCGCGATGGATATGAAATGCGCCTCCGAAGTTAGACATTGTATATAATATCTGACAAGGGGGCGCATTTTTATGCCCAAATGGGTGCCAAACAAAAGCCGCCGATAATGCTGGCGCATATCGGCGGCTTTTAACGCGTTATTGTGCAAAAATTTCGTGTTTTAAAGAAATACTGCCTTTATCGGCGCTCGGCTTAATCAATGGCTTTTTTATCTGCTTTTTCCAAATCTGTTCGGGAAAAGCGATTGAGCCGGCGATCGTCAGAAATCTTAAATTTTTAAAATAAATACAAATCCGCTTAATGCGGGCGAATATTAAAAAAGGCACGGCGCTGTATTTGCCGTGCCTTTCGCAATATTAAAGATTATACAGAAATTCGTCAATGCTTTGGTAGCGTTTGGACGGATCTATCTGCGTGCATTTAAGCACTATCCTGCCATATCTGCCGTGAGCGAGCTTTTCGCTCGGGTGTTTTCCCGTAAGCATAACATTGAGCAATATTCCCAAGGCATAGATATCCGCCCTAAGATCGCTTTGCGTTATGCCGAATTGCTCCGGCGAGGCGTAACCGACGGTGCCTAACGCAACGGTGTCACCCGTTTTTTCGGAATCGAAAATGCGGGAGGCGTTCAGGTCTATGAGTTTTACCGCTCCCGTGTCCGAAACGATTATATTTTCGGGTTTTATATCCCTGTGGACTATTCCGCACATATGCAGAAACTCAAGAGCACAGCAAACGGGATTCAATATCTTCAAAGCGCCCGAAACCGTATATCTCCCGCTTTCAAGCACTTCGGCAACTGTTATACCGCCGATAAATTCCTCAAGCACGATCTGCCCGTCTTCGCAGTTGTAAGTATCGTAGATTTCGGGCAGATTTTTATGAGTAAAGCCCTTTAAAAAATCATAGGCGGGCACGGAAATGCGGTACTTTCTCAAAACAATATCCCTGCCCGTGCGTTTGTGCCTCATTTGCATTATAAGCGAATCGTTTTTATCGGACAGAAGTTTTACAAGTGAATATTCTTTTTTTATTTCGGAAAGAGCACCGTCGCAAGTCATTTTTTTCACCGAATATATTTTAGCATATATCGGGCGCGCAATCAAACAAATTCAACATTATTGCCCTTTATCCACCAATAAATCTGAACGATATAGGCAAGCACCTGCGGGCCGCGCATAAGCTGGCCGTACCACGGCGCGTCAAGGGCGTTAGGATCTCTCATAAGCTCGTGCACTTTTTTAACGTTCAGCATTTCGTAAAGCGGGCATTCCTTGTCCGCCAGCACTCTGCGGGTGAGCTCGCAAACGCGCGCGAAGTATATGGGATTGTGCGTTTTCGGGTAGGGGCTCTTTTTGCGCCAGGCTATCTCATACGGCAGTTCGTTTTCAAACGCCTTTCGCAAAACGCCCTTTTCTCTGCCGTCAAGCGCTTTTATGCTCCAAGGCATATTGTAGGCGTATTCCACTATTCTGTAATCGCAAAACGGCACGCGCACCTCAAGCGAGCTCTCCATGCTCATAACGTCCTTGCGCACGAGCAGCGTCTGCATAAACCAGTCAAGATTCAGGCGAAACATTTCCCGCATACGTTTTTCCGTTTTGCTGTCCGTATCAAGATAAGATGTTTTTTTAACCGTTTCAAGATAGCGGGAGTGGGCGTATTCCTCGCCGTTTTCGAGAAAGCCCTGCCGCAGTATGCTTTTGCGCACGTCCGTTGAACGGCTCCACGGAAAAGTCTCTTCAAACAAAATATCCTTGTTGTGATACCACGGATAGCCTCCGAATATTTCGTCGGCGCATTCGCCCGAAAGGGCAACCTTGTGATTTTTTTTCACCTCTCTGCAAAACAGCAGCAGCGATGAATCCACGTCCGTAAAGCCGGGCACGGTTCGCGCGAAAGCGCTGTCGATAAGCGCGTCGGCAACATCGGTGTTGTCAAGCACGATATTGTGATGGCTGCTGCCGATATAATCGGCTGTCATATCAATATAGTCGCTGTCCTTATTCGGCTGAAATAGGCTTGATTTAAAGTATTTGTCATTGTCAACATAGTCAACCGAATAAGTATCAAGCACCTCTCCTTTTTCTCTGAAACGCTTCGCGGCAATTTCGCTTATGATTGAGGAATCAAGCCCTCCGCTTAAAAAGGTGCAAAGGGGAGCGTCGGAGACAAGCTGGCGCTCTATGGCGTCGGTCACAAGAAAATGTGTGCGCTCTATTGTCTGCTCTTCACTTTCGCGGTGCTCCTTTGCTTCAAGGCTCCAATATTCTTTTATGCTCGTTTTGCCGTCACGGTATGTCAGATACGAGGCGGGCGGCAGTTCGTTTATATCCCTGAAAACGGCTTTTCCTATCGTGGAGGCGGGGCCGAGCATAAATATTTCGTTCAGTCCATCCTCGTCAACCCGGGCGCTTATTTCGTCGATCAAAAGCAGGCTTTTTATTCTGCTGGCAAAGGCGAATATCCCGCCCTTTTCGGCATAGTAAAGCGGCTTTACGCCTATCCTGTCTCTGCACGCGAACAGCTCTTTTTCCTCATCGTCCCAAACCGCGTAGGCAAAAATGCCGTTTAGCTTTTCGCAGGAGCGCTCTTTCCATTTGTGATATGCCTTCAGCACCACCTCCGTGTCGCAGTGCGTTTCAAATTCATATCCGAAATGTTCAAGCTCCTCCCGTATTTCGTCGGTGTTGTATATTTCGCCGTTGTAAACTATAATGTATTTCCCAAAGCGCATCGGCTGCGCGCCGTTTTCGGGGTCTATTACCGAAAGTCTTCGGTGTATCAGCGCCGCGTAGGGGGTTATAAATTCCCCGCTGCCGTCGGGGCCTCTCATTTTCAGACTTTCGCTTATGTTTTCAATAAGGCTTTTTCTTTGTGAAAGATCTTTGCTTTTTGATAACATTCCTGCGATTCCGCACATAGTAATCACCTCTGATTATTATATGCGCCTTGCCGAAAAAAGGGCAATAAAATGAAAAAAACGCTTGACTAAGTCAAACGGGTATGCTATATTATTATGGCATTGAGAAATGCTGGTGTAGCTCAGTTGGTAGAGCAGCTGATTTGTAATCAGCAGGTCAGGGGTTCGAGTCCGTTCACCAGCTCCAATTTAGTTGCTTTAAAGTTTATATATGGAAGAGTTCCCGAGCGGCCAAAGGGAGCAGACTGTAAATCTGCCGTCAACGACTTCGGTGGTTCGAATCCACCCTCTTCCACCACGCGCCGCAAGCGATAAACGCTTGCGGCGCATTTTTTTCGGCTCCCTATAGTTTTTCCCACCGCTTTATGGCTCCCCTGTGTAAGGGGAGCTGTCTGCATTTATGCAGACTGAGGGGTTGGTCGGTTACAATAACGCTGTTGTAACAAAACACTACAACCCCACCGTTTCGCTTACGCTCAACACCTCCACTTACACAGGGGAGGCATTGGGAGAGGGGGATTATTCGCTTACCGCGGCCTTACACAGGGCAGGCGGCGGGCAAGGGCGCCGAAAAGGAAATAATTGCAAATAGGTAAAGTTCACAAAATTTAGTGAAATTGCACAAAAAAACTATATAAAATATTACATCTAAATCGGCGCTGCACGTCTTGATTTTTCGGGGGGGGGTGCTATAATTATATTTGGATAATAGTCTCTTTTAAGAGGCTTAGTATTATTTACCTTATATGTTATTTGTTATTTGGGGGCATTAAAATGAGGAGTAAAACAGGAAAGCGAATAGCGTTCTTCGCAGTCGCGTTTATTGTCGCGGCGTCTGTTTGCATCGCGTCCGTTTTGTCAACGCCTAAGGCTTACGCGCGTGACACCTACGGATTGAAATCGGATATCGAGACCGCTCTTACCAATTTTGAAAATAAGTTTAACGCAAAAATGGCGGCAAGCGGAGAAGTGTATGTTGAATTGCCGGACGCTTACAGTAAATATGTTGCTCTTTCCAAAATTTACGATCAGTATTATCTCGGCAACAATATCGATGACTTGGGAAATAAGGGTATTGTCCAGTCATATATTACTCAGCTCAACGAAGTGACCGACAAAATCGATACATGGACTTCTTGGTCTCCAAAAACCGTAATCGGCAACAATATGACGGACACCGACAGATTGTTTAGCTACGACTCCGGTGATTGGGGCAATATAAAAAACGACCATAAGAATCTGTTGTGGCTTGAAAAAGGCTATAACACCGATTCATATGGTCGTGGTTGGGTTGATCATTCTGCTAATGAAAAATATACAATATTAGAAATCAACTATCCCATTTCGGTCATGGTTTATGACGGTACTACAACTCCCACCTTCCCCGTCCTTGTCGGCGCGAGAGGTGAAGGCGGTACGGGCTGGACTAATAATAAAAAGCGCTATTTTTACGGCGCGTCGGTAAATAACAGCAACCTTAAAATAACAAGACCATGGCGCTCCCATTTTGAAGGCGGTACATCTACGAGAGACTATTACTGGAATTATACCGGAAGTATAATACTCGCTTCATCCCCAACTGATAGTACGACTACCTCTCTACAACATAAAAATAATTCTAATAACCGCTATGCCTACGCCGCAACATATATAGATTATTTAAATCCCGCCGATTCCGGCGTATATGTTGAGAAACTCCGCCCGTCGTTTACACTTTACGCCGGCGGTTCAGCAAATCCCCAACAAGATAACGGCGGAAATTGGACTGGAGATATTTTTGATACGATTACCGGCGATACCGATATATATGTTATAAATTATAAGTTGCTTATAGACGCCGTAAAAAGCGGCGTTAAAGACACCCGCGTTACGGATTGTCTCAAAAATATCGCCGATTACAGCGAGGGCGGGCTTAACAATGTGCTTACCGCTTTTAAAACCGCGATGGATTACGATTACAACGGCAAAATCACCGCGAGCGGAACAAATGAATCTACGCTTATTCCCACGCTTAGCGGTGAGGTAGACGCTATCGGCAACGATATTAAAAACGCCGTTGACGGCATAAACAACGCGTTAAGCGGAGCGATGACCAAGGACGGGGACGGCTTTGAATCACTCCGCAAAGCGATAAAGGATACATTGGTTACCTACGATGCGGGCAACACTCCTATCGTTTACTGCGACGAGACATGGAATGGGGATTCGGAAGGTAATATTGGTTTTGCCAAAGCTTTTAAAAACGCTCAGGATTTTATAGCGGATAGCGGAAAAACCGGGAATTACAGCGACCCGGCGCAGGCTCAAAGTCTCGCGACCGCGTTGAACGACGCATACGCAAAGCTCACAAAGCATGAACTTACCCCGGAGCAAGAAGAACTGCGTAACGCAGGAAAATATCAAGAAGCAAATGATGGACTTATAGGTGCTGTCTCAGAAGAAAATGTAAAAAAGGCGACCTGCACCGAAGATGGGCATTTTGATTTCTTATGGATGTGCCAAAACTGCCATCAATCAATAGATGATAAGACCAGTGAGAATATCACGATACCGAAGATCGATCATTCTTCGCAGATGACAAAAATAGAGGCAAAAACAGACGCGTATTGCAATGAAAAGAACTATCCCGCATATTATCAGTGCAATGTAGTCGTAGGCGGGCGCGACGGACTTGATCCCACCTATTATGCTCCATGCCACAAGTATTTCGAAGAGCCTGACGGAAGCGGTATGCCTTACGAAAGCGAAGAGGCTATACTTGCCGTTATCGGAACAGCCGGCACGCAGCATAAAAATCTTGAGCGCACCGAGGCGAACGATCCAGATTGCGCCACCAAGACGAACGGCAATGTGGCGTATGTTCATTGCACGGATTGCGGCAAGTATTTTGCCGCCGACGATACGAGATTTGAACACCCGCAGAATAACGCAAGCTCGTTTACCGTAGAGTGGAAGCATACCATAGATCCCGATGAGGATAAGACGGAAGCTAAGGCTAAGACCTGCACCACCCCGGGCAACAATGAGTATTACACCTGCTCGGTATGCAAACAGAAATTTAAGAATGCGGCGGGAACAGATCCGGCGGACGACAACTATATCAATATCCCCGCTTCCCACGGCGAGGCGATACCGCATCCCGCCGTTAAGGAAACCTGCACAACGGACGGCAACAAGCAGTATTGGGAATGCAAGGATTGCGGTGAATATTTCAGCAAAGATTCTCTTGTGAACGAGAATAAGATAGACGACAAAAATTCCGTTAAAATTCCGAAGTGCCATATTTTCGGGGCAAAAACTGAGGGCAAAGACGCAACCTGCGTTGACCCCGGTCAAGAGGAATGCTATAAGTGCACAAGAGAGGGCGGCTGCGGAAAGTATTATTCAACAAACGATAAATCCGCAGATATAAAAACGGGCTTCGATGCGCCGAAAGTAATCGATGCGACGGGGCACGTCAAGTGCACATTGCATGAAGCGATACCCGCCACCTGCATAGCAGATGGCAGAAAGGCGTACTACACCTGCGATGTTTGCTCAAAAGCATTCAAAACGGATGCAACAGGCACCACGAGAACGGATTATGTTGAAAATCCCGAAACCAATGCCGAACTTAAGGAAACTAAAAATCCCAAAAATCATGCGACAACGCCGACTCCTACCCCCGCGGTAACTCCGAGTTGCATTACTATGAAGGACGGCAACAAGGCATATGTTTATTGCAAGGATTGCAAAAATTATTACGCCGCCGACGATACGGGATTTGAACACCCGCAGAAAGACGCAAATTCGTTTACCGTAGAGTGGAAGCACGACTTCAACAATGGTAAGACGGAGAAAAAGGAACCGACTTGCGTTGCGGACGGCAACAATGAATATTATGAATGTTCCGCTTGCAAACAAAAATTCTTATCCGATGATTTGCGCGCCGAAACGCCGGCGAGCGATGATGAGATAACGATAAAACACACCGACACGGATCATCCCGCAGCGCTGAAGCACATCGACAGACAGGAAAAAGAATGCTACAAGGACGGCGTAGAGGATCACTATTACTGCGAAACCTGCAAAAAGAACTTCAGCGATGAGGCCGGAACAGAGCCGATGGATAATATCGTTATCCCACGCTCCCACGGCGATGTGATAACTCACGATGAGAAGCGCGCAACGTGCATGGAGGGCGGCAACAAGCTATATTACGAATGCAAAGATTGCCATGATTATTTCAACGACGATTCTCTTACGGATAAAATAGAGGATAAAAATTCCGTTAACACTCCGATAGATACCACATTCAATGGTCATTATGACATTAGCAAAAATCAGGGAACGCTTGTAAGCAGAAATATATCCCCAACCTGCACAAAGGACGGCGAAACGGGCTATCAGTGCACGCAGTGCAAAAGGAGATACACAAACGCCGCCGCTACTCAGGAGATAAAGGATAATTCTTATATCGTGCCGAAATGCCATGAGCTCACAGAGGTAAAGGGCAAAGACGCGACCTGCGTTGAAAACGGACTTGAGAAATGCTGGCAGTGCACAAGAGAGGGCGCCGGCAGCTGCGGACAGAAGTATTATTCAACAAATAACCCCACCACAGAAGAAAAGGGATTTGACGCGCCGAAGGTTTTGCAGGCAACGGGGCACAAATGCACGTTGGTAAAAGAGAATCCTGCCACCTGCAAAGACGAGGGCAGAATGCAGTACTACACCTGCGACTATTGCCACAAAGCATTCAAAACGGATGCAACAGGCACCACGAGCAAGGTTTATGTTGAAAATCCCGAAACCAATCCCGAACTTAAGGAGAATATCAATCCCAAGAATCATAAGAACGCCAAGGAAGTCGCCTACCAAAGGCCGACCTGCCAGGCGGAGGGTATGGAAGCGCACGTTTACTGCGACGCCTGCGGCAATTATTACGATAGTATGGAAGACGCTAAGGCGAACAGAAACGCGAAGTCCGATGATTCCACTTACGCTATCCCCAAAAACCACGCGATAGATCCCGTTGAGGCGAAAGATCCGACCTGCGCCGAAGGCGGCAATTACGCGTATTGGAAATGCCACACCTGCGGCACTTGCTTCGATAATCCCGACGGTAGTGACGATCATATAATCGAAGAATCAACTAAGCTGCGCGCCAAAGATCCCGCAAATCACACCGATTTGAAGCCTGTTGCGATACAACCCGAAACCTGCGACAAGGACGGTGTTAAGGCTCACTATTATTGCAGCGGCTGCAAAACCAAGTTCACCGACGATAAAGGGCTTAACAAGGCAACGGACGAACAGCTCAAAATACCCGCGCATCACGTTATTACGAAAGAGCATAAAGCCGTTACGGCAACTTGCGTTGTTGAAGGCTGGAAGGCTTATTGGGAATGCGAGAAATGCGGCAAGTTTTTTGAAAATAAGAACGACACGGAGCCGCTGGACGATGTTAATGATATGAAGCTCGGCATAGACGAGA
The DNA here is from genome assembly GCA_947623505.1 of uncultured Clostridia bacterium. Lineage (GTDB taxonomy): Bacteria > Bacillota > Clostridia > Oscillospirales > Acutalibacteraceae > Eubacterium_R. The sequence continues at coordinate 200,990 of CANQGT010000001.1, read as the reverse complement.
ACAACCATGTGAATATCGTTCCCGTTGCGGCGGTTCCCTCCGACTGCAAGACTCAAAAGAACGGCGTTAAGGCTCATTATCAGTGCAGCGACTGCAAGGACATATTCACCGATAAAGACGGCCAAAAGCCGACTACGCTTTCCGCGCTCGCCGATCCTTATAAGCACACTTTAAGCGAGATACCGAGGGTGGCTCCCACCTGCACGGCGGTCGGCTATGAAAAGCATTATAAATGCTCCGTATGCGAAAAACTCTTTACGGACAATCAAGGCAAAAAAGCAACCACGCTTAAGGCCCTTGAGATAGCGAAAATCGACCATACGCGCGGCGACGTCAAAACCGTTATCGACGATGAAGCGACCTGCACCAAAAAGGGCAGGCAGCACGATGAGGTTTATTGCAAGGTCTGCGGACAAAAGTTTATAGCGAGTGAAAACGTAAGAGACATTCCTATGACTCCGCACACCCGCGGCAGGGTCGAAACCGTTATTGACAAGGATGCGACCTGCAAGGAAAAGGGCAGGCAGCACGATGAGGTTTATTGCTCGGTCTGCAAGAATAAGTTCATAGAAAGCGAAAACGCTAAAGACATTCCTATGATCCCGCATAAAGGCCCGCGCAAAACGATAACCGATGTAGTGGCAACCTGTTATGCCGAAGGTAAGGAACACGATGCGAACGTATGCGATACTTGCGGAGAGGAATATAATAAGTCCGCAGAGAGAACAGTAGCCAAGCTTCCGCACCCCGACGGCACAAAGGTAACAAGAACCAAGAAAGAGGCCACCTGCCGTGAAACCGGCCTTGAATATGACGCGCTTGTATGCGTTATCTGCGGCGAGGAATACAATGTTTCTCCCGACAGGGAAACTCCGAAGATTTACCATAGAACAGGCTCCATAAACAGAGTTGTTCTTAAAGAGGCCACCTGCACTCAAACGGGCGAATATTATGACGAATACACCTGTAATATGTGCGGCAAGGTTTACGGTAAATCCGCCACCGTTACGCAGCCGATGATCCCGCACACTCAGGGAAAGGTTGAAAAGAGCGTTATAAAAGAATCCACCTGCACGGAAAAAGGCCGGCAGGAAAACAAGCTCTTCTGCAAGGTATGCGGCCAGAACTACAGCTCCTTTACTTCGGAACTTGATCTTAAGCCCCACACCGCGGGCGATCCGATAATTTCGGAATACGTTGCTCCCATGGCGGACAGAGTAGGCTCTTATCTCAAAACCATTAAATGCACGGTATGCGGAAAGGTACTTTCTCAAAAGAGAGTTCCCATTCAGCCTACCGGCTCAGATCCCGATGATGATGTTGATCTTGAGATAATCTATGATGTTACGGATTCAACGTATCTTGAATATTCGGGCACGGGCGCGGATATTCACTGCTCAGGCCCGTTAGATATGTTTATCGCCGTAATGATGGACGGCAAGCTTGTTGACGAAAGCAAATATGATCTTTTCGACGGCTCCACGCTCGTTTCGTTCCATTCCGATTATCTTGACGGACTCAGGCTCGGCAAGCACGAGGTAGTGCTTCTCTACACATATGATTCCATCACAACGAATCTTACGATTTACGGCACCAACGGCGAAACCGAACCGGAAAAACCGCCGGTGGTTGATCCCAACGCGGGCAACAGCGGTTCGGGCGATAATACAGGCAGCACCGTAACCAATCCCGTTGCGGACGATAAGCCCGGCACGGCGGAAGATAAGCTTGCCGCAAACGGAGGGAGCGCCATCAGCCCCGAAACCGGCATAAAGGTTGCTGTCCCCGCGTTCCTCTCCGTAGCTTTCGTAGGCGCGTATATACTCTTTGGAAGCAAAAAGAGAAAAAACGACGGCGACTGAATCGAAAGCCCAAACCGTAAACGGAATAATAAATGATTAAACAAGGTCGGCGCAAACGCGCCGGCCTTGGCTTATGTTTTCTGAAATTATTTTGAAATGATAGGCTCCACGGAATAGGCAAAGCCGGCTGCCGCAGGCAGACTGAGGGGTTGGTGATATAATCTTTAACCGCTTTGGCTCACCTGTGCAAGGGGAGCTGGTTGCCGTCAGGCAGACTGAGGGGTTGGTCAGTTACAATAACGCCATTTTAACAGAACGCTACAACCCTTCCGCCTCACATACGTTCGGCACCTTCCCTTACACAGGGAAGGCAATAAGGAATATCATATGCACAACCTATCCGTTTCGCTCTCACTCAACACCCTGCACAAAATAAAATAAAAATGCCGCAAGCGATAAATGCCTGCGGCGATAATGGTCGAGGTGACAAGATTTGAACTTGCGACCCCCACGTCCCGAACGTGGTGCTCTACCAAACTGAGCCACACCTCGAATCCGAAACCGAAACTGTATTTGTTTCGCTAAAATATTATGCCATATTTCAAAGCTTTTTGCAATAGTTATTTTAATTTTTTAAAATATATAATAAAACTGCAAATATTCACTTGATTTTTTCTTTGGTTCCTGTTATAATCACAATGTTAAATTCAACGGGGTATTAGCGCAGCTGGGAGCGCACCACACTGGCAGTGTGGGGGTCAGGGGTTCAAGTCCCCTATACTCCACCATGCGCCGCAAGCGTTTATCGCTTGCGGCTTTTTTATTCACGTTTTCGCTTTATCGAAAATAAAACCGTCTTGCCGAGCATTTTCCTCAACTTTATAGGTTCCTCCCGCGCAGGGGAGGTTCAGATAATAATTTTAATATTTTATTTGAATTGTGTTAAAGAAATTGTATATTTATATAGATAAAAAGTGTTATAATTATTTTGTGGGCAATACGGTCGGGCCGCAGCGCGCGTTTCTGATTTTATTGTTTAAGTTTTCAATCAGGGGGAGTTTGTTATGATAAGCAAAAAGCTCGTTAACGCCGTCTTAATTTTGTTGATGCTTATTTCTCTTGCCTGCGGCGCGTTTACCGTTTATGACGCGGCGGTAAACGCTCACGAAAAGCATCAGGCGCAGGATCTCGGCGGATTTTTTGAAATTCCGTCAGCGCCTCAAATTCCCAACGATAACGGCGTCGGTCCGCAAAAACCGCGTAACGCTGTAGGCGATTATCTAAATTATATCGCCTCGGGCTCTCGTCTGAGCGGCGGTCACGCGGCGTTGATTTTGATTTGCTGCGCCGTCTTTTCGGTCTGCCTGCTGTTTTTGATTTTCAGCGCCAAAAACAATAAGTTTTTTCTTAATAAGGAAAAGTCCGCAATATTTGCTTTAAGCTCGGTTCTTCTTACGGCGGTCCTTTCTGCGGCGGTTGTTTTCGGCGCAAATGCGGCGCTTTTCGGTTCGGCGCCTACTGAGCGGGATCCTTCTTCATCTGAAAACGGAGACGTTCAGCTTGACGAAAGCAACACGGCTCAAGGCGAAAATATAAATCTTTCCGATCAGCTTTCCGATATTACGGTGAAAAAAGGCGGAAGCTATACGCTCACGGGCTCGTTCGACCATTCCGTTATAATCGACGCTGAAAACGAAGACGTGGAGCTTATTCTCAACGGCGCAAATATCAGCAGCGACAGTACAGCGGCTATATTAGGCCTTGCCGCGAGAAAAATTACGGTAACACTTGCCGACGGAAGTGAAAATATTTTAAGCTCCGATGGCGATTCCGATTATAACGCCTGTATTTACAGCAACTCGGAACTCGTTTTTGAGGGCGAGGGCGAACTTACCGTTAAAGGTTTTCAGAAAAACGGCGAGGGAATAGCAACGGAGGAGAAAAACATTATATTTAACGGAGGCTCGTACACAATTACCTCAAATGACGACGGTATCAATACCGGAGGCGACGGAGCGACGATAACGATTAACGGCGGAGAGTTTTATATTGACGCTTCGGGCGACGGAATAGATTCCAACAAAAACGCGGTTATCAACGGCGGAACGCTGTTTGTAATGGGCAGCGAAGCGGGCGGAAACGCGGCAATAGATACGGACGACGGTTATTTGATAAACGGCGGAACGGTCGTTGCGCTCGGAATAGATATGCTCCAGCTGCCAAAGGCAAAATCTCGGCAGAGCACCGTTTCTTTCGGCTTGGATAAGATTATTCAGGGCGGCGCCGCCGTAACGCTTGCGTGCGGAGACAAGAGCGTTGTTTCCTTTTCCGCACCGAAAGGTTTTAAAACGATAATTATAAGCACAAATGAACTTGAAAGCGGCAGTTATTCTCTTTATGTTTCGGATAACGGCGGCACGGATTCTTACGGAATAACTGAAAACGGCGCCGTTTTCGGCGAAAAACTTACCGCAGACGGCGAAAACGAGTTTGCCGTTTCACAGGGAGTAAATTATTTTGGCGGCCGCGATGAACAGACGCATGGAAAATAATAAAAAAATAAAATTTACCCTTTAAATGTGATTTCTTTTTTGCTATAATAGCAAAGTATTTCGATACGGGACAAATTTTTAAAAGCGGAGGATCATTATGGGCGGATTTTTCGGCGTTGCTTCTAAGGAAGACTGCGTTTTCGATCTGTTTTTCGGGGTCGATTATCATTCCCATCTCGGCACACGGCGTGCCGGAATGGCGGTTTACAGTGAAAAGGACGGCTTTGAAAAGGCCATTCACAATATCGAAAACGCGCCGTTCAGAACAAAATTCAATTCCGAATCAAATTCTATGAAAGGAACTCTCGGAATAGGCTGCATTTCGGATTTTGAGGCACAGCCGATTCTTGTGCGTTCGCATCACGGCACATTTGCCATTACAACGGTCGGCAAAATAAATAACGCCAACGAGATTGTGGACAGCATAATAGACTCAAACACGCATTTTTTTGAAATGCAAAACGGCGAGATAAATCCGACGGAGCTTGTCGCCGCCATAATAAACAGGAAAAAGAATTTTATCGAGGGTATTAAATATGCGCAGGAGATTATCGACGGCTCTTTGAGTATGCTTATCCTTACGCCGAAGGGAATTTACGCCGCAAGAGACAGATTCGGCAGAACCCCGATAGTAGCAGGAAAAAAGGATAACGGCTTTTGTTTCAGCTTTGAAAGCTTTGCCTATCTGAATCTCGGCTATACGCCGTTTAAAGAGCTTGGCCCCGGGGAAATTGCCGTTATGGACGCGCATGGCATAAAAACGCTCGCGGCTCCCGGCAAAAAAATGAAAATATGCACCTTTTTGTGGATCTACTACGGCTATCCGTCATCAACGTATGAGGGCGTGACGGTTGAGACTATGCGCTACAACTGCGGCAGGGCCATTGCCCGCAGGGATAACGTTAAACCGGATATTGTGGCGGGTGTTCCGGATTCGGGAACTGCTCACGCGGTGGGCTACGCGAATGAATCGGGCGTGCCGTTTTCAAGGCCGTTCGTCAAATATACCCCCACTTGGCCGCGCTCGTTTATGCCCGTAAATCAAAGCAACAGAAATCTTATCGCAAAAATGAAACTAATACCGATACGCGATTTGATAGATGGCAAAAAGCTTCTTTTGATAGACGATTCGATCGTAAGGGGCACGCAGCTGCGTGAAACAACTGAATTTCTTTACGAGAGCGGAGCCGAGGAAGTACATATTCGCCCCGCCTGCCCGCCGCTGCTTTTCGGCTGCAAATATCTTAATTTCTCTCGCTCATCATCGGAACTTGAATTGATAACACGCAGGGTGATTGAGGAATTTGAGGGCAAAAACGTAAGCAAAGAAGTGCTTGCGGAATATGCCGATCCCGACAGTGAGAAATATCAGAAAATGATAGACAGAATATGCGAAAAGCTGCATTTCACCTCACTGCGGTATAACCGACTTGACGATATGCTTGAGTCTGTCGGAATCGAGCCCGAAAAGCTCTGCACATACTGCTGGAACGGAAAAGAATAAATAAATCCCGCCTGAAATATCTTTAGGCGGGATTTATTTATTCGGCATAATGAAAAAACCGCCGATTTTGTCAGCGGTTTTTCCAAAGGGGTAAAAATTTATGTGAAAGCCAAAGGCTTCAACAAAGCGTTTCTCGCTTTGTTGCTTTTATTATATCCGTGTATGGGAAAAAGTCAATATTTTTATGCAATATTCTGCTTTATAAATATAATTTACGTATTTTCGCAAAATAAAATAGACAAAATCACTAAAATAATTAAGATTTAATTTATATGTAAATTATATGTAATGCCGCCCCGTGAATGCAACGCGGGGCGGCTTAATTATTCCATTTGTTTTCCGAGAAAAGCGGCGGCAACCTGAACGAGTTTTATATCGGTTTCGCTCGGAAGCTGATTTCCCTCGTCCTCCATAAGCGCAACGGCGCCGGAAACGTCTCCTCCGTAAATTATCGGGTAAACAACGCTTGCCTTGCGGTTAAAGCCTTCAACGGCGTTTATCGGCGGCACATCGTTTGTGGCAATGTGTATCGCTCTGTTTTCCATAAGCTCCTCGATGTTTTTCGTTATGCGCCTCTCAAGTATCTCGCGTTTGCTTATTCCCGATGCGGCGATAACGTGGTCGTTATCCATTATCGCAACGGGAAGCCCGCCGCTTTTGTGCAGTACTTCGGCGTATTGATTCGCGAAGTTGGACAATTCGCCGATAGGCGAATACTTCTTAAAAATCACTTCTCCCTCCGCGTCCGTGAATATCTCCAGCGGGTCGCCCTCTCTGATACGAAAAGAACGCCTGATTTCCTTGGGTATTACTATCCTGCCCAAGTCGTCTATTCGCCTTACTATACCTGTTGCTTTCATTTGCAATTCTCCCTTAATTTGTAATTTTCTCTGTAATATTTTGCACAGGAAACAGATGAAAATACAACGAACGGTTTGGAATTTTAAGACAATAAAAAATTATGAAATTACGCTTTACAATATAAATGATTTATGATAATGTATTTGTGTCATTTTATGAAATACGGAGAATTTATTATGAAAGCCAAGATGACTGTCTCTAAGGAATTTAAAATAGGCGAGATCGACAACAGAATTTACGGCTCGTTTATAGAGCATTTGGGCAGAGCCGTTTACGGCGGCATATATGAGCCGAATCACCCCACGGCGGACGAAAACGGCTTCAGGGGCGATGTTATTGAGCTTGTGAAAAAGCTGAATGTGCCGATCGTGCGCTATCCCGGCGGAAATTTTGTGTCCGGCTATAATTGGGAGGACGGAGTAGGCCCCGTTGAGAGCAGACCGAAAAGGCTTGACCTTGCGTGGGGCACCACCGAGCCTAACGAGTTCGGCACAAACGAATTTATGAAATGGTGCAAAAAGGCGGATACCGAATGTATGATGGCGGTAAACCTCGGCACGCGCGGCGCGGACGCGGCGAGAAATCTTGTGGAATACTGCAATCATAAGGTCGGCTCCGCATGGTCCGATTTGAGAAAGAGCCACGGCTATGACGAGCCGTGGAACATAAAATTGTGGTGCCTCGGTAACGAAATGGACGGCGCGTGGCAGATGGGCGCGAAAACCGCAAAAGAATACGGCAGAATAGCGCTTGAAGCGTCCAAAATGATGAAGTGGACTGATCCGAGCATAGAGACTATTTTGTGCGGCTCGTCCAGCAGAGCGTCAAAGACCTTCGGCTCGTGGGAACAGGAGAGCCTTGAAATCGCCTACGACAGCATTGATTATGTGTCGCTCCATCAATATTACGCCAACAGGTCGGACGATATACAGAGCTTTCTCGCCAAAACACTTGAGCTTGACGAATTCATTTACTCCGTAATCTGCATATGCGATTATGTCAAAGCGAAAAAGCGCTCAAACAAAACGATAAATCTGTCGTTCGACGAGTGGAACGTGTGGTATCATTCAAACCACGCCCCCTTTGAAAAATGGAGCGTCGCGCCCCATATCCTTGAGGATATTTACAATTTTGAGGACGCACTTGTGACCGCCTCGATGATGATAACGCTCCTGCGCCATTGCGACAGGATAAAGATAGCCTGCCTCGCTCAGCTTGTGAACGTTATTGCCCCGATTTTCACCGAAACGGGCGGCGGAGTTTTTGAGCAAACCACATTTTTCCCGTTTATGCACCTGTCAAATTACGGCAGAGGCACGGCGCTTATGCCGATTTTGGACTGCCCGAAGTACGACTGCAAGCAGTTCACCGACGTGCCCTATCTTGAGGCGATAGTCACAAGCAACGATGAAACGGGCGAGGCGGCTGTTTTCTGCGTAAACAAGAGCCTTGACGAGGACGTCATTCTCGACATCAATTTTATGGATTTTGAGGGCTACGAGCCGATTGAATTTATCTCGATGGACGGCTTTGACAAAAAGGCGGAAAACACCTTCGGCGCGGTGAACGTGAAGCCTCACAACAATCCCGTTCCCGCTATGGACGGCGGAGTTCTCACCGTAAGTCTCAAACCGCTCAGCTGGAACGTAATAAGAATAAAGAAGCGCGTATAATGAGTTATAAATATGAAATGCACTGCCACACCGCCTGCACCTCTATGTGCGGCAGGGTGGAGCCCGAAAGGATAGTTGAGCTTTACAAAGCAAAGGGCTACAGCGGCATAGTCGCCACCGACCACTACAGCCCCCTAACTTTCAGAAAACGCTGGCTGCCTCAGAAAAACATTGATTTTTATCTGGAGGGCTACAGGCGTATGAAAGCGGCGGCAGGCGATGATTTCACCGTTCTTCTCGGTATGGAGCTGCGCCACTACGCCTCGGGCAACGACTATCTCATTTACGGTGTTACGGAGGATTTTCTCTGTAACGCGGGCAATCTTATGCTAAAAAGCGTTGCGAAAATGAAAAAGTTCTGCGCCGAAAACGGCTTTCTGCTCTATCAGGCGCACCCGTTCAGGCCGTACATCACCCGTGTCGGCGTGAAATATCTCGACGGCATAGAGGTCTATAACGGCAAGTGTTCGGCCGAGGAAAACGCCAAAGCGTATGATTGGGCGAAAAAAACGGGCAAGCTTATGGTGGCGGGTTCCGATTTTCACACGGAAAAAAATCTTGCCAAAGGCGGAATTATCACGGAAAAGCCGATAAAAAGCAATGATGATTTGCTTTTTGTGCTGAAAAGCGGAGAGTTTACCTTGATAAGAGAGGGTACAGCCGATTGAGATATATGCGTTTCTACTATGTTTTTCACAATAGGAGCGCGCCGGATATGGCAAACCGCCCGAAATCGGAGCGGTTTGCCATAATTCCTTGACAATCAAAATGAAGAAATATATAATAAACATAAATTATAAGGAGATAAGGCAATGTTAAATCGTATAGACCGCTTTAATAATACGGCTCTTATGCAGCTCGTAGTCCCTGCTTATTATTGGCAGAGCGACGGGCTTACATTGCTGTATCCTTATTCAAGAAATTAGATTTTTATCTGATACGATTGAGTTAAACGCAGTGCAAGCTTTGAGTCATTCTCAGCCTGCGCTGTTTTTTTATATTTTTTAAAGCTGAGGGGAGTCGAACACAATAAGGTTTTTGCGGGCTCATTTACGCAAATACCGCTTCAAACCCCTTGTCAATACTTTATAGGAGGTTTCGATATGGAAACGAAAAACTATTTAACGAACTATTATGAAACGCACGACGAAAAAGGGCGTCTTATCTCAAGACACGGAACGGTAGAGTATATCACTACTATGAAATATATAGATAAGTATTTAAAGCCAAATATGCGAGTTTTGGAGATCGGCGCGGCGACAGGGCGATACAGTCACGCTTTGGCGCAAAAAGGTTATCGTGTTGACGCGGTAGAATTGATTGAGCATAATATAGAAATCTTCAGGCAAAACACGCTTGACGGCGAACCCGTCACGATAACGCAAGGCAACGCCGTTGATTTGTCCGCTTTCGGGAGCGACACTTATGATATTACTCTGCTGCTCGGCCCGATGTATCATCTGTTTACAACCGACGATAAGCTGAAAGCCTTATCGGAGGCAATACGGGTAACAAAGAAAGGCGGTATAATTTTCGCGGCATATTGTATGGGAGACGCGAGCGTTTTATCATACGGTTTTATCCGCGGCGGTATCTACGAGCTTATTGAAAAATGTATGATCGACACGGAGACGTTTGACACTTTTTCAAATCCGTGGGACATATTCGAGCTATACAGAAAAGAAGATATTGATAAACTCCGTTCAAGCTTTAATGTCACACAGCTCCATTTTATCGCTGCGGACGGTTATACAAATCATATGCGCGAGACCGTAGATCAAATGGACGATCGAATGTTTGAGTTGTATTTGAAATACCATCTTGCCGTTTGTGAAAGGCAAGATATGGTCGGCTACTCACATCATACACTTGATATATTCAGAAAGGATTGATTTATAATGATTACTCATAAAGGAACACAAACAATACATACACAAAGGCTTATATTACGAAAGTTCGCTTTTGACGACGCGCGGGCGATGTTTAAAAATTGGGGAAACGACGAAAGGGTCACACGCTTTTTGACCTGGCGCCCTCACAAATCAATTGATGTGACAAAACAGTTTTTGGAAGCTTGGTGCGCTTCCTATGAGGAGCCAAACACATATAATTGGGCAATGGAATATGAGGGCGAGCCCATCGGCGGTATCAGCGTTGTTAAATTGAATGAAAACAGCGAACGCGCGGAGCTCGGTTACTGTATGGGTTATGATTATTGGAATAAAGGCCTTATGACCGAAGCCGCAAAAGCAGTTGTTGATTTTTTGTTTTCCGAAGTCGGTGTGAACCGTGTTGAAATATCCCACGCCGTTAAAAATCCCGCTTCGGGCAGAGTTGCCCAAAAATGCGGTCTCACCTATGAGGGAACAAAGCGTGAATACTTTAAATCATTGAGCGGCGAATTTCTTGATATATCATTTTACGGTATTATCAAAAGCGAATGGCAAAGACTTAAAACGGGCGATCTTGCCCATTCCGCCGGTGAGAGAAAATGAATCGGGCTTTATGATTTTTGCCCGTCTGCACAATTTTATCGGCGTTTTTTATTTGCTTCTAATATTTATGGGTAATACTATTATGGGATTTTTCCGCACTTTCGGCGCAAAAAACAGGAGTTGATATAATGTATGAGATCGTTGAAAAAGAACCGCTTAACGGCTCCGTTACAAAAATGGTGATAAAAGCGCCTTTCGTTTCGAGAAAGGCGCAGGCGGGGCAGTTTATAATACTTCGCGTGGATGAGGACGGCGAAAGAATACCGCTTACGATAGCGGATTTTGACAGGATAAACGAAACGGTCACCGTGATTTTTCAGATAGCCGGAGCAGAAACCGCTCGTCTCAACGAGAAGAAGAAAGGCGAATTTATATGCGATTTCGCGGGGCCGCTCGGAAATCCCACAAAAACGGAATGCTATAAAAAGGTTGCGGTGATAGGCGGAGGAGTAGGCTGCGCGATCGCCCTGCCCATAACAAAAAAGTTTTATGAGGGCGGCGCGGAGGTTCACAGCATAATAGGCTTCAGAACAAAAAATCTGATTATTCTTGAAAAGGATTTTCAAAACGTTTCACATAAAAGTCTTCTTGTCACGGACGACGGCACGGCAGGTGAAAAGGGCTTTGTAACGGACGCTCTTGAAGGCTTGATAAAAAGCGGCGAGAAATATGAGCTTGTGTTTGCCGTAGGGCCTCTGCCGATGATGAAAGCGGTGTGTGAGCTTACGAAAAAATATAATATAAAGACGGTTGTTTCAATGAATCCCATTATGGTGGACGGCACGGGAATGTGCGGCGGCTGCCGACTGACCGTGGGCGGAAAAACAAAATTCGCGTGTGTTGACGGCCCCGAATTTGACGGCCATCTTGTTGATTTTGACGAGGCAATACAGCGCGGCGGCGCTTACAGAAAGTTTGAGAGAGAGGCCGATTGCAGGCTTTTGAAAACGGAGGTAAAATGATGGACGCGAACAAAAGATACCCTATGCCGAGCCGAGACCCGCTTGAGAGAAACAAAAATTTCAAAGAAGTTGCGCTCGGTTACGATGCCGAAACCGCTATGGCCGAGGCTAAGCGCTGCCTTAATTGCAAGCATAAGCCTTGCGTCGGCGGCTGCCCCGTGAATATTCTTATACCCGATTTTCTAAAATATACCGCCGAGGGGGATTTTGAAAAAGCGTATGAGGTGCTCAGCCGCTCCTCTTCGCTGCCCGCGGTTTGCGGCAGAGTGTGCCCGCAGGAAAAGCAGTGCGAGTCAAAATGCGTTCGCGGAATAAAGGGCGAGCCTATAGCGATAGGCAGGCTGGAACGCTTTGTCGCCGACTACCATAACGAGCACAGAAAAGCGAAAGCGAAAATCGCTGAAAAAAACGGAAAAAAAGTGGCCGTTATAGGTTCGGGGCCGAGCTCGTTGACCTGCGCGGGCGATCTCGCGAAGCTGGGATATGAGGTAACGGTTTTCGAGGCGCTGCACGTCGCAGGCGGCGTTTTGGTTTACGGCATACCCGAATTCAGGCTTCCGAAATCGATAGTCGCGCGAGAGATCGACGGGCTAAAAGAGATGGGAGTCGATTTTAAAACGAACGTGATTATCGGAAAAAGTCTGTCGATAGACGATCTTTTGCAGGATTACGACGCGGTGTTTATCGGCTCGGGCGCGGGTCTGCCTCGCTTTATGGGCATTGAGGGCGAAAATCTGAACGGTGTTTATTCCGCAAACGAATTTCTCACGCGGGTAAATCTGATGAAGGCGTATGAAAGCTCCGCCAGAACGCCCGTTCAAAAAGGCAAAAACGTCGCGGTAGTCGGCGGAGGGAACGTAGCTATGGACGCGGCGCGTTGCGCAAAACGCCTCGGCGCGGAAAACGTATATGTGATTTACCGCCGTTCACGCGATGAACTGCCCGCGAGAGCGGAAGAGGTGGAGCACGCCGCCGAGGAGCAGATAGAGTTCAGAACGCTTACGAATCCCGTTCGTATTCTTGGTGATGAAAACCATAATGTACGCGCCGTGGAGTGCGTTGAAATGGAGCTTGGCGAGCCTGACGGCTCGGGCAGGCGAAGCCCGATCCCCATAAAAGGCAGCGAACACACGATAGACGCGGATACGGTGATTATAGCGATCGGCACAACGCCGAATCCGCTTATAAAAAATACCACTCTTGGCCTTGAGGTAAACGAGCGCGGCGGGATCGTTACGGACGAGAGCGGCAGGACTTCAAAAGAGGGCGTTTTCGCGGGAGGAGACGCCGTAACCGGAGCGGCGACCGTTATAAAAGCGATGGAAGCGGGTAAAAAGGCGGCGGCCGCCATTGACAAATATTTGTCAGAAAAAGAAAAATGAAAACAAAACGGTTCTGACCTTTTGGTTTTTTGCCGAAAATGCGGAAAGAAAATACGAAGAAACAAAGACGCGCTCTTTGTTTCTTTTTTATCCACGTTCGGCGGATAAAATCAATCATCGGTTCATTGTATTTTATCGCGCAGAACCGCATAATAAAGAAAAGGGGAGATGGATTTATGAAAAAAGGTAAGGCGCGGGGCGCGGTTTTTGCCGCCTTGGCGGTTTTAGTAGCGGCGGTGCTTATCGCGGCGGTATGTTTTAAAAACACTTCCGAAAAGTTTTACACGGCCGAGGATTTCGGATTTGAACGGCTGAAAAGCTCCGTTGATTTCAATGAAAACGGAGCGGACGATTATTCCGATTTCGTTCTCGGAGCAAGAAAGGACGCGAAAAATCACCCGAAATACGACGGGCGGTATTTTGACGGCGGGTTTCCTCCCGATAATATCGGCGTATGCACGGACGTGGTGTGGCGCGCTTTCAAAAATGCGGGCTACGACCTGCGTGAAATGGTGGACCGTGATATACGGCAAAGGCCGCTTGCTTATTCTTCGGTGAGCACAAGGGACAAAAATATTGATTTTCGGCGGGTGAGAAATCTTTTGACCTTTTTTGAAAAGCACGCCGTCTCCCTTACTACCGATATTGACGATATTGAACAATGGCAGGGCGGCGATATAGTTATATTTAACGGCGATAAGCATATCGGCATCGTTTCGGACAGAAGGGACAGCATCGGGCGCACTTATATTATACATAACGGCGGACAGCCGAACCGCGAGGAAAATTATCTCGATTGGGGAAAAGTTTCGTTCCATTTTCGGTTTGACGCCTCAAAGGCGGAAAAGGATATCCTCGTAAAGTGGAGCGATTAGTGTAATATACGTAAAATCCGCTCTGATTTTAGTGGAAATAAAAAAATTGCGAAAAAATGAAATTTATACTTGATTATACCGCCCTGTTAGTGCTACAATATATCTGCATTTAATAAGGGCGCGTAGCTCAGTTGGGAGAGTGCTGCATTCGCATTGCAGAGGTCGAGGGTTCGACTCCCTTCGTGTCCACCACGCCGCCGCGGGCTTTGAACGTTCGCGGCGGCTTTTCTTTCTTCGCCGCCGCGCATATCTCTCTTTGGAGCCGACGCTCGCCTTCAATTTCGTTTCATTGTCTGATATAATAAAAAATACTTGAAAAATCGCAATTTGAAAGAGGGATTCTATGCTTGACAGGTCGATTCCGTTTTACAATCTGATTCTTCGTTGTGATAAATATCCGCTTAGACAAATTCAACTGACTGCCGGTTATACAATCGTACCGTATGAAAAAGGGCTTGAAACAGATTGGGCAAGGCTTGAATGTGCAATTGGAGATTTTGCGTCCTACAAAGAAGCTGTACGCTATTTTACGGATAATTACGCAAAAGGAAATAATTCGGAGAAGATTTTGTTTCTGCTTGACAACACAAGTCAAGCCATCGGTTCCTGCATCAGTTGGATGGATAAACGATATGGGAGGAAAGTAAATTCGCTTCATTGGTTGGTTGTGGATGAAGCATTTCAAGGGAAAGGATTTGGACGAGCGCTTTGCACAGAGACAATGAACCGGTTTTATCTTCGCAATCAAAAACCGATTTATATCCATACGCAGCCCTGGAGTTGGAAAGCGATCTTGCTTTATATTTCACTTGGATTCAGATTGCAAAAAACAGATACATTTTCTGTTTATACAAATCAATACAACGAGGCAATGCCGACGCTGAAAGCTCTCCTTTCCCGTGAACAATATATGAAATTACAATTCGCGTCAGATGAGTGATAACTTCCCGTTTGTCAAGTGACAGCGCAGGCGCAAAACCGTCAAGGCGGCTTGAGGCTCGTTCCACAATGTGATAAAATAAGCAATAAGCGTTCTATAAATAGGTATTATGATTGAGGAGGTTATCATGAGGTTGCTGTTTCAAATGGATGAAAAAGACTACGATAAATGCACACATTCATTTGTCCGTAACTCGGCGAGGAGTATTATTATCAAAAACAAAAGAGTAGCCATGATCCACAGTATGAAATATGATTATTACAAGTTTCCGGGCGGAGGGATTGAAAATGGAGAAAGTCCCGTGGATGCGATGATTCGGGAAACTCGTGAGGAATCGGGCTTAATTGTCAAACCCGATACAGTCAAAGAATACGGATATGTTCATCGAATACAAAAAAGCGACAAGGACGAAACGGAGTGTTTTATTCAGGATAACTATTACTATCTTTGCGAGACGGCCGATGAGATTGGTCTCCAAGAACTTGACGATTATGAAGCGAAAGAAGCCTATACCTTAGAATATGTTGAACCGGATTTAGTAATTAGGAAGAACCGCAATGTAGTACAATGCCCGTATAATCAGATGATGTTTGAGCGAGAGGCACGTGTTCTTGAATTACTGATAGCAGAGGGCTTGCTTGAAAGATAACATTCCGTTTGTCGAGCGCCGGCGCGAAACGCTGAACAGTCAAGGCGATTTGAAATGATTTAATTATGAAAACGCCATCAGAGCAATATATGAAAATAAGCCGTCTGCAAGCAGACGGCTTAAATATTCTGTAAAGTATTATTCCTTTACAAACTGCCTTATTGTTATCGCGCCTAAACCGTTTGAAATTGAAACGATAATAAGAAACAGCAGGTACTGACCGGCCTCTTTAAGGCTGCTTACGGCAAAAACGCAGTAGTTCATATCGGCGATGCTATGCTCAAATCCGCAGAGAATGAAAACGGAAACGCAGAAAATTATGCCCGCTATGCCGCTTACCGTGTGCGGACGCTTCGCGAAGTTATCCACCGCAAGGTACATAAGTACTCCGCACAAAAACGAAAGAAAAATTATTGCAATAATGTTTTGATCAACCTTTTTTGCCACCATTTCCGCGGCAACCTCGTGAAGATTAGGTTTTGCTATTCTCACAGCGGCCGATACGATTATGCTGCCTATAAAATTGCCGAGCCATATAACGGCGCAGTTCGGCTTGTTTTTATTACTTATTACATAACCGATTTTTCCTGTAAAAAGATACATTCCGAACGAGCATATCAAAAACAGTCCTATTGAGAAAAGCAACGCGCCCACAACCTTGTTTTCGCTTACAAGATATACGGTGGAGCCTATTCCTATCATTGCTCCGGCGGCGATTGATTTTTTAAGTTCGTTAAGCATTGTTTTCACTCCCATATTCACAGTGAAAACAATTATAAACTATTTTGCCGTAAAATGCACTATTTTCCCGAAAATAATTAAATTTTGTAATAAAAAGTCCGCAGACCTGCCGAAAAGCCGAGATCCGCGGATATTTTTTATTTGCCCATCAAAGCAAGCCTGCTTTTGATTGTCGCAACGGCGGCTTCGGGTTCGTCGATTTCGGCAACCGCTTCTTCCATAGGGCAAAGCCCCGTTCCCGCTCTGTTGATTACGGCGTCGGTAAGTTCGCCGTACTCGTAATAAACGGCGGATTTTTCAAATACCGAAACGGCGGCTCTGCCCATAACCTCACCGTAAACGGCTTTTACGCCCATTTTAGCGTAAAGCAGCGCCGCGGCCTTGCCGACAATCTTGTCTGCCGCCGAAAAACCCGAAAAATTATCGCCGCCGTCTATAAAATCAAGTAAAGGCTTAACGCCTTTTTCACGGCTTGAAAACGCGGTTTTGCCTTTTTTCAAAACGCAGGTAAATCCTCCGGAGGAAAGGAGAGCCCTTGCCTCGTCAATGTCTCTGTTTATACTATCGCTCATATTTTTTTAAACCGTTTACGCGATAGACCGCGAGCGGAATAAGGCACCATTGCAAAGCAAGCCCGGGAAGTCCTGCCGCTATGCTGCTCCAAATAACGGAAACGGGAACGCTTTTGCTTCCGAACGCATAAAACGCAAGAAGTATCGCGGCGGCGCGAACGGCTCTGCCTGAAACCTGAACGGCAAAAACCTTTAACAGGCACGGTATTTCGGTGTTTCTCAAAAGGCCGGCAAAAAGTCCGTATACGCAAAGCTCAATAGCCATAAACGGCAGCATTGCCGCGGCGGGCATACCGGAGAGAGCAAAGCTTACGATTGGTCCGAGAAGGCCGGAAACGGCTCCGGCAATCGGTCCGGCAAGCAGACCCGCGAGAATAATCGGCAGGTGCATCGGCAAAAATACTTCGCCGAGCGATGTCCCGAGTCCGGAGGCGGCGCCTAAAATATGGAAGATCTGAGGAACGGCAACGGCTCCGATAATTGCCGCCACCGCGCCAAAGACTTGAATTTTAAGCGGTGCGCTCGCTTTTTTTGTGTTTTTTACGGTTCTTTCGTAAGTCATAATATCCACCCTCATAACAAAATCAGGCACAGAAAAGCCTTTTACATTTTAATTATACATTCACGCTAAAATTTTTTCAATAATTTATAAATAAGATTTCAGGTCGAGTTTATATTTTTTAATGTGTTTTTTGCATTTTAATGTAGAAAAAAATTAGAGGATAGGTTATAATATATTTTAATAAAAGCAACATAGGAGGACACTATGGAAAAAAGCAATTTTAAAATAATCGTAACGGTGGTTTTGGCGGTGATTGCGGCCGCCGCTATAGTGCTTGTGCTTAATAAAAATTATAATAACAGAATTGCCGAAAAATATAAAAACGGGGTTTCCGTATCGCAGGAAAACGCCGAAAAGCCTTCGCAAAGCAATTCTCCCTCAAACCCTTCCGAACCCACTTCAGAGCCCGTTTCCGAAATAATCAAAAAACGGGACGCGAAGGATATTGAAATACTTGTGAATTTTGAAAATAAGGTTCCCGATAACTGGTCGGTAAATCTTGTTAATCTCAGAAACGGCCAGCAGGTTGACAGGCGCGCTTATGAGGATCTTCAGAAAATGATGGACGACGCGAGGGCTAAGGGCTATGAGCCGTTTATATGCTCTTCATACAGAACGCAGGATTATCAGACACGGCTTTACAACAATAAGGTGAACGAGTACAAAAACCAGGGATATTCGCAGGAGCAGGCCGAAAAAGAGGCAGGCAAATGGGTGGCCGTTCCGGGCACAAGCGAGCATCAGCTCGGATTTGCCTTGGATATAGTTACCGTTGATAATCAGTCGCTTGACAACAGCCAGCTAAAAAGCGAATGCCAGCAGTGGCTTATGAAGAATTGCTATGATTACGGATATATTCTTCGCTATCCGGAGGATAAAACCGATATAACAAAGATAGGTTTCGAGCCGTGGCATTACCGATATGTCGGGCACGAGGCCGCACAGATAATCAAAGAAAAGGGGCTTTGCCTTGAGGAATATGTTGAGCAGTATCTGAACCGAAAAAATCCCGAATAAAAGTATTGCGATTTCAAAATCGTTTGGCGGAATTATATATAATTAAATACGGCACAACGCCTTTTGGCGCTGTGCCGTATTTATTTTAAAATGTGTTTTTTTTGCCGAGCCTGCAAACGAAACGGGAATTACAATTTCGGAGGCCGTTCGATTTTATAAATGCTGCGGCTTTCGTATCTTATCAAGCCGTTTTTCCGCCGGTTACTCTATTACTATTCCTCTTTCCTTACGCTGCTCTTCAAGCTCTCTTGTTATTCTTTCCTTTTTCTCTCCGACAAGGTCGTAGAAGAAAACGGGTATCGTGCTTATTAAAAGCGATATTCCGGGGATAAGCGATACAAGGCAGAACATTCCCGTTCTTATAGTTTCGCTCATTTCAAGAGGATTTGCCGTAACCGCGGAATCTATGCTGGCAACGTCAAGATTTACAATGATATACATAAGGACTATAAATGAAGTGGAAATTGCGTTTCC
Organism: uncultured Clostridia bacterium; assembly: GCA_947623505.1. Lineage (GTDB taxonomy): Bacteria > Bacillota > Clostridia > Oscillospirales > Acutalibacteraceae > Eubacterium_R. The sequence goes on along the minus strand of CANQGT010000001.1, from coordinate 181,929 downwards.
GAGCTTGTTTACAAAGCTCTGAACGGCGCTTCCCATTCCCGTAAGTCTTGCTCCCGTTTTCCATTCCATATAGTCAAGGCAGTCGCCGACCATAGTGCCTATGCAGATGTTGATTGCGCCGCACGGAACGCAGGACAGGGCGAGAAACGGCACGCACGCCCAAAAATGATCGTATCCGATAAACCAAATGGCAAGAGATGCGCAGAAACCGAGCACGGAGCTTGCGATTATTATCTGTTTGTAGTTAAACTTTTTGAAAAGCAGAGGCATTATCAGCATTGTGCCGAACATTCCTATGGCGGTTGCCACTGAGAATACGGTCGATACGGTGCTGATATTGGACTGAAGCGCCGCCTCTTTTTCGGCCGCGGTGAGCCCCGTGAGGTCTTTTCCGATATAAAAGCTGTATCTCGCAACGTGGATGGCGCCCGCCTGATACATATATCTTGCCGCGGCAAGAACTCCGGCAAGAGCGGTCAGCAACAGCGGCTTGCAGGTGAACAACAGCTTGAGAGCGCCGGGCTGGCCTTTTTCACGCTTCGGCATCGTAGGAACGTTGACGCGCTCTTTCGTTTTGAAATAAACACGAACGAAAAGTATGTTGCCGATTATCGCGCTTATTAAGGCTATCGTCATATATTTTGTTTTTTCAAGCTCAACGCCGGAAAGATTGAATTTCGGAAGAATGAACCCGAGCGCCATAAATATTGCCATAGGCACGGCGGAGCCGACTCCGTTAGCGGTTTTGGCTTTGCTTATAATATCGCCGCGCTCGTCGGGATTCGGAGTCATAAGATTCGGAAGGCTCCAAAACGGAACGTCGGAAGCCGTGTAGATCATACCCCACGCAACATATGTTACGGCGGCGTAAATCATAAGATTGCCGCCCGAAAGATTCGGCGCGTAGAATAACAGAATTGTCAAAATCGCAATGGGAATGGGCGTGTAGATAAGATACGGCTTCATTTTACCGCCCTTAAAATTGCAACTGTCGGCAATATAACCCATCATCGGATCGTTGACTGCGTCCCAAATCCTCGCCAAAAGCATAAGCACCAAAACGAAAATCGGCGCGAGTTTCAGCACGGTCAGATAAAAGTCGGATATGTAAGAGCTCATAATGGCGTAAACCATACCCTGACCGAGGGCGCCTATTGAATAGGCCATCCATTCTTTTGCGGAGACGTATTTCCCCACGGGCAAAGAGCCGGATTTTTTAATTCCGGCGTCTTTTGCCGAAGTTTTTTTAGTTGACATATTTTTTTACCCCTTCTAAGAATTAAAATATTCTTTAAATTAAGTATAATCTTTTTCTCGGCAAAATTCAACTGCATAATATTAACTTGTTTAAATTCTTCTTTTCTGCAAAATCTAAAAGATAGTCGGTTACGGAAAATTAATTGAAAAGGAAGAAAAATATGGAATCATTATGGAGTAAAAGCGTCTCGTTTGAGCCGAGAAAATCGCTCGGCTCCGATATTACAGCCGACACGGTCGTAATAGGCGCGGGTATCGCGGGTTTGCTTACGGCTTACAGGCTGAAAGAAAAGGGCATATCCGCCGCCGTTATTGAGGCAAATGTAATATGCGGCGGGCAGACGAAAAACACCACCGCGAAAATAACGAGCCAGCACGGCGCCGTTTACGGCAGGATAATAAGCGGTTACGGAGAGAAGGCCGCGAGGCAGTATGCCGCCGCGAATCAAAAGGCGATAGGGGATTATGAAAGCATAATAAAAGAAAAGGGGATAGACTGCGATTTTGAAAGGAAAAACGCAGTTTTATATACGCTTCACGACAAAAGCGAAATAGAAAAGGAAGCTTCGGCGGCCAAAAGAGCGGGTATCGACTGCTTTATTACCGATAAAACAGATCTGCCTTTTTCCGTAAAGGCCGCGCTTGTTTTTAAAGATCAGGCTCAGTTTAATCCGCTCAAATTTCTCAAACCCGTTTCGCGGGGACTTGATATATACGAGCACACGCCCGTGATTAAAATCAAAGACGGCATTGTTTTTACCGATAAATACAGGATAAAAACCGATAAAATTGTTTTTGCCGGCAACTATCCTTTCGTGAATTTCCCCGGTCTTTATTTTCTTAAAATGAGTCGGGAGCGCAGCTACGTTGTTTCTTCAAAATGGAACGGTTCCCTTGATTCAATGTATATCGACGCGGGAAACGGACTTTCTTTTCGCACTTACGGCGATCAGATAATAATCGGCGGCGGCGCGCACAGAACGGGCAAACCGCCCGAGGTCGATCCGTATAAAATGCTTGTGAAAAAGGGCAGGCTCTATGTGCCCGAATTCAGAGAAACCGCCCGCTGGTCGGCTCAGGACTGCATAACTCTTGACGGTATTCCGTACATCGGCAGATTTTCCTCCTCCCCCGATTATTATATAGCTACGGGTTTTAATAAATGGGGAATGACCTCTTCGATGGCTTCGGCAAACGCAATAAGCGATATGATAGCAGGAAAAGATACCTCTCAATACGAGGTTTTCTCACCGCGCCGTTTTTCTCCGACGGCGCAGGCGAAAAACTTCTGCAAAAACACCGGAGAAACGGTAAAGGGCTTCGCCGCTTACCTTAAAGGCGCCGATCTCACCGCCGCGAGCATAAGAAGAGGAACGGCCGGAATTATAAAATACAAAGGGGAAAAAGCGGGCGCTTACAGAGACGAAAACGGAAAAATCCATATTGTTTCGCTAAAATGCCCGCATCTGAAATGTATGCTTAAATGGAATCCCTGCGAAAAAGCGTGGGAATGTCCCTGCCACGGTTCAAGATACAGCTTTAAAGGGGAGCTTATAGACGGGCCGGCTCAGGCAAATTCCATATTGCTAAATTAAATTTACAATTTGTTCTTATTTAACATAAGAAAATTATTGTAAATGCTTTGTGTTATATATTATAATCATACTGTAATTCAAGATGTAACTGTTTTGTATTTAAAAACACAGGAGAATCATATGAAAAAAAGCGCAGTAATTTTGACTGTTGCCGCTGCGGTGGGGATAACGGCCGCGGTCGTAGCAGGAATCGTGTTCAGCAACGGCGGAGCCGAAAGCATTGCCAAGGGAACGACCGCCTTTGAGGAATCAAGCGCCTACGTTGATCGGGAAAGCTCTTCGGGGCAGGCTCAAACGGAAAAATCTTCGGAAACCGTAAAAAAGCCCGCTACAACGAAAAAGAATATCGCCGTTTCAAAAGAAAACACCACTTCGGCTTCGTCGGAGAGCGTAACGAAAAGCCCCGTTTCGTTTACTCAAAAAAACGTGGATCCGGTTAGCCGAACGTTTGATTTTGACGAAACGGAAAAGAAATATCCTAAAGTATTTGAGGCGATAAGAAAGGGATATGATTCCCACAGCTCAAAAATCAGGCTTTACGATTATAACATAAGTTATGACGAGCTGAAAAAAATTATCGCATGCATAGGATTGGAATACGATTATTTCTATGTCGGCGCGAATTACGAGTATTCGCAAAAGGAATCGGAAACCCGCGTTGTCGATTTTTCTCCTAAATACATTATGAACGCTTCTCGGGCCGAAGAATACGGCAGGCAGATAAGCGCCCAAATCGATAAGATAGCCGCCGCGGCTTCCAAAATGAAAACGGATACGGAAAAACTGCTTTATATCCACGATTATATTATAGACAACACAGTTTATAATACGTCAACGCCCATGGAGCAAAATAATATTTACGGCGCGCTCATTCTTAAAAACACCCTTTGCACAGGTTATGCCGAGGCGTTCAGCGCCGTAGCGGAAAAGTTGGGATTCAAAAGCTATATTATAACAAGCCAAAAAATAAATCACGCTTGGAATCTCGTTATGCTCAACGGCAGGTATTATCATATAGACTGCGCGTGGGACGATCCGGAGATAGTGAACAAAAATCTCATAAACAATCCCGTTTCGGGTTTCGGCCGCTATCTTAATTTCCTTGTTTCCGATTCAAAGGCGTACAGTCACGACCACGCCTCGGACGATTGGGTTGTAAACGCCCAAAAAGCCAAAGGCGCGGCGGTTTCAAAATTCTATGATAATTTCTTTTGGCACGATTTTGACTGTCTTATGAGATATTCAAACGGCTTTTGGTATCATAGCGGCGAAAGCGAAAAAGCCTCAAAAATTGAAAATGTGGGATTTTTAATTGAAAAAATAGCCTTTACCAACAGCGAAAATTATAAAATCAACACCTGCCGCAGCATAAAAACGTGCTGGGCGTTCGGCAATTCGTTTTATCCTTTATTCTCTTCAACGCTTCAGGAATATAACGGCGCCGTTTATTATATGAAAGCAGACGGTATATATAAGCTCGGCGACGGCGGAGCGCTGAACGGTTCGGGTGACAGGCTTGTTTTCAAAAATCCGAGAAGGGACAGCATTTACGATTTTGTTATAGACCCCTCAAACGGCGTTTTTACGGTGGCTTTCGGAACAACAACGGATAATTCTTCGTCAAACGCGGCTGTTTTGAAATATAAAATTTCCGATTATAAATTTTGATATGCGATTATATCGGAAAACGCGTTTTTCGGTCGTCGCCCGCATTTAAAATGATTTTTACTTTCGATAATTTTTGTTAAAAAACGGTTGACAAATACGGAAAATGCGATATAATTAAATTGTAATCATTACAAGATAGCAATAATTACAAAGCAGGTGACCGAATTGAAAACGGAGGATATAATTTCTTTATTCAGAAAAGAAAATTTCCGTGCCACCCCTCAGCGCGTCGCCGTTTACGGTTATCTTTGCGAAAACAAAACCCACCCTAATGTTTTGAGCATATATGAAAGCGTAAAAAAGCAAAATCCTGCGTTTTCAAAAACAACGGTTTACAATGCTGTAAGCGCTCTTGCCGAAAAGGGGCTGATAGTTCCCGTAACTATAGACGGAGAATGCGTCCATTATGACGCCGACGTAAAGCCGCACGGCCATTTCTATTGTGAAAAATGCAAAAGGATTTATGATTTTAGCGCCGAAATGCCGCGATCCGAGGAACTCAGCGGCTTTTCGATAACTCATAAAAACGTTTATTACAGCGGACTCTGTCCCTGTTGTAAAAATAAATAACAGAAAATAAGGAGATTTTATTATGGCAAAGAAGTATTATTGTCCCGTATGCGGATATGAGAGCGACGAACCTATCGAAATATGCCCCGTCTGCAAAGCGAAAATGGCGGTGCGCGAGGACGGCGCAAACGAAATGTCCTGGGCGGCGGAGCACGCTGTCGGCATTACCGAAGGCGTTTCCGAAGAAATCGTCAGCGGACTCAGAGACAATTTTAACGGCGAATGCAGCGAGGTAGGTATGTATCTCGCGATGGCAAGAGTAGCGTTCAGAGAAGGCTATCCCGAAATCGGCCTTTACTGGGAAAAAGCGGCTTATGAGGAAGCGGAGCACGCCGCGAAGTTTGCGGAGATGCTCGGTGAGGTAGTCACTCCCTCAACGAAGAAAAATCTTGAAATGCGCGTTGCCGCCGAAAACGGGGCTACCCTCGGCAAAACGCAGCTTGCGAAGCTTGCCAAGGAAGCCGGATTGGACGCCATTCACGACACGGTTCACGAAATGGCAAGAGACGAGGCCCGCCACGGCAAGGCTTTCAAAGGCTTGCTTGAAAGATATTTCGGCTGATATTACATATTTTTTTGGGCGGATGCGTATCCGCCCTTTATTTTGAATTTTTTTGCTTAAAGCGGAAAAAATACAGAAAAGCGCAATCGTTTTATTATTTGTTTGCGAAAGGCGCGTGTTTGTGATATTATATGGATTCGGAGGGTATAAATATGAAAACAGAAATTTCCGATGCCGTAAAATATATCGGCGTTGACGACAAAAAAATCGATTTATTTGAAAATCAGTATGTTGTTCCGAACGGAATATCCTATAATTCCTATCTTATTCTTGACGATAAGGTTGCGATAACGGATACCGTTGACGAAAGAGTTACCGATGAATGGCTTAATAATCTGAAGGAAGCCCTCGCCGGCAGAAATCCCGATTATTTGGTTATCCACCATCTTGAGCCCGATCATTCGGGTGTGCTGCAAAGCGTATGCGATATGTATCCCGAAATGAAGCTCATTTGCAGCGCGAAGGCAAAAACGATGCTGCCTAATTTTATAAGCGTTGACGAAAACCGCGTTATCGTAAAAGGCGAGGGCGATACTCTTGAACTCGGAAGCCACACGCTTTCGTTCATTCCCGCGCCGATGGTTCACTGGCCGGAGGTTTTGGTATCGTATGAAAGCAGCGAAAAAATCCTGTTTTCGGCGGACGCTTTCGGAAAATTCGGAACGCTTGATACAGATGAGGACTGGACTTGCGAAGCGAGAAGATACTATTTCAATATAGTGGGAAAATACGGCGCGCAGGTGCAGGCTTTGCTTAAAAAAGCGGCGGGGCTTGAAATAAAGACGATATGCCCGCTTCACGGCCCGATTCTTACGGATACCATCGGTAAAGTACTTTCACTTTACAACACTTGGTCATCATATCAGCCCGAAGACGAGGGAGTTTTCATCGCGTGGGCCTCTATCCACGGCAACACCGCGAAAGCCGCCGCGAAGATGAAAGAGCTTTTGGAGAAAAAGGGTTGCCCCAAAGTAGCCTCGGCCGACCTTTCAAGGGCGGATATAGCCGAATGTGTTGAGGACGCTTTCAGATACAGCACACTTTTGTGTATGTCGTCAAGCTTTGACGCGGGAGTATTCGCGCCTATGAATGATTTTATTCATCATCTTCAAAGCAAGGCGTTTCAGAACAGGCGTGTCGCTTTCGTTGAAAACGGCTCTTGGGCGCCGTCCGCCATGAAGACGATGAGGGCTGAATTTGAAAAGATGAAAAATATCACCTTTGCTCAAAACAGCGTAACGATAAGAACAAGGCTCAAGGAAAGCGATATGCCCGCTATGGAAGCGCTGGCGGATGAAATAAGCAAATAAAGCGGAGATTAGGAAAAACAAAAGTCTGTAAAGTAGCTTACTTTACAAACCTCGCAAAAAAGGAGCTGTTTTTTTACAGCTCCTTTCAGACTGTCAATAAAGCGGTCTGAACCGCGCCGATAAAATAAATATGCTTGCGTTATCGGTATCATCTACAAAAATTCAGTCTATATAATTTTTAATAGCTACTGCAATGAGAAAGCCGCTTGAATATCGAATTCAAGCGGCTTTCGGCGCTTTCACCTTTCGGCAACTCTACCGTACCTATGTACGCCGACGAATTGCCGAAAGGCGAATTCAGTTCCGTTTCTCGAGGTCTGCCGGCGTGTAGAAATCTGTTTTCTTGACTTTTTCTACACGCCGAAAGGAGCTGTTTTTTTACAGCTCCTTTTCTATATGATTTGAAATATTTAATCCGAAATGTCTATGTCCGCCATTATGCCGTAGTGGTCGCTTATGTAGCCGTTTGACATATCGTTAAGCACCTTGTATTGAGCCACGGTCAGCCCATTATCGGTGAAAATAAAGTCTATCGGCACGCCCGAATCCTCTTCTCCCCAAGCCTGATATGTCGTTTTAGTCTCCGTCTGCGCTGCGGTCTGCTGTGCGTCCTGCATAAATTCGGCTATTGTATTGTAGCCGTCCATTCCGGCCGTTTCATTGAAATCGCCCGTGAGGATTATGGGGCATTCGTATTTTTCTTTAAGCGCACGCGCCCTTTCGGCTATAACTGTTGCGCCGTAGTTAGCCGCTTCCTCGCTGGCATTGTCAAGGTGGGTGTTCATATGTATGTATTTTTCACCGCTCGTTTTGTTTTCAAGTACAACCCAAGTGCATATTCTGTGGCAGCCCGCGCCCTCGTATCTGCTTTCCGTATCGGGCGTTTTTGAAAGCCAAAATGTGCCCTTGTCAACGGCGTTGTACTTTTCTTTAAGCCAGAAAACGGCGTTCATTTCCGATTTGTTCTCATTGTCGTCGCCGCCCCGCTTAACGCCGTAGGAATCGTACTCGCCCATTATCGAGGCAAGCTTGTCAAGCCATTTTTGGTTCATCTCCTGCGTTCCTATGGAATCGGGCGTCACGGCTTTAATATAAGAGGCGAATTTCTTTACTCTTGTGCCCGAGCCCGTGCCCTTGAGAACGTTGCCCCAAGGCGCGGCGCAGTTGTAGGAAACCGCTCTGATATATCCGTTCGCGGCGGGTGAAAGCGCCGTATATTCGGACTTTGCGCACGCGGAAAACAGTAATCCCACGGTTAAAACGCTCATAACGATTGCGAAAAATTTTTTCATATCTGTATTACCCCTTTTTATTTTATTTCTATTATATTATTGAAAACGGCGGTCATTTTTTTGCTTATCGGCATATCGGTGTGAAGCGAGCCGAAATACCAGTGATAGTAGTCAACGTCCTTCATCAGATTTTGCAGATATGTGTTAAGCGGAGTCATTTGCACAACGCTGTTTGTGTGCAGCTTTAAAAAGTCTTTGGCTATGGCGGGAGCCTCGTAAGTGAGAATATAGTTTACGTTATAGTATGATGCGCTCAGATTGTCCCCCGCGTTTTTGATTTCCTCGGCGTTGGGCATTTCCTCTTTCCACCACGAAACGCCGTCCTCGCGCATATTGCGGTCCTCGCTTTCTCCTCCGCCCATAACGAAAAACGATTTGTCCTCAATCGTGAATATTTCGCCCCTCATAAGGTGAAAAATATTATCGGCTATTTTGTGAGTGTTGCCGCCTTTCCATCTGTAAGGCGTGTAGGAATTAAGCACGTCGAAATTTTCGTGCGCCCCGTCAACAAAACATATGGTGAACTTTTTGCTTTTCAGTATCTCCATATTTTTCTTTTCTTCGGGATCGTCCGGATTCCAGATAAAACCGAAATCGCCGCACACAATAAGATAATCCTTTTCTCCCAGCTTCTTTAACGCTGAGTTTTTAAAAAAAGATATATCGCCGTGCGTATCTCCCGTAACATAAATCATAAAATTCACCTTATTTTTACAAATTAGCTCTTTTAAATATTCTGTAAAAGTGATAAACTGATAATATCAAGTTACATCTTGCCTTACTTATAATAATATAATCAATTTATAAAGGTGTCAAGTCTATGAAAAAAACTGCCGCGGCGCTTATTTCCGTTGCCGCATTTATTATAATCTCGCTCTTTTCGTTTCCCGCTTTTGCCGCTGTTTACACCCCCGATGTGGAGATATACGCAAAGGCATACGCGCTTGTAAATCTTGATGATCCGAGTTTTCCCGTGGTCGCTCAGAAAAACGTTAACAAAAAAATGTATCCGGCTTCGCTTACCAAGATAGTAACAACGATGGTCGCGCTGGAGCATATCAATAAGTTTTCCGAAAAAACAACGGTTTCGCAAAAAGCTCACAATATTTTACTCGGCACCGGAGCGCAGGTGGCGGATCTCAAGGTTGGGGAAGAAGTGACCGTTGAGCAGCTTTTGTATCTTACGATGGTTCATTCCGCGTGCGACGCCGCGGAGGTGCTCGCGGAATACGTCGGTGGCAGCAGAGAGAATTTTATCAATATGATGAACAATTACGCTTCCGCCCTCGGCTGCAAAAATACTCATTTTACAAATCCTGACGGACTTCACGATGACGACGAATACACAACCGTTGCCGATATGATGAAAATAACTTTTGCCGCTCTGAAAAACGACTCCTTTATGAAGATAGCGACAACGAAGGAGTACGTTTTTAAGAAAATGACGCTTCATCACACGAATCAGATGCTCAATCCGGCTTTTGTATCCTATTATTATAAATACGCCGAAGGCATCAAAACGGGCTCAACAAGTGAGGCCGGCTATTGCGTTATTACGAAAGCGAGTAAGGACGGCTATAATTATCTTGCCATTGTTATGGGTTCCCCCGTAATAGATTACAATAACGACGGCTATAAAGAAAAATGCTCGTTTATCGACGCCGCCTCTCTTTTCAAATGGGCGTTCAACACCTTGAAATTCAGCACGGTTTTTGAGGAAGGCGAAATGGTCACCGAAGTGCCGATTGAAAACGGTAAGGACGTTGATACCGTTCAGCTTGTGGCTAACACAAAGGTTACGGCAATAGTAAAATCGAGCTTCGATAAATCCACCGTTATACTCGATTATAAGGATAAACCCGAATCCGTGTCCGCTCCCGTGAAAAAAGGCGACCTCATATGCAAGGCGGACGTTATTTACGGCGACGAGGTGATAGCGACGGTGGATCTCGTTGCGGCAGAGGACGTCGGTCTTTCAACTTTTCTGAAAATACTGAACGGATTAAAAAGCTTCTTTTCACTCACGGTCGTGCGCATAGCGCTGTTTGTTATAATAATTTTCGCTGTAATTTACGCGATACTTGTTCTGAATAACATTAAAAAAAGCAAAGAAAAAAAGAAAAAGAGGGACGAACATTACAGAGACAGAAACGACTTTGACGGCTATAAGGGCAATCCTTTTGACGATATTCCTCCGCCCGCTCCGCCAAAATGGGATTAATTTTTAAGAAAATATTGACGAAACCTCTCTTAATGTGTATAATATTCACACAAGAGAGGTTTTTGTGATGAAAAATGTCAAAAAAAAGCCTAAACCGAAAACCGAAACTGCCGTGAGACTTAAAGCGCTGAGAAAAGAAAAAGGCGTGAATGGGATTGTGGTTGCCGAATCGGTCGGAATAAACGCCAGCACTTACAGAAGGTATGAAACGACGGTAATTCCTCCGTCCGAAACGCTGTTGAAGCTTGCGGTGTATTTCGGCGTGACCGTTGATTATCTGCTGAGCGGTTCCGAATACCCGCGCGGCGAAAGAGTACAGGTCGAAAGCCCCGAAAGCGCTTACAAGGTTGTTGACAGCGATATCGGCGAGCTTTCGGAGTTTGAGATAATGGCGCTGAAAAAGCTGCGCTCAATAAGCGACAGCGACCGCCGCGATGTGGCGAAATATTTAAGCTCAAAAAAAGACGTATAATCCGATAAATCCGTAAACGGGCAGCCTATGGCTGCCCGTTTACGATACGGTTTTAAATAATCTTTTTGCGTTTTCGGCTGTAATGTCAAGCAATTCCTGAGCGCCGATATTGAGCTCGGCGGCGAGCCTTTCCGCAATATATGGGATCAGCGAAGAATCGTTTCTCACGCCTCTTTTCGGTTCGGGCGCACAATAGGGGCAGTCTGTTTCAAGCAAAAGCCGTTCAACGGGAATTTCCCTGACCGTCTCAAGGCTTTTTCGGGCGTTTTTAAAGGTCGCGATCCCGTTGATGCCTATATACATTCCCAGCTTTATTATTTCTTTCGCCATTTCCTTTGAGCCTGAAAAGCAATGCAAAACGCCTGTCGGTTTTTCTTCCCTCAGAACGTCGAGCGTGTCGCCGTGCGCCTCGCGGTCGTGCACGATAATCGGCAGGTCAAGCGATTTCGCAAGCTTTATCTGCGCCCTGAAAAAATCGATCTGCGTCTGTCTGTCCGCCGCCATCCAGTGATAGTCAAGCCCGATCTCGCCGATTGCGGCGCACTTCTTTGACGAAAGCGCAACGTCCTTTATTTCTTCTATATCCGAAAGGCTTGCGCCCTCAAGATTTTCGGGGTGTATCCCCGCGGCGAAATAAATATAGCCGTATTTATCCGAAAGCTTTTTTCCGGCAAGGCTGCTTTCAGTATCGCAGCCGCAGGTTATGACCCTTGTTATCCCCAGCTTCGGCAGGCTTTCAAGCAATTCTTCGCGGTCGGGCTCAAACGCCTCGTCGTCGTAGTGGGCGTGGGTATCAAATATATTATTATACATATTATCTTATTATCTTAATTTCGTTCCCGGTTCAATGCCGTCAGCAAACAGCACCTTTACTCCGCCGTCGCTCGTGTCTCCGGCAAGCAGCATTCCGTTGCTTATCTCACCGCAGAGCTTAGCAGGCTTGAGATTGGCAACTATAACAACGGATTTTCCCACAAGCTCTTCGGGCTTATACCACGGGGCTATACCGGAAACTATCTGCCTCGGTTCGGAAGTGCCGTCGTTCAACTGTATTTTCAGCAGTTTTTTTGCTCTTTTTACGGGCTCGCATTCGGTTATTTTCGCCACTCTCAGCTCAACCTTTGAAAAATCGTCGATAGTTATTTCGGGCAGCTGTTGGGGCTCTTTCTTTTCCGCCGCCTGCGCCGCGTCGGCCTGCTGTCTGATAAGGGCGTTCAGCTCCTCAATCTCCTTGTCAACGTCTATTCTCGGGAAAAGGGCTGGGCCTTTTTTAACGGTTATGTTTTCGGGAAGAACGCCGTATTTGCCGGCGTTTTCGTAAGTTATGAGCGACTTGTCGGCTCCTATCTGCTCCCATACCTTCGGCATAGTTTCCGGCATAAAGCAGGAGAGCAGGGTTGTCGTTATACGGATAGCCTCAAGCAGATTGTAAAGCACGCTCGCGAGGCGGGCTTTTTTGCTTTCGTCCTTGCCGAGTATCCACGGCGTTGTCTCGTCGATATATTTATTTGCCCTTGAAATGACCTTGAATATCTCCGCGAGGGCATTGTTAAGCTGTGTTTCGTCAATAAAGCCGTCTGTCTTGTTACGCAGCGAGGTCATCATTTCTATGAGCTCACCGTCAACATCCCGCGCTTCTCTTTCGGAGGGCAGAGTGCCGCCGAAATATTTTTCAACCATCGCAACGGTGCGGGAAACGAGATTGCCCAAGTCGTTCGCGAGGTCGGAATTTATCCTGTTTATCATTATCTCGTTTGAGAATGAACTGTCGGCGCCGAGCGCCATTTCTCTGAGGATATGGTATCTTATGGCGTCGCATCCGTATCTTTCGCCCAAAACGAACGGATCGACTACGTTGCCGAGAGATTTCGACATTTTCTGACCGTTGAAGGTTATCCAGCCGTGAACGGCAAGATGCTTCGGCAGCGGCAGATCAAGAGCCATAAGAATCGCGGGCCAAATTATGGCGTGAAACCTCATAATATCCTTTGCCACCATATGAATATCGGCAGGCCAAAACCTGTTGAAGTCGTCGTAAGCGTCGTTCAGATAACCGAGGGCGGTAATATAGTTTGAGAGAGCGTCCACCCAAACATACACAACGTGTTTTGGGTCAAACGTCACGGGAATGCCCCACGAGAAAGAGGTTCTTGAAACGCAGAGATCCTCAAGACCCGGTCTGATAAAATTATTAACAAGCTCAACGGCTCTTGACTTCGGCTGAAGAAAATCGGTTTCGGTGAGCAGCTTTTCTATTCTTTCGGCAAAGGGGGACATTTTAAAGAAATAAGCTTCCTCCTCCGCCTCAACAACATCTCTGCCGCATTCGGGGCATTTTCCGTCAACAAGCTGGCTTTCAGTCCAAAAGCTCTCGCAGGGGGTGCAGTATTTGCCCTTGTATGTTCCTTTGTAAATATAGCCCCTGTCATAAAGCTCTTTGAATATTTTCTGCACGGATTCGATATGATAATCGTCGGTTGTGCGGATATATCTGTCGTAATCCACGTTCATATATTTCCAAAGCTTTTTGAAAATCTCAACTATTTCGTCAACGTATTCTTTTGGGGTAACTCCCTTTTCGGCGGCCTTTTGCTCTATTTTCAGACCGTGCTCGTCGGTGCCGGTAAGGAAGATAACGTCCTTTCCCTGAAGGCGGCGGTATCTCGCGATTGAATCGCAGGCAACGGTGGTGTAACAGTGCCCTATATGCGGATTGCCCGACGGATAATATATTGGCGTTGTTATATAGAATTTTTCTTTTTCTTCCATATTATCTTCTCCTTGATTGTTGTGTTAAGTTCCGTAAAATAATGATCTGCGATCCGCCTTTTAAAGCAGTGAAGCCGCGCCCCTGTCAAGCATAAGGGTAACGTCGGGGTGGAACTGAAGCATCGAAGCGGGGCACTCGGGAGTGACCTCTCCGCTTATCAGCTGCTTTATCGCCTTTGCTTTTTTTTCGCCAAGCGCGATTATTATTATTTTTTTTGCCTGCATAATGGAGCCTATTCCCATTGTGACCGCTTTCGTAGGCACTTCGTCTATTGAATTGAAAAATCTGCTGTTGTCGTTTACGGTGCTTTCCTTGAGCTTCACAACGTGGCTCGCGCGCGGGAAAATATCGGCGGGCTCGTTGAAAGCGATATGGCCGTTTGAGCCTATGCCGAGAAGCTGAATGTCAATTCCGCCCGCGGCTTTTATTTTATCCTCGTATTTTTTGCATTCCGCTTCAAGGTCGTCCGCGTTGCCGTCAAGAAAATTTATATTTTCGGGCGGTATGTTTATATGATTGAAAAGATTTTCGCGCATAAAGGTGTGGTATGAATTTTTATCGGCAACGTCAAGATTAACGTATTCGTCAAGGTTGAAAGTGATAACCTTTGAAAAATCGACGGCGCCCTTTTTAAATAAATCGATCATCACGCCGTATGGCTTCAGCGGGGTAGAGCCGGTCGCGAATCCCAAAACGGAGTTCGGCTTTTGTATAACCTGGCTGCATATGCAGCAGCCCGCGGCAAGACCGATCTGCCTGTCGTCGTCATATATATGAATATTCATAACATATTATCTCCTTGCTTTTTATCTTTATTTCATTAAATCAATCGTAAACTTATTATAAACCAAATTTTTCCGCTGTCAATCCGAATTTGCCGCAAAGCGGCCGGTAAAAATCATTCTCTGTTCGCGAAAACGAAGCATACTCTTCCCGTGCCGGGGTGAAAGCGGACTCCGCTTATGCCCTTTGCCTGCGCGTAATAGCTTTCTTCATAAAACAGCGGAATAAAGCAATGTGTTTTCATAAGCTCTTTTTCGCAGTTAAAGCATTCAACCGCCAAATTTGAAGCGTTCGCCGCGGAAGCCTTCGCAAGCGCTTTGGAAAAGCCTTCGCTTTCAAAACGGGAAACGGCGTTCGTAAGAAACGCCTGTAAAAATGAAACTGGGCTCGAAGCGGAGGCGGCAAACGGATAGAGAGCGAAATCATAATTGCCGGATTCGACCGCGCGCTTAAGCTCGGTTTCCGTTTTTGTTTCAAGTTTAAGGGTAAAAGATATTTTTTTGTCGTTTTCGGCATTAGATATTGAGCCGATACTGCTTTGCACGCCCTGAAGAAGCTCCTTTGCCGTGTCCTCCATATAATCCGGCGCAAGAAGCGTCAACTCTATCGTATAGGCGGAAGCGTCTTTTACGGCCTCTTTCCATAGCTTTACCGCCTGCGACGGATTGCTTTTTTCCGCCACGGCGTAGCCGCTGTCGGTATAAGGTCCGTTTGCCGTTTGGCAGGAGGGAGGAATAAATCCCTTCGCTTTTTTCAGATAAGGATGCTTGTCAAGCCGAGCCTCCGACAGTGAAAGACCGACGGCGCGGCGCGCCTTTTCATCGGCGAAAATGCTTTTTTCGGAATTTATAACAAGCGCCCAGGTGATGTTGCTGTAAGGAACGAGCTTAATGCCGCTGCCGCCGCTTATCTCGGCGCTTTCGTAGCCTCTTATGTACGCGGCGTCGTAGTAGCCGCTTTTCAGCTTGTCGATTATATCTTCGTCCTCTTCCGTTATCCTCAGAGTGAGATCCGTGGCTGTTGCGGGCGACGGACCCGAATAAGCGCTGCTTTTCTTTAATATGTAGGAGCTTTCAAGTTCGTTTGTAACGATAAATTGGCCGTTAAACATAGTGTATTGCAGGCCGAGCCCGTAGCGGCCGTTCGTTTTTTCAAAAAATTCCCTGTTGCAGGGCATCGCCACGGCGGTGGAAAGCACCTGCAAAAAGTTTGAAACAGGCGACGAGAGCCTGATTTCCAGCGTGTAGTCGTCCGCCGCCCGCACACCGAGCTTATCCGGCGAAAGCCGCCCTGCGTTTACTTTGTCGGCATTCACAATGTTTGATATTGTGGAGTAAAGCGGTGCGGAGGTGGAGGGCATAACGGCCCTCTGCAAAGCGAAAACAAAATCGTTTGCGGTTATTTCGGGATCGTATTTCTCGCCCATACGCTTTTTCACCGAATTGAATACATACCAGCGCAGTCCTTTGTTTAAATGAAAAACATAAGTCTTTTTATCAGCCGATATATCCCATGAAGCCGCGCAGCCGGGGGATACGTTTCCGTCGTCGTCACAGCGAACAAGCCCCTCAAAGCAGTTTTCAGCCACAAGGAACTCGTCTTCCGTAGACGCTGTCTGCGGATCATAGCTGTTTATTTTTCCGTCGAAAGGATATATGAGATCGATATTATCTTTTTTTGAAGAGCAGCCTGCGAACAGAGCGCAGGCAAGCGCAAGGCACAGTAAAACAGAGATGATTTTTTTCATATTTCGCCACCGGATTGTAAAGCTGAGGGGAGTCGAACACAATAAGGTTTTTGCGGGTTTATTTACGCAAATACCGCTTCAAACCCCTTGTCAATACGCGAGTATTGACTTCGGCGTTTTCATTGTCTTTGCAAAAATCCTCACCGCAAAAACTGCTTAGCATCCCACGGCGAGGAGTTTGTGAGGAATTTTTGCTTTTTTCGACGCAGGCGGGCTTGCGCCCGCCAAGAAGAAAAGGGGAAAAATAACCAAAAAGAACCGCCGTGGGACATATCGGGTTCGACTCCCCTCAGCTATAGCTGAGGAGAGTTGAACAAAATAAGGTTTTTGCGGGCTTATTTACGCAAATACAGTTTCAAACCCCTTTTCGGTATTATATCAAATTAAAAATAATTTGAAAAGGGATAAAAGAAAATAAATGCTTTTCGGAGAAAAAAATCGGCGAAAAACGGCAAAACAAGAAACTCCCGGGCGCGTGTCCCAAAAACTTTTGCCTGATTTTTTTAAAATCGGAAAATTTTTATTGACATATAAAAAATTAGATATTATTATTAAATGCACATTAAAATGGATAAAGTTGCGCTTTACGCAATTTTGCGGTTTTTCCGAAACAGAAAGCATCGGGCTTTCCGGTCGGTCAAAGCGCGGTTTTATCCGGTTTTATTAAAATAATTCCCAAGAAACGGAGTGATTACCTGTATGGTAAATGTGAAGGATGTGCAATTAGGTACAACTACACGAAAAAGCTTTGCCAAAATCAACGAGGTAATGGCAATGCCTAACCTTATCGAGGTGCAGAAAAAATCATATCAGTGGTTTTTGGACGAAGGGCTCGAGGAGGTTTTCAGAGACATCGGCTCGATAACCGATTATTCCGGCAACCTTATTCTTGATTTTATCGATTACACAATGGACGAGGAGCCCAAGTACACTATCGCCCAGTGCAAGGCGCGCGACGCCACTTACGCAAAGCCGCTGAAGGTGAGAGCCCGCCTGCAAAACAAGGAAACGGGCGAGGTTAAGGAAAACATAATTTTTATGGGCGATTTTCCGCTTATGACCAACGCCGGCACCTTCGTTATCAACGGCGCGGAGAGATGCATAGTTTCTCAGCTCGTTCGTTCTCCCGGCGTTTACTATCATATGGAGCACGATAAAACGGGTAAGGAGCTGTTTACCAACACCGTTATCCCGAATCGCGGCGCGTGGCTTGAATATGAAACGGATCCGAACGATCTCTTTTATGTAAGAATAGACAAGAACCGCAAAATTTACATCACAACTTTCCTGCGTGCTCTCGGGCTCGGCAGCGATTCGGCTATACGCGATTTCTTCGGCGACGACGAAAGAATTGAAGCCACGATCGAAAAGGACGTTACGAAAAATCAGGAGGAGGCGCTTCTTGAGATTTACAAGAAGCTGCGCCCGGGCGAGCCGCCCACTCTCGAAACGGCTCAGGCGCATTTGGACGGATTGTTTTTTGACGCTCACCGCTATGATCTTTCAAGAGTAGGCCGCTATAAGTATAATAAAAAGCTTTCTTTGAGCGACAGGCTTACGGGCAGGAAACTCACGCAGCCGGTTATCTCTCCGGACGGCGAACTGCTTGCTGAAGCCGGCGAGGTTATCAGTGCCGAAAAGGCGCTTGAAATGGAAAATGCCGGCGTTATGAACGCTTATGTTGACGCGGACGGCAAAGAGATAAAAATCGTATCCAACGGTATGGTGGATATTAAAAAATACGTTGATTTCGACTGCAAGCCGCTTGGAATCAGCGAAAACGTTTCATACAGAGTGCTTTCCGAGCTGCTTGAAAAGTGCGGCGGCGACGAGGAAGCTCTTAAAGAGGAAATAAAGCTCCGCCAGGACGATCTTGTTCCGAAGCACATCACGGTGGACGATATTTTCGCAACCGTTTCTTATCTTATAAATCTTGCCTCGGGAGTAGGCACAACGGACGATATAGACCATTTAGGAAACCGCCGTATCCGCGCTGTCGGCGAACTTCTTCAAAATCAGTTCCGCATAGGCTTTACGCGTATGGAGCGCGTTATCCGCGAGAGAATGACTCTTCAGGCGCAGGACGACGAGGAAGCCATAACGCCGCAGGCGCTTATAAATATCAGACCGGTGGTGGCCGCAATTAGGGAATTTTTCGGTTCGTCTCCGCTTTCGCAGTTTATGGACCAGCACAATCCCCTTGCAGAACTCACACACAAAAGGCGTCTTTCGGCTCTCGGCCCGGGCGGTCTTTCGCGTGACCGCGCCGGATTCGAGGTGCGCGACGTTCATTATACCCACTACGGGCGTATGTGCCCGATAGAAACTCCCGAAGGCCCGAATATTGGTCTTATATCCTATCTGGCGTGCTACAGCCGCCTGAATGAATACGGCTTTATCGAGGCTCCCTACCGCAAGGTGGATAAGGAAACGGGCGTAGTCACGGACGAGGTGGTTTATATGACTGCCGACGTTGAGGACAATTACGTTGTGGCTCAGGCAAATGAGCCTTTGGATGATAAGGGCAGATTCGCCAACAAGCGTGTCACCTGCCGTCACAGAGACGAATTTATATCCTGCGAGCCCGAAAAGGTCGACTATATGGATGTTTCTCCGAAAATGGTCGTTTCCGTTGCCACCGCGATGATACCGTTCCTTGAAAACGACGACGCGAACCGTGCTCTTATGGGCGCGAATATGCAGCGTCAGGCCGTTCCGCTCATTAAAACGGAGGCTCCCATCGTCGGCACGGGAATGGAATTTAAGGCCGCTTACGACTCGGGCGTTGTTGTTATAGCTAAGCGCGGAGGCGTCGTAACTTCGGTAGACGCCGACACGATAGTTATAAAGACGGATTCGGGCGAGACGGATAAATATGAGCTTATCAAGTTCAACGGCTCAAACCAGGGCACCTGCATAAACCAGCGCCCGATAGTTTCGCTTCGCCAGAGAGTTGAGGAAAATCAGGTTATCGCGGACGGCCCCGCAATCTGCAACGGCGAGATTTCTCTCGGTAAAAACGCCCTTATCGGTTTTATGACCTGGGAGGGATATAACTACGAGGACGCCGTTCTCATAAATGAAAAAATGGTGCGCGACGATGTTTACACCTCAATTCATATAGAAGAGCACGAGGTCGAGGCGCGCGATACGAAGCTCGGCCCCGAGGAAATCACCCGCGATATTCCCAATGTCGGTGAGGACGCTCTAAAAGATCTTGACGAGGACGGCATAATCAGAATAGGCGCGGAGGTACACAGCAATTCAATCCTTGTAGGCAAGGTAACGCCGAAGGGCGAAACCGAGCTCACCGCCGAGGAAAGACTTCTGCGCGCGATATTCGGCGAAAAGGCGAGAGAGGTGAGAGACACCTCAATGCGCGTTCCCCACGGGGAGTACGGCATAGTAGTGGACGTCAAGGTGTTTACACGCGCGAACAGCGACGAGCTTAGCCCCGGCGTAAACAAGGTGGTAAGAGTATATATCGCCCAAAAGAGAAAAATCCAGGTCGGCGACAAGATGGCCGGCCGACACGGAAACAAGGGCGTTGTTTCCCGCATACTGCCTCAGGAGGATATGCCGTTCCTGCCGGACGGACGGCCGCTCGATATAGTTCTTAATCCGCTGGGCGTTCCCTCTCGTATGAATATCGGGCAGGTGCTTGAAGTTCATCTCGGTTACGCGGCAAAAGCGCTGGGTTGGAAAATGTGCACTCCCGTTTTTGACGGCGCTCACGAGGAGGATATACGCGAATGTCTTAAGCTCGCCGGTCTTTCCGAGGACGGAAAAACCGTGCTTACCGACGGCAGAACGGGTGAGAAATTCGATAATCCCATTACGGTGGGCTATATGTATTATCTCAAGCTCCACCATCTTGTAGACGATAAGATCCACGCCCGTTCAACAGGCCCCTACAGCCTTGTAACGCAGCAGCCCCTTGGCGGTAAAGCGCAGTTCGGCGGCCAGCGTTTCGGCGAAATGGAGGTTTGGGCTCTTGAGGCTTACGGCGCGGCTTACACTCTTCAGGAAATAATCACCGTTAAATCGGATGACGTTGTGGGCAGGGTAAAGACTTATGAGTCTATAGTTAAGGGCGAGAATATTCCCACCGCCGGCACTCCAGAATCTTTCAAGGTGCTTTTCAAAGAGCTTCAGGCGCTTGGTCTTGACACCCGCCTTTATGACAAAAACGGCCAGGAGGTCGAGCTCAAGCAGGATCTTGACGACGGCACCGGTATCCAGCCGATAGACGACAGCGCGTTTACTCAGGTAAATGATTTTGACGGCACGCAGGACGGCTTTACTTTTGAAAATTCCGAGGGCGAAGCCGAGGAAGCAGACGAAGAGCAGGAATTCGGTTACGATGAAATGTTCAATGATTACAGCGACGATTATTCTGACGACTGATTACCGATAAGTCTTTCAACTATCCCATTACATTTATAATATAAAGGAGCGCTTCCAAATGGAAAATGAAAATCAGTTCAGTTCAATAAAAATCGGCCTTGCCTCACCGGAGCAGATCAGAAGCTGGTCCTACGGAGAGGTAACCAAGCCGGAAACTATAAATTACAGAACGCTCAAGCCGGAAAGAGACGGCCTTTTCTGCGAAAGGATTTTCGGCCCCACAAAGGACTGGGAATGCCACTGCGGAAAGTATAAAAGAGTGCGCTATAAGGGCAAGGTGTGCGAGCGCTGCGGCGTTGAGATAACAAAGGCAAAGGTGCGCCGTGAACGTATGGGGCATATAGAGCTTGCCGCTCCCGTTTCCCATATCTGGTATTTCAAAGGCATACCGAGCCGTCTCGGCCTTGTGCTTGACATAAGCCCCCGCTATCTTGAAAAGGTGCTTTACTTCGCGTTGTATATCGTTACCGATCCCGGAGATACTCCCCTTGAAAAGATGCAGATACTCAATGAAAAAGAGTATGACGAGATGAGGGAGAGATATGAGGACGATTTTGAAGCGGGAATGGGCGCCGAGGCCATAAAAAAACTGCTTCAGGATATAGACGTTTACAAGCTTCGCGACGAGCTTACGGAAGAGCTTGAGGACGCGACCGGACAAAAAAGAGCCCGCATTCTCAAAAGACTCGACGTTGTTGATTCTTTCTGCAAGAGCGGAAACAAGCTTGAATGGATGATACTTGACGTTATCCCGGTTATCCCTCCGGATATCCGCCCTATGGTTCAGCTTGACGGCGGCAGGTTCGCCACCTCCGACTTAAACGATCTTTACAGGCGCGTAATAAACAGAAACAACCGTCTGAAAAAGCTCATTGAGCTCGGCGCGCCGGATATAATAGTAAGAAACGAAAAAAGAATGCTTCAGGAGGCCGTTGACGCGCTTATCGATAACGGCCGCCGCGGCAGACCGGTCACCGGACCAAACAACCGCCCGCTCAAATCCCTTTCGGATATGCTGAAGGGCAAACAGGGCCGCTTCCGTCAGAATCTTCTCGGAAAACGCGTCGATTATTCCGGCCGTTCCGTTATCGTTGTTGGACCGGAGCTCAAGATGCATCAGTGCGGTCTGCCGAAGGAAATGGCGATAGAGCTCTTCAAGCCCTTCGTTATGAAACGCCTTGTCGCCACGGGAGCGGCATCGAATATCAAATCCGCGAGAAAAATGGTGGAGCGTGCCACCAATCCCGCTGTTTGGGATGCCCTTGAGGTGGTTATAACCGATCATCCGGTAATGCTCAACCGCGCTCCCACGCTTCACCGACTCGGTATTCAGGCGTTTGAGCCCGTTTTGGTAGAGGGCAGAGCAATAAAGCTCCACCCGCTTGTCTGCACCGCGTTTAACGCCGATTTCGACGGCGACCAGATGGCCGTTCACGTTCCGCTTTCGGCGGAGGCTCAGGCAGAGGCGCGTATGCTTATGCTCGCCGCCAACAATCTGCTCAAACCTTCGGACGGCAAGCCCGTTACCGTTCCCACTCAGGATATGGTTATCGGCTCTTACTATCTTACTATGCTCAAGGAAGGCGAACCCGGTCAGCCGAGGTTTTTCACCGATGAGGAAAGAACGAAAGAGATAACCTTTGAAAAGGCCAAGGAGTTGACAGGGGGCCTTATCAGCAGCGCGCAGCTTCTTTGCGATTGTTCCGATGAAGAACTTGTTGAGAAATTCGGAATTTACCGCTCGTTTAATCTCTATAGAGATAAGGACGAGGCGATGATGGCGTATCAGGAGGGTTCTCTCGGTATGCATTCGCCCGCGAAGATCCGCGTTTCAAAGGAGATAGACGGTGAAGTAAGATCCGCCGTTATAGTTACCACAGCGGGCAGAATCATCTTCAACGATCCGATCCCGCAGGATCTCGGATTTGTTGACCGTTCAAAGCCCGAAAACGAATTTAAGCCTGAAATAGATTTCGTTGTCAAAAAGAGCCAGCTCGGCAGCATCGTCGATAGGCTTATAACCGTGCACGGTGTTTCCGTCGCTTCCGTCGCGCTTGACGCGATAAAGGCGCAGGGCTATAAGTATTCCACGGTTTCGGGAACTACCGTTGCCGTTTGCGACGCGCTTATACCCGCCGAGAAAAAGCAATATCTTGAAGAGGCCGAAAGAAAGGTGGACGAGATAACTCTCAACTACAATTACGGCCTTATAACGAATGAAGAGCGCTCCTCCGCCGTAATCAAAGCGTGGGAGGACTGCACGAATAAGGTAACAAACGAGCTTACCTCAAACTTTGACGGAACTCATAATCCGATTCATATGATGGTCGATTCCGGCGCGCGCGGAAGTACCGCTCAGCTCCGTCAGCTTGCCGGTATGCGCGGACTTATCGCGAACACGGCCGGTAAAACGATAGAGATACCGATTCGCGCGAATTACCGCGAAGGCCTTAATATTCTTGAATATTTCATCTCCTCGCGAGGCGCCCGTAAGGGACTTGCAGATACCGCTCTGCGTACCGCCGACTCGGGTTATCTTACCCGCCGTCTTGTTGACGTTGCTCAGGACGTTATTATAAGAGACAATGACTGCGGATGCCACGACGGTATTGTCGTTAAGGCGATAATGGACGGCAACCGTGAGCTTGAATCCCTGCGTGACCGCCTTGTAGGGCGTTATCCGCTTGATCCGGTAGTTCATCCCGAAACAGGCGAGGTAATAGCTTCGACCGACGAAATGATGACGGGCGATATTGCCGATAAAATTGTCGCGGCAGGGATAACCGAGGTAAAAATACGCTCGCTCATAACCTGCAAATCTCGCCACGGCGTATGCCGTAAATGCTACGGCTCAAACCTCGCGTTCAACGAGCCCGTTCAGGTGGGCGAGGCGGTAGGTATAATCGCCGCTCAGTCGATAGGCGAGCCCGGCACGCAGCTTACTATGAGAACGTTCCACACCGGCGGTATTGCAGGCGGTGAGGATATAACTCAGGGTCTTCCCCGTGTTGAGGAGCTTTTCGAGGCGAGAAAGCCGAAACAGTACGCGATACTTTCCGAAATATCCGGAAATGTAAGGTTTGAAGAGGTCAAAAAGTCAAACGTTGTCGTCGTTACCGATCCCGAAACGCTTGATGAGAGAAAATATATGATTCCCTACGGCTTTAAGCTCCACGAGAATATAGTCGAGGGCGGCCACGTTGAAAAGGGGCAGGAGCTGACTTACGGAGCGAAGAATCCGCACGACGTTCTCGCAATACTCGGCGAAGAGGCCGTCTACAACTACCTCATTCAGGAAGTTCAGTTTGCTTACCGCACGCAGGGCGTTGATATTAATGATAAGCACATTGAGGTTATAGTCCGTCAGATGCTTAAAAAATGCAATGTCGATGACGCGGGCGACACCGATTTGGTTGCCGGTACAATGGTGGACGTTTCCGCCGTTGACGAGGCAAACGCCAAGATAGACAGGCGGATCGCGGCGGGCGAGGAAAATCTGAAGCACGCCACCTACATTCCGCTCCTTATGGGTATCACAAAGGCTTCCCTTGCAACCGATTCGTTCCTTTCGGCGGCTTCGTTCCAGGAGACTACAAGAGTTCTTACGGACGCGGCCATACGCGGCAAGACGGATCCGCTTATCGGCCTTAAGGAAAACGTTATCATAGGTAAGCTTGTTCCCGCAGGAACGGGTATGGACGTTTTCAACGACGTTGATATCGTGCCGAGCTATTTCTCTTCGGAGGGTTCCGAGGAAATTCTTACGCTTGAACAATTACAAAAATTGTTGACAAGCAATACCGCGGAGTGATATACTATTTACTCGACGGCCGAAAGCACTTGTCATTTTAACTAAAATTAAGTTATTATATTTGTTAAAATGCACATAATATTTGGGCATATGCGCAGGGCGGTTAAAACCGCTCTGCGGGCCCGAAAGTGCGTTTAAACAACGGCTTGAACGCTCAAACCGCTGTTTATGCGCATTTACACGGCGCAGAAAATTTAAAAGAAAGGAGATAAACTGTTGCCTACCTTTAATCAGTTGGTCAGAACGGGACGCAAATCGCTTGAGAAAAAGGCAAAAGCGCCTGCTCTTTTAAAGAGCCTTAACACGAAGAAAAACGTTATGAACGATAACAATTCTCCGCAAAAGCGCGGCGTATGCACTGCCGTTAAAACGGCGACTCCGAAAAAGCCCAATTCGGCTCTTCGCAAGATCGCCCGTGTTCGTTTAACGAACGGTATGGAAGTGTCCGCCTATATTCCCGGCGTCGGTCACAATCTTCAGGAGCACTCTGTAGTAATGGTGCGCGGCGGTCGTGTTAAAGACCTCCCCGGTGTGCGTTATCACATCATTCGCGGCACTCTTGATACTCAGGGCGTGAACGGAAGAATGCAGGCCCGCTCCAAGTATGGCGCAAAGAGACCTAAGGCTGCCAAGAAGTAAGCCTAAATTCAAAACTTCTTATGGAAAGACAATAGTTTATACCTTATTATATACGCGGTATGACCTACTTGTTGACTCCACGGGAAAAACTCGAGTACCTATGAACTCATAAAAATTATGAAGGAGGGAAGCGAAGATGCCAAGAAGAGGCCAAATCGCTAAGCGTGACGTATTGCCGGATCCGCTTTACAATTCAAAGCTTGTGACTCGTCTTATCAACAATGTTATGTATGACGGTAAGAAGGGTGTTGCTCAGAAAATTGTTTACGACGCATTCAGCATTATAAATGAAAAAACGGGTAAAGATCCCCTTGAGGCTTTTGAAGCCGCAATGGAAAACGTTATGCCCGTTCTTGAGGTTAAGGCACGCCGTGTAGGCGGCGCGACTTATCAGGTTCCGCTTGAGGTTCGCCCCGAAAGGCGCCAGACTTTGGGCTTGCGTTGGATAACGCAGTATGCCCGTCTGCGTTCGGAAAGAACCATGAAGGAACGTCTTGCCGCTGAGATTATGGACGCCGTCAATAAGACGGGCGGAGCGGTCAAGAAGTGTGATGATACACACAAAATGGCAGAGGCTAACAAAGCGTTTGCTCATTTCAGATATTGATCGATTTATTTCGGTTAAGATTTTAGGAGGATATTATGCCAAGAAAAGTATCTCTTGAAATGACAAGAAATATTGGTATCATGGCGCATATTGATGCCGGTAAAACCACGACTACCGAGCGTATTCTTTATTACACCGGTATCAATCATAAAATAGGCGAGACCCACGACGGCAACGCCACTATGGACTGGATGGAGCAGGAACAGGAGCGCGGTATAACCATCACTTCCGCCGCCACCACCTGCTTTTGGAAAAAGCACAGAATAAACATTATCGATACTCCCGGCCATGTTGATTTCACAGTTGAGGTTCAGCGTTCACTTCGCGTTTTGGACGGCTCCGTTACCGTTCTCTGCGCAAAGGGCGGTGTTGAGCCGCAGTCCGAAACCGTATGGCGCCAGGCCGATGAATATCATGTTCCGCGTATGATATATGTCAACAAAATGGATATTATGGGCGCGGATTTCTACAATGTTCTCAATATGGTAAGGGAAAGATTCAAATGCAACGCCGTTCCTATCCAGCTCCCTATAGGCGCCGAGGAAACATTCAAGGGCATAATCGATCTTATCGCTATGGATGCGGAGATCTATTATGACGATATGGGCAACGACGTTCGCCATGAGCCCATTCCCGAAGATATGACGGATCTCGCGAATGAATACCACGAGGCTCTCATCGAGGCGGTAGCCGAGCAGGATGAGAAGCTTATGGAAAAGTACTTCGACGGTCAGGAAATCACCGTTGAGGAAATCAAAAAAACAATAAGAAAAGCAACCTGCGATGGCAATATGGTTCCTATCACCTGCGGCACTTCTTACAGAAACAAGGGCGTTCAGCCGCTGCTTGACGCGATCGTGGATTATATGCCTGCCCCCACCGATGTTGAATCTATCAAGGGAATAAATCCCGAAACGGACGAGGAGGAATTTCGCCATTCGTCTGACAGCGAGCCGTTCTCCGCGCTTGCTTTCAAGATAGCGACGGATCCGTTTGTAGGAAAAATTTGCTTCTTCCGTGTTTATTCGGGCACTCTCAACGCGGGCACTCAGGTTTACAATTCCGTTAAGGGCCACAGAGAGAGAATGGGGCGTATACTCCAGATGCACTCAAATCACAGAGAGGATATCGAATCCGTTTACGCCGGCGATATTGCGGCGGCAGTCGGCCTTAAAAACACCACAACGGGCGACACTCTCTGCGACGAGTCTCACCCGATAATTCTTGAATCAATGAATTTCCCCGAGCCCGTTATCAGAGTGGCCATTGAGCCTAAAACAAAAGCAGGTCAGGAAAAAATGGGCATTGCCCTTTCAAAGCTGGCCGAGGAGGATCCCACCTTCAAAGCTTATACCGATGAGGAAACGGGGCAGACTATTATAGCCGGTATGGGCGAGCTCCATCTTGAAATAATCGTAGACCGTATGCTGCGTGAGTTTAAGGTGGAGGCAAACGTCGGCGCGCCTCAGGTTGCGTACAAGGAAACCATAACTTCCGATTCTATGTCCGATACCAAGTATAAGCGTCAGTCGGGCGGCTCCGGTCAGTACGGCCACGTTAAGATTAAAATGTCTCCCAATGTTGACGAAAATGGCATCGGCAAGGGCTATGAATTCATCAACTCCGTTGTCGGCGGCGCCATTCCCAAGGAATATATCCCTGCCGTTGACGCCGGTATTCAGGGCGCTATGAAGAGCGGCGTTCTCGCCGGTTATCCTATGGTGGACGTTAAGGTTGAAGTTTACGACGGATCCTATCACGAGGTCGATTCATCGGAAATGGCGTTTAAGATTGCGGGCTCAATGGCGTTTAAGGACGCCGCCAAAAAGGCAAATCCCGTTATTCTTGAGCCTATGATGAAGGTAAGCGTTATCGTTCCCGAAAATTATATGGGCGACGTTATCGGCGATCTCAACTCTCGCCGCGGTCAGATCCAAGGTATGGAGGACAGATCAGGCGCCAAGCAGATAAACGCGAGAGTTCCGCTTTCCGAAATGTTCGGATACGTAAACGACCTCCGCTCCAAAACTCAGGGGCGCGGCGTTTACACGATGGAACCGGACGGATACGAGCAGGTTCCCAAGTCAATTTCGGAGGGAATTATCTCTCAGAGAGCCAAAAAAGACTAATTAAGGACAAATTTATGAAAAACACTTGATATTTTATGTTCGCTTTGATAAAATATCATTGACAATTTTACTAATGTAAATTTAAGGAGGAAATTCCAAATGGCAAAAGAAAAATTTAACCGTTCAAAACCGCATGTAAATATCGGCACGATCGGTCACGTTGACCACGGTAAAACCACTCTTACGGCTGCTATCACAAAATATCTTTCCCATAAAGGCTTCGCGAAGTTTGAGGCTTATGCGGATATAGATAAGGCTCCCGAAGAGAGAGAGCGTGGTATCACAATCAACACCGCTCACGTTGAGTATGAAACAGAGAAGCGTCACTATGCCCACGTTGACTGCCCCGGCCACGCAGACTATATCAAGAATATGATTACCGGCGCCGCTCAGATGGACGGTGCGATCCTCGTTATCGCTTCAACGGACGGCCCCATGGCTCAGACCAAGGAGCATCTGCTTCTTGCCCGTCAGGTTGGCGTTCCCTACATCATCGTATTTATGAACAAGGTTGATCAGGTTGACGATGACGAGCTCCTTGAGCTTGTTGAAATGGAAATTCGCGAAACTCTTGACGAGTATGAATTCCCGGGCGACGAAATCCCGATTATCAAGGGCTCCGCTCTCAAGGCTCTTGAGGCTGAATCCAACGACGATCCCGCTTGCGCCTGCATTCAGGAGCTTCTTGACGCGGTTGACAGCTATATCCCCACTCCCGACCGTAAGGCGGATCTTCCTTTCCTTATGCCTGTTGAGGACGTGTTCACAATCACCGGCCGCGGCACCGTTGCCACCGGTCGTGTAGAGCGCGGTCAGCTTAAGATGGGCGAAGAGGTTGAGATTGTAGGTCTTAAGGACGAGATTGACAAGACAGTTTGCACCGGTATTGAAATGTTCCGCAAGATTCTTGATTATGCTGAGGCCGGCGATAACATCGGTTGCCTTCTTCGCGGCGTTCAGAGATCGGAAATCGAGCGCGGCCAGGTTCTCGCGAAGCCCGGTTCAATTCATCCCCACACCAAGTTCTCCGGTCAGGTTTACGTACTGAGCAAGGATGAAGGCGGCCGTCATACTCCGTTCTTCAACAACTATCGTCCTCAGTTCTATTTCAGAACCACCGACGTTACCGGCGTTATCACTCTTCCCGAAGGCACCGAGATGTGTATGCCCGGCGATAACGTTCTTATGAATGTAGAGCTTATCACTCCTATCGCTATCGAAGAGGGACTTCGTTTCGCTATCCGCGAAGGCGGAAGAACCGTAGGTTCGGGCGTTGTAACCGCAATCAACGAGTAATTTATAAAAAAATCGGGCGCCGAAAGGCTGCCCGTTTTTGTTTATCAAAACCGTTTCGGCAGGGTGTTTAAACCCTGCCGTTTTTGCTTTTTTCAATAAATTTTTTTATGCCGCTAAGCTTTGATTCGATTTCCGATATTTCGTCTATGATATTTTCACGGTTTGAAAAATTAAAATTGCTTACCCCCAAAAGGTAATCGGTTGTAACGTTAAAAAACTCTGCAAGGCGAATGATTGAATAGCTGTCGGGAAAGGTTTTTTCCGTTTCATAATTTGATAGGGTTTTTTGGTCAATTCCGGTGGCTTTGGCAACGTCTATTTGCCTCAGATCTCCGTCCTCGCGCAGTTCCCTTATTCGGTTCATAATATCCATCTCCATAATAAAAATTACAGAAAAATCTTACTATAATTTTAGTATATTATGCTTGACGCACTGAATTATTACTGATATAATTATGATATACTAATATATTAGTAAAATTAAATTTAATACTAATATTATTCAGAAAGCTAAGATCATAAAGCCAAACATCTTTCTAACAACTCAAGCCTTCCCTGTGCAAGGCTAAGAAAAGCGAACAATCCCTCCTCTCTCCGCCTCACCTGTGTAAGGGGAGGTGTTGAGCGTAAGCGAAACGAAAGGGTTGCATATGATTTCCTTTATTGCCTCACCTGTGTAAGGGGAGGTGCCGAACGAATGTGAGGCGGAGGGGTTGTAGTGTTCTGTTACAACAGCGTTATTGTAACTGACCAACCCCTCAGTCTGCCTAACGGCAGCCAGCTCCCCTTGCACAGGAGAGCCAAAAAAGTTGAAGATTATATCGACCAACCCCTCAGTCTGCCTTGCGGCAGCCGGCTCCCCTTGCACAGGAGAGCCAAAGAAGTTGGAGATTATAGCGACAACCCCTCAGTCTGCCTGACGGCAGACAGCTCCCCTTACACAGGTGAGCCAAAGCGGTGAAAGAATATTTTTAGCAACAGCCGCTTTACTGCTCCGCACTTAGTAAGAATTATTACTTTTGTGTTGCGAATTTACATAATATTACAATTTTTTGTTTTTTCTGATTTTCCAAAAATAAAAATAAGCAAAATCATTGAAAGGACGAAAAAATGTGGTATAATATAAATGCCAAACAAAAAGCAAATAATGCCATATTCGCAGTATGTTTTTTATCTTTGATAAAAACACATACTCTGTTATTGCATACTGTTATATGGCATGTGATTTTTGTTTGGCGACGTTGGAGCTATGTGTTTTATGTGCGTAGCTTCGGCTGCGCACTTTTTTATTTTATGGAGGAAAAACTATGAAAAAAAGAACTGTAAAACAAACAAGGGTAATATCACTGCTTCTTGCGGTGATGATGATTGTAACCTCGCTGCCGTTTGCGGGCTTATCCGCCCTCGCGGCAACAAGCGGCGATTTCAAGTATGAAATATGCGGAGCGACGGAAAGCAATTATGATGGTCCCGCTCTTAAGGTGGATATTGCTGTTGCCGGTGAAACCGTAACCGTAACTGTAACGGCTCTTGCCGCATCCAGAATTGCTGTCGGTAAATTCGGATTGAATTATGACAGCGAAAAACTTGAATTTGTAGAAGGTGTTACCTCATCTGAAAGAGATGTTTTCAATCCCAATACAATGATTTGTGTGTTCGGACAAGCATATGCATATCCTCATGACACAGTAATTTTTACGGCGGAATTCAAAGTTAAGGCTACTCCCATTGATGCTAATTGCGTATATCTTACCGATTTAGACAATGTTACCGAAGATTCAGTTTCCGTTAATGAAGTTGCTGTTCCGACGTTTACTTGCGATCATTCGATAACCACAGAGAAAGTTATAACTGAAGCTACTTGTGAAGAAGCAGGTTTTAAGGAAGTAACTTGCTCCGTATGCGGCACTGTAGAAACGCAGGTTATCCCCGCAGGCCACAGCTATGGCGAATGGGAAGTAACCAAGAAAGCAACCGCCACTGAAGACGGCGAAGAGCAGAGAGTCTGCACCGTATGCGGCGCTGTAGAAATGCAAGCTATCCCCGCAACCGGAGAAGAGCCCATCACCGGCGATTTCGAGTATGAAATACTTGAAGACGGTACGGCGGTGATCACGGACTATAACGGAGAAGCGGAAACGCTTGAAATCCCCTCAACGCTTGACGGCTATACCGTAACAAGCATAGGCGAAGAGGCATTTGAATACTGCGAAAGCTTAACAAGCGTAACTATACCCGACAGCGTAACAAGCATAGGCGATTATGCATTTCCTGGTTGCGACGGTTTAACAAGTGTAACGATACCGGATAGTGTTACAAGCATAGGCTATGCTGCATTTAGATGGTGTGACAGCTTAACAAGAATAACAGTTGATGAGAATAATAAGAATTATTCATCGCAGGACGGAGTTTTGTTTAACAAAGAAAAGACGGAGCTTATTCAATATCCCATCGGAAACGAAAGAACGTCTTACAACATACCGAACGGTGTAACGAGCATAGGCGATTATGCATTTGCAGACTGCTACAGCTTGACAAATGTAACGATACCGGACGGTGTAACAAGCATAGGCTATGGGGCATTTGAAGATTGCGAAAGTTTAATAAGTATAACAATACCGGACAGCGTAATGAGTATAGGTTCTGATGCATTTTCGGGAACCGGATATTATAATGATGAAACAAATTGGGAAGACGGAGTGCTTTATATAGGAAATCATCTTATTGATGCAAATTACGAAGTTCCTGCTGAATATTCAATAAAAGAAGGGACGGTAACTATAACCTATGGGGCATTTGCTGAGAATGGTAGCTTAACAAGCATAACGATACCCGAAAGCGTAAAAAGCATGGGCGGATTTTCACTTTGTGAAAATTTAACAAGCATAACCGTTGATGAAAATAATAAGAATTATTCATCGCAGGACGGAGTTTTGTTCAACAAAGAAAAGACCGAACTTATTCAATATCCCGCTGGAAACGAAAGAACATCTTACAGCATACCGGATAGTGTAACAAGCATAGACGGTCATGCATTTGCTTGGTGTGACAGCTTAACAAGCATAACAATACCGGACAGTATAACAAGCATAGGCGATTATGCATTTTGGGGTTGCGACAGCTTAACAAGCGTAACAATACCGGACAGTGTAAAAGGCATAGGCAATTATGCATTTTGGGCTTGCGACAGCTTAACAAGTATAACGATACCCGAAAGTGTAACAAGCATAGGCAAAGGTGCATTTAGTTCTTGCTACGGCTTAACGAGCATAACGATACCGGATAGCGTAACAAACATAGGCGATTTAGCATTTTATCGGTGCACCAGCTTAACAAGCATAACGATACCGGACAGTATAACAAGCATAGGCGATTATGCATTTGAATATTGCGACAGCTTAACAAGCATAACGATACCGGACAGTGTTACAAGCATAGGCGAAGGGGCATTTGATGGTTGCGACAGCTTAACAAGCATAACAATACCGAATAGTGTAACAAGAATCGGCGATGAAGCATTTAAAGGTTCTGCTCTTGAAACGATTTACGGTTATGAAAATTCATATGCTCAAACTTATGCGGAAGAAAACGGATATGAATTTGTT
This sequence comes from uncultured Clostridia bacterium, assembly GCA_947623505.1. GTDB lineage: Bacteria > Bacillota > Clostridia > Oscillospirales > Acutalibacteraceae > Eubacterium_R. The sequence continues at coordinate 149,188 of CANQGT010000001.1, read as the reverse complement.
CCTCTTTACACTTATGAAAACGAAGAAAGCGGAATAACTGTAGACGCCGACAAGAGCGAATTGCCGACAGATACAGAACTTGTTGTTACCGTAAAGGAAGAAACGGAAGACAGCGTTACATATGATATTTCACTTCAGTCCGGCGGTGTTGAGGTTCAGCCGACGGGAAGCGTAACGGTTAAAATACCCGTACCCGAAACAATGGACGGCGAAAGCGTAAAGGTTTACCGCAGGGAAGCCGACGGAACGATGACGGATATGAACGCCGCATATAAAGACGGCTATATGGTATTCACAACGGAACATTTCAGCGAATATAAATTGACAACGGCTTCCGGCACTCTCGGCGACGTAAACGGCGATGGAAATATAGACCCGTTAGAGGTGCTTATTGTCAAGAGATATATCGCAGAATTCGACGACGCTAAGCTTGAGGGCGATGCGTTTGCGCGTGCCGATGTAAGCGGCGACGGAAAAGTAGACCCGTTAGATGTGTTGTTCATAATGCAAAAAATCGCAGAGATAATCGACAACTTTGATGAAATCAAACAAAAATAAAAACCGCCTTCCTTTATTTTCCCTCCTTTCTGCCTTCCCTGTGCAAGGTTATGGCAAGCGAACAATCCTACCTCTCTCACGCCTTCCCTGTGTAAGGGAAGGTGTTGAGCGAGAGCGAAACGGAAGGGTTGCATATGATTTCCTTTATTGCCTCACCTGTGTAAGGGGAGGTGCCGAACGAATGTGAGGCGGAGGGGTTGTAGTGTTCTGCTACAACAGCGTTATTGTAACTGACCAACCCCTCAGTCTGCCTGACGGCAGACAGCTCCCCTTGCACAGGGGAGCCGAAGAAGTTGAAGATGTATAATCAACCCCTCAGTCTGCCTTGCGGCAGCCGGCTCCCCTTGCACAGGAGAGCCAAAGCGGTTGGAGATTATATCGACCAACCCCTCAGTCTGCCTAACGGCAGACAGCTCCCCTTGCACAGGGGAGCCAAAGAGGTTAAAGATTGTATCAAATAAATTTGTTTTGCGGCATCCGGTTTCCCTTATATAGGGAGCCGGATTTTTTTATTATTTTTACAGCTTTCGGTCTTCCTTAAAAAATCCGTCGGGTATGCTTTATTTTCACACACGGTTATGTTACAATATACCGGGTGAAAAAAATGGCGCAGTCCAATTCGGAAAATTTAACCGGCGTTATCGAGGGCGTTACCTTTTTCAACGAGGATAACGGCTATACCGTTATGGATATATCCGTAAATAACGAGATTCTCACCGTTGTGGGAAATTTCCCGAAGCTCGTGCAGGGCGAGAAGATAACGGTTGAGGGGGAATGGGTAAATCATCCCACGTTCGGAGCTCAGTTCAAAGCAAGCCTTGTTGAACGTACTTTGCCGGCGGATGCCGCGGGAATACTGCGCTATCTCGCGAGCGGAATAATAAAAGGCATCGGCGAAAGCACGGCCGTTAAAATAGTTGAAGCCTTCGGAAGCGATTCTTTTAACGTTATTGAAAACGACGTTGACCGCCTTTCTTCAATAAAGGGCATAAGTAAGCCCAAGGCGAGAAAGCTCCAACAGGAATTTAAGAAGCAGTTTGCGTCAAGAGAAGTCATAAGCGGACTTATAAATATCGGGCTTACGCCGAGCGAGGCGTTCAACGCTTATAAACTGTATAATACGAATGCTTATGATATAATAAGCGAAAATCCGTATGCGTTTGTCGGCGATTACGGCTATAGCTTTGACAGGGCGGAGGAAATATCGCTTAATCTTGATTCAAAAGACCTTTTTGATTACCGAGCGCAGGCGGCGGTTGTTTACATAGTGCGCCATAATCTCGCGAACGGTCACACCTGCCTGCCGCGAACCGCCGTTATAAAGGCGGCGGTGGATTTTCTTGAATGCTCCGAGGACGAGGCGGAGATCGCGGCTGACAGCGCTATACAGGCAAATCAGCTTTTTTCGGACGTTGTGAACGGAAGGGAGTTTCTGTTTTTGCCTGATATATATCAGGCGGAATCCGCGGTGGCGGAGAGGATAAGGTTAATGGTGAATTATCCGCCGAAGCAGACGGAGATATTTTCGGAAGAGATATATGCCTTTGAGGCCGCTCAGGGGATAGAGTTTGACGAAAAGCAGAGAGCGGCGATAGAAGCCGCCGTAAACAGAGGTATGCTTATCCTCACCGGAGGACCGGGTACCGGAAAAACCACAACGGTAAGGGGAATAATCGCCCTTATGAAAAACAAGGGAATGAAAGTGGCTCTTGCCGCGCCTACCGGCAGAGCCGCAAAGCGTATGACGGAGCTTACGGGCTGCGAGGCAAAGACGATACACCGCCTGCTTGAGGTGGAGTATAAGGACGGAGCGGACGAGCCTTCTTTTGTTTACAACAGAAAAAACAAACTTGATATTGACGCGGTTATAGTTGACGAGCTTTCGATGGTGGATATAAAACTGTTTGACAGCCTTTTGGACGCCGTTCCGCTGCACGCAAGGCTCATAATGGTCGGCGATAAGGATCAGCTCCCTCCGGTCGGTGCCGGAAACGTGCTTAAAGACCTTATAGAGTGCGATATGATACCGGTGATCGAGCTCAACAGAATATTCCGTCAGGCGATGAAAAGCCTTATCGTAACAAACGCACACAGGGTTGTGAAAGGGGAAATGCCGGATCTTTCGCAAAACGGCGCGGAGTCCGATTTCTTTATGCTAAGGGAAAATTCGCCTTACAACGCCTCAAAGAAAATCGTTGATCTTGTAACAAGGCGGTTGCCCGAATCTTACGGTTATAATCCGTTTACGGATATACAGGTGCTCTGCCCAGGGAGAAAAGGCGACGTGGGGACGGAAAATCTAAACTTCCTTTTGCAGCAAAAGCTGAATCCCGCCGAAAAGGGCAAGGCCGAGATAAAGCACAACGGATATGTTCTTCGCGTCGGCGATAAGGTGATGCAGGTCAAAAATAATTACGACGTGCCGTGGTTCAGGGCGAACGACAACGGAATGGGCGTTTTTAACGGAGACATCGGAGTCCTTACGAAAATAGACAGGGCGAACGATATTCTGAACGTTAAATTTGACGACCGCGAGGCTATGTATTCCGTTGAAAGCGCAAAGGAGCTGGAGCTTGCTTACGCGATGACGGTGCATAAAAGCCAAGGCAGCGAATTTAACTGCGTTGTTATGCCCGTTATCGCCACTCCGCAAAAACTCGCTTACAGAAATCTTTTTTACACCGCGCTTACGCGCGCAAAAAATCTTATAGTCCTGACCGGGACCGAGGAATGCGTTAAGGCAATGGTAAACAACGATAAAAAAAGCAGGCGTTACAGCGCTTTGGGCTATTTTTTAACGGTTGACAACGGCGCTTTTTTACAGTAACATAATATTTAGACCTGCATCCGATAGGGGCAAATCATCCTTCCGAAACCGATTTGTTTCTATCGGGTGTAAGCCTAAATTCAGCAAAGGGCAGAAAAAATGTTTGGTTATGATTTGGGGATAGATTTAGGTTCAAGCTCCATCGTTATATCGGTGCCGGGAAAGGGCGTTGTCGTTGACGAGCCTTCGTATGTGGCATACGATGTGCAAACGGAAAAAATACTTTATGCCGGCAGGCGCGCCTACTATCTTGAGGGCAGGGAGCCTGACGGTATATCGGTAATTCAGCCCATTGTAAACGGAGCCGTTGCGAATTATTCAATCGCCTTGCAGATGGTGCGTTTCTTTATGGATAAGGTTATAGGAAAAAGTCTGTTTAAACCGCGCGTTGTGGCCTCCGTCTCCGCGATAAGCACGGATCTTGAAAAAAGAACGCTCATTTCCGTTCTTATCACGGCAGGCGCGCGTTCCGTATGCCTTGTTGAGGAGCCTCTTTGCGCCGCGCTCGGCGCGGACGTCGATCCGCTGTATCCGAACGGCGTTTTTGTTATAGACATCGGCGGAGGAACAACAGATATGGCTATAATAAGCCAAGGAAGCCTCAATCAGCTTGAGGCGATAAGAATCGCCGGAAACAGCTTTGACTCTGAAATTATGCGATATATGCGCGATAAATACGGAATACTCATAGGCAAGCGAACGGCGGAGGATGTAAAAATTAGCATAGGCTGCGCTGTTGAGAGGGAAGAGGACGTTGCCCTTCAGGTGAGAGGAAGAGACGCGCTTACAGGTATGCCGGCAATGGCGGAGATAACGGGAAATGAGGTGTATGCCTGCCTGAAGCCGTTGTTTAAAGAAATAACGGATGCGGCGAAAGCGTTTTTTGAGAGATCCACCCCTCAGCTTATGGCCGATATTACGGCGGGCGCCGTTATATTGACGGGCGGAAGCTCCGCGTTTTACGGAATAGATTCGTTTTTCTCATATGAGCTCGGTCTTGACGTTACGATTCCCAATGACGCGGAATTGTGCGTTTCAAAGGGAACTGTTGCCGCTCTCAATAAAATGCACCTGCTCGATCAGTACGGCTACGGATTCAAAACTAAGCAGGACGTGCGGATAGGATGATACGGAGGACCGGTTATGGACAGATTTTCAAAATTTCACCCCATAGTCGGCTTCTCTTTTTTTGCGGGCATAATAATCGTTACGCTGATGTTTTCAAATTCCATATGCCTTTTTTTCTCGCTGATATGCGCTTTCGCGTTTTATTGCAGGCTGAAAGGCCGCGCAGATGCTTTAAAATTATTGAAATATTCGGTTTTTATCGTTTTTATCGCCGCCTTTTTCAATATGCTGTTCAGCCGCTACGGAGCAACCGTTTTGTTTTGTGTAAAGTCAATTAACTTTACACTTGAAAGCCTCACTGCGGGGCTGTTCACCGGAATTATGATAAGCGCCGTCGGCTTTTGGTTCTTTTGCTTTAACGAGATTGTAACCGACGATAAATTTATGGCGCTTTTTGGCGGCGTCGCTCCGAATTTTACGCTTCTTTTTTCAATGATACTTCGCTTTTTGCCCCTGCTGTTGTCGCTTTCAAACGAGATAACGCAGGCGCAAAAGGGGCTCGGCAGGGAAATTCGGGGAGTAAAAAACGGCATAAAGCGGTTTTCGGCTCTGATAAGCATAACTCTTGAAAAAAGCATTGAAACGGCCGATACGATGAAAGCAAGGGGATTCGGCTCCGGAAAGCGGCGCTTTTATTCGCCTTACATTTTTAAGGGAGCCGACGCCGCCGCGCTTGTTATAACGCTTGTTTTGCTCGGTGTTTCTCTGTTTGCCTGCACGAGAGGAATATTCGTCTTTTCTCTTGAGCCCGTAATAAGGATTGAAAACAAAAATCCGCTCTTGGTAGCGATTTTTATATTATACGCGCTTTTCCCGCTTGCCGTCGATTTTGCGGAGGATATTAAATGGCTGCTGTTGAGATCAAAAATCTGAAATTTTCATATCCGCTGTCGGATTCCGAAGCGCTCAACGGAGTGAACCTTACGGTTGAGCGCGGTGAAATATGTCTTATTATCGGCGAATCGGGCAGCGGTAAATCGACGTTGCTTCGCCTTTTAAAAAAGGAAATCGCGCCTTTCGGCAAAATGAGCGGCGAAATTAACGTCGGTTTAAAGACGGTCGGATTTGTCGGCCAAAATATCGAAAGCAATATAATCACAAATTCGGTCGGCTCCGAATTGGCGTTTTCCCCTCAGAATATGGGATTTGGCAGAATGCGCACACATCTCGCCGTTGCGGAAACGGCAAGTTATTTTGATTTGGGCGGCATTGTCAATAAATCCACGGCAGAGCTTTCCGGCGGAGAAAAGCAGACGGTTGCCCTCGCGGCGGCTTTCACCACAGGCGCGGAGTTGCTGCTGCTTGATGAACCCGTTTCGCAGCTTGATCCCGCGGCTTCCGAAGAATTTATAAATCTTGTTTTAAAGCTGAACAGGGAGCAGGGCGCAACGGTGCTGATAAGCGGCCACAGAATCGAGGGCCTTTTGCCCATTGCCGACAAGGCGGCGCTGATGGAGCGGGGGAAAATCATATTTTGCGGCTCGCCCCGTGAAACGGCGGAGTTTTTGGTGAAAACGGATCATCGTATGAAATGCGCTTTGCCGCAATATACGCAGGTTTTTGAGGGAAATCCTCTGAGCTTTGCGCAGGCCGAAAAGCAGGTCGGCAGGCTTATGTATAAAGATTTCATTACGCGGAAGAACAACGGAGAATCGGTTTGCGTAAAGGGAATTTGCTTTACATATAAAAAAGGCGCTCCCGATGTGTTTTTCGGCCTTGATTACACGGCGGAGTACGGAAAAATAAACGCCATAGTCGGCGCGAACGGCAGCGGCAAAACGACGCTGCTAAAATGTATTGCTTCGATCTTAAAATGCTACGGCGGAAAAATAAAATCAGACGGCAAAACCGCCTATATGCCCCAAAACGTGCAGACTCTTTTTCTCGAGGAAACGGTCGCCGAGGAAATCGGAGGGGCGGATTTGCCCGAAAGCCTGCGCTTGGAACAACTTGCTGACCGAAATCCTTTCGATTTGAGCGGCGGTGAGGCACAGCGCCTTGCGCTTGCGAAGCTCATTTCGGCCGATGCGGATATACTGCTTTTGGACGAGCCCACAAAAAGCGTTGACGCTCCGTTTTGCGCGGAGCTTGCAGAAATACTTAGAGGGCTTGCAGACGGCGGCAAAACGGTGATAATCGCCACACACGACCTTGAATTTGCCGCGAGATACGCCGATAACTGCGCTTTTCTTTTTAACGGAAGAATAGCGGCGAGCGCGCCGTGCCGCGAGTTCTTTTCAACGCTGAGGATATATACGACCTCGATTTCAAAGCTTACCGAAGGCAAGGCGGTATGCATAGACGATATTGAGGTGAAGCGATGAAAGAAAACAGGATAAAAACGGTTTCGCTTGTCCTCTTTGTTTTCATCGGAGCGGCAACCGTTTTATGGCAGATATTATTTTCAAAAACAACTTCGGTTTATCTTATCTGCGCCGTAATTCTTCTTGCTTGCGCGCTTGTGTTTTTTCTTTCTTATGAAAATTCCGCTCCGTCCGCGCGCGAGCTTGCGCTTATGGCGGTGCTAATCGCGCTTGCCGTTGCTTCAAGGGCCGTTTTTTATATGCTGCCGCAGTTTAAGCCCGTTGCTGCCGTGGTGATTGTTTGCGCCGTTTGTCTCGGCGCTGAAAAAGGATATATAATCGGCGCGTTTTCCGCGTTCGTTTCAAATTTCATTTTCGGGCAGGGGATATGGACTCCTTTTCAGATGGTGGCGCTCGGCTCCGTTGGGTTTGCCGCCGCGGTCGTATTTAAAATTATCAAGCCGAATAGGTGGACTCTTTCCGCCGTCGGTTTCGTTCTCGCCTTTGCTCTTTACGGGCTTATCGCGGACGCGGGCTCCGCGCTTATTATGGCAACCGATAACAATATAAAAACAGTGCTTGCCGTCTATGCCGCCGGAGTGCCCTTTTCGGCCGTTTTCGGCGGGGCGACGGCGCTGTTCCTCTTTATTTTCGGCGAGGGCTTTATTAAAAAACTCAACAGAATAATCATAAAATACGGAATAACCAAAGCCGTGCCAAATTCGCAAAATTCGGAGGTAAAAAATGAACGGTAACAATATTCTTGAAAAGTTGGCGAAATTCGCGTTTGTGTCTGCCATTATAGGCGTGTGCACCGTCGGCATCTGCCCCGCTTTCGGCGCGATAGGTATCGCCGTGCCGCTGGCTATGAACAGCAAAAAAGCCCAAATAAGCGAAGAAACAAAATCGTTGAATAAAAAAACTCTTTTTGCGGGAACGGCGGCGCTTTTTATGTTTCTTATAGATTTGATTTTGTTCCTTGTGCTGAACGCGAAATTCGGTTGGGTTTAAATTGGCGGAGAATTTGACGTGCGTTATCTTAATAATAGGTTCAAAATATATTTTAATTTACTGAGCGGCGTATGCCGCTCTCTTTTTTAGGAAAATTTCGAAAAATGATAAAAATATTTTGAAAAATAATAAAAAATTATTGACAAACGATAAAAATCGTGCTATATCATACTCATAGGAATTTAAAACGAGCAAAACAAAGGAGGAATTTCTATGTGGAACAGTGATAAATCCGTAAGGCTTACGCATTTTATTGTAAGGGCTTGCTACGCCGTGCTTCTTGCGCTGTCGGTTACGCTTCCGATACTGCTTGATAAAGGATTTTTTAAATTTGATATTCTCACCGAAATAAAGGATTATGTTTTGTGGCCTTTTTACGCCGTTGTGCCTGCGGGGTTTCTCGCTCTTTTTTGCCTTGACAGGCTGCTTGCGAATATCAGAAAAGAGCGGGTTTTTGAGGCGAAAAACGTAAAATTGCTCCGCCTGATAAGTTACGCCTGCATTTATGCGGGTTTTGTGGGATTGATTTCTTTTATCGTTATTTTAACGCGGAATTTTATGTTTGAAACAATGCTCGTGCTTTCGGCAGGCGAATTTTTTATGGGGCTCGTCGTTCGGGTAGTGAAAAATATTTTCGAGGCGGCAATAGAAATCAAGGACGAAAACGACCTTACGGTATAACTGAGGGGAGTCGAACACAATAAGGTTTTTGCGGGCTTATTTACGCAAATACCGCTTCAAACCCCTTGTCAATAGTATAGGAGATAATTATGCGCATTGTTGTAAATCTTGACGTTATGCTTGCAAAGAGGAAAATGTCGTCAGGCGAGCTTGCCGCGAAAATCGGCATAACGCCCGCAAATCTTTCAATTCTTAAAACTGGCAAGGCCAAAGCCGTAAGGTTTTCTACGCTTGAGGCCATTTGCAGAGAGCTAAATTGCCAGCCCGGCGATATTCTTGAATTTGTTGACGATTAGGAGGGATCGATATGGATAATTCTTTGAATGGCGGCGAATATTTTAAGCCGCCGGTGATTGACGGCGGCAAAAAAACGAAAAAGACGCTGAGTTTGGATAAAAAAGACGGTATTTTTGCCCTGTTGATTTTCGGGTGCGTTTTCGTTTTTATCGATTTTGCCGTTATGTACGGTTTTAATCTCGGGTTTACCGTCGCCTTTTGCGCCGTTTTTGCCGTTTTTACGGCGTATCTTGCAAAAAGAGACGTAAGGCCGTCGGTTTTTTCCTGCCTTTGCGGTCTGCTTTCGCTTGCGGGCTCGGCCACGTTCACTTTTTCACGCAATATTTTTATGAACTGCATTATGCTGTTTCTTGTTACGGCGCTGTTTACAATATATATTTTCGGTATAAGCGGCACTTTCAGACACGGCGAGGGCGGCGCGAGAATGATCGGGGATATTCTTTACGGCGTGTTCGTTTCACCGTTTGAAAACCTCCCCTCAACAGCTCGCGGAATAAACGCGGCGGCGTTTAAAAGCAAAAACGCGCTTTATATAATTTTCGGCATAGCGCTGTCTGTGCCAGCGCTGTTTGTTATAATTCCTCTTCTTGTCAGCGGCGACGCGGCTTTTCGCGGCCTTGTGCAGATGATAGGCAAAAATCTCGGCGAATATATTTTGGTTTTGATACTGTCTTTGGTATTCGCTCCATTTGCCGTCGCTTATGCGGTTGTAAGGAAAAAGAACCTTGATGCGGGCAAAAGCAATGCGGCTGTTTTGAAAAACCGCAGATTTTTTCCCGCGGCGGCCGCAATATCGTTTTTGTGCGTTATATCGGTGACTTATCTGTTTTATCTCTTTTCACAACTCGCCTATTTTTTCAGCGCGTTTTCCGGCCTTTTGCCGGAGGGTTATGAGCATTCCGCCAGCGTCTACGCGAGAGAGGGCTTTTTTGAAATGTTCGCGATATGCGTTATCAACGTGCTAATAATATCCGCTGTAAACGTTTTCTGTAAAACGGAAAAGGGCAGAGGGCTTCCCGCGTTTTTAAAAGGTGTTGAATGCTTTATTCTTCTTTTCACCGTTTTGATACTTATAACCGCAGTATCAAAAATGAAGCTCAATATCGAAACCTACGGTCTGTCGCTTTACAGGCTTCTCGTGGCGCTGTTTATGGTTATGCTTTTTGTGATACTCGCGTTTTTTATATTGCATATTTTCGCGCCGAAAATAAGCTATATGCAGCCCGTGATATTGATTTGCAGCGTCCTTTTCATAGCGCTTGCCCTTGCCGACGCGGACAGTATAGTAGTCCGCTATAATATAGACGCTTATAAAAACGGCCGTCTGGAGCAGATCGATTTTGCTTACTTCGCAAACGGGCTTTCCGAATCCGCCGTTCCATATGTGGCAAAGCTCGCCCAAGACGACGGCGAGATCGCGGATGACGCTTTGAATTTCATTATTTATAAAATGCGCAACGATCCCGATATTTCCCTTGATTTTGACGGCGTTACGCTTGTGAGCAAAAGAAAACGGGATTTCAGGCAGTTTAATTTTACCGTTTATTCGGCTGAAAAATCGATTTGCGATTATTATAATTCTCTTTCACAGGATACGAAGAGCAAAATTTATAACTATATTGCAGAAAATGAGAGCGACGCGAAGTATGGTCGCGAAATAGGAATCGAAATACTTATAGACAGCGGCAACGTTCGGTCAATGGAATTTGATTACAGCATCGACGGAAAAACGGTGTGCTCCGGAGGCTGCTCGCCCGCCGATGAATCGCTGTCTTTTAAATACGGAGAAACGGTTTACTGCCAAGTTCCTATGGACAGCTTTGTTTACCCCGAAATCCCCGAAAACGGCATCTTCGGAATATCTGCGACCGTTTTTACGAAAAACGGCGAAGAGGTGCCGATAGAAACGCTTTGCGAATGGAACGCAAAATTCGGCGAAAGCTACAGGTTCACACTTCACGAATACGCCGAAAACAAATTTGAGCTTACGCCCGAATTTGATTTATCCGGTGATTACACAAAAGCCGAACAGCAGGTTTGATGAATCGCCTTTCTTGAAAGGAAATGCCAAGCAGTTATAAATTTGTATGCCCGTCGGCGGAAAGGAAATTCCGCTCTCAAAAAACACAAAGGCCCCGAAATTTCGGGGTCTTTTGATATATATCATTCTGTATTGAATCAGTCGTCATATCCGTTGGGATTTTGGCTTTGCCAGCGCCAGCTGTCCTCGCACATTTCCTCAATGTCACGCGTCGCTTTCCAGCCGAGTTCCTTAAAAGCCTTGGAAGGATCGGAATAGCAGGTTGCTATATCGCCGTCTCTGCGCGGGCCTACAACGAAAGGTATCTTAACGCCGCTCGCCTTTTCAAACGCCTTTACAACGTCAAGCACGGAATATCCCTTGCCCGTGCCGAGGTTATAGATAAACAGTCCGTTTTCCTTTTCCACCTTTTCCACGGCCTTGAGGTGACCGAGAGCAAGATCGACAACGTGAATATAATCTCTTACGCCTGTTCCGTCGTGCGTGTCGTAATCATTTCCGTGAATGGTGAGGCACTCCCTTTTGCCGATAGCCACCTGTGTTATATAAGGCATAAGATTATTGGGAATGCCGTTCGGATCCTCTCCCATAGTGCCGCTTTTGTGAGCGCCGATCGGGTTGAAATAGCGCAGCAGGCATACAGACCATTCATTGTCCGAGGCGTAGAGATCCCGAAGTATACATTCTATCATATATTTCGTTCTGCCGTAGGGATTCGTCACGCCCCCCACATGCATATCTTCGGTGAGCGGCGATACGTTGTTCATACCGTAAACCGTTGCGGATGAGGAAAAGACGATTTTTTTGCAGCCGTTTTTGCGCATAACGTCAAGCAAAACAATCGTGCCGTTTACATTATTGTCAAAATATTCAAGAGGCATATGCACGCTTTCGCCGACCGCCTTAAGCCCTGCGAAATGAATAACGGAATCGATTTTTTCGCTTTTAAATATTTTGTCAAGCCCCTGAGCGTCGCGTATGTCGCATTTGTAAAATTTGAAATCCTTGCCGACAAGGGCCTTTATCCTGTCGTAAGAGCTCATTTTGCAGTTGCAAAGATTGTCGAGCACAACTACCTCGGCGCCCGCGTTTATAAGTTCAACGCAGGTGTGGGAACCTATGTAGCCCAACCCTCCGGTAACTAAAATCGCCATATAAAAACCTCTTTCATAAATAATTTTTAATAAGCTTTGCCCCAGTAAAGCATATGTTTCGCGGGCTTCCCGCAGCAAACACAAACGTCGGAAATATGCTCCTGCTCAAAAGGTATGCAGCGTGAGCCTACTCCCGTAATTTCCTTAACTTTATTTTCGCATTCCTCGCTGCCGCACCACATCGCCTTAACGAATCCGTCTCCCTTTTCATCAAGGGCGGCCGTTATCTCGTCAAGAGTTTTGCAGGCGTAGCTCCTGCGCTCTCTGTTCGCGAGGGCGGCGGCGTAAATGCCGTCTCTTACCTCGTCAAGCTTTTGCAAAACCGCCGTTTCAACGTCGTCGAGAGAGACAAAGGTTTTTTCTCTGTTGTGACGGGTCACCAAAACGCATTGATTTTTTTCTATATCCTTCGGCCCTATCTCGATTCTTACGGGAACGCCCTTCATCTCATATTCGGCAAATTTCCAGCCCGGCGAATTTTCGGAGTCGTCCGTTTTGGCGCGGCAAACCTTTTTGAGCCTTTCGCATATTTCGGCCGCTTTTTCGAGAACACCCTCTTTGTGCTGCGCAACGGGGATAACTATCGCCTGAACAGGCGCAACGGCAGGCGGAAGCACAAGCCCGTTATCGTCGCCGTGAGTCATTATTATGGCTCCTATAAGGCGGGTGGTCATACCCCAAGATGTCTGATGCGGATATTTTAGCTTGTTTTCTTTATCTGAAAACTGTATCTCAAACGCCCTTGCAAAGCCGTCCCCAAAATAGTGGGAGGTGCCCGCCTGAAGCGCCTTGCCGTCGTGCATAAGCGCCTCTATGCAATAAGTGCGCTGTGCTCCCGCGAATTTGTCGCTTTCGGTCTTCATTCCCTTAACAACGGGAATGGCAAGGTATTTTTCGCAGAAATCCGCGTATATGCCGAGCATTCTTTCCGTTTCCTCAACGGCCTCCTGCGCCGTCGCGTGCAGCGTATGGCCTTCCTGCCAAAGAAATTCGCGCGAACGGAGAAACGGCCTCGTTGTTTTTTCCCATCTTACTACCGAAACCCACTGATTGTAAAGCTTGGGAAGATCGCGGTAAGAATGAACGATTTGTTTGAAATGCTCGCAGAAAAGCGTTTCCGAAGTCGGCCTTATGCAAAGGCGCTCCTCCAGCTTTTCGCTGCCGCCCATCGTTACCCACGCGCATTCGGGCGCAAAGCCTTCAACGTGGTCCTTTTCCTTTTGCAAAAGGCTTTCGGGTATAAACATAGGCATACAAACGTTTTCGTGCCCCGTTTCCTTAAACATTCCGTCAAGAATTTTCTGTATGTTTTCCCATATCGCGTAGCCGTAAGGACGGATTACCATACAGCCCTTTACGCCCGTATATTCTATAAGCTCCGCTTTTTTGCATATATCGGTGTACCATTTGGCGAAATCCTCGTCCATTGATGTAATGTCTTCAACCATCTTTTTTTTTGCGTCGGCCATAGCGTTTTTCCTCCTTGGCGGCAATGCGTATAAATCCTAAAACATTATAAACTAAGAAAGATGATATGTAAATATAATTTTTATATAAATTTTGTCGATTTCTCAAGCCGTTTTTATGATAATTTATTCTTGAAAAGCAATTTGAATGGTGCTATAATTGCGTTTAAACAGCGTGGGATACCGCGTTTTTTATATTATTATTCCATAAAATAAGGGGGGTGAGATCATGCCGAATTTTCCTTTCGCTTTCGTAAGTATGGATATAAAAGAGGAGCTTGTGAAGCAGCTTGATATCGAAGAGGTTTTCAAGATTCCGTTCATCAACGTGAGCATAGACGAATCCACGGTTGTTTCCTGGATAATTATGGCAGTTCTTACCGTTATCGCCATTATATTGACGAGAAATCTTAAAGTGCAGGGCGAGATAAGCAAACGCCAGCGCCTGCTTGAGGCCGCTTACGAAAAAATCGTCACCTTTTTTCAGAATATTGTCGGAGAAAAGGGCGAGGAATACGTGCCGTGGCTTATGAGCGTTGCGATTTATGTCGGCGCTATGAATATGGTGGGTATTTTCGGCTTTAAGCCGCCCACAAAAAGCCTTCAGGTAACGGCCGCGCTGGCAGTCACAAGCATAGTGCTTGTTCAGGCTGCGGGAGTAAGAAAAAAGGGATTGGGGAAGCATCTCAAATCCTTTGCCGAGCCCGTTTGGATAGTGGCTCCGATAAACGCGCTTGAGATTGTTATAAAGCCCCTTTCGCTTTGTATGCGACTTTTCGGAAACGTTTTGGGCGCGTTTATAATTATGGAACTTCTGAAAAGCGTTATCTTTCTTAAATTCGGCGTTCCCGCCGTGTTCAGCCTGTATTTTGATTTGTTCGACGGATTTTTGCAGGCGTATATTTTCACGTTCTTAACAGCTATTTACATTGAGGAAGCTGTTGAATAAAATAATTCAAATAACAAAGGAGAATTTATTATGGGTATCGCATTAGGAGCAGCGATCGCTGTACTTGTAGGTATGGGAGCCGGTCTCGGTATAGGCATAGCCACCGGTAAGGCAGTTGAGGCCATAGCGCGCCAGCCGGAAGCCGCGGGAAACATCAGAAGCACCCTTATTATAGGCTGCGCTCTTGCGGAGGCCACCGCGGTTTACGGACTTGTTGCCAGCATACTTATCGTATTTATAGTTGGCTGAGTTCGTGTTGCCGTTTAATTTATCAATGAAAGGAAACACGGTAAAATGCTGAAATTTGACTGGAATTTTCTTGTTGCGATAATAAACGTCGTAGTTTTCTTTATACTTATGAGGGTGTTCCTTTTCAAGCCGATCAAAAGGGTGCTCGATAAGCGCAAAGAGCTGATAAACAAGCAGCTTCAGGACGCGCAGGACGCCGAAACAAAGGCGATGGAGCTCAAAAAGCAGTATGAGGAAAAGATGGACGGCGCAAACGACGAGTCGCAGAAAATAATAAGCGACGCGAAGGAAAACGCCAAGGAAGAATACGCCAGAATAATCGAAAAAGCGGAGACTGACGCGGAAAAACTGATGAACAGCGCCAAAAAGCAGGCGCAGGCGGAGCGTGAAAACGAGATACGCCTTGCAAGGGAGAGCATTGCCAACCTTGCTATGGACGCCGCCGAAAAGGTTGTCGGCGCAAGTGTCAGCGATAAGACGAACAGCGATATTTTCGATGAATTTTTAAACGAAAGCAGTGATGACAATGGCTCTGAAAACCAATGATCCTTTGAATGCGCCGCTTTCGGGAAACAGCGCGTCGGGCGAAAAATGTGCAGAGGCCGTTGTTTACTGCGTAACGGAGCCCGACGAAAAACAGCTTGACGGTCTGAAGGATTTTGTTTGCAGGCAGACGGGAGCCGACCGCGCGGATATAAAAATCGTTAAAGACAAAAGTCTTATCGGCGGTTTTATTATCGAGATCGGCGGCAGGCAGTACGACAGGAGCCTGAAAAGCAGGCTTTCAAGCGTAAGAAGCGCCGTTTCGGAAAAAGCGAAAAAGGCCGTTTCATCGGATTTCGACAAGAATTCTCAAAACAATATAATATCCATTCTCAGAGCGGAGATAAAAGAGCACGATTTTGAGCTTGAGAGCGAGGAAATCGGCCGCGTTATAAGCGTCGGCGACGGAATAGCGTCCGTTTCGGGAATAGACCACGCGATGTACGGCGAAATAGTTATTTTCGACAGCGGCGTTAAGGGAATGGTGCAGGATATAAAGAAAAACAGGATAGGCTGTATTCTTTTCGGCTCCGATTCGGAGATACACGAGGGTTCACGGGTTAAGCGGACTCATAAAAACGCCGGCGTTCCCGTGGGCGAGGCTTTTATTGGCAGAGTAATAAACGCCCTCGGCGAGCCGATAGACGGCAAGGGCGAGATACTGTCGGACGAATACCGCCCGATCGAAAACGATGCTCCCTCGATTGTGGACAGAAAATCCGTTTCTCAGCCGCTTGAGACAGGCATACTCGCGATAGATTCGATGTTCCCCATAGGCAGGGGGCAGCGTGAGCTTATTATAGGCGACAGGCAGACGGGTAAAACCTCTATCGCTATGGACACTATAATAAATCAAAAGGGCAAAAACTGCATTTGCATTTACAATGCGATAGGGCAGAAGGCGTCTACGGTTGCAAAGCTCGTAAACACTTTTGAAAAGCAGGGCGCTATGGATTATACCGTTGTGGTTTGCTCCACCGCTTCAGATCCCGCTTCGCTGCAATATATTTCGCCGTATTCCGCAACGGCAATGGCGGAGTATTTTATGCATAAGGGAATGGACTGCCTTATTGTTTACGATGATTTGAGCAAGCACGCAGTGGCTTACCGCGAGCTTTCGCTGCTGCTTGAACGTTCACCCGGGCGCGAGGCTTACCCCGGTGACGTTTTCTATCTCCATTCAAGGCTTTTGGAGCGTTCTTCGAGACTTTCTCCCGAGCTTGGCGGAGGTTCCGTAACGGCGCTGCCGATAATCGAAACTCAGGCGGGCGACGTTTCGGCGTATATACCGACAAACGTTATTTCAATCACGGACGGTCAAATTTTTCTTGAAAGCGATTTGTTTTTCAGCGGTCAGCGTCCGGCGGTAAATGTCGGACTGTCCGTTTCCCGTGTCGGCGGCGCGGCTCAGACCAAGGCTATGAAAAAAGCGGCGGGTTCTCTGCGCGTCGATCTCGCGCAGTTCAGAGAGATGGAGGTATTCACCCAATTTTCCTCCGATCTTGACGAGGAAACAAAGTCTCAGCTTTTATACGGCACGGGCCTTATGCGCCTCTTGAGGCAGCCGCTTGGAAAGCCGCTTTCGATGGCGCAGCAGGTAATAACTCTTGTCGCCGCCATCGGCAGAAAATTCGTTGGTGTTCCCGTTGATGAAATAAAGGATTACCAAAGCGATATGCTTGATTATTTCGAGGCTTCTCACCGCGATATTATTGAGGAAATCGAGAAAACGAAAAATCTTGACGACGAGATGAAAAACAGAATACTTGAAGCTGTTGACGATTACGAAAGGGTAAACAATGGCTAACACAAGAGAGATACAGAGCAGGATAAAATCAATAAAGGATACGAAAAAAATAACTAACGCGATGTATATGGTCTCTTCCTCAAAGCTGCAAAAGGCAAGAAGGGATCTTGCGCGCACAGAGCCGTATTTCTTTATGATTCAGGAAAATCTCGCTAATATCCTTAAAACGGCGCCGGACGTCGGCACGGATTATTTCGATCAGCGCCCGCAAAGGCAGGGAAAGGACAGAAGGATAGGCTATCTCGTTATAACCGCCGATAAAGGCCTTGCCGGCGCGTATAATCACAATATAATAAAAACCGCGACAACGCGTGAGCTTAGCGAAACAAACGATATGCTGTTTGTTGTCGGCCAGGTGGGAAGGCATTTTTTTGAAAAGCGGAATATACCCATAGATATACATTTTAATTTCACCGCGCAGGATCCCACCATGGGCAGGGCGAGGCATATAGCCGAAGAGCTTATTGATTTTTTCCTTGACGAAAAAATAGACGAACTGTACGTCGTTTATACCCGAATGGTAAATTCGATGACCGTTGAACCGACGCTGCAGAAGATACTGCCGCTGAAGCCGGAGCATATTAAAACGGACGGAAAGGCTTATGACGAGAGCGTTGCGTTTCTGCCCGACGCGAAAACGGTTTTTGATTATATTCTTCCGAGCTATATAGCCGGATTCATTTACGGCGCGCTTGTTGAATCGTATTGCAGCGAGCACAATTCAAGAATGCTTGCCATGCAGACCGCAACAGACGCCGCCACCGATATGATAAGGAATTTGGGCATACAGTTCAACCGCGCAAGGCAATCCGCGATAACTCAGGAGATAACCGAAGTGGCGGCAGGTTCGCGGGCGCAGAAAAATCACGGTAAAATAATAAGTTAGGAGGAATCCTAAATGAATAAAGGCAGAATAGTTCAGATAATGGGGCCGGTTGTGGACGTTGAATTTGACGGCGAGCTTCCGAAGCTGAAAGAGGCGCTTGAAGTTGATTTGAACGGAAAAACGCTTGTTATGGAAGCGGCGCAGCATATAGGAAACAAAACCGTAAGATGCATAATGCTGTCCGCGTCCGAAGGGCTTCATAGGGATATGCAGGTAACGGCGCGCGGCGGCGCTATATCGGTGCCTGTCGGCGTCAAATGCCTCGGCAGGCTTTTCAACGTAGTCGGAGAGACCATAGACGGCCTTGGCAATCTTGACGGCGAGCCCCATTGGGAGATACACAGAGATCCGCCGGGATTCGCGGAACAGTCCGCCGAGGTGGAAATACTTGAAACCGGAATCAAGGTAATAGATTTGCTCACCCCGTATGTAAAAGGCGGAAAGATAGGTCTTTTCGGCGGCGCGGGCGTTGGCAAAACGGTGCTTATTCAGGAGCTTATAACAAACGTCGCGAACGAGCACGGCGGATATTCTATATTCACCGGCGTAGGCGAGCGCTCAAGAGAGGGCAACGATCTTTGGAACGAGATGAAGGAATCCGGCGTTATCAATAAAACGGCGCTTGTTTTCGGCCAGATGAACGAACCGCCCGGGGCCCGTATGCGAGTTGCGGAAACGGGGCTTACTATGGCGGAATATTTCCGCGACGTAGCAAAGCAGGATGTTCTTCTTTTCATAGATAATATTTTCAGATTTGTTCAGGCGGGCTCCGAGGTGTCGGCGCTTTTGGGCAGAATGCCCTCCGCGGTAGGTTATCAGCCCACCCTCGCAACCGACGTCGGCGAGCTTCAGGAAAGGATAGCCTCCACAAAGAACGGCTCAATAACCTCCGTTCAGGCGGTTTACGTTCCGGCGGACGACCTCACCGATCCCGCTCCCGCAACCACGTTTGCCCATTTGGACGCGACAACGGTGCTTTCAAGAAAGATAGCGGAAAAGGGTATATATCCCGCTGTTGATCCTCTTGAGTCAAGCAGCCGTATTCTTGAGGCGGACACCGTGGGCGAGGAGCATTACAACGTGGCGCGCCGTGTTCAGGAATATCTGCAAAGATATAAGGAATTGCAGGATATAATCGCGATACTCGGTATGGAGGAGCTTTCGGAGGACGATAAGACCGCCGTTTACAGAGCGAGGAAAATAGAAAAGTTTCTTTCACAGCCTTTCCATGTGGCGGAAACGTTCACGGGGTTAAAGGGCGTTTACGTTCCTGTTTCCGAGACGGTAAGAGGATTTAAGGCGATAATCGACGGCGAGCTTGACGATGTGCCGGAGGCGGCTTTCTTCAACGCCGGAACGATAGACGATGTTCTTAAAAAGGCGGAAAGTGTTAAATAAGTCTTTTTCGGAGGGCGTTTTATGGGAATCTTCAAACTGAAAATCGTTGAATCCAAGGGCGTTTTTTTCGACGGGGAATGCCAAAGTCTTACGGTGCCTTACGTTGACGGCGGCAGTATGGGCTTTCTTGCCCATCACGAAAACTGCGTTATGCCCATCGAGGCAGGCGAAATGAAGATAATTGCCGCGAACGGCGAGGAGACGGACGCTTTTGTCGGCGACGGCTTTCTTGAATTTATAAACAACGAGGCGGTTCTTGTCTGCGCTTCGGCGCTTCGTCCCGAAGATATAGATCTTGAATGGGCGCAGCGCACGAAGGAGCAGTTCGAGGAGGAACTGCGCCAAAAGCAGAGCCGTATGGAATATATAGAATCCAAGGCCGGGCTTGCCAGAGCCATGGAGCGAATAAAAGTTAAAAGCAGGCACACTATCTGAGGAGAGCTTTATATAGGCTTTCCTTTTATCTTTTCCGAAAGGAGTTTTTAATTTGCCCGTAAAACTGATAGCGATGGATCTTGACGGCACACTGATGTCGGGTGATCACATCACCGTTACGGAAAAAACGAAAAAAGCGCTTAAAAAAGCCCACGGTATGGGTGTAAAAACCGCTATTGCCACCGGAAGAACTATGAACGTTACGGAAAACGTCACCGCTCAGCTTCCGTTTATCGATTACGTTATCTATTCTAACGGCGCCGCCGTGTTTGACAGATGTAAAGGCGAAAGTCTTTACACAATGCCGTTTTTTAGCGAAACCGCGGCGGCGGTCGCGGATATACTTGAAGAATATCCCGTGTATTACGAAATATACGCAAACGGCGGTATTCATTCACAGCAAAGCAAGGCAGACTATTTTGTGAACGCCGATCTGCCGCAGGAATTTCTTGACGAATATATAAAATCCGTTGAGTTTCACGAAAGCATTTGCGATTACGCCAAAAAATCGGCCGTTGAAAAGATAAATCTGTTTTACTTCGGCGGGGAATACTATGAGGAAATCAGAAAAAGGCTTTTAGGTATCGGCGGAATTGCTTTTACCTCGCCGATTTCCGGAGATCTTGAAATGACGCGCAAGGGAGTAAACAAGGGGCTCGCCCTCAGGGAAATGTGCGCCGTTCTCGGTTATTCGCCTGATGAGGTGATGGCGTTCGGAGACGCCGATAACGATATAGAAATGCTTGAATTCGCGAAGTACGGCATCGCTATGGCAAACGCCTCGCAGGTGTGCAAAAACGCGGCAAAGTATGTAACTTTGTCAAACGACGAGGACGGAATCGCGGCGGCGCTTGAAAAATTCGTTTTCCTGCCCGCAAGGCCGAAGCTGCTTGTTTCCGCCTGCCTTTTGGGCGAAAACTGCAAATATAACGGCGGTAACAATTATAATGAAAGCGTTGTCGCTCTCGGGGAAAAATTTGAGCTTATCCCCGTCTGCCCCGAATGTTTCGGCGGCCTTTCCACGCCGAGAGAGCCTAACGAGATAAAAGACGGCGGTGTCGTTTCAAAAAGCGGGATCGATAACACATCGGCCTATTCCGACGGCGCGGAAAAGTGCCTTTATATAGCAAACGAATCAAACTGCCGCGCGGCGGTACTGAAATCCCGCAGCCCCTCATGCGGATTCGGTGAAATATACGACGGCACCTTTTCAAAACGAATTGTAAAGGGAAACGGCTTTACGGCTCAGCTCCTTTATGATAACGGAATAAAAATATTCAACGAAACGCAGGTGCGGGAGCTTGCGGAAGAATTTACCGATTGGGAGGTATAATTATGATTATCGGATTTTCAGGTAAAGAGCCCGATTGCGAAAACGCGGCGTTTATCGCTTCAAACGTGGTCGTTATAGGTGATACCGTTCTTGAGAAGGGCTCTTCCGTGTGGTTTAACGCGGTTATTCGCGCCGACGTTGATAAAATAACCGTGGGCGAAAATTCAAATATTCAGGATAACTGCACCGTTCACTGCACCAAAGGCTTCCCCGTGACGCTCGGCAAAAACGTAACGGTGGGGCATAACGCCGTCGTTCACGGCTGCACCGTGGGCGACAACTGCCTTATCGGAATGAACTCAACTATACTTGACGGCGCGGTGATAGGAAACAACTGCATAGTGGGAGCAGGCGCGCTTGTAACGGAACACAAGATTTTCCCCGACAATTCGCTCATAATCGGCGTTCCGGCAAGAGCCGTAAGGCTCCTTGATAACGGTGCCGTTGAAAAGATAATCGAAAACGCGCGTAATTATCGCAAACTCGCTTCCGATTATGCTTTGTCAAACAAAGGGCTTTGATTTTTAGCCCGGCTTTCGATCAAACCCTGTTTTTTCTTTTCTTGGGCATTGTGCATAAACGGAGAGCTTCTTTTTTATTCCTTTTTATCATTGTCCCGAAACGCGGAATTTTATATAATATAACTGAATTATATTTAGGAGGGGTAATATGGCGGATACAAAAATAAAAGAGACGCGGTACGTAGGCGTTAAGGAAACGCTTGCCTACGGATTTGCCAATGCCGGCCAGGTATTCGGTTACAATCTTGTTGCCGGCGGTTATCTTTCGCTGTTTTTCACCAAGGTTTTCGGGATCCCCGCCGGCGCGGTGGGAACGATGATACTGATTCTCGGAATATGGGATACGGTGAACGATCCGTTGATGGGCAGCGTTATAGATAAAACACGCTCGCGCTACGGTAAACTGCGCCCGTATCTTATGCTCGTTCCGCTACCGCTTTCGATATGCACGATAATGCTCTTTGCCGGCCCAGAGATACTTGCGGACGCAAAATCAACAACGGTAAAGATTGTTTATATGTATATCTCTTACATTGTGTGGGAATTCTTTTACACTTTGGGCGACGTGCCGTTCTGGAGCCTCAGCACGGCGATTTCACCGAGCCCGATAGACAGAACGAGGGTAATTTCCTCGGCAAGATTTATTTCGGGTATTCTCGGCGGATTTGCTACCACTTTCCTCGTCGTTATGATGGATCTAAGCAACAGCGGCGCCTGGAAAATAACGCTGTCGCAGGATTTCCTTATTCTTGCCGTAATTGCCGGCACTTTGGGTATGGGTCTGTTTTCCCTTGCCGGATTTAAAACAAAAGAGAGAGTAGTGCAGACCGAAAAAGAGCCTTCCGTGTTTGAGGGCTTCAAGGTTCTGTTTAAAAACAAGCCTCTGCTTCTTATAATAATCGCGAACGTTATCGGCTCTCTCGGCGGACTTGCCGGCGTTTTTCAGACTTATTACTATTCGGAGGTGCTCAATCTCAACTCCGCCGTGCTTTGGATAAATCTGCCGGGCACGATATTCGGCTTTCTTACATATCTTCTTATTCCTAAGCTGAAAAAGAAATTTGACAACAGGCAGATAGTTATGCTGAACCTCGTTTGCCGTCTCGTTACGGGGGCGCTCGTGTTTGTATGCGGTCTCAGCTTTTACAATTCAAACGTGCTCGCCGTTTCGATTCTGCTTATGATACAGAATTTCATATTCAGCTTTTTCAACACTATAAATATGATAATCCCAACCGAGATGATAGGCGACACCGTTGATTATATGGAATGGAAAACGGGGCAGAGAAACGAGGCGGTCAGCTTTTCCGTTCTTACGTTTATCGGCAAGCTCACGGGTTCCGTTTCAACATCTATCGGCACAACTCTTCTTCCGATAATCGGGCTCAGCTTTGTTGAGGACCCGGTAAGCGGAGCAAGCGTTGCCGTTAAGGGCGAGCATACCGATTTGTGGATATGGGCTTTGTTTATACTGATACCTCAAATTCTCGGCTTTATTTCAATAATTCCTTACTTCTTCTACGATCTTAAGGGCGAAAAGCTTGCGCGCATACGCTCCGAACTGAAAGAGAGAAGAAAACAGAAAACCAAGGATGTTTCTCAAGGAGGTGGAGAAAATGAGTAACTGCCCGAAATGCGGCGAAAAATTAGGCCGGTTTTATTTCAAACAGACTTGCCCCCACTGCGGAGCGAATCTGATGTACTACGATTTTGAAAACAGCCTTAAAAACGACGCTGAGCAGGCGGAACGGGAGTTTGACGCGGTGGAAAGGCTGCTCAATGGAATAAAGGCTTCCGCAATAGGCTCGGTTGCCGCCGTTTTGCGGCTCGTGTGCTTTTTGCTTCCCATAGCGGCGCTGCTGCTGCCCGTTTTCACCGCTAACGGCGATTCGGTAAATCTCATCGGTATTATAAAATCAGTTACAGGCGGCGGTGTGTTCGGTGATACATTGCTTACGCTCTGCTTTGCCGATTTTGTCTGCGTTGTTGCTTTCGCTCTCGTTTCTATTGTTGTTTCGCTGTTTTCTTTCACGAAAAACGGACTAAAGAGAAACGTTGTGATATCCTCTGCGGGCATTGCCGCGTTTTCCGGGATATACATAGCCGTAATTTCCGCCGGCGGCGGACTCGCTTACGGATTTTTCGTTGTTCTCGCCCTGCAGATAGTTACGGTGGCTCTGCATTTTGCGGTAAGCAAAAAAATAAATGCCGAATGAAACGGTGGATTTGATTTATGAATTTATCTCAAATAAATATAAGGGATCCTTTCGTTCTTTACGAAAGCGGTAAATATTATATGTACGGCACCCGCGCCGCCGATTTCGGCAGAAACACCGGCGGTTTTGACGTTTATGTCTCCGATGATTTAGAGAACTGGAGCGAGCCGAAGGAATGTTTCAATTCCGAAAAATACGGGCTCAACCGGCAGGTAAACTGGGCGCCTGAGGTGCATAAATACAGAGGCGGGTATTATATGCTTGCCTCTTTCACAAGAAAAAAGGGGCTTTTCACAACGCTTAGGGGCACCTATTGCCTCAGGGCGGACAGGCCCGAGGGACCGTTCGTTCCTCACAGCAACGGCCCCGTTACTCCCGACGATTGGGAATGTATAGACGGAACGCTTTATGTCGATAAAAAGGGCGAACCGTATCTTGTGTTTTGCCACGAGCATACTCAGATAACCGACGGAACCGTGTGCTATATAAAGCTGAGCGCCGATCTGAAAAAAAGCGAAGGCGAGCCTGTTGAGCTTTTTAAGGGCTCTTCGCCCTATTATATTGATAAAAAGCCCCACGGCGAGCATTATATAACCGACGGACCGTTTATGTTCAGAACCTCTCAGGGCGAGCTGCTTATGGTTTGGTCAACCTTTATAAACGGAAAATACGCTCAATGCCTTGCCCGTTCGGATAACGGCGAGATAAACGGCAATTTCGTTCATCTTCCTCCGCTTATTTCGGACGACGGCGGCCACGGAATGATTTTCAGCGGCAGGGACGGACTTATGCTCACTTTCCATTCACCGAATAAGACGGGCAGCGAGCGTCCGAAGTTCAGAAATCTTAGGGATACGGGCGATTCCGTTGAAATTATTTAGTTAAATTAGGGTAAAAATACTTAAAATTTGTTATTGAATTTAGTATATCGTGATGATATAATATGTAAGGTTACGGGGCGGATGCTCCGAAATTACTGTATAATATAATAATTTTTATTATAGGAGGAATTCCAATGGCAAGAAAAAAGAAAACAATGGATGGCAATAACGCCGCCGCGCATGTTTCCTATGCGTTTACGGAAGTTGCCGCGATTTATCCTATCACTCCCTCTTCCGTTATGGCTGAGGTAACCGACGTTCTTTCGTCTCACGACGCTAAGAACATTTTCGGCCAGAACGTAAGGGTTCAGGAAATGGAATCGGAGGGCGGCGCGGCCGGTGCGGTTCACGGATCGCTTTCGGCAGGTGCTCTTACCACCACCTACACCGCTTCGCAAGGCCTTTTGCTTATGATACCGAATATGTATAAGATAGCCGGCGAGCTTCTCTCGTCTGTTATCCACGTTTCGGCTCGCTGCGTATCAACACACGCGCTCAACATTTTCGGCGATCATTCCGATATTTACGCCTGCCGCCAGACGGGCTACGCGATGCTTTGCTCAAACAATCCGCAGGAGGTTATGGATCTCGGTGCCGTCGCTCATCTTGCTACTCTCAAATGCGGCGTTCCTTTCCTTCATTTCTTTGACGGCTTCCGCACTTCGCACGAGGTTCAGAAGATAGAGGTTTGGGATTACGACGATCTCAAATCAATGGTTGATATGGAGGACGTTAAGCGTTTCCGCGCGCATGCTCTCAATCCGGAGCATCCCACGCTTCGCGGTTCGGCTGAAAACTCCGATCTCTTCTTCCAGCACAGAGAGGCCTGCAACAAGTATTACAACAATGCCGTTGACGCTACCGTTAAGTATATGAATGACGTCAACGCTAAAATAGGAACCGATTACAAGCCCTTTAATTATTACGGCGCGCCCGATGCTGAATACGTTATCATCGCGATGGGTTCCGTTTGCGACACCATTGCCGAAACTGTTGATTATCTCAACGCTAAGGGCGAAAAGGTCGGCGTTGTAAAGGTTCATCTTTACAGACCTTTCTCCGCGAAGCATCTTATCGAAGTTATCCCGTCAACTGTAAAGAAGTTCTCGGTTTTGGACAGAACGAAGGAACCCGGCTCCATCGGCGAACCGCTCTATCTTGATGTTGTCGCGGCGTTCAAGGGCTCCGCTTTTGAGACCGCTCCCGTATATAACGGCCGTTACGGTCTCGGTTCAAAGGATACCGTTCCCGCTCACATTATCGCCGTTTATGATAATATGAAGTCCGCCGAGCCGAAAAAGACGTTTACAATAGGTATTACCGACGACGTTACGTATCTTTCGCTTGAAGCCGGCGAGAATGTGGACACTACCCCCGCGGGCACCACTTCCTGCAAGTTCTGGGGTCTCGGCTCTGACGGAACTGTCGGCGCGAACAAGGATTCCATTAAGATCATAGGCGATCACACCGATATGTACGCCCAGGGCTATTTCTTCTACGATTCAAAGAAATCGGGCGGCGTTACCGTATCTCACCTCCGTTTCGGCGAGAATCCGATAACCTCAACGTATCTCATCAACAAGGCAAATTTCGTTGCCTGCCATTGCCCGTCGTATGTTACAAAATACGATATGGTGCAGGATCTTGTTCCCGGCGGCACGTTCCTTCTCAACTGCATCTGGTCGCCCGAGGAGCTTGATAAAGAGCTTCCCGCGTCGATGAAGAGATATATTGCTCAGAATGATATAAACTTCTATATTCTCAACGGCATTAAGATCGCCGAGGAAGTAGGGCTCAAAGGCCGCGCGTCAACGATACTTCAGTCCGCGTTCTTCACGATTTCAGGCATTCTTCCCGTAGATCAGGCTATTGAATATATGAAAGAAAAGGCAACCGCCAAGTTTTCCAAGAAAGGCGAAGCCATTGTAGCGGCAAACCACAACGGTATCGATCGCGGCTCAAAGGAACTCATAAAGGTTGAGGTTCCCGAAAGCTGGAAAAACGCCGTTGACGAGGAAAACACGTTTGAGATCAAGACCGACCGCCCCGAAATGAAGAAATTTGTTAAGGAAATCCTTGATCCCGTCGGTCATCAAAAGGGCGATTCCGTTCCCGTTTCAACCTTTGTTGATATGGCGGACGGCGTGTTCCCGCAGGGTTCCGCCGCGTTTGAAAAGCGCGGTATCGCGGTCGATGTTCCCGAGTGGATTCCCGAAACCTGCGCTCAGTGCAACAGATGCGCTATGGTATGCCCCCACGCGGTAATTCGCCCCGTGGCTCTTACTGCCGACGAGCTTGCGAAGGCTCCCGCTAACACAAAGGCGGTTGACCTCAAGGTTCCCAAGAACACCGGCCTCAGCTTTGCGCTTATAGTCTCAACGCTGGACTGCACCGGATGCTCATCCTGCGCGAACGTCTGCCCGACAAAGTCGCTTGTTATGAAGCCCATCGCTTCTCAAATGGAACAGCAGCCCGTATTTGACGCTCTCTGCGACGTCGATCCGAATCCCGTTGTAGCTTCCGATAAAACGATTGTTTCCACGCAGTATCTCAAGCCTTATCTTGAGTTCTCCGGCGCGTGCGCCGGTTGCGGCGAAACGCCTTACGCCAAGCTCGCTACTCAGCTTTTCGGCGATAAAATGTATATCGCGAACGCCACCGGATGCTCATCAATTTGGGGCGGTTCCGCTCCCTCCACTCCCTACACCGTGGATAAGAAGGGCAACGGCCCCGCGTGGTCAAACTCTCTGTTTGAGGACAATGCCGAGTTCGGTTTCGGTATGTTCCTTGCAAACGCGCAGATTCGTTCAAGGCTTGCAAATGACGCCCTCGCGCTTCAAAATTCCGCTGTTGCCGATGAGGTTAAGGCTTATCTTGACACATTTAATGATACCCGCGCGAACGACGCGCCCGCAAAGGCGCTTATAGCCGCTCTTGAAAAGGCTGAGCTCACGGGCGACGAGAAAGCCGCCGCTGAGGACTTCCTCAAGGATAAGGATTACGCCGCCAAGAAGAGCCAGTGGATTTTCGGCGGCGACGGTTGGGCTTATGATATAGGCTTCGGCGGACTTGACCACGTCCTCGCTCAGAATCAGGATGTAAACGTTCTCGTATTCGATACCGAGGTTTATTCCAACACCGGCGGCCAGGCTTCAAAGGCAACCCCCACGGGCGCTGTCGCTCAGTTTGCCGCTTCGGGTAAGATAACCAAGAAAAAGGATCTTGCGAAGATTGCTATGTCCTACGGCTACGTTTATGTTGCTCAGGTAGCCATGGGCGCGGATTACAATCAATGCTTAAAGGCCTTCAAGGAGGCAGAGGCTTATCACGGGCCTTCAATCATAATCGCGTACGCTCCCTGTATCAACCACGGTATAAAGATGCCGTTCAATCAGGCGGAGCAGAAAAAAGCGGTAACGGCAGGGTACTGGAATCTGTTCAGATACAACCCCGATCTTATCGCTCAGGGCAAAAACCCGTTCTCGCTCGATTCCAAGGAACCGACAGGCGATTACATTGAGTTCATCAACGGCGAGACCCGTTATTCATCGCTCAGAAGAAGCTTCCCCGAAAGAGCGGACGTTCTGTTTAACGCCGCCGCCGAAAACGCGGTCGCGAAATATAACGATCTTCTTCGCACCGTTGAATACTACGCGCCGAAGAAAGACTGAAATCCCGATTTATAAAATGAATACGGCCGCCTCGTTTTGAGGCGGCCGTATTTTTTAATGCTTTATAGTAAAAGCGAACGGCTGTTACACCGTTCGCTTCATTCTTATTAAAGAAAAAATATCAGCTTTCGTAGTTTTTAAGAAATTCCTTCGTTCTCTGCATTTTGGGATTTCCGAACACCTCTTCGGGAGTGCCCTGCTCAACTATAACGCCGCCGTCCATAAACAGCACCTTGTCTGAAACGTCGCGCGCAAAGCTCATTTCGTGGGTAACTATTACCATTGTCATTTTTTCGGCGGCAAGTTCCTTTATAACCTTTAATATTTCGCCCGTAAGTTCGGGATCAAGTGCCGACGTCGGCTCATCGAAAAAAAGGATTTTCGGATTCAACGAAAGAGCGCGGGCAATGGAAACACGCTGCTGCTGCCCTCCGGAAAGCTCGTTCGGATAGGCTTTTTCCTTATTTGAAAGCCCCATTTTTTCAAGTAGCTTTCGCGCGGTTTCAAGCGCCTCTTTTTTGTCGCGTTTAAGCACGATTCTCTGCGCTTCCGTAAGATTTTTTAAAACGGAAAAATGCGGGAAAAGATTGAAATTCTGAAACACAAGCCCGAAAAATTCCCTTATTTCCTTAATCTGCTTTTTGGAGGCGTATTTCGTCTTGCCGTCCGACGTTGAAACGAGAATTTTATCACCGTATGAAATATTGCCGGAATCAACCGTTTCGAGCGTTGTGCAGCAGCGAAGCAGGGTGGATTTGCCCGAACCCGATGAGCCGATTATGGAAACGACTTCGCCCTCGTTCACGGTGAGCGATATATCTTTAAGCACCTGATTGTCGCCGAAGCTCTTTTTTAGATTTTCAACTTTAAGCAAAACCATATCATCGCCCCCTTATCTGCTGTAATAGTGCAGTTTTTTCTCAAGTCGTTCAAACAAAAACGCTATCAACAGGTTTGTGGCGTAATAGAATACGCCCGCCACGAACAGCGGAAGTATGGACGATTGAGAGGTGACGCACTGCTTTGCCGTGGTGAACATTTCAACGTATGAAATTGAAAACGCAAGCGAAGTGTCCTTTACAAGCGTTATCGTTTCGTTTGTTATGCTGGGCAAAACTATTTTTATAACCTGCGGCAGGATTATTCTGAAAAAAGTCTGCATTTTATTAAATCCAAGCACCTGCGCCGCCTCGTACTGCCCGATATTTATCGCCTCTATGCCGCCGCGGTATATTTCGGCGAAATAAGCGGCGTAGTTTATCACAAATCCTATTATCACGGCGGTAAATCGGTAATCAGATGATATTTTGATTCCGAAAACGTAGTACGGCATAAAATAGACGACGACAAGCTGAAGCATAAGCGGCGTGCCGCGCATTACGGATATGTAAAATTTTGAAATAAGCTGTAAAGGCTTGAATTTGCTTCTTCTGAACGCGCAAACAATAAGCCCCAGCGGCAGCGCAAGCAGCATCGTAAGCCCGAAAATAAGCATTGATTTTCCGAAAAAGCGCCATAAAAGCGATACCGTTACCTGAAAATCAAATTTTAATGGAATAAAATAGGGAAAAGAAATCATTTGAAACTCCGCTTTATCTGAAAAATTCGGGGCGGCAAAAGCCGCCCCTCGCGTTTTTTATAAATCAGAGCGATTATTTATTAGCCCAAACGGTTGCGTCATAGCCGAAATATTTTTCGGAAAGCTCGGCAACTTTTCCGTTTGCGGCAAGAGTGTCAAGCGCATTTTCCAGCTCGGCGATAAGCTCGGTGTTGCCTTTCTTAGCGCCGATACCGTAATCCTCGGTGGCAAGAGATTCGTCAAGGATTTTGCAGTCCTTAACGTCGCCGTTCTTGATTTTAACGGTGATAACCTGTTCGTCGATAACAAGCGCGTCCACGCCTCCGGCTTCAAGCTCCATAAGGGCCGTTTCATAACCGTCAAATTCCATAGCTTTCTTGTCCTTAATTATGGACATAATCTTGTCATTTCCTTTAAGGGCGTTGAGTCCGCTTGAATCTTTCTGCGAGCCTACTACCTTGCCCGCCAAATCGTCAACGGTGTTGATGCCGCTGTCCTCACGTACAACGATGACCTGCCTGTTGCTCATATAGGGCTTGCTCCATTCGTAATCGTTCTCTCTGCCTTGAATGGTAAAGCCGTTCCAAATGATGTCAATAGCGCCTGCTTCCATAAGCTGATCCTTGCTGTCCCAGTTGAGCGGATAAAGTTGAATATCATCGTAGTTGTCCATAATTTTAACGCATTCTTTGGCAAGCTCTATATCAAAGCCGGTCCAATCACCGTTATCGTCGGTGTAGCCGAACGGAACAAAACCGTCCTGATCAAAGCCGACTATAAGAGTTTTCTTTTCGTTTTGGTTGTCCTCGTTATCTGATTCGGAAGGCGATGAGCATGCGGCAAAACAGCCTGCAACAAACAGCGCCGCCAGAATAACGGCTAAAATTTTTGTGATTTTTTTCATTTTGTATTCCTCCGTTGTTTTAAGATATTAACAGTTTAGCATATTACTACGCTAAAGTCAACAAAAATTATTTGTATGTTATTACAGTAATTAAGGCAAAATCCCCCGCGTTTTTGTGCCATTAGGCGCATTTGAATACGGACGGCACTGTAAAGCATTTTTACTTTACGCTCCGCCTTCCCTTATTTTTTCTTCCTCTCCGCCTTCCCTGTGTAAGGGAAGGTGTTGAGCGGATGCGAGGCGGAGGGGTTGTGCATATGATATTCCTTATTGCCTCACCTGTGTAAGGGGAGGTGCCGAACGAATGTGAGGCGGAGGGGTTGTGCCTATAATATTCCTTATTGCCTCACCTGTGTAAGGGGAGGTGCCGAGCGGACGCGAGGCGGAGGGGTTGTGCTGTTAAAACAGCGTTATTATAACTAACCAACCCCTAAGTCTGCCTGCGGCAGACAGCTCCCCTTGCACAGGTGAGCCAAAGAGGTTAAAGATTATAGCGACAACCCCTCAGTCCGCATAAATGCAGACAGCTCCCCTTACACAGGTGAGCCGGGTTTTTAAAAGATTATTTCCAAAAGCAAAAGCCCCAAATAATCGGGGCTTTTTATAATACATATTTTAATTTTTAATGCCGTTCGATATTAAAGTCCGGTATTTTCGGCTATGTATTTTCTCGCTTTTAGGGCATACTCAAACGGATTAGCTTTGGCGGGATCCTGCTCCGCCTCAACAACTACCCAGCCCTCATAGCCGCTTTCCTCAAGTATATCGAATATCGGCTTGAAATCAACGTCCCCGTCGCCCGGAACGGTGAATACGCCCGCGCGGACAGCGTCAAGAAAGCTCATATGCTGAGGAACTACCTGATTATTGTAAACATCAAGGCGAACGTCCTTGAGATGAACGTGCTTAACGCGGTCAATATACTTTTTGAGCACGGGAACGGGATCTATGCCGGCGAAAGTGAGGTGTCCGCTGTCAAACAGCAGATATACAAGGTCGGGATCGGTCATTTCCATAAGCTTGTCGATTTCCTCAACTGTCTGCACGCCGGTGCCCATATGGTGGTGAACGGTGAAATACATTCCCTTCGACTTGGCGTAAGCGCCCATCTCGTTGAAGCCTTTAACTACCGTTTCCCACTGTTCATCGGTGTAATACGGCTTTTCATCAAGAATGGATTTATCGAGGCAGCCCTGAATCGAATTGCCCTGCTCAGACGCGCCTATCACCTTTGCGCCGAGCGCGTGAAGTTTATCGCAATGCGCCTTAAACGCCTCGATCGTCTCTTCATAAGGCTTTGAGGTGAGATAAGATGAAAACCACGCGTTGCAAATCTGCAAGCCGCGTATATCAAGATATTTTTTCAAAACCGCGGGATCGGACGGATATTTGTTGCCTATCTCGGAGCCCTTGAAGCCGGCCAGCGCCATTTCGCTGATGCATTGCTCAAAGGAATTTTCCGCGCCTAAATCGGGCATATCGTCGTTGGTCCAGCCGATTGGGGCTATAGCGAGTTTAACTTTCTTTGGATCAAGCATAGTAAATATTACCTTTCTTTAATAATCAAATGTTTCTTTTATGTGCTTTTGCATATCTTTGTAGGCGGCGGCTACCGTTTTGCTCTTGGACACCTCGGCAACGCCGACGCGCCACCACGACTCAAAGCCGGGAGTCATCGTTTTCGGCAGAACCTTAATGTCGAACAGAACGGACTTCGTCTGTTTTTTCGCGTCCTCAAGCGCCGCTCTGAGCTCGGTGGAAGTTCTTATCGTATATCCTTTCGCTCCGTAGCCTTCGGCG
This sequence comes from uncultured Clostridia bacterium, assembly GCA_947623505.1. Lineage (GTDB taxonomy): Bacteria > Bacillota > Clostridia > Oscillospirales > Acutalibacteraceae > Eubacterium_R. The sequence goes on along the minus strand of CANQGT010000001.1, from coordinate 116,550 downwards.
ATCTTGGCAAAATCAACGTCTATCTCGTCGCCGTCAAGCATACCCGTAACAGGATTTCTCGCGCGGAAAACGGTGCCGAATGTTTCCGTGCCCTGATTGTTTTGCAGGTTTTCAATACAGCCCCAGCCCATATTGTCAAACAGGCACACGTTGATTTTAAGATTTTCCTGAAGCGCGGTGTAAAGCTCTGAATGACCCATAAGGAATGAGCCGTCGCCGCAGAATGTGTAAACCTCCGCCTCGGGCTTCGCGAGCTTAGCGCCGAGCGCGCCGTTCACCTCGTAGCCCATATTGGAATAGCCGTATTCCATATGATATGTTCTGCAATTTTTCGGTCTGAACAGGCGCTGCATATCTCCGGGAAGAGAGCCCGCCGAACCGAGAGCGATGTCGTCATCGCCCATAAACTCATTTATAATGCCGAGAGCGAGAGGCTGGCTGAGACCGCCCTCAAGCTCCTTTGTGTAATATTCGTCAACAATGGCGTCCCACTCCGCTTTTGCTTTTGCGGGCTCATCCGTGTAAGCGGTTTTGTAGCCATCGCAGCTTTCGATAAGCGCCGCAAGCGCTTCTTTCGCGTCCGCGATAACGGCTTCCGCGTCCATTTTATACGCGTCAAACGGGCATATGTTTATGCCAAGCACTTTCCTCTTTTCATTGAAAAGCCATTTTGACGATGTTGTAAAATCGGAAAAACGCGTGCCGACTCCGATAATGAGGTCGGCGTCTCTGCCGATAACGTTGGCGGCTTTGCCGCCGGTAACGCCGATTCCGCCAAGATTCAGCGGGTGTTTCCAGTCAATAAGACCTTTGCCCGCCTGAGTTTCGCTTATCGGCACGTTGTATTTTTCGGCAAATTCAAGAAGCTCCTTTTCGGCGCCGCTGTAACGAACGCCGCCGCCGCATACGATTATCGGCTTTTTGGCGGCCTTTATAAGCTCAGTTGCCCTGGCAAGCTGCGACTCGCCGATCGGTCTCCTGTCAAGGTGCCAAACACGCTTTGCCAAAAAATGCTCGGGGTAATCGTAAGCCTCGCCCTCAACGTCCTGCGGCATTGCGAGGCAAACCGCGCCCGTATCCGCAGGGTCGGTGAGTACGCGCATAGCATTTATGCACGCCGTCATAAGCTGCTCGGGGCGGATTATTCTGTCAAAATAATGACAAACGCCCTTGAAAGCGTCGGTCACCGTTCTGCCGTAGTTATCAAAAAACTCGGCCTGCTGCAAAACTGGATCGGGCTGTCGGCAGGCAAAGGTATCGCCGGGCAAAACCAAAAGAGGTATTCTGTTTGCCGTGGCGCACCCGCAGGCGGTTACCATATTCGTTGCCCCGGGGCCTATTGAAGAAACGCACGGGATAATGGCCTTTCTGTCCATCTGTTTGGCGTAGGCAACTGCGGCGAGAGCCATATTCTGCTCATTTTTGCCCTGATAGAATTTCAGATTGTGGCCGCCCTGCTCAAGCGCCTGGCCGACTCCTACAACGCAGCCGTGGCCGAAGATGCCGAACATTCCCGAAACGAATTTCGTTTCAACGCCGTCGCACTCGATATATTGATTGTCCAGAAACTTAACAAGCGCCTGGGACATTGTCAGTCTTTCTCTTTTCATATTTAACCCTCTATTTCGGAAAGCTTAACAGGTCTGTGCTCGGCTACCGATTTTTTCGCGGCAAGGCCGAGACGCAACGCCTCAAGGCCGTCATATACGGTGGTCTGAGTGGGTTTGTCATTTACAACGCAGTCGATAAACTGAGTCATTTCATCGGTAAATGACTGCATATATCTCTCAAGGAAGAAATAAAGAGGCTTATCCGATGAATTTCCGCTTTCGTCAATGAATGAAACGTTTGTGGGCGTGTCATTAGCGGCGGTTGCCTGCCCCTTGGAGCCGAAAACTTCAAGGCGCTGGTCATAGCCGTAAGCGGCCTTTCTGCAGTTATCTATAACTCCGATTGCGCCGCTCTTGAATTTAAGAGCAACGAGCGCCGTGTCAACGTCTCCGGCCTCGCCGATAGCGGGATCCACCATAACGGTGGCGTTGGCATAAACCTCTTCTACCTCTCCGCCGATGAAACGCGCCATATCGAAATCGTGGACTGTCATATCAAGGAAAATTCCGCCGGATACTTTAACGTAAGAAATCGGGGGCGGTTCGGGATCGCGGCTCGTTATCTTGATCGTCTGAAGTTCGCCGATCTTGCCCTTGTTTGCAAGGTCTTTGATATATGCGAAATTGTGATCGTATCTTCTGTTGAATCCTATCTGAAGCTTTACTCCGGCCTTATCGACCGCCTCAATAACCTTTTTTATTTTGGCAACGGTGAGATCTACCGGCTTTTCGCAGAAAATATGTTTGCCGGCTGCGGCGGCCTCGCACGCGATATCGGCGTGGGTATCCGTTGAAGAACAAATCAGAACCGCCTTTATCTCGGGATCGTTAAGTATTTCGTGATAATCCTTGCAATAACGCGGAATGCCGAGCTCATCGGCAACCTTTTTTGCGCCGTCAACGTAAATATCCGAAATGGCGGCAATTTCCGCCTGCGGGATATGATAGGTTATCGACTTCGCGTGAACCTGACCGATGCGGCCGGCGCCTATAATACCTACTTTGAGCTTATCCATAATATGCACCTCTGTATAATATAAATTTGTGCGCGCGCACGCACATTTTCAACATAGTTATAGTATCATATGAAAATTGATATTTCAAGATGAACTTGGAAAAATAGTTTAGATAAAGAAAACTGTTTACAAAAATTATGTTTTTATTGTGTTGCAAAGATAAAAAATAGATTGTATAATATCTTTGATCACCATAAAACGACGCGTTTTAACGGAGGTATTAAAATGACGTACAGATATAAAACAAAAGGCACCTGTTCTCAGCTTATAGAGCTTGAGATAGACGACGACCAAACAATTAAAAAAGTGGCCTTTGTCGGGGGATGCAACGGCAATCTTCAGGGAATAAGCAAGCTTGTTTGCGGTCAGAAGATAGATGATGTTATAAAAAAGCTTGAGGGCATAAAGTGCGGCTTCCGCCAGACTTCCTGCCCCGATCAACTGGCTCAGGCGTTAAAGCAGGTAAAGGAAAGCTTCTGAAATGTTTAAACTTGAAAGCAAAAATCTGATAAGAGAATTTAAGGTCGCGGACGGCGCTCTCTATGCTTCGCAGATAATCAACACCTCGTCGGGGCTTACGTTTATTCCCGACGGTAACGGCTCCGAATTTACCGTCAGGTTTGCCGACGGAGACGAGTTCTCGTCGAAAGTTCTTCAGGTGGATGAATGCGCCGAAAAAAACGGCAGGCTGTTTTTCCGGTTCAAGGAGTATATGAACACAACGGTAACGGTCAGCTACCGTGTTTCCAAAGACAATTCCACGATTGAAAAGCAGCTTGCTCTTGTTCAAAGCGAGCCTAAGGTTATTGACTGCATCGCTCTTGAGGATGTGGGCATAATCAATTCGCACTCCTCCTATTCCGTTCCCGGCGGAAAGACCGACATCGATGAATTTTACTCAAATCTCGGTCAGCCTTTTTATATTGACAGCCTGTTTTTCGGCTGCGAATTTCCCGCCACGAAAAATGAAATAACTCACGGCAGGGGGCAGGTAATTTTTTATGTTGGAAAAAGCGCGGAAAACCGGCTCATATGCCCTGTAACGGTAATGGGCGGCGCCAAAGGTGTTTCACTTGTTGAACTGCGAGAGGCGTTTTTTGAATATATAGACGGAATTGCTCAGCCGTCGCCGTTAAGAGTGCAGTATAATACGTGGTACGACAGAATGAAGAATATAGACGCCGAAAACATTCAAAAGGCGTTTTACAACGTTGAAAAGAAGCTGTCCTCACACGGTGTTCCTCCGCTTGACGGGTATGTTATAGACGACGGCTGGCCAAACTATAAAGCTCAGTTTTGGGAATATGATCAATCCGATTTTCCAAACGGATTTCTTGACGCGAGCCATATGGCGAAATGCTTCGGCAGCGAGTTTGGGGTATGGCTCGGCCCGCGCGGCGGCTACGGCACCAATCACGCTTTCGCCAAAAGAATCGAGAAAAGCGGAAACGGCTATTATAACGCGCAGTCCGACGATATTTGCGTAGCTTCCGAAACCTATTTAAACAATCTTGAAAAATTTCTTGTTAAAACCACGCTTGAAAACGATATTTCATATTGGAAGCTTGACGGTTTTATGCTTAAACCCTGCCTCGATTCAAGGCACGATCATATAACCGGCGGCGACCACGAAATGTATATGATAAGTGAAATGTGGGCGAGATGGATAAAAATATTCAAGTCGCTTCGCGGCGCAAGGGCAAAGCAGGGCAAAAAAATATGGCTGAATATAACCTGCTATGTAAATCCCTCTCCCTGGTGGCTGCAATACGTCAATTCGATTTGGCTGCAAAACAGCAACGATATAGGCTTTGCCGAAAATTATCCTAAGGGCGCGCAGGCGCAGGTTGACGCGGAGCTTACATACAGAGACGGGATATACTATGATTTTCTCGTTACAAGGGGATTGCAGTTCCCCGCCGCTAACATATATAATCACGAACCCATTTACGGCAGAGAGGCAAAGCTTGATTACACCGACCGCGAATTTGAAAAAGCGTTTTACTGGAACGCATGCCGCGGCGCGGCGCTCAATGAGCTTTACATTTCGGAAAGTATGATGGACGGTGAAAAATGGAGCATACTTTCGGACGTTTTGTGCTGGCAAAAGCAAAATTTCCACATACTTAAAAACGCTATGTTTTTAGGAGGAGATCCCACCGAAAACAACGTTTACTGTTACGCCTCGTGGACTGAGGACGGCGAGGGCATAATCGCTCTGCGAAATCCCACGGACGAGGCCGCGGCTCTTACTCTTACGTTAAACAAGCTGATGGGCTGCCCCGAATCTCTTGAAAATGTAAAGAAATTCGCCGTTTACGATGATTCGGGGAAGAAAGACGATAATCTGTATTCATACAACGGCAAAATAGACCTTACTCTCGCGCCTTTTGAGATAAAAATATTCCAATTCGGAAAGACCGACAACAGAAATCCGAAAACACGCTTGGGCAACGATTTCACAATAAGCTTCGATTATGACGGCAACGATAGTCTTATATGCCAAAACAGCGATATTATGATATGCGTCGAAAAGGGCAGGCTAAGCGTAAAAGTGGGAATTTTGACGCTTAAATCCGAAAGCATTATCGGCTCGTCGAGGCATAAAATAACGGTAGTGCGCGAGAAAAACCGTATGCTTAAAATTTATATCAACGATCGCCTTGAATGCTCGGGCTACAATGAGCGCGCGAAGGCGCAGGTATCCACCGAAATAACATCAAACGCGCCCGGCTTCAAGGTGATAAATTCCGCAACGCCATATGACCAGATAATCACTTTTGCGGATATACTTAAACGAAAGAAAAAACGTTAAGGAAAGAGGCGTATAACAATGGTTTGTAAAAAATGCGGCTGCGACACGCTGCTGAATAACGGCGAATGGCTTGTTTGCCCCGTGTGCGGCGCGGAATATTACAACATTGATTTCGCACTGAATAAAAACAGTGCCACAAAGCAGATTGAAATTATTGATAATAAAGACGAAAGCGGTGATTTAAGCGCTCCGTCGGTAAACGGCGAAAAAGTTCCGCCAAAGTCGGAGACTTCGAGTGATACGCCCGAAACGGAGAATTACGGTGGTAAAGTTTCCGTTGACGAAAGCCGCGATACAAAAAACGCGAACGAAGCCCAAAGCTCCGCTGAAGAAACGGACTACGGTTTTGTTTCCGAAGAGGAAACGGAGACCGAAATTTCTTCAAAACCCGAAGAAAATGATACTGTAGATGAATATTTTGAAAATGCCGAAGAAAAAAATGATGTAAAGGAAAATAACTTTACAGACGGTATCGATTCCGTTTTCTATGACGAAGAATTTTCACAAAATGAAGATTTTGACGAAACAGATGAGGAGAATGAAAGCGGAAAACGCAAAAAGCGGCGCGGCAAAGGCAAAAAAGAGGATAAAAAAAGTAGCAAGCTGAAAGATACGGTTGAATTTCTCTTGCCTATATTTATAGCGCTGATAGTTGCTCTTATTCTTAAAAGATTTGTTATCGCAAACGCGTTCGTTCCGACGGGTTCGATGACTCCTACAATAAATGCCAAGGAAAATATAATCGCCAGCAGGCTCGCTTACATCAATAATTCTCCGAAGAGATATGATATCCTGCTGTTTTATTATCCCGATGACGAAAGCCAGATATATGTTAAAAGGCTTATCGCGTCTTCGGGCGAAACTCTTACGGTTATAGACGGAATCGCTCACGTAAAGACAAAGGACGGCAAGGAGCTTATAACTGATCAGAGCTTTGCAAATCCGTCAGATGAGCCGAGAGGAAATTTCGGACCGTATTACGTTCCCGAAAAGGGAGAGATAATAACCGCGCAGGGCGATATGTGTTATGCCGAAAACGGCCTCGTGGTCGGCAATTCGGAATTTTTAGAAAAATATTGCGTTAAAGATGGTAACGGGAATTATGTTATTGCCGAAAATCTTTACTTTATGATGGGCGACAACAGAAACACTTCTTTGGATTCGCGCTCTTGGAAATTCGCCTATGTGGCCGAGGACAAAATAATCGGAAAAGTATTATTCAAATACTGGCCGAAATTTGAAAAGCTCAACTGAGCTTTCGGAAACGGCAAAATTTCAGTCGATATAGTTTTTAATAATAACTGCATTGAGAAAGCCGCTTGAACATCGAGTTCAAGCGGCTTTCGGCACTCGGTCTTACGGGCGGGGCTGTTTTTTCGTTTCTTTAGAGCGGCTAAGTGTGAAATTACACCGCCGCGGGAGCGTTGCACTCCGAAAGTGCCTTATGAATAATCAAAAAGCTCTTCGGCGGCGTAAGCGGAAGATAGGTGAAGATTATTAAAAATCGCCGTTGGTTTTGCGTGGGTTTTTATATAGATATTCGCCTTTTCTGAGGGATTCTTTCAACGCTTTGGCCATATCGGAAATCATACGGAGTTCATATTCGCTGCAATCCTCAAGTATATCGGCTATGTCTTTTTCAAACGGCGCACGCGCCGCCGCCAAACTGTCGCAAAGCAGTTCATCCACCGTTACATAAAGCGCGTTGGCAATAGCCACTATCGTTGTAAGACTTACGCGGGTGGTACCTGTTTCAATGTTGCTCATATGCGACGGAGAAACGCCCACGATTTCCGCAAGGCGCTCCTGCGTGAGATCGGATTTAATTCGAGAAATTTTTATTCTTTTCCCAATCGCTTTATAATTGAGTTCCATTACGCTTTCCTCTTTTTTATATTGTTAATACTATTGTAACCTTTGCAAAAGTGTATTATAATAATCTGTAGCCGTATTATACGGCTACAGATTATTATAATAGAAGGGCGTACAAGATGATTACCTGCGCTTTTGCGGGACATAGAGAAGCGTATCTGCCGAATCTCGAAAAACGTGTGGAAGCCGAAATAGAAAAATTATTGCTGACCGACAGTGAGTTTTTGTTTTTAAACGGCGGTATGGGCAGCTTTGACGGTATATGCGCTTCCGCTGTCAGGGCAGCGAAAAGCCGCCATCCCGAAATAAAAATAACTTTGGCGCTTGTTATGCCGTATTTTACCGAAAGGCTTAATGCAGACAGGGAATACTATCGCATAAGTTACGATAAAATAATCATTCCCGCCGCACTTGATAATGTTCATTACAAGGCCGCGATCGGACGCCGGAATCGCTGGATGGTTGACAGAGCCGATATTCTGATAGTTTATGTCTGCCGTGACTTCGGCGGCGCGTATCAAACATATCGATATGCTTTGAGGAGAAAAAAAGAAACGGTCAATCTTGCATTGCCCAAGGAAGGGTATTATAATGATAGACGGTAAAATAAAAGAAGTATTACTTTGGACAGCTCGTGAGAAATACAGGTTAGACGAGGATACTCTGCGCAGAATAATGCGTTATTCTTATGCCGAAAACACTAAAATCGGAGCGAGAGACGGAAAAACCGTTGTTTCAACGGAAATAAATATCAAAGGTATATACAATACCCTGACGATTTTTCCCGACGGGTCATCGCGGCTCAGTCTTGATTTTGAAGATCCGCTGCTCTGATTTTAAGGCAAAGAGATTTTTGCTAAAACTGTTTCGCTGTTTGTGCGGGGCGGATAAAAAGCTGAGGGGTTTAAAATATGACGGATATTGAAAAGTTAAAAGAATGGGTAAGCGAAAGCAAAAACATTGTGTTTTTCGGCGGAGCGGGCGTAAGCACCGAATCCGGCATTCCCGATTTTCGCAGTGTGGACGGGCTTTACAGCCAAAAATTCGATTATCCGCCCGAAACGATTATAAGCCGGAGCTTTTTCCTTAGAGATCCCGAGTATTTTTTTCGGTTTTACCGTGAAAAAATGCTGCCTATCGGCTTCGAGCCGAACGTAACTCACAAGGTTCTCGCGAAATGGGAACGCGAGGGCAGCCTCCTTGCCGTTATAACTCAGAATATAGACGGGCTTCATCAGAAAGCCGGAAGTAAAAACGTTTTGGAGCTTCACGGCAGTATCTTTCGCAACTACTGCACGCGGTGCGGTAAATTCTATCCCGCCGAATATATTCGGGATTGCGAAGGCGTGCCAAAGTGTACCTGCGGCGGCGCGGTAAAGCCGGATGTCGTGCTTTACGAGGAGCCTCTCAATGAGGAAACGGTAGAAAAAAGCGTATCCGCCATAGGCGAGGCGGATATGTTGATAGTTGCGGGCACAAGTCTGACGGTTTATCCCGCGGCGGGACTTATAAGATATTACAGGGGAAATCGCCTTGTGCTTATTAACCGCGACGCCACGCCTTACGACGGCTACGCGAATCTTGTGCTGCACAAAAGTCTCGGAGAGGTGTTTTCACGGTTTTGACGGTGGAAAAAGAAAGGAAAAATTATGCACACGATAGAACGGCTTGACGCGCGGGATTTTGAAAAATGCGCGGGCATTTGGAATTTAAAAAAGCACGCCGAGCTTGCAAAACGCTTCTGCGGGGAGCTTGTTTCGGGCAACAGGCTTACATATATTTATAAGATTGACGGTGAATTTATAGCCGAAATCTCTCTTGTGCTTGATATGAACGATTCGGATTATACGGTTAAAGGCCGCCGCGCCTGCGTTTCGCACCTTGTTGTAAAAAACGAATACCGGCGTCGGGGAATTGGCAGAAGTCTTATTGATTACGTTTCGCAAACAGCCTCAAATATGGGCTTATGCGAACTGTCCGTCGGCGTTGATATTGAAAATTATCCCGCCGTTAAGCTCTATTTTGAAACTGGCTTCACCCACATTCTTTTTATAGGTGAGGACGCTGACGGAAAATATCTTAAACTTCTTAAAGTGCTCAACTGACAGTTTGATTTTACTCTGAAAAGAAAAAACGCATTCCCGTAAAGTGATTTTGCTTTACGGGAATTGACTTTTTTATTTGCCGAATGTAGAATAAGAATCGGAAAATCGTTTACGGAGGAGTTGCTTATGAATAACAGAGAGCGAATGGAAGCGGGGCTTGTGTATGATCCTGTTGACAGCGAGATAATGGACGAGCAAAATTCATATCTTGAACTGCTTTACGATTTTAACGCCACGCGCCCGAGCGAATCGATAAAACGCGAAGCGCTGATGAAAATGATGTTCGCGAAGGTGGGAGAGGGCTGTTATATCGAGCCGCCGTTTCACGCCAACTGGGCGGGAAAGCACGTTTTTCTCGGAGACAATGTTTACGCGAATTTCAACCTCACCATTGTGGATGACGCTGATATTTATATAGGTAACAAAGTGATGTTTGGGCCAAACGTCACCGTCGCCACGGCGAATCACCCGATACTTCCCGAATTGAGAGAACGCGCGTTGCAATATAATAAAGAGGTGCGCATAGGCGATAACGTATGGATAGGATCGGGCGCTATAATCGTTCCCGGAGTAACAATCGGGGAAAATTCCGTGATAGGCGCAGGCAGCGTTGTTACGAAAGATATTCCCGCAAACGTAGTCGCGGTGGGCAATCCCTGCCGTGTTCTCAGAGAAATAGGCGAGAGGGAAAGGATATATTTCTACAAAAACGAGAAAATCGACTGGGAAAATCTTTGATTTCAGTCGCTTTGCCACGGCGCGTTTTTATCAATAATTTTGCTATTTACAAATGATATAAAATATAGTAAAATGTATAAAATAACGGCGTTGCCGCTCCAAATTATAAAAAATATGTTTATTTTCAGTTAAAACGGAGATGTTAATATGAGATCAGATTTAATCAAAGAGGGCCCGTCAAGAGCCTCGCACCGTTCCCTTTTAAGGGCGCTCGGTATAGATGAGCTTGAAATGAAAAGGCCCTTCGTCGCTGTCGTTAATTCAAAGAGCGATTATATTCCCGGCCATATGCACCTTGATAAAATCGCGGAGCAGGTAAAGGCGGGCATCAGAAACGCGGGCGGCGTTCCGTTTGAGTTCAACACCATCGGAGTTTGCGACGGTATTGCCATGAATCACAAGGGTATGAAATACAGCCTTTGCTCACGCGAGCTTATTGCCGATTCCATAGAGGTAATGCTCACCGCGCACCCTCTTGACGCCGTTGTGTTTATTCCAAACTGCGATAAGATAGTGCCCGGTATGCTCCTTGCGGCGTGCAGGCTGAATCTGCCCAGCATCTTTATTTCGGGAGGCCCGATGCTTCCCGGCAAGAGCACCGAAACCGAAGCCGGAATCGGCCTTTCCGAGCTTTTCGAGTATGTCGGCAAATACAATGTCGGCAATATGAGCCTTGAAAATCTTGAATCCTGCGCGTTTACCGCCTGCCCCACCTGCGGATCGTGCAGCGGTATGTACACGGCAAATTCGATGAACTGCCTTACCGAAACTATCGGTATGTCCCTGCCCGGTTCCGGAACGATACCCGCTGTTATGAGCGCCAGGCTCCGCCTTGCCAAAATGGCGGGCGAGAGAGTTATGGAACTTCTCAGGGACGATATAAAGCCGAGCGATATAATCACCGAAAAAGCCATTGAAAACGCTATGCGCACCGATATGGCTATCGGCTGTTCCACAAATACGATTTTGCATTTGACCGCCATAGCCCACGCGGCGGGTCACGATATAGACCTTGCCACTCTTGACGGATACGGAAGAAAAACTCCGCAGATATGCAAGCTCAATCCCGCGTCATCGGTATTTATAACCGATTTGAACGAAGTTGGCGGCATACAGGCCGTTATGAAAGAGCTTGCAAGGGGCGGTATGGTAAACACGGATGCGCTCACCGTAAGCGGCACCGTTGCCGAGAGGATTGCTTCCGCTCCCGAAGCGGACGGAAAGATAATCCGCAGACTTGAAGAACCATATTCGGCGGACGGCGGAATAGCGGTGCTCTGGGGCAACCTCGCCGAAGAGGGCTGCGTTGTTAAGAAGGGCGCGGTTCTTCCCGAAATGATGAAGCACAAGGGCCCCGCCAAGTGCTATGACAGCGAGGAAGAAGCGATAGACGCTATAAATTCCGGCAAAGTTGTTTCCGGCGACGTTGTCGTTATCCGCTATGAAGGCCCGAAGGGCGGACCGGGTATGAGAGAAATGCTTTCTCCCACCTCCGCTATAGTAGGTATGGGGCTCGGCAATTCCGTTGCCCTGCTCACGGACGGCAGATTCAGCGGCGCAACGCGTGGTGCGTCGATCGGTCATATAAGCCCGGAGGCGGCAGTCGGCGGAACCATCGCCCTTGTTGAGGACGGGGACGAGATTGAGATTGATATTCCCGAAAGAGTGCTTCGTGTGAATGTTTCCGACGAAGTCCTTGCCGAAAGAAAAGCCAAATGGCGCCCGCCCGTAAGAGAGCTTACCGGTTACCTGAAGAGATACGCGCAGCACGTTACGAGCGGCTCAAGAGGCGCCGTATTTGAAGACGACTGATCATCGCGCGCATAATACGAGGGTTTAAAGGACGACGAAATAATGGATAAAGACGTTGCTGTTTCGGTTAAGAATGTTTCAATGTCATTCAATCTTAACAAAGAAAAAGTTGATAATCTTAAAGAATATTTTATAAAGGCAGTTACACATAAGCTTGAATATAAAAAGTTTGACGCTTTGAAAGACATAAGCTTTGAGGTGAAAAAAGGGGATCGCCTTGCTATAATGGGCTTTAACGGAGCTGGCAAAAGCACACTGCTCAAGGCGATAGTGGGAGTTTATAAGCCTACTTCAGGCACCGTTGAACGCAGCGGCGTTATCGCTCCGCTTCTTGAACTCGGCGCGGGATTCGATCCCAATTACTCCGGCAGGGAAAATATCTTTCTCTACGGCTCGATACTCGGCTATTCAAGGGAATATATTCAGTCGAAATATGATGAGATAGTTGAATTTTCGGAGCTTGGAAATTTCATAAACGTCCCGTTGAAAAATTATTCGTCGGGTATGAAAGCCCGCCTCGGATTTTCCATAGCCACCGCCATTGAACCCGATGTTCTTATACTTGACGAGGTGCTGTCTGTAGGCGACGCGAAGTTCCGGGAAAAGAGTATGAACAAAATCAAATCGATGTTTGACGGCGGGGTTACCGTGCTTTTCGTCTCACACAACGCTCAGCAGGTTAAAGAGATATGCAATAGGGCTATTCTGATAAATCACGGCGAGATCATTGCAAACGGCGATGTTGAAGAGGTAACGGATCTCTACCAAAGAATATCGAAGGGCGAAAAGAACGATAAGCAGTTTATCGCAAAAGAGGTTGCTCTTTTCAATAAAAATAAAGAGGAAAGGGCGGCCGCCGAGAAAAAAGCCGAGCAGGAAGAGAGTGAGGCAAATTCATCAAAACGGCAGCAGACTGCCGTCGCGTCCGTCGCGTCCGGTGAAAGCTCCGAAATGGCCGGCCGATTCAATAAGGCCGTGGACGAGGTTCGCACGGAGAGACCGAAGAGCGAGAATATCACGGAATTTGTCGATGTTTACAGCAGCTCTCATTTTCAGCAGTAAAAATACTTTAAAAAGGAAAGGACGCGTGCGATTCTTTCCTTTTTTAAATAAGGACGCGCATTCCGTTTATCATAATTTAATATATATCTTATTGAAAAATTGTTGTTTTTGTGCTAAAATCAAATTAAAATATGTAATCGGATTTGGGAGGGATAAAAATGCAGCAATTTATCGAATATTTAGACAGCGCCCTGCCCGACAGAGGCACCGACAAAATTTTATATAAGTTCAAAAGGGAACTTCTTGACGAAATGAACGACAGGTATCTTGAAGTTTCACGCAGAGGAATAACAAATCAGCGTGTGATAACCGATCTTATCATCAGCGAGCATCAGGATATCGCGGGGGAGTACAAAGCGTATCACGATAAGCAGGCGGCGAAAAGGCGCGCCAAAGCGCGTATGGTTACGCGAATAATCGGTTCTCTGGTATATTTTGTCGGAATGATCGTGCTGTTTTTCGCGCTCAGCTTCAGCACAGACCGCTGGGGGCATACTTGGCTTGTTATCGTAGACGGAATTTTGCTTTGGCTTTTCTATATCCTTACGGTCGCCGCGAAAAAGATAACTTCGTTTAAACGTATTTTTCATATTTTCGCGAGAATACTTTTGGCGGGGGCGATAATGATACTGTCCGTTGCGGTATTCCTCTTCTGCCTCGTGGCTTTGAGCTATCCGAAAAGCTGGGTTATCCTTATCGCCGGAATAGCGATGATGTTTATTGTTGACGCGGCTTATACTTACATAACAAAAGTGAGATTCGCCATTATTTATTATCTTATCTATATTCCGATTATCGCCACAATGCTTTATATCATACTTTCGGGGCTTTATATCCTTTCGTGGAGCACCGGCTGGATACTTATAATTCTGTCGCTGTTTTTGGATGTTGTTGTGATGTATATCTCAATGGTAAGAAACAGACGTTATAATCAGGAGGTAGTGGATCAATGGCAAGAAAATTAAACGCTCAGCTTTGGGATAAAATGCACTATCTTTTCCGCGATTATAACGACAGAATGGTTCACGTTGAGCTTCATTACGATTTTGAGATAGATATTGAGGCGCTCAAAACGGTGCTTATTTGCTTTTTTGAGAAAGCGCCCGTTTTGCATTCCTCCTTTACCGATAACAGAGTATCGCCTTATTGGGAGGTAAAGGATTACCGTATAGAGGACGTGCTTACGGTTAAGGACGTAGGGGAAGACGAGCTTGATAAGGAGATAAACGATTTCCTCGTTCAGTACATACCTCCGGAAGCCGATATACAAATGCACGTCGCCGTGTTCAGGCACGGCGGGAAATCCGTTTTGTGTGTTGTTGAAAACCATATGTGTATGGACGGCGGAGATTTAAAGTATTTTATGAAAACGCTTTGTCAAAGCTATACGGATTTTGTCGAGAAGGGGATAAGCCCCGTCTCCCTCAGAACCGGCACGCGTTCTTACGAATCGGTGTATGAGGATTTTTCATCGGGCGAAAAGCGAATGGCCAAAAATCTGTATAAAAACATAAATTCAAAGGACAATCACGGATTTCCGTTTACCCCGAACAGCATTAAAGATAAATCTTTTATCGCGAAAAGAAAAATACCCGCGTCAAAATTTGACGAAATACGTTTTGCGGGCAAGAAACACGGCGCAACGATAAACGAAATGCTGCTTACCGCGTATTTCTATTCGCTTTACGAGCTTGCCGATTTCAGCCCTAAGGAAAGCGTCTCCATTTCCTGCGCCATAGATTTAAGGCGGCACCTTAAAAGCTCAAAAAATCAGGGGCTCACTAATCATACCGCCTGGATGCAGTGCAGGGTTCCCGAAAGAGGAGCCGATATTTTTGAGACTCTAAACTACGTTGTTTATTCCTCAAACAGATTTAAAGAGGATAGATTTATGGGGCTTCACGGCCTTCCGCTTCTCTCTTTGGGCTATAAAATTATGCCTCTTGCCGCTTCGGAGGAGGTAATTAAGATAGGCTACGCGAACCCCCTGCTTGCGATGAGCAATATCGGCATACTTGAGGTGGATAAGCTCTCGCTTTGCGGCCATGAGCCCACGGACGGCTTTATGAGCGGAGCCGTGAAATATAAGCCGTATGCGCTTCTTTCCGTCACATCGTTGAGAAAAGAGCTTACCGTTTCAATGTGCGTAAGGGGCAACGAGCAGGACAAGGAAATCGTTGAGCGTTTCTTCGATCTTATCGTTAAAAATATCGATCTACTTACGCAGTGAATTCTGTAAAGGCAAATTACTTTACATACTGAATCCCTCCTGTAAACGGAGGGATTGTTTTTTTACGCGAAAATATATAAAAAAGCTCCGAAAGCGCGCGCTCCGGAGCCAAAAAATATGAAATCAGCTTTCGTAATCGTCCTCGTTTTCCCAGTTATGCCAGATGTTTTGAACGTCGTCGTTTTCCTCAAACATATCGATCATTCTGCTCATTTTCATCATATCGTCCTGATTGTCAAGATGAGTATAGGTGGAGGGAATATAAGCCGGCTCGCTTGAGATCGCCTTGTATCCTTTGGCCTCAAGCGCGTCGCGGATAGCGCCCACGTCATTTGCGGCTGTTCTGATTTCAAAAACGTCCTCGTCGTCGGAAATAAAATCGGTCGCCCCCGCGTCTATCGCTTCCATCATAAGCTCTTCCTCGTCAACGTCCTCCTTTTCGATAAGGATAACGCCCTCGCGTGAAAACATAAACGTAACGGAGCCCGGGTTGCCCATATTTCCGCCCGCCTTGTCAAAATAATGCCTTACTTCTCCGGCGGTTCTGTTTCTGTTGTCCGTAAGCGCCTCAACGATAACCGCCACGCCGCTCGGGCCGTAGCCCTCATAGATTATCTCCTCATAATCCGCCCCGCCGCTTTCGCCGGCGGCCTTTTTGAGCATACGCTCAATATTGTCGTTCGGCACATTGTTTTGCTTAGCCTTTGCGATAACGTCTTTCAGCTTTGAATTTACGTTAGGATCCGCGCCTCCGTTTTTAACGGCAACGGCAAGCTCTCTGCCTATTTTCGTAAAAATCTTTGCTCTCGCCGCGTCGTTGGCGCCTTTTTTTCTTTTTATTGTGCTCCATTTGGAATGTCCGCTCATAATTAACGCTTCCCTTAAAAAAATCTTCAATAATTTTATCACATATGTTTTTGCCTTTCAATAGTAAAAATGCTTTCGGGCAAATTTTTTTGCTTAAAAAGCGCCAAAAAGCGCCGCGCGTATCTTCCGCGAACGGGCGGGCGTTCTTTTTGTTTTCGGGACTTGTATTAAAACTTTTGATATGTTATTATATTTATAATTATTTTTGCAAGGAGAACTACTATGTATTCAGATTACTGCGATTCAATAGCAAAGGTGGCGGAAACGGACGGCGAAGTGGCACAGGCTATGGCGTTGGAGTTAAAGCGCCAGAGGGAGAATATAGAACTCATCGCCTCGGAAAATCTTGTTTCTCCGCAGGTTATGGCGGCTATGGGCAGCGTGCTTACAAATAAATACGCCGAAGGCCTGCCGGCCAAGCGATATTACGGCGGCTGCCAATACGTTGACGTTGTTGAAAACATAGCGATAAAGAGAGCATGCGAGCTGTTTGGCGCGAATTTCGCGAATGTGCAGCCTCATTCGGGCGCTCAGGCAAACACCGCCGTTTATCTTGCTTTGCTCAATTTGGGCGATACCGTTATGGGTATGAGTCTTGACAACGGCGGTCATCTTACACACGGTTCGCCGGCAAATATCAGCGGTAAGTATTTCAATTTTGTGCCCTACGGCGTGAATGACGACGGATTTATAGATCTTGACGCATTCGCGAAGCAGGTTTCAAAGGTAAAGCCGAGGCTTGTTGTCGCCGGCGCTTCGGCTTATCCGAGAGCAATCGATTTTAAAACGATGGCGGATATTGCCCACGCAAACGGCGCTATGTTTATGGTGGATATGGCTCATATCGCCGGACTTGTCGCGGCGGGGCTTCATCAGAATCCCGTTCCTTACGCTGATGTTGTTACAACCACAACGCATAAAACTCTCAGGGGACCGAGGGGCGGACTTATCCTCTGCAATAACGAATATCTTATCAAAAAGCTTAACTCCGCCGTTTTCCCCGGCACTCAGGGCGGGCCGCTTATGCACGTTATCGCGGGCAAGGCCGTATGCTTCGGCGAGGCTCTGAAGCCCGAATTTAAAGAGTACCAGCAGAGGGTGATAAATAACGCTAAAGCACTTGCGAACGGTCTTATCGGCCGTGGGCTCAATCTCGTTTCCGGCGGCACGGACAATCATCTTATGCTCCTGTCGCTCATAGGCACGGGCGTTACCGGTAAGGAGCTTGAGTCAAGGCTTGACGAGGTGCATATTACCCTCAATAAAAATACCGTCCCGAACGAACCGCTTTCACCGTTCGTAACTTCCGGCGTGCGCATAGGCACTCCCGCGGCGACAACAAGAGGGCTCAACGAGGCTGATTTTGACAGGATAGCCGAATATATCTATCTTGCCGTTACCGATTTTGAAAAAAACAGGGATTATATTTCAAACGGTGTTGCGAAAATATGCGCGAAATATCCGCTTTATGAGTGACGCGTAATCGGCGCGGACGAATTTTTGGCGGATAATCGGCCGGACGGGAAGTGAGAAAAGGTGATAGGCGTATTCGCAAAGCTTTTCGGCTTTTTTATGGGGATAATATATTCTTTTTTCAAACTTAAAAAGACGAAAAACAAGGTTGCTTTCATATCGCGGCAGGGCAACGAGCCTTCGCTTGATTTCCGTTATCTTATCAGCGAGCTTAACGAACGTTATCCTCAGTATGAAACCGTGGTGCTTTGCAAGATGATACCGAGCGGAATCGTCGGCAAAATCAGTTACCTTTTTGAAATGTTGCGCCAGATGAACGCCCTTGCCGCCTCAAAGGTTGTAATTCTTGACGGCTACTGCATACTCGCCTGTATGTTAAGGCATAAAAAAGATTTGAAAATAATTCAGATTTGGCACGCCCTCGGCTCGTTTAAGCGATTCGGAAAATCAATACTCGATATGGAGGGCGGCAGCTCAAGCAGGGTTGCCGAAGCCTTTAAAATGCACGAAAATTACGATCTTATCGCAACGAGCGGCGGCGAATGCGTAAAATATTTTGCCGAGGCTTTCGGTCAGCCCGAGGAAAAATTTATTCCTATAGGGATTCCGCGAATGGATTATCTTACCGACGCGAACGAGGCAGAAAAAACGAAAAGAGCGGTTTATTCCGTTTATCCGCAGCTTGATAACGGTAAAAAAGCAATACTTTACGTTCCCACGTTCCGCGATAACCCGCAGGATACGGAGCGGCTTCGTCAAAAGACGGAGGAGCTTAAAAACGCCGTGGATTTCGACCGCTTTAATCTTGTTGTCAAGCATCACGCCGTTGATACGGGGCTTGAGGAAATATATACCGCCTCAAAGGATGATGATTTAAGCGGCAGCGCTTTTATGGGAATGGATTTTATGTGCGTCTGCGATTTTGTGATAACCGATTACAGCTCCATAATTTACGAGGCGCTTTTGAAAGATCTCCCGCTTTATATCTATTGCTTTGACGGTGAAAGATATATAGACGAGCGCGGCTTTTACATTGATTTTTGGAAAGATATTCCCGCCGTTTACGGCAAAACGGCGCTGGAGATTTACGGCGCGATAGCCGACGGAAAAACCGCTCCCGCAGAAAAGGCGGAGGCGTTTAAAAAAGCGTATGTTGATAAAAAATTCCCGAGCGTCACAAAAGTTTACGGAGTCGTTATCGATGAACTCGTAAGAGGAGTTTACGACGGCAGATATAATTACGGAGCAAAGACGAATGAGTAGTATAATTTCCGCGTTTTACCCGACTTTGCAAAGGCTGAGGTTCGCAAAATTCATATCGCTTTACGATAAAGCCTGCAAGGCTGAGCCTATGGAAAGCGATAAAATACTTATGTTTACCACCTCAAGAGGCAGGCTCGGCGGAAATCTTTCCGCCGTTAAGGATTATATCGAAAAAAACGCCCTGCCGTACAGAATAACCGCCTTTACAAACGAAAATATGCCGGACGATAAAACCGTGGCAAGGGAAATGGCCAAAAGCGAATTTATTCTTGTTGACGATTTTGAACCCGTCGTTTATGTTTTAAAGCTGCGCGAGGGTCAGCATCTCGTTCAGGTATGGCACGCCATGGGGGCTTTCAAAAAATTCGGCTACGGCAGAGCCTCGGCCGAGAAAAACTCGCTCACCCATAAAAATTATACCGAGGCGATAGTTTCCTCAAAGGAAATAACGGGAATTTACGCCGAGGCTTTCGGCATAGACGAAAGCAGGGTAAAGCCCGTGGGCGTTCCCAGAACGGATATGCTTTTTGATAATGAATACAGGGAAAAAGCAAAAAGACGGCTCTATGAGAGAGAACCGCGCCTTAAAGGCAAAAAGATATGCCTTTTCGCGCCGACATTCAGGGGAGCGAACGTGAACGACGGATATTATCCCGAGGAATTTCTTGATATTTCCGCGTTCGCAAACGAGCTTGGAGACGACTGGGCGATCATACTCAAATACCATCCGTTTATCAAAAACGCGCCCGAAATCCCGCGCGAAGCCGCCGGAAGAGTTTTTGATTTCAGCGACGAGCGCGAAATAAACGATATTCTGTTTATAACCGACGTTTTGGTAACGGATTACTCCTCCGTTATCTTTGAAAACGCGATACTTGACAATCCCTCCGTTTTATATGCTCCCGATCTTGAGGATTACAGCGGGGAGAGGGGATTTTATTTTGATTATGAGGACTATTCCTGCGGAGCGGTGGTAACTGAGCAAAGCGAGCTTGCCGCCGCCGTGAAAAATGCGGGAAAAAGCGATGAAAAGCTTAAAAAATTCAAGGAGCGTTTCGTATCCCTCTGCGACGGGGATTCCTGTAAGCGCTTTGTTGAAAATATTATAAAGCAGGCGAAATAAATGAGTTACGAATTATCAGAAAAATTTGCGCGGCTCAGGCCGTCGGCGGTAAGGGAGATACTGAAGGCGACAAGCCAGCCGGGAATGATAGCTTTCGCCGGCGGGTCTCCTGCCGTTGAGGCGTTTCCGTGCGAAGAGGTAAAAACGCTGTCGAATAAAATTCTGAGCGAAAATCCGGTTTCCGCCCTTGTTTACGGCGTTTCCGAGGGCTATGAGCCTCTGCGCGTTCAGGTGAGGGAATGGCTTAAACGGCGCGATAATGTAGGCACCGCCGACGATGAGATAATCATTACGTCAGGCGGCACTCAGGTTATGGATATAACCGCAAGAATACTCGCGGGCGAGGGCGATACCGTGATTTGCGAGGATCCCTCCTTTATCGGTTCGCTCAACTGCTTTCGCTCTCACGGTTTAAGCCTTGCGGGTGTGCCGATAGATTCTGACGGAATGAATATCGACGCGCTTGAAAAAACAATAAAGCGCTGCAAGCGCGCAAAATTCATTTACACCATTCCGAATTTTCAAAATCCCGGAGGAACTACGCTCAGCCTTGAAAAGCGCAGGAGAATGTATGACCTTGCCAAAGAAAACGGCCTTGTCATTCTTGAGGACGATCCTTACGGAAATCTGCGCGTGGAGGGCGAAAGCGTGCCGTCAATCAAGAGTATGGATACCGATGGCATTGTCGTTTACGCCGGTTCGTTTTCAAAGATACTCGCCCCCGGCATAAGGGTGGCCTACGCCGTTGTGCCGAAAAAAATGGCGGGCGCGTTCACGATAGGCAAGCAGGTTTCGGATGTTCATACGGGCGTGCTGAATCAGATGATTGTTTCACGCTGGTTTGACGAATACGACGTTGACGCCCATATTGAGGATATAAGAAAAATCTATCGCAGGAAGCTTGCTCTTATGTGCGATTGCCTTGACGAATACTGCGGCGGCTTTATAGAATACGTAAGGCCGCAGGGCGGTTTGTTTATATGGGCAAAGCTCCCCAAAAGCGTTGATATGACGGATTATGTAAACAGACTGATAGAGAGAAAAGTGGCGGTAGTTCCGGGCACCGCCTTTATGACTGACGATACCAAACCGTGCAGTTATATGCGTCTGAATTATTCCACTCCGTCGGACGAGGATATAGTTAAAGGCGTAAAAATAATGGGAGAGACAGCAAAACAGTTTAAGTGAGGTAAATATTATGGAAGAAATGAAAACAGAGAACAAAAAGAGGAGCCTGTCGTTCATACAGCCGACTTCGGTTCCGACGCTCGGCAATTATCTTGGGGCTCTTAAAAGCTGGCCGTCGTTTCAGGGCGAGTACGACACGGTTTACGGTGTTGCCGATCTACATTCAATAACCGTAAGGCAGGAGCCCGCAAAGCTCAGGCAGCGTACGCACGAGATGTTCGCTATGCTCCTCGCGCTCGGTATCGACCCTCAGCGCGGCGTTGTGTTTATTCAGTCGCAGGTGCCGGCTCATTCCCAGCTTGCGTGGATACTCAACTGCTATTCCCAATTCGGCGAGCTCGGGCGTATGACGCAGTTTAAGGATAAATCGGCTCAGCACAGCGATAATATCAACGCAGGCCTCTTTACTTACCCCTGCCTTATGGCGGCCGATATTCTTATCTATCAGGCGGACGTGGTGCCTGTTGGCGACGATCAGAAACAGCACGTTGAGCTTTGCCGAGATATTGCGAAACGCTTCAACGGTATTTACGGCGACGTTTTTACGCTTCCCGAACCGTTTATTCCGAAATTCGGCGCAAGGGTAATGAGCCTTGCCGATCCGAAAAAGAAAATGAGCAAATCGGATCTTAATCCGAGGGCGACGGTAATGCTCAACGACGAGCCGAACGTAATTATGAACAAATTTAAATCCGCCGTTACGGACAGCGAGACCTGCGTTCGTTTCGGCGAGGGCAAGGACGGTATAAATAATCTGATGACTATTTATTCCGCCGTCACAAAAAAGAGCTTTGAACAGATAGAGGCCGATTTTTCAGGCAAAGGCTACGGCGATTTCAAAAAGGCCGTGGGAGAGGCCGTTGTTGAGGAACTGAGACCCGTTCAGGCGGAATACAAGCGCATTCTTGCCGATAAGGCTTATCTTACGGAATGTGAAAAGGCAGGGGCGGAAAAGGCTTCGCGAATTGCGGCAAGAACTCTCAGCAAGGTTATGAAAAAGGTAGGATTTGTTATCTGATTCGCTATAATTTTATTTAATATGCCGTTTCGATTTCATTATCGGGGCGGCGCTTTGTTTATTATGACTAAAATCATTCCCTTTTTTTGGCGCTCTTAATTATTGAAAGCGAAGGCAAAAATATGATATAATTTTTCATATATATAAGTTGTTTTAATTCTTACCGTTTACTAAAAGGAGGAATAAATTTGAAAGAAGCAAAAGCAATGGCATATGTGAATATGTACGGCGTGCTTGCCACTCTCGAAAATCTTTGCGAGATCGACGGCGAGGCGAAAGAGATTCTTAAAACGCTCAAAAAGCCTGTCTCCCTGTGTTTCGACGTTACAAACGGTCCTTGCGCAACATTTCATTTTACGAAAGACGGATGTAAAATGACCGAGGGCGCGGACGGTTGCACCTGCAAGATGAATTTCGCTACTCCGGCCAAATTCAACGCGCTTATCGACGATTCCAAACCCGGTATGCCGTCCAAGGGTATGGTGCAGGTGCTCACATTCCTGCTCGGCCCCTTTACTAAGCTGACGGACAGAATGACAAAGCTGTTGCGTCCGAGCGAGGAAGATCTAAAAGATAGGGCGTTTTTCGAGGAGTCCACCGTGCTCACGTTCTACACGATAGCGGGGGCAATATCGGCGCTCGCGAATTCCGATTCCGTTTCTATGTTTACCGCGTCAAGCACCGTTGACGGCGATGTTTCGATGGGTATAAAAAACACCTGCTATGCCACAATATCCGTTAAAGATCACGTTTTTAAAACGACAAAATCAAAGCCCGAAAATCCGCGCGCCGTTATGGAATTTGCGGATATAGACCTTGCTTACGGCCTCTTTACCGGCTCTGTCTCCACTATTGCGGAGCTTTGCAAGGGCAATATCTATATGGCCGGTATGATCTCAATGGTGGATAATCTCAACCGCATACTTGACAGGGTAGCCGCTTATCTCGGCTGACAACACGGATAAATTACAGATTAGGAGAGTTGATTATGAGTAAATATCCCGAATATAAACACGAAAAAAGCCAGGAATGGTTCAACAGGGCGCTGAACGCCATACCCTCCGGTGTTTACGGGCATCTCGGCCCGAGCGAGGGTCTGTTTCTTCCGATAACAAAATGGCCGCTTATGAGCGATCACGCCAAGGGAACCTATTTTTGGGATGTGGACGGAAATAAGTATCTTGATCTTATGTGCGCATACGGCCCGAACGTTCTCGGCTATTGTGACGACGACGTGGACGCGGCGGCGATAGCTCAGCTTAAAATCGGCAACTGCACCACTTCTCCGTCTTATAAAATGGTTGAATGCGCCGAACTGCTCAAAGATACCGTTGCCAGCGCCGACTGGGCGTTCTTTATGAAAAACGGTTCGGACGCCACCACCTTTTCCGTTATGATAGCAAGAGCGCATACGGGCAAGAAAAAGATATTCTTCCTTCAGGGATACTATCACGGCGATTTTCAGTGGGCTCAGAAGCTCGATTATCCGGGCATTCTCCCCGAGGAAGTGCAAAACAACGTCGTTGTTCCATGGTTTGATCTTGACGCTTTGCAAAGGGCTTACGACGAATGCGGCGGAGACGTTGCAGGACTAATCGCCCAGCCTTACGACCACGGCAATTTTAAGGATAACGAAGTCGCGAACAAGGAATATTGGCAGGCCGTGCGCAAATTCTGCGATGAAAAGGGCATTGTACTTATTTTTGACGACGTTCGCACCGGCTTTCGCCTTGATATCGCCGGCTCCGACCACTATTACGGAATAAAGGCGGATCTTATATGCTTCTGTAAGGCGCTCGCAAACGGCTACAATATGTCCGCTCTTTGCGGCGGCGAGCATATGAAAGCCACAGCGTCGTCCGTAACTTACACGGGTTCTTATTGGATGAGCGCCGAGCCTTTCGCGGCGTGCCTCGCCTGCATACCGAAAATGAAAAAGCTGGATATTCCCAATATGTTCCGCAGAATCGGCACGCAAATCACCGAAGGTTTCGTTGCCGCCGGAAAGGAGCACGGATTTAATCTTGTTGTTTCAGGCGAGCCGGCGCTGTTCTATCTGCGAATAGCAAATGACGACAGCCTTATGCTCCACCAGGAATGGATAGCGGAATGCGTTTCAAGGGGGCTTTTCCTTGCGTCGCACCATAATCATTTTATAAACGCTTCAATAACCGATGATGATATAAGGCTTGCGATAGATATAGCGGAGGACGCGTTCGGAGCGGTTCAGGCGAAACATCCCGAACTCGACCTTTCGCCGATAAAATAAATAATTTTTAAGGAGGAAAAATTTATGCCTGCAAATTACAAGCCGTTTGATAAAGAGGAATGGCTCCGCCTTGAGAAAAAGGCCGATGAGTTACGACGCCTCACCATCAAAACGGCGGTGTGGGGCGGCTCGGGCCATCTGGGCGGCGCCATGAGCGCAATGGACGTTATGACGATACTTTACCACCGCTTTATGAAGCTGGACGTCAATAACTCCAAAATGGAGGACAGAGACCGCTTTGTTCTCTCAAAAGGTCACGCGGCGGTCGGCTACGCCCCCGTTCTCGTTGACTACGGCTTTATGCCGGAGGAGGAACTGCACATTTTCAACCTCACGGGCGCGAAAATCGGAATGCACCTTGACTGCAACAAGGTAAACGGCGTTGACTGCTCAACGGGTTCTCTCGGTCACGGCATTTCTCTTGCCGTCGGCTTTGCCCTTGCCGGAAGAGTAAATGGTATCGACTATATGAACTACGTTGTAACGGGCGACGGCGAGCTCAACGAGGGCTCAAACTGGGAGGCGGCTATGAGCGCCGCGCAATTTAAACTCTCAAACGTAGTTGTTTTTGTCGATAATAACAAATGTATGATAGACGGCAGAGTAAACGACGAGATGAGCATCGAGCCCGTGGACAAAAAGTTTGAGGCGTTCGGCTTCAACGTTATGCGCGTTGACGGGCACAATTTCAAAGAGCTCAACAATGCGATTGAAGCGGCCATCAAAAATCATCAGGACGGCGGAGACAAGCCTACCGCCGTGATTATGGACACATTCAAGGGCGCGGGCGTAGATTTTATGGAGGATAATTATCTTTGGCACTACGGTTCGCTTGATGACGCTATGGTGCAGCAGGCCTATGATTCCCTTGACAAATATTATAAGACGCGTTGCGAGCGCGCGGAAAAGGAGGCGTAAGCTATGGGCGGAATGACTTATACTATGACGGATACCACCAAGCTTTCAACTGCTGAGTGTTACGGTATCGCCCTTTGCGAGCTCGGCGAGGAACACGGCGACGTTGTCGCCCTTACGGCCGATCTTGCAAAATCAACAAAAATAGGTATGTTCGGAGAAAAATTCCCCGAGCGCTTTTTCAACGTCGGCATTGCCGAGCAGAACCTTTTCGGCGTTTCGGCAGGACTCGCGAAAAACGGACTTATTCCTTTCACTTCCACTTTCGCGATATTCGCCGCCGCCCGTTCGCTTGATCAGATACACACCGATATATGCTATCAGAATATCCCCGTAAAGATTATAGCCACCCACGCCGGCACCTCTTTCGGTCAGGCGGGTTCCACACATCATTCGCTTATCGATATGGCCTGTATGAGAAGTCTGCCGAATATGACGGTCATCTGCCCGTGCGACGGAGCGGAGACTTATCACGCCGTTAAGGCGGCTTACGATATAGAAGGCCCCGTTTATATCCGTATAAACAGAGGCTTCGATCAGGTTATTTACAAAAACGTGGAGGACTGCAAATTCGAGTGGAATAAATCCACCCTTATGAACGACGGCACAGATATAACCGTTATCGCCTGCGGCTCCTGCGTTTTCGAGGCTATGCAGGCCGCGCGTATGGTTGAGGCGGACGGCGGCATAAAGGCGAGAGTTATAAATATGCACACCATAAAGCCGATAGACGAGGAGGCTATACTCAGCGCCGTTATGGATACGCGCCGCATAATCACCGTTGAGGATCACGAGGTTATGGGCGGTCTCGGCTCCGCCGTTGCGGAGGTAGTCGCAAAATCCGGTAAAGCATGCGCCTTTAAAACTCTCGGCCATCAAAACGCGTTTTCCACTATCGGACTTCAGGAGGATCTGCTCGCTCTCGCGAAGATAGACGCCAACGGAATTGCCGAGACTATACAGGAAATGATGCACGCCGATTTTGAGGCGGACGACGCGTGGGACGATGAATTTTAATATCCCCGTTTTCACGGATAATTTTATGAAAGGACAGTGTTACTATGTCAAGTGACGAAACACGATTTGCCAACAAAGTGTTTATGGCGGGCGCGCTGCCGCTTCTTAAAACCATAGCCACGGACGTTCCCGAGCTTGCGAAAAAGTTTGAGGGCGTTGACGCCGTGTATCAGGTTTCGGCTTTGGTAGAGGGGCAGCCGAAAGAGGCCGTTCATTTTATCGTTGAAAACGGCGAGTGGTCCGTTAAGCTGGGCGAATATCAGGGCGATAAAAAAATAGACGGGGAGCTTGAATTTTCCTCTATGGAAAGAATGAACGCCTTTATGAAGGGCAATATGGCAAAGCTCCCGAAAATGAAGATAAAATCGCTGCCTAAATTTATAAAATTTATGATGGTGCTGCTTAAAATGAGCAGCCTGCTCAATATTCCCGAACCGCCCGAAAACGATGAATTTACCTCCGTTTTGCTTTGCAAGCTTTATTTCTATCTGCTTTCAAGCGGAATAAGCCAGCTTAATAAGCTCGGGCATCCGGCAATTCACGAATGGGCTCTCAAATCTCCCGACCGCTGCTATCAGTGGGAGGTAGTAGGCCACCCCGAATGCACCGCGTATATCCGCGTCAAGGCGGGCAAATCCCGCGCGGGCAGGGGAGAATACAAAAGGGCAAAGCCGTTTTTCAATATGAAATTCGATTGCCCCACCTCCGCACTTAAAATCCTGCTCGGCACGGGCGATATGTTCCAAATGACGGCGGATCAGCAGCTTATAATGGAGGGCGGCCCCGAATTCGGAGTCCAGATAGGCGATTATATGATGACCGTCGGAGCGCTCGCAAAATAAACAAAGATACGGAAACATACAAAGCGAGGTCATTCCTCGCTTTGTTGTTTCATAGGAGAAAATTATTATGGAGCTTTGGGATTTATATACAGAAAACCGCGAGTCGACAGGCAAAACGCATATAAGAGGCGAGAAGATACCGGACGGCTTTTTTCATCTTGTTGTCCATATATGGATAAAAAATTCAAAAGGTCAATGGCTCATATCTCAGCGCGCAGCCGACCGCCCGACCTTCCCTCTTAAATGGGAATGCGTCGGCGGCTCGGTGTTAAAGGGTGAAACAAGCCTTCGGGGCGCTATTCGTGAAGTAAAGGAGGAGGTCGGAATAGATCTTTCGCCCGAAAGCGGAAAATTGCTGTTTTCGCGTGTACGAAAAACCGTGGACGGCAAGCCGTTTAACGATATTGTGGATGTGTGGCTCTTTGAATATGACGGCGAGGTAAATTTAAAAAACGCTTTGTCCGCCGAAGTCAAAACAACAAGGTGGGTCACCGCCGAAGAATTTAAAGCGCTTTTTGATAAGGGCGATTCCGTAGATACATTAAGCTACTTTTTCACCGATGTTGCCTGCAAATTCTAAATAACACGGGAATATAAGCCGAATGCCGATAAGGGATCATTTGTTCCTCGAGCAAAATTCCCCGTATTTTTGCCAAAAGCCTCGCAAAGCTGACGCATATCGGCGGTTTTTAACGCGTTATTGTGCAAAAATTTCGTATTTTAAAGAAATACTGCTTTATCGGCGCTCGGCTTATGCCCCTGCCGCTGTTTTCTTTGTAAAAGGCGGCAGTTTTTATTTTAAGGAGCAAACACAAAATACCTTTGCGTCGCAAAGCCTAAAAATGGCGTTATTGACGGAACCGCAGGTCAAAATAAATTTATCTGAAAATCTTGATGAGTTTCTCAAAAACACAGTAAACGACAGATAAGGTACTTTACATACGAAAGTAGAAAAGAACATAAATTTATGCTATAATAATATTAAATGAGAATAAATGAACGCCAACTCGACAGAAATCCGCAATTGTGTCGTTCAATTTCAATATTCTGCTTGTTATAATGTAGTTACAAAATCAAATGGAGGTATTGAATTATGAACACAGATAAGATTTATGCAGAGGCTATTGTAAACGAGTACTCAAAAAAGAGTGCGTCAAAAGTGGTTGCGCTCCGCAAGCTGGACAGGGCGGCGAAAACGCCTGCTCAGATTTTTACCTACACATTCGGCGTTATAAGCGCTCTGATTGCCGGAACGGGAATGTGCCTGTCGATGGGCGTCATCGGAACGGGAACGGCAGTATTCACGGGGCTTGGAATAGTTGTCGGTATCATCGGTTTTGCGGGAATGGCCGTGAATTATCCGATATATAAGCGGATTTTGCAGAAAAGCAAAAACAAATATGCGGGCGATATCATTCGCCTTGCAACGGAAATTGCCGGCAACGAGGATTAAGAGCGCATTAGCTGAGAAAGGCGGCGGGACGGTTGAAAAATTTGAAAAGCAAGTATTTCAGTACTGCCTCACGTATGGACGAGGCTTTGATCGAGTGCCTGGCGAAAAAGGATTTTGAGTATATTACCGTGAAAGAAATATGCGAAAAAGCCGGAGTCAACCGTTCCACCTTTTATCTGCATTATGAAACGATCGACGACCTATTAAACGAATGCGTGGAGTACACAAACAACAAATGCTTTCAGCGATATTCTTCGGAACTTGCCGATATAAAAAAACGGCTGACATCTGAACATCCGGAAGATTTGATTTTCATTTCACCCGAATATCTCAGACCGTATTTTGAATTTGTAAGAGAGAATAAGCGCTTATTCAAGATCGCGCTTTCTCATCCCGCTTCTTTGAATACAGAGGGTACGTTTAGGCAGTTGTTTGTAAACGTTTTTTCGCCGATATTGGAAAGATTTCATTTTGCGGAGCAAGATAAATCCTATATTATTATGTTTTATATCGGCGGCCTTATGGCTATTGTTAAGGAATGGATAGGGAATGACTGCGCTGACTCCATAGAACAGATTGTCGGTGTCTGTATGAGCTGCATTATTCCAAGCGGAAAAGAAAAAATTTAGATTAAGAAAAGACTTTTTAAAGTGAAAGAGACGGATAAAAAATCACAGCTTCGGACAACGGTAAAAAAGCTACAAAAAGACAGTCGCCTGCGGGCGGAGGTTCTGCTGTATTTCAGTTTTGTCGTCAATTTGGCGTATGCGGTTTTGCAAGGAGTAAACGGCGTTGCAGCCCGCTCAATTTGGGCCGGAACGCTTGCTTTTTATTACCTGACGCTAAGCACGATTCGCTTTTCTTTACTGCTTGGTCATAAAAAAGTGAATATCGTTAAAAAATGGAAAAAGTACAGAAACAGCGCATTTATTATGCTGATTTTGAATTTTGCCCTTTTAGGCATTCACTGTATTACTCTGTATATGGGGCATATCATCACATATCCTGGATATATGATTTACGCAATGGCGGCCTACACATTTTACACAGCGATAACAGCAATAAGGAATGTGGTAATTTACCGAAAATACAACGATCCTGTTTTATCGGCAAGTAAAGCGCTTTCTCTTGCCGTTGCCGCCATTTCGGTTTATTCTCTTCAATCTGCGATGATCTCGGCATTCGGTGATTCCGAAGAGTTCCGAATCATTATGGGAAACTGTGTTGGCGCGTGTGTTTTCTTTATGATTTCAGCCATCTCTGTTTTTATGATTGTGAAAGGAACGAAAGCTATACGGCGTGCCGTATAAAAGTTAAACGACTTACGTTAATTTCAGACAAATATTTAATTTGATTAACAAAGGGCAAAATGGGGGAGCGATTTATACGGAATTATGGGATGTTTGCCAAAAACCGAAAGGCTCGTTTTTCGACATAAATATATAATTTCAGTCAAAATAACTTCGCGTTTAACAGCAACAAACAGTTTCTTTACATATTGAGATTATCGGTTATAATTAAATCAGGTGATAATATGGAAATTAAGGATAACAAGTTAAATGATATTCAAAACGACAAAATCAATTCAAACCGTTTTTCGGGGTTTGCTCAGCTTTATGAAAACAGCAGACCTGCCGTTCCCGCGTTCGCCTGTAATATGGTGATGAAATATCTTGAACGCAAGCCCGAACAGATCGTTGATTTAGGCTGCGGAACAGGTCTGTCAACTATGGCTTGGCTCGGCAAGTGCGATAACATAATCGGCATTGAACCAAACGATGAAATGCTTTCAATCGCAAAGCGGAAAAGCAGCGGCATTTCATTCATTAAGGCTTATTCCGACAGTACAACTTTGCCCGAACATTCAACGGATATTGTTATTTGCTCGCAATCGTTTCATTGGATGAATCCCGCCAACACTTTAAAAGAAGTTGACCGTATTCTGAAATCTAACGGAGTGTTTGCTACGATAGACTGCGATTGGCCGCCTGTATGCGGCTTAGAGGCGGAATCGGCCTATATGCAGTTTTACAATAAAGTTAAATTAATTGAATATGAAAATAAAGATATTAACAAAACCTTTCAGCGTTGGAATAAGGATATGCATTTGCAAAATATCAGGCAAAGCGGCTATTTCAGGTATTGCAGAGAGATTGTTTTTATGAATCAGGAAAAATGCAATGCAAACAGATTTATCGGCATTGCTCTCAGTCAAGGCAGCTTGCAGACAATACTCAAAATACACCCTGATTTGATTGAAAAAGATATTGAACTGTTTGAGAAAAAGGTAAAATCAATTTACGGCAGCGATGAATTTGACATCGGCTTTTGTTACCGTATGCGAATCGGCATTAAGTAAAAAGCATAATCCGATACACATTTCGGATTATAAAGATAAGTCAGGGTGTCTTGTGATACTCTGACCTTTTTTTATTTGTTGGACTTTTATTACTCCTTATGATATTATTAAATAAGTACGGTAACAGAAAGGCAAAGCTATTAAATGGAAATATTACTTTCGGGCAATATGCGGATAATTAAAAAATATGTAAAAGAGGGCTCCGCGGTCGGCTTTATCCCAACAGCGTCCGAAGTGGAAAAGGATCGCAGTTATACGGCGCAAAATAAAACGGATCTGCAAAATATGGGATATAAAATAATTGATATTGAGCTTTCAACGCAGAGCAAAGAAGAAATCGTTGAAAAGCTCAATACGATCGATGCGCTTTATGTCGCGGGCGGTAACTGCTTTTACTTATTACAGCAGATAAAACAGAAAAATGTTTTAAACGAATTAAGGGATTTCGCGCGTAAAAAGATTTATATCGGCGCAAGCGCGGGCTCATGCGTTGCGTGCCCGTCCATCGAATATGTTTCCAATCTTGATAATAAAAATGACGCTAAGCTACTTACGGATTATAAGTCGCTTAATTTGATAAATGCGTATATACTGCCCCATTATAAAAGCAGTGAGGAATACAGCGCTTTGATCGATAAAACAATAAGCGAATACCCGAATCTCAATTTTATAGTGCTTACAAACAGTCAGGCAGTTATAGTCAACAGCAACGATGATTACACGGTTGAATATACGGATTGATTTGTTTTATTTAATGAAAGGAATCATTTGATTATAGGTATGGCAGAATTAACGGCTTATCATGTTGTAACCGAAAAGCCTATGTTTTTAGGTCAGCATATAATTTTTGATGAAAATCATCATAACGGCGTTTGGAAAAGAGTTAATGAAAAAGTTGATATAGTTAATGATATTTATAATTATCCTGAGAGATACAAGAATGTTGAACTTGAACACCACACCTCTGTGGCATTGCGGGAATTGGCATTAGAAAAAGTCAGAGAAGATAAATATTCTGATTACCCCTCAAGATTGGCTTGTCTGTATGTTTCAAAAACATTGCGTGAGGCTGAAAATTGGTTTGATTATTTTATTGGTTTAGGCAGACCGACATTTCAGATTGTTAAGTTAAAAATAAACGGAAATGTGTTTTACGGTGATGCGGAAAAATGCTTTAACGGCAGATTAACGGAAAAAGAAAACCTTATTCTTGCCGAAGAATATTGGGCGAACAAGGGCTTTGATGAATCATCGGTTTCGGAAATGCTTGTTGACGGTGATATTGAGGTTGTTGAAATAGTAAAGGAATATAAATAAGATTTATGAAAACCGTTACAAAACAAGATATAATAAACGGGCTGCTTGACTTAGGCGTAAAAACAGGCGATGAAATTGAAGTGCATAGCTCATTAAGCAGCTTTGGATATGTTGACGGCGGAGCGAAAACAGTTATTTGTGCGTTAAAGGATGTTGTTGGCAAAAAAGGCAGTATATTTATGCCATCTTTAAGATTGAGTAAAGAGTTCCCGTTGACTGAAAAAGATAAATTGCTTGGCATTACAACTAAAATTCAAATATTACCCGAAGATTGCAAACAAAGCGCAATGGGCGTTATAGCCGATACTTTCAGACAAATGCCCGATACTGTTACAAACGAGGGAATATTCCGCATCTCCGCTTGGGGCAAGTCAAAAAACGAAGTCAAGGACGGTCTGCAATATTTAATAAGCAATGGCGGTAAAGCTCTTATGCTCGGTGTTGATATTTACAAATTAACCGCGATGCACTATGTTGAGGATTTGCTTCCCGACGATATAAAAAACTATTTCCCTTTAAGCGATGAAATCAACGAAATATATCCTCCTGATGAATGGATTATAGAATCGGGAATTTTTCCCGTAAAACCTTGGTACACAATTCAGAATATTGCGTATGAAAAAGGCGTTATCAAAGACGGAATGATCGGCAATTCAAAGGCTATGCTCTTTAATATATCCGATGTGGTGGGGCTATACGCGCAGGAATTAAAAAACGATGCGTTTAAACTGTACGGTTTAAAGACGTAGTTAAGAATCGGGGATATTGCGAAAACTGAGGGAATTTTGAATATCCAAACGGCTTCCCTCAGCTATAAAACACTTGGAGAATGTATTATGGGCTCTTTACTAAGTAAACTCAAAATTATTCTTGCCGCTTTTTCTCTCATATGCGCTGCTATACTTCCGCAAACGGCGGCGTCGGCGGCAAGCGGCGCGGCTTTGGGCGGCTCTGCCGATGTAACCGATATACAGTATATGCTTTTCAGCAATCTTTCGTATTGCGAGCTTTCGGGCTGCGAGGGGAAAACCGTGGCGGAAATAGTTGACGGTACCGACGTTTTGAAAAAGTCCGGCCGCCTTTGGCTTAAAAATTCCGAAGCGAAAATCGGCAACGGCGATATGCTGAAAAAATACGTCGGGGAATGGACGGTCGATGAGGTCTTCGTCAACGAAAGCAGCGGATTTTTTGCCTGCGCTTATAAGAACGAAGATTCAAAGCAAATAGTTCTTGCTTTTCGCGGCACTTCCGACGCTTTGGGCAAGGACGGCATAAACGACGCCGAATTCGGCCTTATTTCCATCGACGCGCCTCAGATAAACGATACGCTTGAGCTTACGAAAGACTATATTTTGTCAAATTCAGATTATACGTTTTCCTCAACGGGTCATTCGCTCGGCGGGGCGCTCGCGACCGAAATCGCTCAGTATTACGGTTGGCACGGTGAAACATTTAACGCGGCGCAGATGACGGGCACGCTTTATTACGACAACGCTCCCGTATTCGGCAAGGTTTACCGCGGGTTTGATTATTGGCAAACGGTCGACCACGTCAACGAGCATGATTTCATAGTGGGTTCTTTTGAATACGGCCTTTTCAAAAACGCGATAAAACACCAAAACCGCAACACGGGCGACAAATTCTTTTCGCATTCCGTTGCGCATATGCTTGACATAGACGAAAAAAATGAAAGCATCGAGCTCTCCGACGAAAAGGGCAAAAGCGTTGTAAGCGGTTCTCAAAGCGTTCTTACCGTAACGAATATAGACGGAGCGGTT
The DNA here is from genome assembly GCA_947623505.1 of uncultured Clostridia bacterium. Taxonomy (GTDB): domain Bacteria; phylum Bacillota; class Clostridia; order Oscillospirales; family Acutalibacteraceae; genus Eubacterium_R. The sequence goes on along the minus strand of CANQGT010000001.1, from coordinate 82,408 downwards.
TTGCTCGGCGATTCAAAGGCGGGTGTTCTGACTTCTCCCGGGGCGCACGGCGGGCTTGATACGCTCTACGGCGGCGACGGCGACGATTATCTTGAATCGGGAGACGGAAACGACGTTCTTGTCGGCGGCAGAGGCGACGATATTATAGACGGCAGCGCGGGAAACGATTCGTATTTTTATTTTGAGGGCGACGGTACGGACACCGTTGTTGATTGCGGCGGCCACGATAAGCTTACCCTGTATGCAGACGGCGACGCGGCGTTAAAGGAAGAGGACGGCTTTATTTTCGTAACGCTCGACGGCAAACCCGCGGTAAAACTCGATAAGGCCGCGAGAGCGGACGGCTATCGCGGAAAGCCCGACGGCGCAAAGGTGACAGAATCGTATTTCACGTTTGATTTGGAACAGATTAAAAGCGACGGAACGAAGATAACCGTTGAGATAAAGTCGGAAAACGGCTCCGAGATCGTCCCCGTTTACACGCTTTCCTGCTCAGCGGATAATATTTCCGTTTCGGATAGAAACGGCGTTATTTACGATTCAAAAGCGGGTGAAAAGGTCTTTTCACGGCAGGATACGGGCGTTTACCGTTTTGAGGACGAAAGCGGCGCCGGTTTCTTCCGTGTTTACACAAAAAACGGAGATATAACGGTGAAGGCGGAAAGTCTTGACGGGGCGGAAAATATATTCTTAACAAAATCGGCGGAAAACGACACGCTTTCGGTCTACGCGGCCAATACAGACGCCGAGGCGGCCGAAATAACCGTCGGCTCGCAGTCTCCCGCTGTAATCAGCGATTCGGGCAAAATCCCGCTCTCGCTTTTGCCGTATTCGGACGCTCTTTATACCGAACTTGATAAAAGTATGCTATTTACCGTTGTCAACGGGAAATACGCTTTCGGCGTGTCCGCTTTGGGAGAGAACATCAATGCCGGCAAGGCGCGGTGGAGCGTTACGGATTCGGACGTTGCCGAAATAGACGAAAACGGAAATCTCATGGCAAAAAGTGCCGGCCAAACGGTTGTTAAAGCGAGTTACGGAGGATTTACGGCGATATGCAGAGTGTATGTTTTATCAGGATTTACCGTTGCTTTGGCGGTAATCGCCGCCGTTATCGCGGCAGCGCTTTTGCTTCTGATTATTGTATTTATAATAAAGGCAATCGTAAAGCATCGTAAAAAGCTTAGAAAAAAACGCGCCGCCGTGCGCGGGATAACTGCATAATTAAAGCGCGGGTTTTTATACCCGCGCTTTAACTTTCCTTATGCGATTTTATTTTATCGGGAACGGATTTTATCTGTTCCTTTCTCTTTTTTAGATGCTCGCTCGTTTCTTTCAGTTCTTTTCTCTCAACAAAGCATTGAACCGCTATGCCCGCGAGCCCTGCAAAAACGGCAAGCGCCGTAATAAGCGTGTGGGAAAGTCCGGTTATATTCTCTATCATACCGAAAAGCAGAAAAGCGCCTGTAAATCCGGTCGTTACTATAACGGTAATATATTTGTATCTGATGCTCAGTATAGCGGCAACCGCAGCCGTTATAAATCCCGCCGCGGCGCTTCCCAAATTTCCGAGAAAAGAAAGGTAGGGCGGAACGGCAATGAACACCAGAAAAAATGTTGTAACAAAAAGCTCTATTTTATGCAGCTTTTTGGATTTTACAGCGCACAAAACGCCAAGCGCCGCGCACAAGGCAACGCTTATCCAAAACAGCGCCCCGTCAAGTTTTAAAATAAGCTGAATTATTAAGAGAGGAAAGAAAAAGCCTATCCAAAAAAACAAAAACGCTTTCCAAATCCCGTGCAGCTTATGGCCGAAAAAGCAGGTGGCGGCAGTGCATATTCCCATAACCCATGGCAGGGCAAGAGCCGACAGCTCCCTCAAAAGCTGAAATTCATCGGGAATAAAGCCGACTATTTCTTTTAAAAGTTCATAAAATTCCATTATTATAACGCTCTTTTAAAATTCCATAAATTTGAAACCGAGATTTCCGTAAATGTCATATGCGTCGGGCAAATTCGGAAAAACGGCGGTTATCAGCGAACTGTAAAGCTGATCGGCGGCATATATTGCGAAAAGCGTAAAGCAAACCGCGAGAAAAACCTTTCTGTTCATCTTTTTTGCGAGATAGTATAAAAGCGGCACTATTACATATATGAGAAGCATACCGGATACGGCGAAAACAAGAACCGAACGCAGGCATACGAAACCGCCGATATTTCCGAAATTCAAAATTTCGGTGTTGTAATCCCAATGTCTTGTTCCGTCCATAAGATAATAAAAGCCCGCTCCGGTGAGAAATTCAAGGGCGCCGCAGCCCAAGCCGCTTATCAGAAACACCTCAAGCGGCTTTTTCCTGCGCTTATACGCGGTGAAATAGATGAGCAGAGCGCCGATGCCGTAGATGATTATCCATGGGCCGAAACAGCCTCCGCGCCAGTAAATATCTTTCATTCCGCCGTTAAAATAGTAGAAGATAACTTCGTAAACAAATCCGTAAAAGTTTGAAATTACAAAAATCGCGCACAGTATAGCGGCAAAAGTCACCTTGCCGAATTTATAATTGTTATTCAAATATTTTTTGTATTTTTCCATATCCGTAAATCCTCTTGAAATATCCGAAAAATAACCGTATGAAAATTATATCAGAAAAAGCGGCGGCGTTCAAGAAAAAACGGGTGTAAACGGCAAAAAAAGGGCGCTTTTCGGCGCTCTCGCGCGAATTTCGCGAGGTAAAAAGCCGACCATGCTTTTTACTTGATAAAAACGGGGCGATTTTTATTGCTTTTACTTTATTTTTTGCTATAATATTATCTATCGGTGATTTGTGAGGTAAAGCAATGATAAATTCAAAAAGAAAAACCAAAATTATATGCACCATCGGCCCCTCCTCCTGCGAAAAGGATGTGCTCAGAAAGCTCGCAAAAGCGGGTATGGACGTGGCAAGATTTAATTTTTCCCACGCGGATTACGATAATTTTAAGGTTTGGTTTGAAAATATAAGGCATGTTCGCGAGGAACTTGACGCGCCGCTTGCCACCCTGCTCGACACGAAAGGGCCCGAAATACGCCTCGGTTCCTTTGCCGAACCGCAGGGCGTTGAGGTAAGAAAAGGCGAAACTTATGTTCTCACCTCCGATGAGGTGGAGGGCGACGGCAAAAAGTGCTCCGTTTCATATAAACGGTTGCCGCAGGAACTCGGCGCGGGCACTAAAATACTTATAAACGACGGCCTTGTTTCAATGACCGTTACGGATATAAAGGATAACGATATAATATGCCGCGTTGACGATGGCGGTCTGCTCACGGACCACAAGGGGGTCAACGTGCCGAACGTCTCCCTCGAAATGCCTTATCTTTCTGAAAAGGATATGCAGGATCTGAAATTCGGAGCGGAAATGGGATTTGATTTCATAGCGGCTTCATTTTGCAGAACGGGCGCCGACATAGCGTATCTGCGCGATTTTTGCCACGCTCTCGGCTGGAACGACGTGAAAATAATCGCGAAGATAGAAAATCACGAGGGCGTTGAGCATATAGACGGAATTATCCAAGAGGCGGACGGTATTATGGTAGCCCGCGGCGATATGGGCGTTGAGATACCGTTTGAAAATATTCCGGCGCTTCAGAAAATGATAATTCACAAGGTGTTCGCCTCCGGAAAAATAGTTGTTACGGCAACGCAGATGCTGGAATCGATGATAACGAATCCGCGCCCCACGAGAGCGGAGATAACCGACGTTGCGAACGCCGTTTACGACGGCACTTCGGCTCTTATGCTTTCGGGCGAAACGGCTATGGGAGCCCACCCTGTTGAATCGGTTAAAACCATGGCGTCAATAGCCGAAACGACGGAGCGTGACATAAATTATGTTGAGCAGTTCAAAAAGGTGATGCCGAAGCACGGAAAGAGAGATATAACCTCCGCCATTTCACACGCCACCGTCACCACGGCGCACGACCTTAACGCGAAGGCGATAATCACCGTTACGAAAAGCGGCAACACCGCCCGCCAGATTTCAAAATACAGGCCGAATTGCCCCATAATTTCCGCCACCACCAGCGCCAAAGTGCGAAGGCAAAATAATCTTTCATGGGGCGTTATTCCCGTTATGTGCTCCGAAAAGTCAAACACGGACGAATTGTTTGAGCACGCGGTAGAGGTGGCTCTTGAAACGGGAATTATCAAAAAAGGCGATATAGTTGTAATCACGGCCGGTATCCCTCTGGGGCAGAGCGGCACAACAAATATGCTGAAAGCGCAGGAGGTTTAGAATATGAAGAAAAAAGCGTGGATAATCGCCGCCGTCGTTATAATCGCCTCGGTCATAGCCGCGGGCGTTTGGATATACTCAGCAATAAAAAGCGATATAGACGGTTCGGAAAAGGGCGAGACTACGGAATATACCCTTGTAATAAATGAAAACGATTTTGAATACCAAATCGCTGACAAGCTGATGAATAACAAAATAGTTATAGACAATTCCGTCTGGACTATGTGGATGGACAGGCATTATCCCGATTTCACCTACATAAACGGGGAATATTATCTTAATTCCGCAATGAGCTATGAGGAGATAGCGCAAAAGCTCCAAAACCCCGATATAAGCCATAAAACCGTAAGGGTGGCGATACCTGAGGGCTATAACGTCTTTGACATTGCCAAAACGCTTGAGGAAAACAATATATGCTCCTCCGAGGATTTTTACGCCGCCGTATCCGTAACCGAGGGCTACGATTACGATTGGCTTAAGGATTTTCCGCAGGACAGAGAGAACATCGGCTTTATTTTGGAGGGCTTTCTTTTCCCCGCCACGTATGATTTAGGCGAAAACACGCCCGCAAAAGATGTTGTATCAAAAATGCTCGACGCGTTCGACAGCCGCCTCAGCTCAAAAATACTCGATTACTGTAAAGAAAAAGGTATGTCGCTCTATGAGTTTATCTCCCTTTGCTCCGTAGTTCAGGAGGAGGCGCTCACCAAAGAAAGCGCCGCCAATATAGCTTCCGCCCTTGTAAACAGGATCAACAGGGGCATAAAGCTGCAATGCGACGTAACGTATTATTACGCCAAAGCCCTGCTCGATCACGGCTTTTCCCGCAGCGTTTACGACGCTTATTACACTTACAGATGCCCCGCACTTCCCGCAGGGCCTATAACAAATTCGGGAACGGAAATAACGGACGCGGTGATCAACTGCCCCGATACGGATTATATTTACTTTTTCTCCGACTTGCAGGGCGAATTTCATTTCGCCTCAAGCGCGCAGGAGTTTGAAAGGCTCAAGGAGCAGTATCCTTGGCACAGATAAGGAAAGGATGAGTTTTTATGTCACAGTGGGATAAGGATTATCTCGGCCTTTGCCGAAAAATACTTAACGAGGGCACAAGAGTTGAAAACAGAACAGGCGTTGATTCGATAAAAATACCGTCTCATCATTTTCATTTTGACCTTTCGGAGGAATTTCCCGTTCTCACGACGAAGCAGCTTTTTATAAGGCAGGCGGTGCTTGAAATGCTTTGGATATATCAGGCGCAGTCAAACGACGTAAGATGGCTGCAAAGCAGAAACGTGAAAATATGGAACGAATGGGAAATCGACGAAAACGGAATTTGGAACGCGGAGCAAATGTTGCCGGACGGGAATGGAAAACTTGTTAAAACCGCCGTTCATAAGAATTTCGGAAAAGAGTACGCCCATACCATAGGCACCGCCTACGGATATATCGTAAGAAAATTTCAAATGACGCAAAAACTTATAGACAAGCTCAAAAACCACCCCGAGGACAGGCGTATGCTTATGACCTTGTGGCAGGACGATTATCTTGACACGGCCGTGCTTCCAAGCTGCGTCTGGAGCAGCGAATGGGACGTTACGGCCGGAAAGCTCAACTGCTGGGTGCATCAGCGCAGCTGCGACGTGCCTCTCGGTCTGCCGTTCAACGTTACGCAGTATGCCGTTTTGCTCTGTATGCTGGCGCAGGTTTGCGGCCTTGAGCCCGGCACGGTAGATTGGAGTATAAAGGACGCTCATATATATGTAAATCAAATTGACGGCATTAAGGAGCAGCTCTGCCGTTTTGACGAACAGGGCGATCTGACCGCTCCTAAGCTCTGGCTCAATCCCGAAGTCAAAAACTTTTTTGATTTTGACAACAGCGCCGACTGCGCGGACGTAAAGCTGATAGATTATAAACATATGGGAAAAATATCTTTTCCAATAGCTCAGTAGGAGAAATTATGAGCGTTTCAATGATAGCCGCCGTCGGCAAAAACAATGAGATAGGCAGAAAAAACGAACTCGTTTTCCGCCTGCGCGGGGATATGAAATTTTTTAAGGAAACCACTATGGGCCGCACCGTTGTTATGGGCAGAAAAACTTTTGAATCCCTGCCAAAGGCCCTGCCGGGCAGGCGAAACGTAGTTATAACTCGCAACGCCGGTTATAAGGCGTTGGGCGCCGAGGTGTGCAAAAGCGTCTCCGAAGCGTTAAAGCTCTGCGAAAACGACGATGTGTTTGTTATAGGCGGAGGAGCGATTTATTCCGAATTTTTGGAATACGCGGATAGGATTTACCTCACAGAGATAAACGCCGAATGCGGCGACGCGGACGCTTTTTTCCCGAAATTCGATAAATCGCTATGGAACAGGCGCGTGCTTTCGCAGCAGTGCGAGGACGGCGTGGAATACAGCCACGTTCTTTATACAAAAAAGTGTTGACAAACGCTTTTTCCTATGCTAATATAATCTCACAATAAAGAAGAACACGGCTCGTTCTCTCCTTTAGCGCAGGCAAAAAGGGAAATATTCAATTATCAAAGGGTTGAAGTGCGGGCATTTTGTGTTCGCGCTTTTAAACTTTTTTAAGGGGTGTTTTTTATCAGCAAGGAAGCTCCGCAGCTCAACGGCGAAATCAGGGATAAGGAAGTTCGTGTTATAACCGCAGACGGAGAGCAGCTCGGAATTATGAGCGCGAAAGACGCTCAGAGTGAGGCTGAAAAGAGGGGGATGGATCTTGTTAAGATCGCTCCGCAGGCAAAGCCTCCCGTCGTTAAGATCATGGATTACAGCAAATTCCGCTATGAGCAGTCCAAGCGTGAAAAGGAAAACCGCAAAAAGCAGAAAACGATAGAGACCAAGGAAATACGCCTTTCTTTGAATATTGATACCGGCGACTTCAACACAAAGGTAAATCAGGCGAAGAAATTTCTTTCAAAGGGCGATAAACTCAAGGTCTCAATACGACTGCGCGGCCGCGAGATGGCTCACTCCGACATAGGCGTAGGCAATATGGAAAGATTTGCCTCGGCGCTCGGAGAAGACATCAGCGTAGATAAGGCACCCAAGCTTGAGGGAAGGCAGATACTTATGTTCCTGTCGTCCAAGCAAAGTAAGTAAATCACAGGGAGGAATAATTATGCCTAAAATCAAAACACACACAGGCGCGAAAAAGCGTTTCAAAAAAACGAAAAGCGGCAAGGTTAAGCGCGCTCATGCTTACACCTCACACATTCTTACGAAAAAATCCACAAAGCGCAAGAGAAATCTGCGCAAAACCGCTGTCGGCGATGTAACGAATCAGAAGCAGATGAAGAGACTTATTCCTTACAAATAAATTGCCGGCGGCACTGTAAGGAAACTATTATTATCGGAGGTATTTAAGTTATGGCAAGAATAAAGGGCGCTTTGGCCACCCGCAAAAGAAGAAAGAAAGTTTTAAAGGCTGCCAAGGGTTATTACGGCAGCAAGCATAATCTTTTCAAAACCGCTAAGCAGGCGGTTATGAAAAGCGGCCAGTATGCCTACATCGGCAGAAAGCAGAAGAAAAGAGAATTTCGCCGTCTTTGGATAAGCCGTATTTCGGCCGCGTGCAAGGCAAACGGTATGAATTATTCAACCTTTATGAACGGTCTTAAAAAGGCCGGCGTCGAGCTCAACAGAAAAATGCTCGCCGAAATAGCGGTTGCGGACGCTCAGGGCTTTTCTTCCCTTGTTGAAACCGCAAAATCGGCGCTTTAAAAGAGTGTTTTAAAAGGCAAAGAAAAATTCTTTGCCTTTTTTATTTTTTAGTGTTGCACTTTTTCACCATATAATGTATTATAATTTATATCTTAAAATATGCCGGAATAACGTATGGAAAAGATAACAGGCAAAAATAACAGTCTGATAAAGTATTCAAAAAGGCTTTTCGATTCTCACAGGGCAAGGCGGATTGAAAGAAAATTTGCTCTTGAGGGCGCAAGGCTCTGTTTTGATGCTTTAAATTCGGAAATTGCCGTAACTCATTTTTTTATTACGGAAAAGGCCGCGGAAAAATATCCCGAGCAGTTTAAAAAAATGGTTAAAACGGCGCGGAGCGCATATTTTATTTCTGAGGAAACAGCCGAAAAGCTGAGCGATACAAAAAACACTCAGGGTGTTTTCTGCGTATGCGAAATGCCGGAAAAGCGCCCCGAAATCGTGAAAAACAAAAAGTATATCGCGCTGGACAGAGTACAGGATCCGTCAAACTTAGGCGCTATAATAAGAACGGCGGAGGCTCTCGGCATAGACGGGGCAATCTGCTTTTCCTGCTGCGACGTCTACAATCAGAAAGCGCTTAGAGCCTCAATGGGCAGCGCGCTGAGATTTCCCGTTATTCAAAGCGAAAATCTTGAGCGGGATTTGATTGCCGTAAAGGAAAAGGGATTTGCCGTTTACGCCGCGGTGCCGTCGCGCAGCGCGTCAAGCGTTTGCGAAACGCGTTTTTCCGATTCCTCCGTCTGCGTTATAGGCAACGAGGCAAACGGCGTTTCCGATGAAGTAAAAAACGCCGCCGATAAGCTGATAACGATAAATATGCCCGGAATGGCGGAAAGCCTGAACGCTTCAACGGCCGCCGCCATAATAATGTGGGAAATGGTGCGGGGAAATAAATGAGTAAAAACGCTGTTTATTGGCTTTGGCTGCAAAAGGCATTGGGCGAGGGAGCCTTTTTCAAAGAGATAATTAAGGATTTCGGCGGTGTAAAGGCGCTTTACGATTCAAATATTCTTGAATGGAAAATGAGCCCCGCTCTTGTCTCGAAGCAGATTTCAAGGCTTGAAAAGGCAAAGCTTTCCGATGCGGAGAATATGGCGCGGCTTTGTGAGCGAAACGGCTGGCAGATAATAGATTACGACGACGACCGCTATCCCCAAAGGCTGCGGGAGATTGTGAATCCGCCCGCCGTGCTGTATGTTGACGGTGAGCTCCCCGATATAGACTCAAGAGTTGTTTTGGGTATAGTTGGCACACGAAGGGCAAGCGAATACGCCGTTAAGGTCACCGGGCTTATGAGCGGCGGAGTTGCCCGCTGCGGCGCGGTGGTCGTTTCCGGCGGCGCTCTCGGGGTTGATTCCGCGGCGCACCGAGGCGCTTTGAGCGTCAACGGCAAAACCGTTGCGGTGCTCGGCTGCGGATTCGGAACAAATTATCTCGCGGCGAACAGGCCGTTGCGAAACGCGATAAAAAACGGCGGAGCTCTTGTAACGGAATTTCCTCCGTTCACCCCGGCTACCAAATATACTTTTCCGCTTAGAAACAGGCTCATCAGCGCGCTTTCGCTCGGCGTTCTCGTTGTTGAGGCCGGAGTCAAAAGCGGCAGTCTCATAACGGCGGAATTTGCGCTTGAGCAGGGCAGAGACGTTTTTGCCGTTCCGTGTTCGATACTTTCGCCCGATTATGCGGGCACAAACAAGCTTATCGAGGACGGCGCGACGATTGCGTTAAAACCGGCCGACCTGCTTTTTCCGTATGCCGAAAGATTCAAAATCGATATGTCGAAAGTGAAAACCGTAAACGAACTTATGGAGGAAACGGCGGATAAAAACGCGAATATCGCAGGCGCGGCGGAAGATAAGCTATCCTTTGAAAGGCTCGAAGAGGGCAGGCAAAAGATAGAAAAACGCGAAAAAGCGCTTTTCGGTCTCAGCGAAAGCTGCAAAACGGTTTACGGAGTTTTAACCGAGAGTTTTCAGCATATAGATATTATTACCGAAAAATGCGCAATGCCTGTTTCGGCGGTGCTGAGCGCGCTTACGGCGCTTGAAATAGCGGATCTCGCTCAGAGCGCCGGAGGCAAAAGATACAAACGCTCCTGAAAGGAATAAAAAAACAGTATGTCAAAACTTGTTATTGTAGAATCGCCCGCAAAGGCAAAAAACATCAAAGGATATCTCGGAAAAGGCTATGACGTTGTCGCTTCTATGGGGCACGTCCGCGATCTTCCGGCGGAGCGCCTATCCGTTGATATAGAAAACGATTTTGCCCCCAAATACGAAGTTATTCAGGGCAAAGCGGAATTTGTAAAAAATCTGAAAAAGAAAGCCGATTCTTCGGATTACGTCTATCTTGCCACCGACCCCGACAGAGAGGGCGAGGCGATAAGCTGGCATCTCGCAACACTGCTCGGGCTTGATCTTAACGATAAAAACAGAGTAACCTTTAACGAGATAACAAAGCACGGCGTTACCGAGGGTATGTCTCAGCCGCGCTCGATAGATATAGACTTGGTGGATGCCCAACAGGCAAGGCGTATTCTTGACCGTCTTATCGGTTATAAGCTTTCTCCGTTCATCAGCCACAAGATAAGGCGCGGGCTGTCGGCAGGGCGCGTTCAGTCCGTTGCTCTGCGTTTGATAGTTGACAGGGAGGAGGAGATCCGCGCTTTCGTTCCGCAGGAATACTGGTCGATCGACGCGAAATTTACGAATCCTCCCGGGAAAAAGGTGTTTTCCGCCGCCGTTTATTCCAAAAACGGCAAAAAGCTGAAAATCACGAACAAGGAGCAGAGCGACGCTGTGCTTGCCGAACTTGAAAACGCGCAGTATGAAGTGGCTTCCATCAAAAAAGGAACAAGAAAGAAAAATCCCACCCCTCCCTTTACAACGTCAACGCTTCAGCAGGAAGCGTCGCGCAGGCTCTCTTTTCAGGCGAAGAGAACGATGAAAGCGGCTCAGGAGCTGTATGAGGGAGTCGATGTAAACGGGCTCGGAACGGTCGGCCTTATCACATATATGAGAACGGATTCCCTGCGTATTTCTGAGGACGCGAGAGCCGCCGGAAATAAGTATATCAGTGAAACCTACGGCGAAAAATATCTTCCGAAAACGCCGAGATATTATAAATCAAAGGGAAATATTCAGGACGGGCACGAGGCTATCCGCCCCACAATGCCAAACGTAACTCCGGAATCCGTAAAAGCCTCTCTGACTTCTGATCAATTCAAGATTTACAAGCTGGTATGGGAACGCTTTATCGCATCGCTTATGGAGAGCTGCCTACAGGAAACGGTCAAGGCCGAGATCGCGGCAGGGGAATATATCTTTGTCGCAACGGGTTATACCGTTAAATTTGACGGCTTTACCGCTCTTTACGAGGAGCTGAAAGACGACGGCGGCGCAGATTCCGAGGCTCCGCTCCCCGAGCTTGCCAAGGGCGATATACTGAAGCTCAAATCCATACTCGGAAATCAGCATTTCACGCAGCCGCCGTCAAGATACACGGAGGCGAGCCTTACCAAGGCACTTGAGGAAAACGGCGTCGGAAGGCCGTCAACCTATGTTACAATAACTTCAACCATACTTTCGCGCGAATATATAAAGAGGGAGGGTAAGCAGTTTGTGCCTACCGAGCTCGGCGAGGCGGTAACAAATTTGCTCAAGGATAAAATACCCAATATCGTCGATGTAAAATACACCTCCAAAATGGAGAACGACCTTGACAGGATCGACGACGGCAGTGAAAATTACGTCGATATGATACGCCTTTATTACGATGAATTTGAGGCTCCGCTTGAGCGTGCGAAAAAGGAAATGCAGGGCGTAAAAATCAGACTTAAGGAAGAAGAAACAGACGAGATATGCGAAAAATGCGGCAGAAAAATGGTCGTCAAGGTGGGCAGATTCGGTAAATTCCTTGCCTGCCCCGGGTATCCCGAATGTAAGAACACAAAGCCGCTCGTTTTCAAAACAACGGCAAAATGTCCGGAATGCGGCGGCGAGGTAATAGAAAAGAAGACTAAGCGCGGCACCTCGTTTTACGGATGCTCAAATTATCCGAAATGCAATTTCAGCACTTGGGACGCGCCGAGCGACGAGGTTTGCCCAAAATGCGGAAAATCCCTCTTTAAAAGAAAGGGCAACGTGCTCTACTGCCCCGATAAGGAGGGCTGCGGATTTACAAAGCCTGCTCCGAGAAAGAAAAAGAGCGGAGAGGAATAATGAAATTTACGGTTATCGGCGCCGGGCTTGCGGGCGTTGAGGCGGCGTGGCAGATTGCCCGCGCCGGATATAAAGTAAGGCTTGTTGAGCAAAAGCCGCTGAAAAGATCTCCGGCTCACAAATCAGATGATTTCGCGGAGCTTGTCTGCTCAAATTCACTGAAAGCAAGCAGGCTCGATTCGGCCGCCGGGCTTTTGAAAGAGGAAATGGCGCGCCTCGGTTCCGTAACCGTTCCAACAGCGCGCTCCTGCGCCGTTGCGGCCGGCGGAGCGCTGGCGGTGGACAGAAACGTTTTTTCAAAGGCGGTTACCGAAAAAATAAAATCGCACCCAAATATAGAAATCGTATATGAAGTGGCTATGGAGATACCTGCCGACGGCGGAATAGTAACAGTCGCCACGGGGCCGCTTACCGAAGGAAAAATGAGCGAGGCGATAAATGCGCTTTGCGGCAAATGTCTTTCTTTCTATGATGCTGCCGCGCCGATAGTCACCGCGGAATCCGTTGATATGAGCGTTGTGTTCGGCGCTTCGCGCTACGGCAGGGGCGGCGACGACGATTATCTCAACTGCCCATTTAACAAAGAGCAGTATGAAAATTTTATAAACGAGCTTGTGAACGCCGAGGGAGCCGTGCTCCACGATTTTGACGTTTACGAGGGCTGTATGCCGATAGAAAAGCTGGCAAAAAGAGGGCTTGACGCTCCGCGTTTCGGCCCGATGAAGCCCGTGGGGCTCACCGATCCGTCAACAGGCCGCAGACCGTGGGCGGCGGTTCAGCTCAGGCGCGAAAACGCCGAAGGCACGATGTATAATCTTGTGGGATTTCAGACGAATCTGAAATTCGGCGAGCAAAAAAGAGTATTTTCAATGATACCCGGTCTTGAAAACGCCGAATTTGTGCGTTACGGCGTTATGCACAGAAATTCGTTTCTCGATTCGCCGAGGGTGCTTAACTTCGATTTCAGCCTTAAATCAAACCCAAATGTGTTTTTCGCGGGGCAGATAACGGGCGTTGAGGGATATATGGAATCCGCGGCGTCGGGCATAATGGCGGGAATAAACGCCGTAAGGCGAGCCGAAGGACGGGGATCCCTGCGTCTGCCGAAAACCACGATGATGGGGGCGCTCAGCGCGTATATAAGCGATGAGACCGTTAAAAATTTTCAGCCGATGGGCGCGAATTTCGGCATTCTTCCGCCTCTTGATATAAAAATTAAGGACAAGCGCGAAAGATACGCCGCCTTTGCTCAAAGGGCTTTGGACGATTTGAAAGGAGCAGCCGATGAAAATAATAATTGATGCTTTCGGAGGCGATAACGCGCCGCTCGAAATATTAAAAGGCGCGATGCTTGCGGTTGACGAATACGGCATAGAAGTCCTCTTTACGGGCGACAGGGAAAAACTCCTTGAATGCGCAAAAGAAAACGGAATCAAACTTAAAAACGCCGAAATCGTTGACACAAAGGGCGTTATAGATATGCACGACGACGCCAAGGCCGTGCTTAAAGAAAAGGCGGATTCAAGTATGGGCGTGGGCTTTCGCCTGCTCAGCGAGGGCAGAGGCGACGCTTTTGTTTCGGCGGGAAGCACCGCGGCAATAACGGTCGGCGCAACTTTCATTACAAAGCGGATAAAGGGCGTTAAGCGCCCCTGCATAGCGACTATTATGCCGAGCGCCGATAAGCCGTTTTTGCTTCTCGACTGCGGCGCGAACGCCGAATGCAGAGCGGAATTTTTATATCAGTTCGGAAAAATGGGCAGCCTTTATATGAAAAGCATAATGAAAAGGGAAAATCCGCGCGTCGCTCTTGCGAACAACGGCGAGGAGGATACAAAAGGCACCCCTCTTGTTAAAGAGGCATATGAACTGATGAAAAACGCCGATTACAATTTTACAGGCAACATAGAAGGGCGGCAGATACCCTACGGCGACGCCGATGTTGTCGTTTCCGACGGATTTACGGGGAACCTGATTCTCAAAACATATGAGGGCGTTGCCAAGGTGCTGATGAACGGCGTTAAGAACATATTTTATAAAAATGCGTTTACAAAGCTCTGCGCGCTCGGCGTTATGGGCGGAATAAAAGATATGAAAAAGCAGTTTGATTATAAGGAATACGGCGGAGCGGTTATGCTCGGCGTGAGAAAACCTGTAGTAAAGGCGCACGGCTCGGCGGACGCCCGCACTTTTAAAAACGCCGTCAAGCAGGCCGTGTGGTTTTTGGAAAACGATTTAATAAACGAAACTGAGAAAGCGTTCGGTAAAGAAAATGAACAGTGATTTAAGCGGTATCGAAAAAAGAATAGGTTATGTGTTTGCCGATAAGGAGCTGCTGAAAGAGGCGCTTACACATTCAAGCTACGCGAACGAAATGCGAAACGGCGTAAAGTGCAACGAGCGTATGGAATTTCTCGGCGACGCCGTGCTGTCCATTGTTACGGCGGAGCTGCTTTACACGAAATTTCCCGATATGCCGGAGGGCGAGCTCTCAAAGCTAAGGTCAAGCCTTGTCTGCACCGCGGAGCTTTCGGGCTTCGCTCAGGAGATCGATCTTGGAAATTATCTTTATCTGGGAAAGGGCGAGCTCCATTCGGGCGGCAGGGAAAGGCCGTCCATTCTTGAAAACGCCTTTGAGGCGCTTATCGCCGCCGTTTATCTTGACGGCGGAATGGAGAAGGCAAAGGCGCATATATTGCGCTTTCTTAACAGCGCGCTTGAAAATCACAAGATGAATTTCAAGGATTATAAAACGGTTTTGCAGGAGGTAGTTCAGCAAAATCCCGATGAAACGCTCAATTATGTTACAGTCGGCGAAAGCGGCCCCGACCACGATAAACGGTTTGAAGTGGAGGTGCACCTCAACTCAAACGTGATAGGCAGGGGAGCGGGCAAAAGCAAAAAGCAGGCGGAGCAGGAGGCGGCGCGCGAGGCGCTGAAGCTGATGGGAATATGAAAAAAGGCAATATTTCGATTTTTGTTCCCCATATCGGCTGCCCGCAAAAATGCTCTTTTTGCAATCAAAACACTATAACGGGTGAGACCGGCGCTCCCACCGCGCAAGACGTTGAAGCGGCGGTAAAAACCGCCCTTAAAACGCCGGAGCGCGATTTTGAAATAGCGTTTTTCGGCGGATCGTTCACCGCGATAGACAGGGATTATATGCTCTCGCTTCTCAAGGCGGCATACCCGTTTGTGAAAAGCGGTCAAGTAAAGGGAATACGCTGCTCCACAAGACCCGATTTCATTGATGATGAAGTTCTCGGCGTTCTAAAATCCTACGGCGTTACGGCAATAGAGCTCGGCGCGCAGAGTATGGATGACGCGGTGCTTTCAAAAAATCTTCGCGGGCATACCGCGCAGGATGTGAAAAACGCTTCGCGTATGATAAAAGAGCGTGGCTTTGAGCTCGGCCTTCAGATGATGACCGGCCTTTACGGTTCTTCACGCGAGCTTGATATTTATACCGCCGAAGAGCTTATCGCGCTGAAACCCGATACGGTGCGCATTTACCCCACCGTGATATTAAAGGAAACTTATCTCGCGGCGCTTTTGGAAAAGGGCGCTTACGTTCCGGATTCACTTGAGGATACGGTTTCCCTCTGCGCGCGGCTTGTTGAGGATTTTGAGCAAAACGGTGTAAGGGTGATACGCCTCGGGCTCCATTCAAGCACGGAACTCAAGGAAAATATGCTTGCCGGCGGATTTCACGACAGCCTCGGCGAAATGGTGCAGTCGAGAATTATGCTTAACAAAATACTTTCGTATCCGTCCGGAAATTACACGGTTTACATAAACAGAAAAAGCCTTTCAAAGCTGAAAGGAAACAGGAAAGCGAATATTACGGCGCTTGAAAACGCCGGTTACAAAATGGATATATTATTTGACGATTCGCTTAACGCAAATGAATTGAGGGTAGAGAATGGTTTTAAGAACTCTTGAAATGCAGGGCTTTAAGTCCTTCCCCGATAAAACCGAATTGAATTTCGGCAAGGGAATAACCGCCATTGTCGGGCCTAACGGTTCGGGAAAAAGCAATATCGCGGACGCGGTTCGGTGGGTGCTCGGCGAAACCTCCACGAAGTCGCTCAGAGGCTCAAAGATGGAGGACGTTATTTTCGGCGGCACATCTTCAAGAAAATCTTTGGGATTCGCGCAGGTAAAGCTGACGCTCGACAACTGCGACGGCACGCTTAAAGACAAGGGCGAGATAGTGACCGTCACCCGCCGCTATTACAGAAGCGGCGAGAGCGAATACAAGATAGACGGCGAGCTTGTAAGGCGGCGTGACGTTCACGAGCTTTTTATGGATACCGGCCTCGGAGCCGACGGCTATTCAATCGTCGGTCAAGGTAAAATAGACAGTATCATTTCCGCCAAAAATGAGGACAGGCGTGAGCTTTTTGAAGAAGCGGCGGGCATTTCGCGCTTTCGCCATAAGAGGACGGACGCTCAGCGCAGACTTGAACAGGCTCAGGAAAATCTTGTCCGTCTCCTTGATATTTTAGGCGAGCTTGAGGGGCGCGTGGGGCCTTTGAAGGAGCAGAGCGAAAAGGCGGCGCGTTTCATTGAACTTTCCGAAGAAAAGAAAACTCTTGAAATAGGCGTATGGCTGAACAAAATCAACAAATTTACGAATTTTCTGAGGGAGCAGGAGCACAAGATAGACGCCGCCAACGCCTCCTATGAAATATGTGAAAAAGAGATAGGCGAAATAGGCGCCGAAATAGAGAAAATATCGGAGGAGATAGCCGCCGTCAACACTCAAATAGAAGAGCAGCGGCTCAGCGCGTCATCGGGCGAGGAGGAAGCGCTGCGCAAGGACGGCGAGGCTTCGGTTTTGGATGCCAATATCGAGCATAACAGCGAGATGATAGCCCGCCTGAAAGAAGATATGGCGCAAACGGCGAAGGGCAATCTTTCGATAGAGGCGCAGATGGCCGAAAGAGAAGATTTTATTGCAAAATGTGCCGCCGAAGTTCTTAAAAAGAACGAGGAGCTTTCCGCGGTTGAAAGAGAAACTAAGCAACTTGCCGATTCAAACGATGAATTTTCAAAGCAGACTGCGGATCTGAACCGCGAAATCACCGCGCTTACTTTTGAACTTACCGACCAAAGAGTTAAATATTCCGGCGCAAAATCAAGCATTGAGGAAATAGAATCTCGTTCTTCAACAATCGAAGAAAGCATAAACGCCGTTTCTGAAGAGCTTGAGGCGGAAAAGGCACGCAAGGCAGAAAGCGAGGAAAATCTGAAATCGATTGCCCGGCGTATAGAGGAAAACGTAAACTCAATAAACGGATGCAGGCTGAAAGTAAAAAGCAGAACGGAAAAGGCCGAAAAATTAAGAGAAAGCCTTGATAAGGCAAACAGAAATCTTGAGGAAAAGCTCTCAAAAGCCAAAATGCTTTCGGAGCTTGAGAAAAATATGGAGGGCTATTCCGGCGCGGTAAAGGCTGTTATGAGGCAGTCGGCCGCAAAGGCGCTGGGCGGCATACACGGCCCCGTATCTAAGCTGATTCAGGTGGATAACGAATATTCCACCGCCATTGAGGTGGCACTCGGCGCGGCTATGCAGAATATCGTAACCGCAAATGAGGCGGACGCGAAACGCGCTATTTACTATCTTAAAAACAACAATCTCGGCAGAGCCACATTTTTGCCGATTTCAAACATAAAGAGCAGAAGGCTTGAAGAAAAAGGGCTTGGCGATTGCTTCGGCTTTATCGCTATAGCTTCGGAGCTTGTGAGCTGTGAGGCGAAGTACAGAGAGATAATAGAAAATCTGCTTTCCCGCGTAGTTGTGGCCGAGGATATGGACTGCGCCATCGGTATGGCAAAAAAATATAACAACAGATTTAAAATAGTAACGCTTGACGGTCAGGTTATGAATCCCGGCGGTTCAATGACGGGAGGAAGCGGGGCAAAAGGCTCGGGTATTTTATCAAGAGCCAATATGATAGAGGAACTCAAGGAGCAGGCCAAAGCGCTTGAAAAGGACGCGGCTTTCGTTGCGGAACAGCTTAAAACGGCGGTTCGGGAGCAGGCGCGCGCCGAGGCGGAGCTTCAGGCTTGTGAAGCCGATTTGCAGACGGCAAAGGAATATCTGATACGCGCCGAGGGAGAGGACAAGCTGATAGGCGACAAGCTCGCTTCGACGGAGGCGCAAAAGCAGGCGCTTGAATCGGAAAAGAGCGGCACAACGGAGCGAATAGCTATGCTCAGCGCCGAATTTAAAGAGGCAGAAAAGCGGATGAACGCCGTTCAGGCTCGGATAGACAAGGCGCAGGAAAAGCTGGCCTCCGTTTCAGGCAACGCCCAAAGCATTTCCGAAAAGCGCGAAACACTGAGGCAAAAGGCGGAGGAGATAAGACTCGCCGCGGTTTCGCTTGAAAGGGACGCTCAGGCGGCGAAGCTTGCCGTTAAAGAGCTTGGTGAGCGGCGCGCTTCCCAAAGCGGCAGAGTCAAGACAATAAAAAACGAGATAGCTCAAATCGAGGCGCGAAACGGCGAGCTTCGGGCGGACGCGGAAAAAATCAGAGCGCAGGCGCGGGAGCTTCGTGAGAGATCATCGGCTCTGAGCGGCGATATTGCCGACAGGATAGAGAGCAGAAACGCTCTTGAAAAACGCTCCGGCGAGCTTCGCGTTCTTGAGCGAAGCAAGATAGACGAGCGCGAAGGAATATCCGGAGAAATAGTCCGCCTTGACGAGCATAAAATCGCTATGCGTAAGGAATACGACGAGCTGAACGATATGCTGTTTGAGCAGTATGAGCTCACCAAACGCGAGGCGGAAAATCTGAATATCGTGATAGAAGATATGCACGAGGCCAACAGGCGGCTTACCGAAATAAAACTCGCCGTAAAAAAACTCGGCTCGATAAACGTGGGCGCTATCGAGGAATACAAAGAGGTTTCCGAACGCTACGAATTTCTTAAAGAGCAGATAGACGATATCGAAAAATCCAAAGCGGAGCTCGGAAGAATCATAGACGACCTTACATCGTCGATGAGCGAGAAATTTATGGCGCAGTTTAAAAAGATAAACGCCGAATTTAACAATTCTTTTGCGGATTTCTTCGGCGGAGGAAAGGGCGAGGTCATTTTGGAGGAGCCCGACAACTGCCTTGAAAGCCCGATAGAAATCAAAATCCAGCCTCCCGGCAAATCTGTTCAGAATATAAACCTTTTCTCGGGTGGGGAAAAATCGCTTGCCGCGTTGGCTCTGCTGTTCAGCGTTTTAAAGGTAATGCCTTCGCCGTTTTGCATTTACGATGAGGTCGAGGCGGCGCTCGACGACGTAAACGTGGAGCGTTTCGCGAAATATATGCGTAAAATGACGGACAATACCCAATTCATTTCAATAACGCACCGCCGCGGAACTATGGAAGAGGCGGACGTACTTTACGGCGTTACGATGCAGGAAAAGGGCGTTTCAAAGCTCCTTGAGCTGCAAAGCGCGGAGCTTGCCGCGAAAATGGGGCTTGACGCGTAAATTTACATAATTCGTACAGGAGTTACTTATGGGATTATTTGATAAATTCAGAAAAGGTCTGAAAAAGACGCGCGAGGAAGGAATAACGGCGCAGATAGACGACGTTATGGAGTCCTACGAAAAAATCACGGACGAGCTTTTCGATGAGCTTGAGGAAGTGCTCATAATGGGCGACGTCGGTTTTCCGACCGCCGAAAAGATTATAAAAAGTCTTAAAGAAAAAGTGGAAAACGACAGGATAAAGGAAGTTTCAAAGGTCAAGGAAACTCTTAAAGACGTTGTTTCGGGTATCGTATGGGGCGGCAGCTATCTAAAACTGCGCACCAAGCCGTCCGTTATACTTGTTATCGGCGTAAACGGCGTGGGGAAAACGACCACGATAGGAAAGCTGGCGCTGCGCCTCAAGGAGCAGGGCAGAAGCGTTATTCTCGGCGCCGCGGACACATTCCGCGCGGCGGCTATCGAGCAGCTTCAGGTTTGGGCGGACAGGGCGCAGGTCGATCTTATAAAATCCGCCGAAGGCTCGGATCCCGCATCCGTTGTGTTTGATACGATACAGGCGGGCAAGGCCAGAAACGCCGACGTAATAATAGTGGACACGGCGGGCAGACTGCATAACAAGAAAAATCTTATGGACGAGCTGAATAAAATAAGGCGCGTTATAGACCGTGAAT
The DNA here is from genome assembly GCA_947623505.1 of uncultured Clostridia bacterium. Classification (GTDB taxonomy): domain Bacteria; phylum Bacillota; class Clostridia; order Oscillospirales; family Acutalibacteraceae; genus Eubacterium_R. The sequence goes on along the minus strand of CANQGT010000001.1, from coordinate 61,999 downwards.
TGCCCGACGCTTCAAAAGAGGTGCTTTTGGTTTTGGACGCCACCACGGGGCAGAACGCCGTAAATCAGGCAAAGGATTTCAAAGAGGCGGCGGGCATTACCGGCATAATACTGACTAAGTTGGACGGCACCGCCAAGGGCGGCGTGATACTTGCAATAAACAACGAGCTTGACGTGCCCGTGAAATTCATAGGCGTGGGCGAGCAGATAGACGATTTACAGCCCTTTGACGCGGACGCTTTCGCGGCGGGACTGTTTGACGACGGGGAATGATATGGACTTTATTTTAGCAACAAACAATATGAAAAAGCTTGCGGAGATGCAGAGGATACTTTCGCCGCTCGGAATAAACGTTGTAACGGCGAAAATGCTGGGCGCGGAAATACCTGAGGTTGAAGAAAACGGTGAAACCTTTGAGGAAAACGCGCGGACAAAGGCGTATTCCGCGTGCAGGTCAATGAATATGCCCGCTATAGCGGACGACAGCGGAATTTGCGTTGATTATCTCGGCGGCGCGCCGGGTGTGTATTCGGCAAGATTTTCCGGCGGTCACGGCAACGATGAGGCGAATAACGATTTGCTTCTCGAAAAGCTTAACGGCGTGCCCGAGGAAAAGCGCACGGCATATTATGTCTGCGCGATTTGCTGTGTTTTTCCAAACGGCGAAGAGATAACCGTAAGGGGCGAATGCCACGGCCATATCGGCTTTGAAAGGGACGGAAACGGCGGTTTCGGCTACGATCCGCTTTTCATAATAAACGGCAGAAGCTTCGGCAGATACACTGCCGAGGAAAAAGACGAAATAAGCCATAGGGGCAAGGCTCTGCGGCTGCTTGCTAAAGAATTGGAGAAAAGAATATGACTTCTAAGGAAAGAGCCGAGCTGCGCGCGAAGGCAAACCCGCTTGAACCTATATTTCAGATAGGCAAGGAGGGCATTTCCGAAAATCTTATAGCCCAGCTTGACGACGCTCTTGACGCGAGGGAGCTTTTGAAGGTGCGCATACACCTTGAAACGGCGCCGATGAAGCCGCGCGAATTTGCCGCCGAGCTTTCCGAAGCGCTGGGCGCGGAGATAATTCAGGTCATCGGCGGAATAATCGTTATTTACAGAAAAGCCGATAAGGAAAAAATCGCCCTTAAAAAGCGGGAACGCCTTAAAGCGGCCGATAAAAAGCCGAAAAAGAAAGCCGTAAAGATAAAAGGGCTTCGCCAAAGGCAAAAAGAATATGAGAGGGCGCATCCGAAGCCGAAATTCACATATGGCTCAAAGAGCGGCGGCGGAGCAAGGAACGGCTCAAAGAACAGCTCAAGGGGCGGCTCAAGATGAAGCTCGGTATTTTCGGCGGGGCGTTTAATCCCGTTCACAACGGTCATATAAAGCTTGCGAAGTTCTTTCTGAAAAGCCTTTCTCTTGACAAAATGCTTGTGATACCCACCGCCGATCCTCCGCATAGGTGTTCGGACGGTCTCGCGAGTGCTGAACACAGGCTAAAAATGCTGAATCTTGCTTTTGACGGAGAGAAAAAAATCGAAATTTCGGATATTGAATTTAAAAGAGCGGGAAAAAGCTATACTTTCGACACGGTGCGGCTTTTAAGAGAAGAATACCCGAACGCGGAAATTTTTCTTGTAGTCGGAGAGGATCAGTTCCTCAGCTTCGATAAATGGTACAGATACGGCGGGCTCCTCGATGAGGTATGCCTCTGCACCGCGGCGCGAAATGAAAATTCACGCGAAGCCATTGAGAATTTCGCTAAGGCGCTTTTGGGCGAAAAGCATTCTTACTTTCTCGCCGATTTTGACCCGGTGACGGTTTCGAGCAGTCTGATTAGGGAAAAAATCAAAACGGGAGGCGATGTTTCAAAAATGCTGCCGAAAAAAGTTTACGATTATATTAAGGATAAGGGATTATATAATTGAGTAATGAGGATTATATTGAAATAATAAGGCAAAGGCTTTCAGAGGAGCGCTTTATTCATTCGATGAACGTGGCAAAAGCCGCGCGGGATCTCGCAAAAATTTACGGCGCCGATCCCGAAAAGGCGTACACGGCGGGCATATTGCACGATATAACTAAAGAGACGGATCACGCCTGGCAGGCTGAATATCTTGAAAGAAACGGAATTAAGCTGTCGGCGCTTGAAAAAATCAACGGCAGAGTGCTTCATCAGATGTCGGGCGCGCTGTTTTGCCGAAAGGAGCTCGGCATTGACGACGGGGAGATTTTGAGCGCCGTAAGGTTTCATACAACGGGCAGGCGAAATATGGCGCTGATTGAAAAAGTGCTTTACACCGCCGATTTTATCTCGGAGGAAAGGCGTTACCCCGACGTGGAGGTTATGAGGGAAAAAGCGCGGAGAAGTCTTGATGAAGCGATGCTTTATTCGCTCAGATACACGATAAACAGCCTGTCGTCAAAAATAATGCTTATACACCCTGACACACTTGATTGTTATAACGATATACTTGAAAATGCTTACAGAGAGGGAAAGAAATATGAATTCGATTGAAATAGTTAAAACAGCCGTTAAGGCGGCGGACAGCAAAAAGGGCGAGGATATTCAGGTTATCGGCATAAGGGATATTTCCGTTTTGGCGGATTATTTCGTGCTTGTAACGGGCGATTCCTCCACTCAGATCAAGGCTATCGCCGATGAGATAGAATTTAAGCTGAAAGAGGCGGGCGAGGAGCCCCATCATATCGAGGGAAAGCAGTCCGGCTGGATATGCCTTGATTATTCAACAGTTGTGATTCACGTTTTCTATAAGGAACAGCGCCGGTATTTCAAGCTGGAGCGTCTTTGGGAGGACGGAGATATAATTGATACAGAAAAGTTAATGGAGGATTGAGCGTTATGGATTATAATTTCAAAAAGGTTGAGAAAAAATGGCAAAATGTTTGGTACAGCCAAAACACATTCGCGGCGAAGGATGATTATTCGCTGCCGAAGTTTTACTGCCTTGTGGAGTTCCCTTATCCGAGCGGGCAGGGGCTACACGTCGGGCATCCCCGTTCATACACCGCGCTTGATATAGTGGCAAGAAAAAAAAGGCTTCAGGGCTACAATGTGCTCTATCCTATGGGGTGGGACGCTTTCGGCCTGCCGACGGAAAATTACGCCATAAAAAACCATATCCATCCGGCGGAGGTAACGAAGAAAAACGTTGCGCGTTTTAAAAATCAGCTTCAGTCGCTCGGCTTTTCCTTTGATTGGACGAGGGAGATAAACACAACCGATCCCGAATATTATAAATGGACTCAGTGGATATTCCTTCAGCTTTTCAAAAAAGGGCTTGCGTATAAAAAGGAAATGGCAGTAAACTGGTGCACCTCCTGCAAATGTGTTCTTGCGAATGAGGAAGTCGTAAACGGCGTTTGCGAGCGTTGCGGTTCCGAGGTCATAAGAAAAAAGCAAAGCCAGTGGATGTTGAAAATAACCGATTATGCCGACAGACTTGTTTCGGATCTTGACGATGTTGATTTTATAGACAGGGTAAAAGTTCAGCAGAAAAACTGGATAGGCAGAAGCACCGGAGCGGAGGTTGACTTTAAAACCACCCTTGGCGACACTCTCACCGTATACACCACAAGGTGCGATACTCTTTTCGGCGCTACCTATATGGTAATTTCCCCCGAGCATCCGCTTATTGAAAAATGGGCGGATAAGCTCTCAAATCTTGCCGAGGTGCGTGCCTATCAGGAAGAAGCGGCGCATAAGAGCGATTTTGAAAGAACCGAGCTCAACAAGGAAAAAACGGGCGTTAAGCTTGATGGCGTTATGGGCATAAATCCCGTAAACGATGAGGAGATACCTATCTTTATTTCGGACTATGTACTTACCTCTTACGGCACGGGAGCCATTATGGCCGTTCCCGCGCACGATACCCGAGACTGGGAATTTGCGAAAAAATTCGGTTTGCCGATAATCGAAGTTGTCGCCGGAGGCGAGGACGTTCAGAAAGAGGCTTTCACCGATTGCTATACGGGCAGGCTCGTAAACAGCGGCTTTATAACGGGAATGACCGTTGAGGAAGCGAAAAAAGCTATGACCGAGTGGCTCACCGAGCAGGGCAAGGGCAGAGAAAAGGTCAATTTCAAGCTGCGCGATTGGGTGTTCAGCCGCCAGAGATATTGGGGCGAGCCCATTCCGATAGTCCATTGCGACAAATGCGGCTATGTGCCTGTTCCCGAAGAGGAGCTCCCGCTGAGGCTTCCGAATGTTGAATCATACGAGCCGACCGATACGGGCGAATCGCCGCTTGCCAAAATGACCGATTGGGTAAATACAAAATGCCCGTGCTGCGGCAAAGACGCAAAGCGAGAGACCGACACCATGCCTCAGTGGGCGGGCTCAAGCTGGTATTTCCTGCGCTATATGGATCCGCACAACAAAAACGCCGTCGCCTCCAAGGAAGCGCTTGAATATTGGTCACCGGTGGATTGGTATAACGGCGGAATGGAGCACACAACGCTCCACCTGCTTTACAGCCGTTTCTGGCATAAATTCCTTTATGATATAGGCGTTGTGCCCACAAAGGAGCCTTATCAGAAGCGCACCTCCCACGGTATGATTTTGGGTGAAAACGGCGAAAAAATGAGTAAATCACGCGGCAATGTCGTAAATCCCGATGAGATAGTCGAGCAGTACGGAGCCGATACCATGCGCCTTTACGAGATGTTTATAGGCGATTTTGAAAAAGCCGCGCCGTGGAATTCTGATTCTATCAAGGGCTGCAAGCGCTTTTTGGAGAGATTTTGGAATCTTCAGGAGATCGTTGTTGACGGCGACGACTACAGCCCCGAGCTGGAGGCGCTTATGCACAAAACTATAAAGAAAGTTACCGAGGATATAGACGCGTTAAAGTGCAACACGGCTATCGCGGCAATGATGACTTTGCTGAATAAAATCTATGAAAAGGGCAGCGTAACAAAGGCGGAGCTCAAAACGCTTACCGTGCTGCTAAACCCGTTTTCCCCGCACATTACAGAAGAAATGTGGGAAGTTATGGGTTTCGGCGGAATGGTAAACGAAGCGAAATGGCCGGAATACGACGAGGAAAAAACCGTTGAAAACACCGTTGAGATAGTGCTTCAGATAATGGGCAAGGTTCGTTCGCGTATAACCGTTCCCGCCGATATTAAAAAGGAAGACGTGCTTGCGCTTGCGAAGGCGGACGAAAAAATCGCCGCCGCGATAGAGGGAAAAACGATTAAAAAAGAGATCTATGTTCCGGGAAAGCTTGTAAATATAGTTGCCGTTTGAGGTAAAGGAAAAAATATGGATAAAGATTTTTTGCTTGAAACCTACGGCGGCGGATACGGCCCCGAGGCCGGCCCGTGGAATTTAAGCCTTGAAAGTAAATACCTCGAATATATGATAACAAAATTTTTCGAGGAAAATTTTACGGTCGGCAAAGGCTACGATATTTGCAATATCGGTATCGGCGCCGGAATTTGGGACAGGTATCTTTCCTATAAGCTAAAGAACGGAACTCTTACAAGTATAGACAGGCTTGAAGACTGCGCCCGCGCCCTTAAAGAGGGGATTGCCTATGAAAAAAATCCGAATCGTGTAAATGTGATATGCGGCGATGTTATGCTCGTAAAAGGGCTTGAAGAAAAATTCGATATCGTCACCATGGTCGGCAGCACAAGGGCGGAAAGCGGGCTTTATTCCGAAATAATTTTAAAGGCGCTGTCTTTTCTTAAAACCGGCGGCAGTCTGTATTATCAAACAACTGACCGCTCCGAAAACGCGGAGGATTTTATTAAGCTGTGCGGCGAAAGCGGCGCCTTTGTTGAAAAATGGATATGCGACGATACGCACGGATCAAAAGCCTGTTATTTTAAAGCCGTAAAATAATCAAATTTTATCAAATAAAGAGGTGCTTTGTGAAAATAACCGTTATCGGAGGCGGCGGAGTCCGCTCTATGTTCCTTGCCAAAAGTATAGCTCAAAAAGCAGAAAAGCTGCGTATTGACGAGCTTTGCTTTATGGATAACGATCCGAAAAAGCTTTATATCTACGGCAAAATGGCGAAGCGCGTTGCCTCGATGATTTGCCCGAAAATGAATTTCAGCCTTACGCTCGACGCGAAAGAAGCCGTTTTAAACGCCGATTATGTTATTACTACTATTCGCGCGGGCGGCGACGCTATGAGGGCGAAAGACGAGCGGATTGCCCTTGACAAAGGCGTTTTGGGGCAGGAGACAACGGGCGCGGCGGGCTTTTCGTTTGCTATGCGCAGCGTTCCCGCGCTCGCGGAATACTGCGAGCTCATTAAAAAGTATTCAAATAGTAATGTAAAGGTCTTTAACTTTACAAATCCCGCCGGCGTTGTATCGCAGACGTTGCGGGATATGGGCTATGATTTTACTTACGGAATTTGCGACGCGCCATCGGGTATGCTTCGTTCGTTCGCGATGCTTTACGGAGTTTCACCCGAAAGCGTAACGGCGCAGGTCTACGGTCTCAATCACCTTTCATATTTTAAAAGCGTTAAGCTGAACGGCAGGGAAATATTGCCGGAGCTTATCGAAAATGACGAGGCATATAAAAAAACCGATATGCGATATTTTGAAAAATCTCTGCTCATGGATCGCAAATGTATTCTCAATGAATATCTCTATTATTTTTATTATCGCGAGCAAGCCGTTTCAAATATTCTGAACGCCGATAAAACGCGCGGCGAGCAGATATGCGAAATCAACGAAAAAATGACCGCCGAGCTTTCCGAAATGGATGTTGAAAACGATTTTGAAGGCTGTCTTTCGGTGTTCAACAAATGGTACGGTATGCGTGAGGCGAGTTATATGGCAAGCGAAACAGGCGTAAAGCGCGCTCAGCCGTGGGAATTTGATATTTTCGGCGAAGACGAGGGCGGCTACGCGGGAGTTGCGCTTAAATTTATTGAAAACGCGCAAAGCGGAAAAACAGGTGAAATGATAATCTGCGTTCCGAACGGGGGAGCGATTGAGGGCTTGAGAGATGACGACGTTGTGGAAATAACCTGCGATGTCGGCGAAAGCGGATGCGTTCCTCACCGTATAGGCGCGGTGGACGAGCAGAATCTTGAGCTTATACGCCGTGTTAAAATTTACGAGCGCCTTGCCTCTAAAGCCATAATAAATAAGGACAAAAGCGCGGCAATACAGGCGCTCACACTTCATCCGCTTGTCAATTCATATTCGCTGGCTAAAACGCTTGTGAATGAATATATTGAGCACAATAAAAAATACAGCCAAGGCTGGAAATAACGGGAGAGGGCTATGAAAAAGAAAATTTACACCGTCGCAACCGCACATCTTGACACCGTATGGTGCTGGGATCTGGAAGAGACAATATCGAAGTATATTTACAATACGATTGTTGATAATACGGCAATGTTCAAAAAGTATCCCTCCTATAGATTCAGTTTTGAGGGAAGCTACCGCTATGAGCTTATGGAGGAATACTATCCCGAGCTTTTTGAGCAGGTAAAAAAATATGTAGAGGAAGGCAGATGGAACGTCTGCGGTTCGGCGTTTGAAAACGGAGATACGAATATTCCCTCGCCCGAGGCGCTTTTCAGAAATATCCTTATAGGCAATTCCTATTTTGATAAAACGTTCGGCAAGCGCAGCGTCGATATTTATCTGCCCGACTGCTTCGGCTTCGGCTGGGCGCTTCCGTCCGTTGCGAAGCATGCGAATTTAAAGGGCTTTACCACCCAAAAGCTGACTTGGGGCTCCGCTTACGGCACGCCTTTCGACATAGGCAAATGGTACGGCTCGGACGGGAACTATATCTACGCAAGCACAAACCCGCACGATTACAATTTCACACTCACAAAGCTGAGAGATTGGGATTTTGCGCGGAAAAAGCTTGAGGAAAACGAAAAATACGGCCTTGATAAAACATACATATTCCACGGCGTAGGCGACAGGGGCGGCGCTCCGAAAGAAAGCTCGATAGCCTTTGTTGAGGAAGAGATAAAGAAAAACGAAACGTCCGACGTGGAGGTTTACGCCGCCGCCGCCGATGAGATTTTTAAAGATATTGACAGCGAGATGAGCCCCGAGCAGACAGAAAAGCTGCCCGAATGGAAAACGGAGCTTGTTATGCAGAATCACGGAGCGGGAGGATACACGTCGCGCGCCCTCGGAAAACGCTGGAACAGAAAATGCGAGGAGCTTGCCGATATTGCCGAAAGAAGCAGTGTGGCGGCGTCGTATCACGGAGTTTACGATTACAACGGTGAACTGCTTACACGCGCGTGGAAACGCTTTATCGCCCATCAGTTCCACGATGATATGCCGGGCACCTCGGTTCAGCGTGTCTATCGCAGAAGCTGGAACGATTACGCTCTTTCCGCCAATCAGTTCACGGGTGAGCTTGAGGCCTCGGCCGCCGCGTTCTCCTCGCTGATGAAAACGGATTTCTGCACGGGAATGCCCGTTATGGTATCAAACCCGATAGAGGCGCCCGTTCGCGGGGCGGTTTGCGTTCGCCTAACGAATATAAAGCAGCCGTTTGTGCGCGTTTTTGACGATGAGGGCAAAGAGGTAAAAAGCCAGGTCAATTCCAATGAAAACGGCGTTGCCGAAGTGGTATTTATCGCCGAAGTGAAGAGCCTCGGTTTCCGTATATATGACGTTAGGCCGAGCGACGAGGCGTGCAGGCTTGAAAGCGCGATTTCCATAAATACAGATAATGTTATGGAAAATCAGAAATATATCGTTACCCTCAACAAAAACGGAAATATTGCCTCGATCCTCGATAAAACTCAGGACGAGCTTGAAATATTAAAAGAGCCGATCACACTCGGCCTTTTCAACTACACCGGCTCAAAGGACTGGCCCGCTTGGGAGATGAATTTTGAGCAGGCAAACAAAGAGGCGGACAGGATACCGCGGCTCGTCACCATAAGCATTGTTGAAAACGGCCCCGCGAGAGTGGCCTACAAGGTCGTTCAGCAGGATAAAAAACGCTCAACATTTACAAATATAATAGCCCTTACGGACGGCGGGCAGTGCGTTGAGGTCTATTCCGAGATAGAATGGCAAAGCCTTTGCACTATGGCGAAAAACAAGTTTTCCTTTACCTGCGCGGATAAAGAGGCGACTTTTGACCTCGGCTTAGGCACGATAAGGCGCGGAAATATGAGCGAAAAGCTCTTTGAGGTTCCCGCGCAGAAATGGGCGGATATAACGGACAAAAGCGGAGATTTCGGCGTTTCCGTAATCAGCGAATGCAAATACGGCTGGGATAAGTTCAATGATTCCACTTTGCGCCTCACCGTTTTGCACACGCCGAAGAAGAATTACAGGATAGATTCAATGCAGTCTCTGCTCGATATAGGGCTTAACAGATATTCGTTCGCCGTTTTCAGCCACAAAGGCGCGGTCGGCGGAGAAACGCAGCTTGAGGCGAGAAAGTTTATTTGCCCTATGACGGCATATGCGGTTGAAAAACACGGCGGCCCGCTTAAAACAAATTACAGTTTCGGCGAGATTTCAGACAATTCGGTTATTATGAGAGCTATGAAAAAGGCGGAAAACAGCGATGAGATAATCGTTCGCCTTAATGAGGGCTCAAACAGAAGCGTCGATAATTTCACGCTCACCCTCGGCGAGGGTATTGAAAGCGCCCGTGAGGTCTACGCGAGCGAGGAGCATAAGGGCGGCGCCGTTGTTAAAAACGGCAAACTCGTTACGGATTTCAAACCCTATGAGATAAAGAGTTTCGCGCTCACCTTGAAGAAAAGCTCCGCAAAGGCGCAAAAAGGGCGCTGCGTTCCTGTAAAGCTCGATTTTGACTCGAATATCATAACGGCGCAGGGCGAAAACGGCGGCGATTTTGAATATACAGTTCCGCGCGAGCTTATACCCGATCGTGTTATAGCGGGAGGGCTTGAGTTTGAAATTTCGGGCGGCGAAAAGAACGCCCTGAAAGCCAATGGTCAGACTTTAAATTTATCGGATAACGCCGAAAGGCTTTATCTCCTCTGCGCTTGTGTGAACGGCGACAAAACGGCTCAGTTTTCGGCGGACGGAGAAACAATTCGCAAAACAGTACTTAGCGCGTTTGAAAATTTCGCTCAGTGGGATCTTCCCGATATAAACGACAAGGCGAAAATCAAAAAAGGAAGGCTCGGATTTGAAGCCACCCACTGCCATAATAACGGCAGCGACGCCGTGGCAAAGGGAATGTGCTTTTATGTGGTGGGATTGCCTGTAAAGGGCAAAAAATCGGTAACTCTGCCGAACGACAGCGATATAGTTATCCTTTCCGCCTGCGAGTACAGCGGCGCTTACGGAAGACTCGTTACACCCGTTTTTGACGAGGTGGATCCAAACAGAGAGCAGCCGTTCAGATTTACTTTCGGCGAATATCTGCGGTATGAACGCTATAAATGCGTTTGGCATCTGAATGATAAGGACGGCTTTTTGAAGGACAGAAACAGAGGAAGAAAATAATGGCTGCGAATTTTGATAAGAATTGGACTAATTACAACAACGGCTGCGAGCTTAACGGGCCGGAGGTGGAGCGTTATATCTCCGTTGTTCCGTCGCCAAGGCAGTATTTGCTTTCTCAAACTCCGTTTTACTGCTTTATCCATTTCGGAATGAACACCGCAACGGGCAGAGAATGGGGCTCAGGCACGGAAACGCCCGAAGATTTTACAATCAAGAGCATAAAGCCTACCCAGTGGATAAGGAGCATAAAGGCATCGGGAGCGGCAGGAGTGATACTCACCTGCAAGCACCACGACGGCTTCTGCCTTTGGCCCACGAAATACAGCAATTTCTCTGTAAAGTATTCCGGCTTTACAGGCGATATTGTCCGTATGGTTTCAGACGAGTGCAGGGAACAGGGGCTTTTTTTCGGGATTTATCTTTCGCCTTGGGATATGCACGAAAAATCCTACGGCACGCCGGCGTACAACGACTATTTCTGCAATCAGCTCACCGAGCTTCTCACCAATTACGGCGGGATAAAAGAGGTTTGGTTTGACGGCGCGAAGGGCGCGAATGCCCGCGACTTCACCTATGATTGGAAAAGATATTATGAAGTGGTAAGGGAGCTTCAGCCAAACGCCAATATCGCGATATGCGGCCCCGACATAAGATGGGTGGGCAACGAAGGCGGAAAAACAAGAAAATCCGAATTTTCCGTTGTTCCGTCCTATCTTGCCGACAGTGAAAAAGTAAGCAAAAACAGCCAGCATACCGAAAAAAGCTCGTCGAAAATGAAGCGCCTCACGTCGCTTGACGAGGATTTGGGCAGCAGAGCGGTGCTGAAAGCGAACGATGAGCTTTGTTGGTACCCCGCGGAGGTGGACGTTTCGATACGCAAGGGCTGGTTTTGGTCCAAAAAAAGCAATTTTACCGTTAAAAGCGCAAAAAAGCTTTTTGACCTTTACGTTAATTCCGTCGGCAAAAACTGCACTTTTCTGCTGAACGTTCCGCCGACAAATAAAGGCGTTATTCACCGCAGAGAAGTAAAATCACTTAAAGGTCTCGGCAAAAAAATCAAGCAAATGACGGCGTTTCCCGTAATCGTTGAGCATCTCGGCGAATTTACGCAGAAGGACGGATATATAGATTTTGATTTTGATTCCGAAAAATTGCTTAAATATATTATTTTGAAAGAGGATATAAGAAAATCGCAGAGGGTGGAGGCGTTTGATATATACCTCAAAAACGAGCTCGGAAAATATAAAAAGGCCGTTTCGGGCACGGTTATCGGCTCCTGCCGTATAATAAAGCTGAAAAAGGCAAAATGTATAGGCGCAAGGCTTGTTGTGCGCCAAAGCAGAAGCAATCCCGTAATATCCGAGATAGGCTTTTACGAATGATAAAACGGCAAACCGCCCCCCAATCAAGCCGTAAAGCACGGTATTTTTTCCGATTCAAGGTGTTGTAAATGAGAATGAAAAGAATAATTGCGGTTACCGCACTGTTTGTTTGCGTTTCACTTATTTTATGCGGCTGCGGTGTGAGTAAAAGCGGCGGCGAAATGAAGCTGAGCAACGGCAACGCGAATGCGCAGACTGCTGCCGTTTATGATTACATATGCGATATTTATACAAACCGAATTATTACCGCCCAGCAGGAGTCTACCTGGGTAGACGGGCCTGATTATGAAATGAATTATATCCTTGATGCAACGGGCAAGCTGCCCGCGATGCGCGGACTCGATTTTATGAACGATGATTTCGACGGCGTTGTTCAGCGCGGTATCAAGTGGTGGAATAAAGGCGGTCTTGTAACTATCTGCTGGCACTGCGGCGCTGATTTTACGGGCGATTACGACGATTGCAAAAATGATGAAATAACCGATTGGGACTCCGTTCTCACCGAAGGAACAGAAGAAAATAAAAAATTCATTGCAAATATGGATAATGCGGGCAAAGCGCTTAAAGAATTGCAGGAAAACGGAGTGACCGTTCTTTGGCGGCCTTTTCATGAGTTTGACGGAAAATGGTTCTGGTGGGGAAAAGGCGGCGAGGAGAATTTTAAAAAGCTTTGGATAATGATGTATGAGCATTTTACCAACGATTTAAAGCTCAATAATCTTATCTGGGTTTTGGGTTATTCCCATAACGGCAAAGATTATAAGGGCAAGCCCGAAAAGTGGTATCCGGGCGATGAATATTGCGATCTTGTCGGCGCGGACAGCTATGAGGTCGAGGAAAACGGCGCCGAAAAGCGGCTGTATAAAATCGTGCGGAAAATTACAGACGGCGGCAAACCGCTTATTTTCCACGAATGCGGAAAAATACCGACTGTTGAGCAGTTTAAAAAAACGCCGTGGTGCTCGTTTATGATATGGCACACCGAATGGCTGATTGATGAAAACACAAAAGATGAACTGAACGAAATCTACAACAGCGATTATGCCGTCACGCTTGAAGAACTGCCGGATTTTGCAAATTTGAAAAACTGAACATATATAAAAGCAGATAAAGGAACACCCCCGCGGCAGAATTAAGATAAACTGTCTCGGGGGTGTTTTGCGCTTTCCGTGTAATTCAAGCGGTTTAGTTTTGCCGTTGTCAATCGGGCAGTACGGCTATCGCCTTATTTATTCTGTTGAGCACCGTCTTTTTGTCGGCGCTCCAAAGCGGGGCGATTAGATCTCTTTTTGCCCCGTCGCCCGTGAGCCGATGGATAACAACGTTTTTCGGAATAATTCTAACGCAGTCCGCGATGATATCCGCATATTCGTCAAGCGTGAGTGTTTTGAATTTTCCCGCGAGGTAATCTTCGGCAAGGTCGGTTCCTTTTAAAACGTGCAAAAGCTGAAGCTTGATGCCGTCCGTTTTCGCTCCGCAAACATATTCAACGCTTTTCAGAATATCCTCTTTTGTTTCGCCCGGCAGGCCGATTATAAGGTGCGTCACAACGTTAAGCCCCGCTTTTTTGAGCGCCTTTACCGCTTCGTTGTAAACCGAAAGTGAATATCCGCGCCTGATATATTCCGCCGTTTTTTCGTGTATAGTCTGCAAACCGAGCTCCACGAAAATCGGCTTTTTTCGGTTGAGCCGCTCAAGCAGTTCAATAACGTCTTCGCCAAGGCAGTCCGGGCGCGTGGCAATGGAAACAGCAACAATATCGGGGTGATTTATCGCCTCGGTGAATTTTTCCTCAAGCACTTCTGTCGGAGCGTATGTATTTGTGTAAGCTTGAAAATACGCGATGTATTTTCCGCTTTTTATTTTCTTTTCAACTCTGCGTTTGCCGCTTTCTATCTGCCGAAACACCGATTTTTCGGGGCTTTCGGCAAAATCGCCGCTGCCGCCCTTTGAGCAGAAAATACAGCCACTCGTCCCGAGAGTCCCGTCCCTGTTCGGGCAGGTAAATCCCGCGTTTATCGCAATTTTGTAGACCTTGCAGCCGAAAACGTCTTTAAGATAATTATTAAAGCTGTAGTATTTCATCGGCCAGCGCGAAAAATTCTTTTATGTTTTTACCGTTGCTGCACATATACGAGCTCACTTTTCCGCAGCTTATATCCTCTTTATCAAGCGTCATACAGATTCCGCCCGCCTCATTCAGTATTACGGTCGCCGCCGCAAAATCCCAAGGCCTTAGTATAAGCTCATAGAAAAGATCGGCCTTGCCCGCCGCCACGTAGCATATGTCAAGCGCGGCGCTTCCCGCTCTGCGTATTTCAAGGCATTTATAAAAGATTTGCTCGGTAAGCTCAAAGGTTTTTGCGGCAAGCTCGTGTTCATACGGGCAGGTGCCGAAAAGCACAAGGCTCTCCTGCATATCGCAATCGGTAACGTGAATGGGCTTTCCGTTCAGGAACGCGCCTTTCCCTTTTTCGGCGTAATAGATATTGCCCAGATCGGGATCCATAACCACGCCGAGAACGGGCTCCTTATCTTTAGCGAGCCCCACGGATATTGCGCTGTGCTGAAAGCCTTTAATAAAATTCGTTGTTCCGTCAATAGGATCGATTATAAAGCAGTAACCGTCCGAAAGCGTTTTGTCCCCGTCGCCCTCTTCGCCCAAAAACGAGCAGCCGGGAACGATTTTTGAAAGCTCCGCAAACAGAAAATCCTGAATTTTTTTGTCGTACTCCGTTACGAGATTTACCGCGGAGCCTTTTTCCTGAATTTTCAGGCTCCCCGTGGCGCTTTTGTAAATCTGCGCCGCGCGCTTTACTGTTTCGATTATTTTTTCAAGCATAATTATCACCACTGCTATATTTTATCATAAATTTTTTGTTTATCAATATAATTTAATATGATTATTGCGATGATTGCCGCAAAAGCGGCGGAAAAACTGCTGCGCCTTTTCGGCAGAGGTGCCACCACTATGCCGGGCAGAATAGCGCTTGCCCTGAAAAGGAATATTCTGAAACGGCTCTCGCGCGGCGTAAAGGTGATTTTAATAACGGGCACAAACGGCAAAACCACTTCCGCGCGAATGATAGAGGAGGGCCTGAAGGAAAGCGGAAAAAGCTATTTTATGAATCGCTCCGGAGCCAATCTGATAACGGGGATAACCACTGCTTTTATTATGAATTCAACTCTTTTTGGCAGGTGTAAAAAGAAATACGCCCTTATAGAATGCGATGAAAACGCCCTGAAAAAGGTAAGCCTTTATATCGACGCCGAAATACTGCTTGTTACAAATATTTTCAGAGATCAACTTGACAGGTACGGCGAGGTTTCATCTACGCTTTCCGCCATAAGAACGGGCGCCGAAAATATGAAAAACTGCGTTTCGATACTGAACGCGGACGATCCTTTGACCTACAGCCTTTCTGCTCTTGAAAACAGGCGCTACACCTACGGGGTAAACATACCTTTTCAGATGGGCGGCAGGAGCGACAGCGATTACTGCGTTTTCTGCCGTTCCCGCTACAAATACCGATATAAAACATACAGCCATTTGGGCGATTTTTATTGCGAAGGATGCGGATATCACAGGGAGCGTCCCGATTTTTCGGCCGACGCTTTGATAGAGTCGGACAGCGGCCATTCATCTGTTTTCGCGAGCCTCAACGGAAAGAGCGAGGTGCTGAAGATAAATCTCGGCGGCGCTTACAATATTTATAACGCCGTCGGCGCGGCCGCGGTGCTCACGGTTCTTGGAGTGGATACCGAAACGGTTGAAAGCTCTTTGGAGGCTTTTTCGGGAGCCTTCGGCAGAATGGAGGATTTCGGCAAAGTCAAAATGCTGCTTGTAAAAAATCCCGCCGGATTTACGCAGACGATGAATTATATATATCCGCTGGATATCAAAAATCTTATTTTCGTGCTAAACGATAAAGCGGCCGACGGCTGCGACGTTTCCTGGATATGGGACGCCGATATAAGAATAAACGAAAGCGTGGAAAACATATATGCTTTCGGCATACGCTCCGGCGATATGGCTTTAAGACTGAAATATGAGGGCTACGATCCGAAAATAATAAAGGATTACAGTGAATTTTATACCGTTTGCGAGGAGGAAAACACCGTTATAATCCCCACCTACACGGCTATGATGGCGCTGCGCCCATATCTTGCTCAAAAATATCACAAGGAAGAATTTTGGAAATGAAACTGAAAATTGCTCATCTTTATCCCGATTTGCTCAATCTTTACGGCGATTCGGGCAATATTCTCTGCCTTGAGCAGCGAATAAAACACAGAAAAATAGACTGCCTTACTTACCGCCTTGATTCCGCGAAGTTGCTTGATAAAAACGATTACGATATTGTTTTTATCGGTGGCGGGCAGGATTTTGAGCAGTCTTTGATAATGAAAGACCTTGCTTCCGGCGGCGACGGTTTCATAAGCCGCGAGATAGAAAAAGGAACGGTGCTGCTTGCGATTTGCGGCGGTTTTCAGTTGCTCGGAAAATATTATAAAACCTCTAAGGGCGAAATAATGGAGTTTACAGGAGCGCTTGATTTTTATACTGAGGGCGCGGAGAAGAGAATGATAGGAAATTACGCGTTTAAAACGGCGGAAAAAATGAAAATAATCGGGTTTGAAAATCATTCCGGCAGAACTTATCTTTGCGGAGGGCTCAAGCCGCTCGGCAAGGTGATAAAGGGTTGCGGCAACAACGGAAAGGATAAGACGGAGGGTGTGAGATACAAAAACACTTTCGGCACGTATTGCCATGGCCCTCTGCTGCCGAAAAATCCCGATTTTGCCGATATGCTGATAGCGAAAGCGCTGAAAAACAAATACGGTACGGCGCAACTTGAGCCTCTTAACGACGAAATTGAAAAGCTGGCGAGGGCGCAGGTCACCGCGCTGTATTTATAATGTTTTTAATATATAGGACAAGCGAAATTTCAAATGAAGCGGCTTTTGAGTAAAAAAATACCGCGTTTATGCGGTTATCCGGATAAATTTTTACAAAAAAGGCAAAATCCGCTTGATTTATCGGTATTATTATGATAAAATAAACCGCATTCGCAAGAATACGCACGTCTCGTTTTCGGCTCCGTGGTGATTTATTCGGGGCTTTGCCATGAAACGGGGCGGAGGAAAAACCTAAAGGAGGAAATAATAATGGCAAATGTAGTTTCAATGAAACAGCTTTTGGAGGCCGGCGTTCATTTCGGCCACCAAACAAGAAGATGGAATCCCAAAATGGCGGATTACATTTTCACGGAGCGCAACGGTATTTATATCATCGATCTCCAAAAAACCGTTAAAAAGCTTGATGAGGCGTATATGTTCGTCCGCAATCTCGCTGCCGAGGGCGGTTCGATAATCTTCGTCGGCACAAAGAAGCAGGCTCAGGATTCCGTTAAGGAAGAGGCCGAGCGCTGCGCTATGCCTTATGTAAACGCGAGATGGCTCGGCGGTATGCTCACAAATTTCAAAACGATTCGCGGCCGTGTCGCAAGGCTTGCGCAGCTTAAGAAAATGCGCGAGGACGGCACTTTCGATCTTCTTCCCAAAAAGGAAGTCGCGGGTCTTGAGCTTGAGATTGAAAAGCTTGAAAAGTATCTCGGCGGAATTACCGAGATGAGAAAGGTTCCCGAGGCAATGTTCATCGTTGATCCCCGCAAGGAGAGGATAGCGGTATCTGAGGCAATCAAGCTCGGTCTTCCCATCGTTGCTATTGTTGACACAAACTGCGATCCCGACGAGATAGATTATGTTATCCCCGGAAACGACGACGCTATCCGCGCGGTTAAGCTTATAGCCGGGGCTATTGCGGACGCGGTTATCGAGGGACGCGACGGCGACGATACGGGCGCCGAAACCGCTCAGGAACCCGCCGAGGCGGAGGAACCCGCGTCTGAAGAAGAGACGGCAGAGGCCGCCGAATAAATTTGATTATCGTATTTTCACATAAATTAAGGAGGAATTATAATGGCATTTACGGCACAGGACGTTAAGGCTCTTCGCGAGAAGACGGGCGTTGGAATGATGGAATGTAAAAAGGCTCTTACCGAGGCAGACGGCGATATGGAAAAGGCAATAGACTATCTTCGTGAAAGAGGTCTTGCCGCGGCGCAGAAAAAGGCTTCGAGAATAGCCGCCGAGGGTGTTGTTCTTTCATACGCCGATCCCGCCGCCAAGAAGGGCGTTGTTATAGAGGTGAATTCGGAGACGGATTTTGTTGCGAAGAACGAGAAATTCGTTAATTTCGTAACAGACTGCGCCAAGACGGTTATCGCCACGGGCGCGGATACCGTTGAGGAGCTTGCCGCCGCCGAATATATGGGCACCGGCAGAACGGTTACCGAAACTCTCAACGATCTTATTCTCGCGATTGGCGAAAATATGAAAATTCGCCGTTTTGAAACGATGAACGGCGTTGTAGCCACCTATGTTCACGGGGGCGGCTCCGTAGGTGTTATGGTTGGTTTTGACGTTGCGGACGAGGCGAAAGCCGCCGATCCCGCGTTTGAGGATATGGGCAAGAACGTTGCGATGCAAATAGCGGCGATGAATCCCGCGTATCTCGATCAGGCTTCCGTTCCGGCTGATGTTATCGAGCATGAAAAAGGCATTCTTGCCGCCCAAATGAAGGAAGATCCGAAAATGGCTTCCAAGCCCGAGGCCGTTCTCAATAAGATAGCGGAAGGCAAGATGGGCAAATATTATAAAGAAAGCTGCCTTGTTGAGCAGGAATTTGTGCGCGGCGATATTTTCCAGGGTTCTGTTAAGGGATATATTGACAGCGTTGCCAAATCTCTCGGCACCGAGATAAAGGCAAACGGCTTCATCAGAATGACGAGAGGCGAGGGCCTTGAAAAGCGCCAGGAGAATTTTGCTGAAGAAATCGCAAAGCAGATAAACGGCTGAGAATTATACCAAAACTTATTTGCCGCCACGGAGTTGTACTCCGTGGTGATTTTTTTTACAACCTCTTTTCGGCTCACCTGTGCAAGGGGAGCTGTCTGCCGACAGGCAGACTGAGGGGTTGGTCAGTTACAATAACGCTGTTTTAACACTACAACCCCTCCGCCTCGCGTCCGCTCGGCACCTTTCCTTACACAGAGGGAGGCTCATTTTAGCAGATACGTTCTTTTACCTCTTTGGCTCCACTGTGCAAGGGGAGCTGTCTGCCGACAGGCAGACTGAGGGGTTGGTTAGTTACAATAACGCTGTTTTAACACTACAACCCCTCCGCCTCGCGTTCGCTCGGCACCTCCCCTTACACAGGTGAGGCGGAGAAAACCGCAAGAATGAAAATCGGCGTTTTCATTACTTGCGGTTTATGTATTCTCTGAAATTATAATATCATTTAAACTTTACCATTTATTGTATACTTTTTCGCAGAAAGCGTACATATCCTTTATTTCAAGCTTAGTGCCGTCGTCAAGCACTACCGTGCCGTTCCAAAGCCCATGAACCTGATGGGTGTTCATTCCAACGAGATTAAGCGGCATCATATTGCT
This sequence comes from uncultured Clostridia bacterium, assembly GCA_947623505.1. Lineage (GTDB taxonomy): Bacteria > Bacillota > Clostridia > Oscillospirales > Acutalibacteraceae > Eubacterium_R. Next base: position 42,640 of record CANQGT010000001.1, on the reverse strand, counting down.
GTAATTGTCGTAAAACGGTGTCATAACAAGGTCGAGCCTGCCCTCGCTGTCCAAAAAATGCCATGGTTTCATCCACGCTCCGCCGACTTCGGGATCGTTTTCAAGATGCACCTCACCTATTTTGTGGCAAATGCCGTCGTAAAACAGCGCAGTCTCGGTGGCGTTATCGGTATTGCCGAAGCCCCACGTCATCTCAAATCCGAAACGCTTGCCGTTAAGAAAAGTGCTGCCGTTCGCCCAATACCACATATTGCTGTGAGGCCAAACGCCGCGCCCCCAGTCAAGAACGGTAAAGCTGTCCTCTTTTGAAAATTCAAAGCGCTCGTCGCCGAATTGCACAAAGCCCTCGGTGTTCAGGCAGTTTATCTTGTCGGTATAGAAAAAGCGGCCTTTTTGTTCAAACGGAGTGGCGATGGTGATGCTCTCGTGATTTTTTAGCCTTGTAAAATCAAATTTCGCCTCAAGCGGTTTTCCCTTGCATTTTCCGGTAAAGCTTATCGTGCCGCTTTCTTCTCTCATATCAAATGAAATCGTCGTGCCGCCCTTTGTGTAAGTAAAGCTGTTGGGCGAGTCGCCGTTTCTGTTCATTCTGTTTTTATTCGGGGTGAAAAGCTCAAGCGCCATAGTGTCAAATTTTCTGCCCGTTTTCAAATCAACGAATCCGAAAGTGGCGCTGGAGGCAAGCGAAATGTTGAAAAAGTTTATCTGCACCATCTGCCTGCCGTTGCTTACCTGATAAAAATCCCATTCTTTCAGGCGCATTATCGGTGCGCCTATAAATTCTCGGTTGTATTCGTATAAATTGTGCCTGCACCAGCCCGGATTTCGCAGACTGCCGTCCTTATTCAGAAGCGGCTGAGGTTCTTTTATCTCATTTTGAATGCCCATTTTTTTCTCCTTTCTTTATTTGGCGTTTTTGCCTTTCTTTTTTCTTTTTACGGCAACGGCAACGCATATTCCGGCCGCCGCAACCGCAGCCGCCGCGGCAATGCCCGCAACGGCGGGGATGAATTTGTGAGTGTACTCATAATAACCGTGGTTGTTTTTGTAGGCGGGAGTTACCTTTCTTCCGAGCAGATCGTCGGCATAAATAACCTCCGTATCAAATCCGCTCAAATCGTTTTCATGCAGAGTGATTGTTCTTACTCCGTGATTGTCGCCGTAGCTGTAGTATCCCGCCGCGGGAACGGCGCAAAGCCATATGCCGTCCACCATACCGCGAAAATCGTTTACATGGTCGTGGCCGAAAAACGCTCCGATTATATCGCCCTGCTGTTTCCAAGTTTCAAACTGATTGTGCGCGGTGTCGGCGGGGCAGGGGCCTTCATTGAAAGCGCCCTCAACAACTTTATCCGAAGCTTTGTAATAATTGGGGAAAAGCGCGCTCCCGCCTTTTACATAGCCCGCTTTGGCGCTGTCGGATTCATCCGCCAGCTCATACACCTCCGGCACGCAGATATGCTGAAACAGGAACGACGGCAAAGGCTTCCCGCCGTTTGCCTCTTTAAGAGCGTCTGAGGTTTTTATGTACCAAGCCGTCTGATCGGGCTGAACGTAGCCGTAGCCGCCCTCCGCGGCATAAGGGTTGGAATCCATAAGCCACAAATTGAAAACGTCCTTTTTACCGCCGCTGTCTTTAATAAGCAGGTTGTAATTGCAGCAGCCCGTCATTTCCTCGCCTTCAATCGCAAGGCAGGTCGGGTACTCCCGATACACGGAAAGCTGAAATTCCTTTGCCTCTTCTTCGGTCATTTTGTTGTTTTCGTCGGTAAGTCCCTCGTGGTCGTGATTTCCGAAAACTATCGCAAACGGGATACCCCTTGAATCAACAGGCTCAACGACGCTTCTGATGGCCTTTTCGGTTTTTTCCTTATCGACTCCGCGCCACCAGCCCGCGATATTGTCTCCGAGAAACACCACAAGGTCGGGTTTCGCGCGGTCAAGGGCTTTTTCGATAACTTCTATTGTTTCCTTTTGAGGAGTGTCCGTATCCTGAGGATCTGCGATGGCAAGAATTTTAAACTCGCCGTTTTCATTGAATTGAAACTGCACAGATTTATTATCTTCCTTTCTTTCGGCAGAAAATGCCGACACAGGCATAAAAGCCGAGAATAGCACCGCCGCGCCGAGCAGCAGTAATAAAGCGCGCTTGATTTTTATGATAATCTACCCCTTACCCTTTTTTTGTTATATTTCAATTCTATTTTATTACATTCCGCGGTATAAAGCAAGAAAAAGCTTTATTTACACGGCTTTGCTTTTTTCGGATATTGTAGTATAATATTCCTATAGCTGAGGGAGTTGATAAATAAATTATGGCGAAAAAAATATATGAAAAGCTGAGCGACGAACTGCTTGAGAGAATTGAGAACGACAGGGCAAAGAATGTTGATTTGGGGCTTGCCTTTGACGAAAAGAACGTAATACGCAGAAGGAAAAACACCGTTGAGGCCAGCGTTTGGCGAAGCGAAATGGCGAGGGATATCGAAAGGATAATCAACTGCCCGTTTTATAACAGGTATCAGGATAAAACGCAGGTGTTTTCTTTTTATAAAAACGACGATATAAGCCACCGGGCCATTCACGTTCAGCTTGTTTCGCATATAGCGCGGAATATAGGCTCCGTTCTCGGGCTGAATCTTGATTTGACAGAGGCGATTGCTCTCGGCCACGATATAGGGCACACGCCGTTCGGCCATGCAGGCGAAGCGATACTCGACGAGATATACAGGGAAAAAACGGGCAGGCGCTTTTCACATAATATTCACTCCGCGAGGGTGCTTGATACGATTTATCCGCTTAATCTTTCACTTCAGACGCTCAATGGCATTATAAGCCACAACGGTGAATTTGAATGTGCCGAGTATAAGCCGAAGCCAATGAACGGCTTTAAGCAATTTGACGACGAAATCGAGAAATGTTATCTTGATATTGAACACAATAAATCGCTTATGCCCTCAACGCTTGAGGGGTGCGTCGTCAGAATATGCGATATGATAGCGTATCTCGGAAAAGATAGGCAGGACGCGGTCAAGGCTAAGATACTTGAACCTGATTTTGTGTTTGAGGATACGAAAATCGGCAGAAGCAATACGGAAATAATCAATAATCTTGTTGTGAATCTCATAGAAAACAGTTACGGCCGAAATTATATTATGCTCGACAAAGAACATTTTGAGGCGCTTGCGAAAATAAAAAAACGCAACAATGAACTTATTTACCAGAACGACGAGGTCAAAAAGCAGTATAACGAATCGATAAAGCCTATGATGTATGAAATATACGGCAAAATCGTTTCGGATATTGAAAGGGAAGACCGCGCATCAACCGTTTACAGGCATCATATAGAGCAGCTTGAAAAGCTTAAACGCTCAAAGCCTTATATGGAGGAGGACAAGTATCTGATAGCGGTCGATTATATCGCGAGTATGACGGACGATTATTTTATAGACTTGTATGAATTTCTGTTTCCGAAAGGGAAGTACAGCATTAAATATAAGGGCTATTTTGACGGAATGCGGGCGAAATAGAAAAAGTCAAACATCTCTCCCGAAAAAGGAGAGATGTTTTGTGCGTAAAGCCATTATACTTTACAGCTCCTACCATACTGTCACGCCCGTAATGTGTAAGCCGTGCGGCTCGGAAAATGTGTAGGTACTGAGCCGGCGCATATAGGCGTCGGCGGTGTGAGCGCAGATAAGCGGCTCGCCGTTTTCAAATCCCGTGATTATCAGCGTGTGGTAGAATTCCGAGCCGTTGTACAGTTGTATAAAATCACCGAGAGCAAGAGAGCGTATGTCGGCAACTACTGCGGTTGGGCCTACGCTTTTGTTATTAGTAATAAAATTATAAAAATACTGTGCTCCCGACCAAGCGGCGGCTCTGTCCGCGGGGCTGTTGTAATACCAGCCTGTATCTCTTGTATAATTCATAATCCCGCTGCCCGCGAAAAGGCATTGAGAGGCAAAATTTGTGCAGTCGCCTCCTATCCCGTCAAAATCATAGTATTGCGGATTTCGTGCGAGCGCCCATCTTAAGGCATAGTTCACCGCCGCGCTTCTGTCATATTCTGTTCTTCTCAAAATCTTCGCCTTCCCTCAGCTATATGCTATGAAGCGGCGAAGAAATTTATTCCGAAAAAGATAAGCGTCTGACAGACGGTGGTCTGAAAGACGCTTTTGCTAAAGGAACTTTGTTGATTTTAACGGATTTATTTGTAAAGCGGGCCGTAGGTGGCGCAGGCCTTGAAATCCGCCGCCTGCGAGTCCTGAGTTCCGAAAGCCGCCCAAGCGTGGGGACGGAAAATCTTATCTTCGGGCACGTTGTGCATATTTACGGGTATGCGCAGCATTGAGGCCAGCGTGATGAGATCCGCGCCCACATGGCCGTAAACGGTGACGCCGTGGTTTGCGCCCCAATTTGCCATAACGCTGTAAACGTCCTTAAACGCTCCCTTGCCGGTGAGCCTCGGCGCGAACCAAGTGGTCGGCCACGTTCTGTCCGTTCTCACATCAATAACATTGTGTATCTCGTCGGGCAAATTCGCGGTAAAGCCCTCAGCTATCTGCAAAACGGGGCCTATGCCGTCAATGATATTAACTCTGAGCATTGTAACGGGCATTTCGGCGCGGCATCTGAAATGGCTTGAGAATCCACCGCCGCGGAAATATTCATAATTTGCCCTGCACCAATCGGTGGCGTTTATGCAAGCCTTTATGTCGTCTTCCGTCATTTCCCAATACGGCTTCATACAGGGCTCGCCGTCGGCGTTTCTGCTCGCTCCGCAGCCGTCAAGCGCCGTTGCGCCCGAATTTATCAGATGTATAAATCCGTTTGCTGCCACACCGCTCGGCTTAACGCCTGTAACGCGTTCGCACGCTTCGGGGCTCCAATAGGTGCGCACGTCGTGGAAGCACGGCGCTGTTCCGGTTACAAGGGTGCCGAGCATCATTGAAACGCCGTTTAAAGTGTCGTTCTCGGTGGCAAAGGGCGTGGGGGCTTTAGTGCCGTTCCAGTCAAACGTGGAAGCCATTATCGCCTCGGTGAAATCGGCGTTAGGCAGCCAGTCGGTCCAGTTCCTCTGGCCCTGAAAACCGCCCGCAACGGCGTTTTTGCCGAGAGCCTCCTCGTGCCAGCCCATTTCGTCCAGCTTTTTGTTGCCGAAAAGAATATCGCGCATAACCATCGTCATTTTTGTGATAAATTCCCAGTCTTTATCGGGCGGAACAACCTTTGATTTTGTGATTATTTCAGGCAGATCCTTGCCGGCGTTGCAGTCAAAGCCCTCTTTGCAGTTTTCCTTAACCCATTTAAGGGCTTTTTCGTATTCGTCGTGATCGTAGATTTCAAGCGTTATCCTGCGTACTATTTCGGTCATATCCACCCATTCGGCGCGGATGCCGAAATATTTTTGGAACATATCGGCGTTGCAGTAAGCGCCGGCGATGCCCATGGCTACTCCGCCGAGATTTACATACGCCTTGTTCTTCATCCAGCCTACGCTTACGGCGCAGTGGGCGAAACGGAGTATTTTTTCTGCCACGTCGTCGGGGATTTCGGTGTCGGTCATATCCTGAACGTCTTTTCCGTAGATTGAAAAAGCGGGCAGTCCTTTTTGGGCGTGCGCCGCCATTACAGCGGCAAGGTAAACGGCTCCCGGGCGTTCGGTGCCGTTAAAGCCCCAAACGGCCTTTATTGTTTTCGGATCCATATCAAATGTTTCGGAGCCGTAGCACCAGCACGGAGTTACGGAAAGGGTGGCGACTACGTTCTGCGTGGAAAACTGATCGGCGCATTTCGCGGCCTCGGCGCCTCCGCCAATGGTCGTTTCGGAAATAACGCACCGCACGGGCGTGCCGTCGGGATAACGCAGTCTGCTTTCGATAAGCGCTTTCGCGGCGTTTGCCATTCCCATAGTTTGGTTTTCAAGGCTTTCCCTTACGCCTCCCCAGCGGCCGTCAATAACAGGCCGTATTCCTATTTTCGGATAATTCATAAAATTTACCTCCTTAATTATTTCATAATAATTTTTTTGTATTTTTCATAGCCTTCCCGCCACTGCTTATGGGCAAGAGGCTTATATACCTTGACCTTTTCCGTTCTTCTGATTATTTTCCGCGCCTCGTCAATATCCTTTATTTCGCCGAGGGCTATAAGCTGAAGCATTATATTGCCAACGGCGGTTGCCTCAACGGGGCCGGCGATAACATCTATACCGAGGCTGTCGGCGGTCATTTGGCACAAAAAGCCGTCTTTGGTGCCGCCACCGAGCATATGCAGCACGGAAAAACGCTTTCCCGTGTTTTCCTCTATCTGCTCTATCGCATAACGGTATTTCATAGCGAGGCTTTCATAAATAGAGCGCATAACCGCGCCCACGCTTTCGGGAACGGGCTGTCCTGTTTTTTCGCAGTATTCCCGCACTCTTTGCGGAATATCGCCCTGCGGCGCGAAGATCGGATCGTCGGGATCAATAAAACTTGTAAAGGGATTTTCCTTTACAGCAAGTTGCTCCAAATCATTGTAGCTGTAATCCTCGCCGGCGCGCCTTAACGCCCGTCTTGCTTCCTGAATAAGCCAAAGGCCGCTGATATTTTTAAGATAATTGATTTTTCCGTTTGCGCCAAGCTCGTTTGAAAGCTCATCAAGGCGGCTTTTTTCCGTAAGTATCGGTTCGTCGAGCTCACAGCCTATAAGCGACCAAGTGCCGCAGGAGAGAAAGGCGGCGTCAACGCCGTTTTCCGCGGGCATCGCGGCAATAGCGCACTGCGTGTCGTGACCTGCGGCGGCGATGATTTTAATTCCGTCCTTTTCGCCGACAATCGTTGCGCTTTCGCACACATCGGGGAAAAGAGACGTGCTTATTCCGCATTTTTTTAAAACTGTTTCGCTGAATTTCCCCGCTTTTAAATCAAGCATCTGCGAAGTGGAGGCGATCGTTTTTTCGCACACCGCCTTTTTGCAGAGATAATATGTGAAAAGATCGGGCATAAACAGCAGAGTTTTGGCTTTGCCGAGATTTTCCTCGCAGGCAAGCTGAAACAGCGTATTTATAGGCATTATCTGGTTGCCGGTTTTTTCGTAAAGCTCATCGGGAGAGATGAGGGCAAACACCTTTTTTGTGATATTGTCCGTTCTGCCGTCGCGGTAGTGAACGGGAAGCCCCAAAAGCTCTCCGTTTTCATCGAGCAGGCCGTAATCAACGCCCCAGGTGTCAAACGCAAGGCTGTCAACAGCTCCCGCCTTTTCAAGCGCCTTTTCTATCTCCGCGCAAATCATCGGAAAATCGTGGCACATTCTGCCGTTTTCATATACGGGCACATTTTCAAAACGGTGGATTTCCTCATAACTCAGACTACCGTTTTCGTAAACCGCTTTTATCGCCCTGCCGCTTGAAGCGCCGAAATCAAAGGCTATAACCGTTCTTTTCATATAACGACACCCTTTTGTAGCATTATATTGGCATAAATAGCTGTTTCACCCGTCGCGATTATGAGATATGCTTTTTTCGCCTCTTCATAAAAATCAAACCGTTCAAGCATATCTATTTTGCTGTTTTCGGGCTCGTATCTGCCGAGCAGGCGGCGATAATCGTTCCATATCGCGGGCGTGCCGCAATTATCCCCGTCAACAACCTTCATAAGTGAAACGGGCTTTTCAACATAGCTGTCCAGCGGAAACAGCGGCAAAATCGCGTTAAGAATTTCGGGAACGCCGTGGCCGTCCGCGCGGATAACAACGGCGTTTTTGCCTATGCTTTCGGCGGGGAAATTGCCGTCGGCAATAACAAGTCTGTCCCCATGCCCCATTTCGGCAAGCGCTTTCAGCAGCGCGGGTGAAAGGATAGGGGATATACCTTTAAGCATATTTCTTACCTCCTTAATCGTTTTTGTGGAGCATTTCGTCGTTTTCGTTAAACTGCTTATAGCCGGGATGCCTGCCCGTAACGCGGTAGTAGCCCCTCAAATCAATAAGCTTTTGTATATTTTCTCTGCTTATATCGTGGCTGCCGCCGAGTATAACGGCGTTTATCGTTATTTTAGCCCAAAGCTCAAGGCTTTCCATTCTGTAAAACGCAGTTATTACGTCGCTGCCTACGGCAAGCGCGCCATGATTTTCAAGCAGCATAACGTCGTGCTCCTCAAGATACGGCTCAATGGCGTTCGGCACTTCTATCGTTGAGGGCGTGCCGTAAGGAGTGAGCGGAACAGCGCCGATAACGCAAACGTCCTCGATCATATTATACATATCCATTGCCTTGTGGGCGACGGCAAAGCCCGTTGCTCCCGGCGGGTGGGCGTGTATAACGCTCATAACATCGTCCCTTTTGTCGTAACAGCGCAGGTGCATTTTAATTTCGCTGGAGGGGCGAAGCCCGTCGGCGGCCTCAAGCACATTTCCGGCGCTGTCAAGCAGTATCAGCTTATCGGGCGTGATGAATGATTTACTCATTCCCGTGGGCGTGGCGATTATGTTGCCGTTTTTAAGCCTCGCGCTCACGTTTCCGTCGTTTGCGGCAACCCAGCCGAGCTGCCACGTTTTATGGCACACGTCGCAAATCTGCTCTTTTATTTCATCAATATTCTGCATGGTTTACCTCCTTGGTTGACACATATTCATAATTGTATTATATTATAAATATATTATGTTTTCTTGGCGTATTTTAGGGATATACTATAACAATATTCACATTGAGAGGTTTTTTATGGATTACAGCGAACTGCACGAGGATAAAAAGAGGGGCACTTTCGATTTTCCGATAGAGCTTTACTATGTAGACAAGAACGATCCTCGCTATCAGATGCCTCTGCACTGGCACCTTGAATACGAACTTATCACGGTTTTGAGCGGCAGTTTCACTCTTTCGCTTGACGGGCGGATAACGGAGCTTGCCGCCGGAGACAGCGCGTGGATAGGCGACGGCGTAGTTCACGGCGGAACGCCGCGCGACTGCATTTACGAGTGCGTTGTTTTCGACCTTGGCACGCTGCTTAACGATACTCCGCTTTGCTCCAAATCGGCGTCTGAATTTCTCAGCTCTGAGGACGGATTTTCGGGAGCGTTAAGAAAGGGAAGCGACGAGGCGCGCCTTGCCGACGGGATTTTTCAGGCGATGGAGACGGAGCAAAAGGGCTATGAATGGATAACGGTGGGGCTTTTGTGGCAGCTTCTCGGCAGGCTGATACGCAACAGCGGCTCAAGCCCCTCCATAAGCAGAAATCAGATGCTCAGAATCAAGAACGTGCTTACCTATATCAGAAATAACTATAAAGAAAGCGTCACTTTGAACGAATTGGCGGAGGTGGCGGGAATGTCGCCGAAATATTTCTGCCGCGCCTTTTCGGGATTTACGGGGAGAACGCCGATCGAATATCTCAATTATTACAGGATAGAAAGAGCGGGCGAAAAGCTGAATTTGACCGGCGACAGCATAACCGAAATAGCCTTTTCGTGCGGATTTAACGATATGAGCTATTTTTCAAAAACATTTAAAAAATATAAGGGCGTTTCTCCGTCGGCATACAGAGTAACGCCGTTTAACAGATAATAAAATATTTGTGATTTTTGCGGGTATAAGAGAATTTGATATTGCCTTATCGTTATCCGTAAGGAATACGCACGGTCGATTTTATAAGAAAACGGCGCCGTTCCCAAAATGTGGGAGCGACGCCGATTTTTAATTATTTGCCATGCTCTGCAGGCAGGTGCAGATCACGCGTTTACGCTTTTTTCGCGAGATATAAATCTATTGTATCGTAAATATTTATAATGCCGCCCGCTTCATTGACGGCTTGCCGTTACAATGCGTATTACGGTCTTAAGCCCATACCGCCCTCAAGCGTGAGCGTTTCGCCCGAAAGATATTTGAAATCGGGCGTCGCAAGCTGAACGCAAACTCTGCCTATCTCTTTTTCGGCATCGGCGTAGTGACCCATCGGCGGCATTTTAACATTTGCTTTAAAGGCTTCGGGATACGCCTTTTCAAACTGCTCAAGCTGAGCGGTCCACGCGAGTGGGCAGATGATATTAACATTTATTCCGTCCTTGCCCCATTCGGTGGCGGCAACTCTCGTAAGACCTCTTATGCCCTCTTTCGCGGCGGCGTATGCGCACTGCCCGTAATTTCCGAAAAGACCGGCTCCCGAAGCGAAGTTTATAACGGAGCCCTTGCTTTCGGCAAGGTACGGATAGCAGGCTTTCATATAGCAGAATGTGGCATAAAGCCCGGAATAAATCGCAAGGTCAAACTGCTCGGCGGTGTGCTCCGCAAGGGTAACGCCCGAAGCCGAAGCCTGCGCGTTGTTGATAAGCACCTGAATGCCGCCGAATTTATCAACCGCCTGTTTAACAACATCCTGCGCGGTTTTAATATTGTCGCTCCCCGCGTTTATATCGGCCTGTATCGGCAAAACGCTTATGCCGTATTTTTCCTCAAGCTCCTGCTTTGCGTCTTCAAGCTTTTTTACGTTGCGGCCCGTTATAACAAGATTTGCGCCTTCCTTGGCGTATGCCGTCGCTATGCCGTATCCTATAGAACCGCATTCTCCGTTTGAGAGAACGGCGCGCCCCGCGCCCGTGATTATGGCGGTTTTTCCTGTCAGAAATCCCATATTTTTCCCTCCGAAAATCAAAATTTTAAGGCAGCGCCTTATAATATGAGTATATCCGTTTTTTATGGAAAATACAAGAAAAAATTATCACCGCTTGCTTTTCGCACCGTGTATAGAATAAAAGAAAATATTGTCGTTCTGTACGATTTTGCGTTGAGTACAAAAATCGGTACAGATAAAATCTCCGCCTTTAAATATTCGGAAAAATATGGTAATATTTATTTGGGCAATATATATTCTTAAATATTTGCGCGAATGTTTCAAAAAAATAAGGCCTGCAAAAAGCAGGCCAAGCTCACACACTGTGATGCCGCTTTCGCGGCGGGTTGAATAAATTTTTATTTGAACTTGCAGTGTAATCTCATAAGGTATTGAGATTAACTTAAGTATAATCAAAAATTCTTGCTTTGTCAAGAGGGAGGTTAAAAAATGGAAAAATATTATTTGGGACTTGATATGGGCACCGATTCGATCGGTTGGGCGGTTACCGATGAGGATTACCGCATACCGAAATTCAAGGGAAACTCGATGTGGGGCATAAGGCTTGTTGACTGCGGCGAGACTGCTGCCGAGCGAAGAGGATTCAGAAGCGGACGAAGAAGAAGGCAGCGCAGCAAATTCAGGCTCGAATGCCTTGAAATGCTGTTTGACAGAGAAATCGCAAAAGTTGATATATCATTTTTTCAAAGACTTAAAGACAGCGCCTTGTATGATGACGACAAACGCGTTGAGGGAAAGTATTCTCTGTTTAATGATAAAAATTATACGGATATAGATTATCATAAAGATTATCCTACCATATATCATCTGCGCAAAGAATTGATAAAAGATACGTCCCCGCACGATGTAAGGCTCGTTTATCTCGCGGTTAGCCATATTGTGAAAAACAGAGGGCATTTTCTTTTTGAAAGTGACGATATCGGAACAGGTAAAAGCGATGATTTTTCCGTGATTTGGGGAGAACTCAATACATATCTGCGCGATAATTACGATTCCGAAATTTATGCCGAAAACTTATCGGCTGTTGAAGATATACTTAAAGACCGCGCTTTGGGAATAAAACGAAAGAGCGAGGCGTTTATAAAGGAATTGGGATTGAGCAAAAAAGAAAATCCGTTTGAAACAGCCATGCTCAATCTTCTTTCGGGCGCCAAAGTCAATGCTAAGGATATTTTTCAAACCGATGAATATAACGAGACCGAAGCAAAAAGTGTTTCTTTCAAAAACGGCTACGATGAAAAGCGCGATATATACGAAAGTGTTTTCGGCGAAAGATTTGAATTGATAGAAAAGCTGAAAGCGCTTTACGATTGGGCTATTCTTGCCGATATACGCCGAGGTGAAAAATATATTTCCTTCGCGAAGGTGAACGAATATGACAAGCACAAAAGCGACCTTAAATTGCTCAAAGAGTATGTAAAGTCGTTCGCTCCCGAAAAGTACGGCTTGATATTTAATGAAAATTCAAGCGGAACAAATAATTATCCCGCTTATATAGGGCATTCGGGTAAACAGTCTGTTGAAAAAAAGTGCTCGCAGGATCTTTTTTGTGAATTTTTGAAAAAGCAACTCCCGAAAGATGGAATTGATGAAAAATATGCAAAAATGTTTGACGAAATAGACGCGGGCACATTTATGCCCAAGGCTGTTTCAAAGAACAATTCAGTTATTCCCATGCAGATTAACAGGGAAGAACTCAAGGCGATACTGAAAAACGCACAGGTGTATCTGCCGTTTCTTTCGCAAGCAGATGAAAGCGGTAAAACCGTAAGTGAAAAGATAATTGATATATTCAGTTTCAGAATACCTTATTATGTCGGCCCGCTCAACGAACACAGCGAAAATCACTGGCTTGTGAGAACAAAAGAAAAAATATATCCTTGGAATTTTGAAAAGGTTGTCGATACCGACGCCAGCGCCGAAAAATTTATCAATAATCTGACAAGCAAATGCACTTATCTTCCGAGGGAGGATGTTATCCCTAAAAATTCTCTTTTGTATTCTTCGTATATGGTGCTGAATGAACTGAACAATCTGAAAGTTGACGGCGAACCTATAACGGTCGAAATGAAACAGTCGATATACAGGGATTTATTTATGCGCAAAAGCAAAGTTACGCATAAAGCGCTCGTTGATTATTTCCGGGCAAAAGGTTTTGAAAATGTTGTGATTTCGGGAGTTGACGGTGATTTTAAAGGCAACTTGAAGCCGTACCTCGAGCTTGATTTCATTAACCTGCCGGACAGTGACAAAGAAGAAATAATAAAAGCCATCACCATATTCGGAGACGATAAAAAGCTGTTGAAAAAGAGGCTTAAAACGAATTATGGCGGCAGATTATCTGATGAAGAGATAACAAAGCTTAGCAGGCTGAAATTTACAGGCTGGAGCAGGCTTTCCCGTAAATTGCTTACGGGTATAGAAAGCGTTTTGCCCGAAACAGGCGAGGTGACGAATATAATCCACGCTCTTTGGGAAACAAACGACAATCTTATGAAACTTCTCAGCAAAAATTATCAATTTAGGGAAAATATAGACAGGGAAAACGGAGCAGTAGAATTTACATCACTTAAGCAGGAAATTGAAGAGCTGTATGTATCGCCGAAAATAAAAAGACCGATTTATCAGACGATGCAGATAGTTGAGGAAATCGTAAAAATTCAAGGCGGCGCGCCCGAAAAGATATTTGTTGAGGTGGCGCGTTTTGAAGGCAAAAAGGAAAGAAAAATATCAAGAAAGCAAAGCTTGATCGAACTCTACAAAAAATGCAAAGAGGATCAGGGAGAGCTTTTTGAAAGCCTTGAAAACATCAATGAAAACGATTTGCAGCGCGACGCTCTTTATCTCTATTACACGCAGTTCGGAAGGTGTATGTACACCGGCGAAGCCATAGATATTGACAAATTGAGCGTTAACTATGATATCGACCATATTTTTCCGCGCTCTAAGCTGAAGGACGACAGCATTGACAACAGGGTTCTTGTTACTAAAAAATCCAATGAAGATAAGGGCAATAATTATCCTATAAGCCCTGAAATCAGAGACAAAATGCGCCCGTTTTGGGAAATGCTCCTTTCAAAAGAGCTTATCAGCAAGCGCAAATTTGAACGCCTTGTAAGAACTACTCCGCTTTCCGAAGAGGAATTAAGCGACTTTATATCACGGCAGCTTGTTGAAACAAGTCAGTCCACAAAGGCGGTGGCGCAGCTTTTGAAAAAACGCTACCCCGAAACAAAGGTGGAATATATAAAAGCGGGTCTCGTCTCCGATTTCAGAAGAGATTTTAATATGCCGAAATGCAGAGAAGTGAACGATATTCATCATGCGAAGGACGCGTATCTCAATATCGTTGTAGGAAATGTTTACACGGTAAAGGCGTTGAGTCTCAAATTTTATCCCGATATTTTAAGCGGTCGTCAAAGCTTTAACAAAATGTTTGATTATCCCGCTAAGGGCGCGTGGGAAACGGAAAACAACAAATCGATCGGCATAGTAAGAGCTACTATGGCAAAAAACAATATAAGATTTACGCGATACGCCTTTAAACAGCAGGGCGGTCTGTTTGATCAAAATCCTTTGAAAAAAGGCCTTGGTCAGGTGGAACGCAAAAAAGGTCTCGCAATAGAAAAATACGGCGGATATAATTCTCCATCTTCATCATTCTTTGCGTTTGTTGAATATACGGATAAAAAAGGTAAAAAATTCCGCTCCTTTGAACCCGTGGACAAGTATAGAGAAAATGAATATAATACCGACCCATTGTCGTATATTTCCGAACGACTCGGCATTGAAAAAGAAACGGTAAAAATACTTATCCCTTGCGTAAAATACAATTCACTTATAAGTATAGACGGCTTTAGAATGCATATAAGCTCCAAAAGCGGAGGAGGTTCACAAATTGTATGCAAGCCGGCAGTTCAGCTCGTTCTCGGCGAAGAACGGGAATCATATATAAAAACAATGATGAACTATCTGAATAAATGCGATGAGCTGAAAAAGGAAAAAGAAATAACTGTTCACGACGGAATCGAGGCGGAGAAGAATATTGATATTTTTAATACGATAACCGATAAAATGGTAAACACCGTATTTAAGTCTAAATTTGCGGGCCTCGGTAAAAAGCTGCAAAATAAAAGAGAAGAATTTTGCGGTCTTTCGCTGTATCGTCAGTGTTATGTAATAAAGCAAATTCTGAACATTTTGCACGCCAATGTTATGATAGGCGATTTAACATTCATTGGCGAAGCCAAAAAATGCGGCGTAACAACTATAAGCAATAAATTGCAGTCCGGTTACAGTTCCGCAAAGCTGATAAATCAATCCGTCACCGGGCTTTATGAGCAGGAAGTTGACCTGATGGAAATCTGATGAAGTAAGGAGATAAAAATATGGGTTGGAGGACCGTGGTGGTTTCAAAATCATCAAAGCTTGATTTAAGGCTCGGATATATGGTGGTGCGCGATTCCGAAGGCTCCGTTCGCGTGCATATAAGCGAAATATCGGTGCTGATAATCGAAAACACCGCGTCCTCCGTTACATCCGCTTTGTTAAGCGAATTGACGAAGCAGAAAATAAAGGTGATTTTTTGCGATGAAAAGCAAAATCCATCGTCGGAGCTTGTTTCGTATTACGGTTGCCACGATTGCTCGCTGAAATTCAGAAATCAGCTTGAATGGAGCGAGCTCTCAAAACAGGCTGTTTGGACGGCTATCGTCACGCAGAAAATTAAAATGCAGGCACTTAATTTGGAATTTTTTAAAATTCCGGAGGCGTCAAAGCTCTATTCGTATATTGATGAAATTGAATTTAACGATGAAACAAACAGAGAGGGGCATTCCGCCAAGGTATATTTTAACGCTCTTTTCGGCAAAAAATTTTCAAGAAGCGACGAGTGCCCCGTAAACGCCGCGCTTAACTACGGCTACAGCATTATCCTTTCCTGCTTTAACAGGGAAATAGTTTGCTGCGGATATTCAACAATGCTTGGATTGCATCACAACAATATGTTCAATCAATTCAATTTGGGCTGCGATATTATGGAGCCTTTTCGCCCGATAATCGACAGAGCGGTAAAATTGCTTTCTCCCGAAAAATTTGAAAGCGAGGAAAAGAAACAGATCCTCAAACTTTTGAGTAAGGAATTTATAATTGACGGAAAGAAACAGTCCTTACTCAACACAATTAAGATTTATTCTAAAAGCGTTTTTGATGCTATCGAAAGTAATGATACGGCGCTTATAAGATTTTACGGCTATGAGTTATAGATTTATGAGAGTTTTGGTATTTTTCGATTTGCCTACCGAAACGGCTGACGACAGGCGAAATTACAGCAAATTCCGAAGATCCCTAATAAAAGGCGGCTTTATGATGATACAGGAATCCGTTTACTCCAAACTTGCCCTTAATTCCACGCAGGTTGGGCAGATAGTCGGCGAAGTAAAAAAAGCTCAGCCGGAAAAAGGCATAGTTCAAATACTTTCCGTAACAGAAAAGCAGTATTCAAAAATGGAAATAATGTCCGGAAAAAGCGTTGGCAATGTCGTTGACAGTGATGAAAGGCTTTTAATATTATGATGGTAAGTTTTGACTTCTTAACCGAACCGATAGAGCTTTCTCCCGATAAAGTGAGCTCGCTGTATATTGAAAATCAAAAACTGTATAGAAATACGGTATTAAATTTATTATCCGAATGCCCTAAAAATTGCGGCATCGTATTTTCCGAAAATTGCGAGCCTCTGAAATTTAGGGGTAATATTTCTTTCGTGCCTAACCTTTACAGCCTTGATTTTTCTTCTTCTCTTATAAAGAAAATGTATGAGGATTTTACAGTATATGCGTGCAATTATATGATCGAGCAAACGGCGGCGCTGAAAGCCGATGTTCTTAATTTCCTTGAAAAGCTCAACGAAAATTTCGATTGCGATTTTATTTTTAAGGAAGAATTGGATCTTGCCGATTTATTTAAAATTCAATGCCTTAAGCCGAATCTCGAAAATGAAGATTTACCCGAGAAGATGCTTGAATATGTTAAATTTATGAAAAAATACACTTCGGTCAAATGTTTTGTGTTTTTGAATCTGCACAGTTACTTTACTTTTGAGGAACTGGAACTTTTTTTCAACGAGCTTGTTTATCAGAACGTTAGCGTTCTTTTGATAGAAAGCAAAAAATGCTTTGAAAATTCACATCGGGAGGCGGTATATATTGTTGACAGCGATTTGTGCGAAATAGTTGAAAAGCAATAAAAAATGTAATATTATAGAATTATCTAATGAAATTGCCAGGCGGCTTGCAGTGTCCGCCGTTTATTCTCACATGTGATTTGAAGTTTGAGGTTTGAGAGTAGTGTAATTTCATAAGGTAGTAAAACGGATAAAGCGTATTTCTGCTTTCCCGTATAGTTTGAGAGTAGTGTAATTTCATAAGGTAGTAAAACTTCTGCCGTTACCGCAGTTCTTCAGTATAGTTTGAGAGTAGTGTAATTTCATAAGGTAGTAAAACATTTTGCTTGATGAGGTTACCATTTATGCTGTTTGAGAGTAGTGTAATTTCATAAGGTAGTAAAACCCAATAGCGTCAGTCATTAGTCGACCTCCCGTTTGAGAGTAGTGTAATTTCATAAGGTAGTAAAACAACGAGTTTTTTAAAAATATTTATAATCTTGTTTGAGAGTAGTGTAATTTCATAAGGTAGTAAAACTACAAAACTACCGTCATGCTCGAATACGAGGTTTGAGAGTAGTGTAATTTCATAAGGTAGTAAAACCATCTTTTCGTTTTGTACTGCAATAAGTACGTTTGAGAGTAGTGTAATTTCATAAGGTAGTAAAACAACTATCTGACGAAAATAAGACGTGTAATGTTTGAGAGTAGTGTAATTTCATAAGGTAGTAAAACTTAAAAAACAAAGCCCGCGAGCTTGGCATGGTTTGAGAGTAGTGTAATTTCATAAGGTAGTAAAACTCTTCCTTGTAGGTGCTTGTATTGGCCTTGTTTGAGAGTAGTGTAATTTCATAAGGTAGTAAAACCGTCTTGTTTTAACCATTACTTCTCCCTCTGTTTGAGAGTAGTGTAATTTCATAAGGTAGTAAAACTAACATCACGAATTTTTTTATCTACATTCGTTTGAGAGTAGTGTAATTTCATAAGGTAGTAAAACCCTTTTGAATATCGAAGTTAGCAAATCAAGGTTTGAGAGTAGTGTAATTTCATAAGGTAGTAAAACTGTCGCTTTTACCGTTTCTTCTGCTGTCTCGTTTGAGAGTAGTGTAATTTCATAAGGTAGTAAAACCAAAGAAGAGTCAAAATATGAGTTAAACGGTTTGAGAGTAGTGTAATTTCATAAGGTAGTAAAACCCTTATGCTTCACGGTCACTATAACTGCGAGTTTGAGAGTAGTGTAATTTCATAAGGTAGTAAAACAATAAGAACGCATATCAGAAGCCAGAGACAGTTTGAGAGTAGTGTAATTTCATAAGGTAGTAAAACTGTCGCGTACGGGAGATTTGGAATATCTTGTTTGAGAGTAGTGTAATTTCATAAGGTAGTAAAACGACGAGCTCCTAAATGACTACTCACAAGCAGTTTGAGAGTAGTGTAATTTCATAAGGTAGTAAAACTACATTGACACGGCGTTCAATGCAACAGCAGTTTGAGAGTAGTGTAATTTCATAAGGTAGTAAAACTCTATAATCTCTTTGGCGTTCCTGCTGTAGTTTGAGAGTAGTGTAATTTCATAAGGTAGTAAAACTTATTTATGGAGGTAAAAAAATGAACTATCGTTTGAGAGTAGTGTAATTTCATAAGGTAGTAAAACTGTTCGCTGCTCTAACTGCGGCGCTACTCTGTTTGAGAGTAGTGTAATTTCATAAGGTAGTAAAACACAGCGGCAATCGCAACAGCGGCAATTGGGTTTGAGAGTAGTGTAATTTCATAAGGTAGTAAAACGCCGAATTTATCGGCGAAAAAACAGAAAACGTTTGAGAGTAGTGTAATTTCATAAGGTAGTAAAACATATAAGCCCTTGTATCTCGCCACGCCTTGGTTTGAGAGTAGTGTAATTTCATAAGGTAGTAAAACGGCGAGAAAATGGGCTACAAAAGACCGTCGTTTGAGAGTAGTGTAATTTCATAAGGTAGTAAAACAACATTCTTGCTTGATTAGGGTCAGCGGTAAGTTTGAGAGTAGTGTAATTTCATAAGGTAGTAAAACGATATTGAGACTGCAAAGAGACTGTTTGCGGTTTGAGAGTAGTGTAATTTCATAAGGTAGTAAAACAAGGCGAGGATTATATTTTGACCGCCACTGTTTGAGAGTAGTGTAATTTCATAAGGTAGTAAAACCTTCGGCTCTGCGTTGTCGCAGGTGATTAGTTTGAGAGTAGTGTAATTTCATAAGGTAGTAAAACTATTTTCATTTTTTCTTTGCTCTCTTACTGTTTGAGAGTAGTGTAATTTCATAAGGTAGTAAAACTATTGACCGGTTGGGTATACATTTATAAGGTTTGAGAGTAGTGTAATTTCATAAGGTAGTAAAACATTGTAATGTCCGTGCAACATCAAAAAGTCGTTTGAGAGTAGTGTAATTTCATAAGGTAGTAAAACAGCTCGGCAAGGTATTCCTCTTGTACCGTGTTTGAGAGTAGTGTAATTTCATAAGGTAGTAAAACTTGCCCGACTTCGAAAAGCAACCGGGCTTAGTTTGAGAGTAGTGTAATTTCATAAGGTAGTAAAACCAAAATCTGTTTCTATTCAGACCATAGCGGTTTGAGAGTAGTGTAATTTCATAAGGTAGTAAAACATTAGTTCGGAAATCAGCTACAATACATTTGTTTGAGAGTAGTGTAATTTCATAAGGTAGTAAAACCATCATTCTTTTAAGTTTATCAACA
This sequence comes from uncultured Clostridia bacterium, assembly GCA_947623505.1. GTDB lineage: Bacteria > Bacillota > Clostridia > Oscillospirales > Acutalibacteraceae > Eubacterium_R. Next base: position 23,141 of record CANQGT010000001.1, on the reverse strand, counting down.
TAACGGTTTGAGAGTAGTGTAATTTCATAAGGTAGTAAAACCGGTCTGCATTGTGATATTCGCTGTTGCGAGTTTGAGAGTAGTGTAATTTCATAAGGTAGTAAAACATTTTCTTTAATGCCATATAATGACACATCGTTTGAGAGTAGTGTAATTTCATAAGGTAGTAAAACTATTGGCTCGAAGAACTTGGAGGCATCAGGTTTGAGAGTAGTGTAATTTCATAAGGTAGTAAAACATGAGAACCTCGTCAAAGTAGAGTACGAGCGTTTGAGAGTAGTGTAATTTCATAAGGTAGTAAAACTCACGAGCGACGCTTTCAACAGCCTGCTCGTTTGAGAGTAGTGTAATTTCATAAGGTAGTAAAACCAGAAGCTGTTTCTTCGCAAGCCCAACACAGTTTGAGAGTAGTGTAATTTCATAAGGTAGTAAAACAAAAAATTTCCATCGGAGAATCAAGCCCGAGTTTGAGAGTAGTGTAATTTCATAAGGTAGTAAAACATTTCACTTGTTCACCTCTGCCGATGAGCGGTTTGAGAGTAGTGTAATTTCATAAGGTAGTAAAACTACAAAACTACCGTTATGCTCGAAAACGAGGTTTGAGAGTAGTGTAATTTCATAAGGTAGTAAAACAAAAAATTTCCATCGGAGAATCAAGCCCGAGTTTGAGAGTAGTGTAATTTCATAAGGTAGTAAAACAACCTCGGCTTGACAATGCCGTAATTTTAGTTTGAGAGTAGTGTAATTTCATAAGGTAGTAAAACAAGCAGAAGCTTCAGCAGCTGATTGAACCGGTTTGAGAGTAGTGTAATTTCATAAGGTAGTAAAACCAAATTAAGGACGCTACATTTAATGTTTCTGTTTGAGAGTAGTGTAATTTCATAAGGTAGTAAAACTTAGGTTTTTAACGAATAAAATAATTTCTTGTTTGAGAGTAGTGTAATTTCATAAGGTAGTAATTCCTGCAAGCAGTTAAGCCTAAAGGTGCGGGCAGGAATCAAAGATGTTAAAAAATGTTTTTTACGGCTTAATTACATTATTGCAATTTTAACGGTGAGTTAAACACTGCGGAAATCGGGCTTGACCGAAGTCAAATCCGATAATTAATTATGTTTTTGAATTACGGGAGGTTTAATATGCGTTATTTCATAAACGCTCAAAGCAGCGTGAGAATTGAAAGCGAAATTGTGATTCATTTTGACCCGTTCAAAATAAAAGCAAAGGTAAACGGCGCGGATATTATATTCATAACCCACCCGCATTTTGACCATTTTTCGCCCAATGATATTGCGAAAGTAAAAAAGGAGAGCACGATCTTCGTTGCGCCGAAATCAATGAGCGCGGAGCTGCTTAAAATCGGCGTTGCGCCGCAGAATATTTTTGCGATGAATCCCGGTGAAACCGCCGAAATCCTCGGCGTTAAAATCCTTGCCGTTCCCGCCTACAACACGAATAAGCCGATGCACAAAAAAGAATACGGTTGGCTTGGGTATATTGCCGAAATCGAGGGCAAAAAAATCTATGTGGCGGGCGATATAGACGCGATAAGCGAAGCGGAGGAATTCAAAGCGGATATCGCTTTTGTTCCCATAGGCGGAACATATACTATGGATTACCGAGAGGCGGCGGGGCTTATAAACAGAATGAAGCCGAAAAAAGTTATTCCGTATCATTACGGCAGTATCGTAGGCAGCAAAAGCTGCGGCAAAAAATTCAAGGCGCTTGTTGACAATGATATAGAGGTTGAGTTGCTCATTGATTAGATGTGTTTAAATGCCGTTTAACGCCCTCATTTCCCGAATGAAACGGAGGAGCACGGAGAGGCGTTTTATGTCGGAATTTGCGGTTTGCCGCCGAAAATTATGCAAAGCACATTGAGAAAAATCTGAAATCTTATCATAAAAAATCCGAGGACTGCCGCCCTCGGATTTTGTTTGTATCTTTTTTATTTATCGGATTTTTTCAGTAGATAGCATACGGCGCGAAAATCCGCGTTAAGCTCACTGCCGAACATCTTGATTATATCGTTGTTTTCAAGATACTTGCCTATCGGCGGATTTGCTCCGTTTTTAAAGGTGTGCGCTATAAGCAGCGCTTCGCTTTCCGTTTCGCGCAAAACGATTTGATAGCCTGCCGGATCGCTATAATCCTTAACGGTGCAGTCGATCACACTTGTAAATCCGTTGTTTATAATGTGCTTAATCTCATTGTAGAATTTAACGGCGTCAAGCACGATGCTCCAATTCTCTTGCGGCAAATCAAAAATCTCTCCGCTCAGGCAAAGGCGTCCCAAAAATCCGGAAATAAGGCTGTAATATGTTCGATGTATATCGTCGCCCGCTCGAAGAACCGCCCAAATTTGACTTTGCCTCGGCTTTATCAGCCTGTGAAGATTCGCGGCGATTATGGGAATGCTTTTACATTCGTGAGCGTCGGAGAAGCTTGCCATAGAGCACAATTCCATTGTTGACGGCTCAAGCCGATGGCCGCCGCTCGCGCAATTTTCAATTACCATATCGGGCAGTTTTTCTTTAATGCGTTTAAAATAGTTTTGGCTTGCGAGCGCGTATTGACGAAGCCCCTCGCCGAGACTTTCCGCGCCGTCGCAGCCTACTCCGATGTTTTCGTTGTAATCGATTTTCAAATATCCGAAGCCGCTCTCGCGTAGGAGCTTAATAACTTTTTTGTCAAGATAATTTACGCACCAGTCGTCGCGCAGATCGAGAAATCTGTGCCCCGATACGTTCAGCGGCGTTTCAAAACGCGAAAGAAGGTACTCAGTTTTGCCGTAAATTTCGGAAAGCGGGGCGGCGTTTTCCATTTCAAACCATATTCCGGGAATAAGGCCGTATGATTTTATCATATCGCAAACAGGTTTAAGACCGTTTGGAAAAAGCTCTTTGCTTACGTTCCAGTCGCCTATCGTGCTCCACCAATCTTTGCCCTGCTCCTTGTACCAGCCGCTGTCCATCACAAGGTATTTTATTCCGCTGCCCTGTAATTTCGCCGCGGTTTTTTCAAGGCATTCCGTTGTGGGATTGCCCCAAGATGTGCAGTATTCGTTGAAAATCACGGGCATATCCCCGTCAACGGGGGATATATCGGGATTTTGAGCCTTAACGAGCATATCGCAAACACGCTCAAGGCTGTTTCCCGACGCGACCGTTGCTTTCGGCGTTGTAAAGCTCTCTCCGGGCGCTATGTTTTTGCACCAATGGCCGTAGTCGAAATCGGCGAGCCCGCCTGTAAGCGTAAGCGGCTCTTTATAACGGAATAACTCTATCTGCCAGCTTGACGGGCAATAAAGCTGAACGCCGATAAATTCTGAGCTTTCGCTGTCCTCAAGCGCGATGAACGGGAACCATTTGCGCACCGGCATCGAGCCGATCTGGCCGAATTTCTCAATTCTTATACCGTGCCCGCTCCAAGAACGCTCCATATTAAGCTCCGTGAGCTTTTGGCTCAAAAGCTTGCCTTCGGCGCTCCAAAAGGAAGTTGCCCTGTGAATGGTATCTGCGCTTATATTTTGAACGCAGAATGATGAGAGCATTTCAAGTGTCACCGTGGAATTTGAATTGTTTTCAAATGTCGCGCGGCACTCGTAAACGCCGTTCTTTTTAATGTGATACGCGGTTATCTTATAACCGTCGCTTGAATTGTAAACGCTTTTGTCCTCATCAAAATAAACCAATTCGCATTTATCAGGGCTTTCGCTTTCCGCCATTGAAATGCCGTTTATAAAGTGCCCGCCGAAGCTGTCTCCCCGAATTTTAAATTGTATGCCGAAATCCATATTTTCACCTTTAAGAATTATTAACAGCGCCATTATATCATTGCTTATCTCAATAATCAATATTGTTGTGAAAATCGCCTCGGAAGTTTTGAATAAGCGAAAAAAAGCAGCCGCTTGCGCAGCCGCCATACCCTCAATCTTGTAGGAAATATCAATGACCTATAACTCATAAAATCATCAGCATTTTTTAATTCAGAAGGTTCTTTCAATTACGGTGAATTTTGTGCAAATATCAATTAATTTGTCATCACCGATTTTATGATTCATTACATCATCAATATCTTCAAAGAACATATCTTCGGAATCATCTTTATGGTTGCAGAACAGCCATTTTTTACCATCTAAAGAACATATTTCATACTCTTCATCATTCCATTCAAATACAATCTCAGCATGACGCATCACAGAATCTTTGAATTCATATTTGGTTTTGTAATCAAAATCATATTCGCAACTCATATTATCTTCTCCTGTTATTTTATAATATTTAAATTCCGGAATATTTCCATCAAAATAATTTATATCTTTTCCTCAAACAGGAGCCCCCGTTTCTTCATTCCATTCGATTGAAACATCGTGGGGATCAGAGTGATATTTCGGTGGGCTATGCTTCCTTTCTCAATACCATTAAAACAGAAATCAAAAGTATTTTCAAGTCCCCGGCTAACTGTCGGTATAACCCTAATACCTTTATCTGCCAAGTATGCACCTATCCATCTGTTGCGAAAGGTGTTATATCTCTGCAAATTAGGACTTAATAATCCGGTTTAGCAGATTAGAGATGAAATACTATTTTGTCAAGCGTTTTAGGTGAAATTCAATAAAATATAGTGTTTATACACTATGTTACAAGATGAAGTGAGGTTGAACAGGTATATAAAAATCTAAAAGCAAGATGTGAAATCAACACATCTTGCTTTTTACATTTATACTTTTAATTCATTAACAATCCATTTCAGCATATCCATATTTATTTTTGTCAGGTTATCAAATTTATCATACTGACTGAAATAGACAATACAGATAATATGAATGGAATAAATCACATAAGGCAAAGCCTGCTTTTCATATTTGGACAGCGGAGTAATACGCTCATAACCTTTTACAAGATAATAAAATATTTCAAGCCACTTGCTTTTATCAATATTGGCATTATTAAAACATTCTGAAAGTATTGCCGTAGCACAGTAGCATATATCAAATATTCTTACATTAACCTCTGTTAAATCAAAGTCGATAAAGCCCTTGAATTTACCCTTGTCAAAAATCATATTTGACGGATTTATGTCACGGTGGATAATCTGCGCCGGCAGTTTATCAAAAATTGCGCTGAAATCTTCAAGAAAACCGTCACTCAATTTGACCAAATTCTGAACCTTCGGCAATGCAGATTTAACATCACCCAAAATGTCAGTTCGGTTATAATTGCTTTCGTCAAACGTTTTCAGCGCTTTGTGAAGCCTTGCTATGTTACTGCCTATCTGATATGCAATATCGGTATGTTTGAAAATATCCTCGCATTTCAGCTGACTGCCATTGATTCGTTTCGTTACGATAAAATAAAGCTCGCCGTCCTGCAGATAATCGGAACCGTCATCGGTTTTAATGATTTCGGCAACAGGTAAATTTGATTTTGCGAGGCTGTTTGTTATGCTGATACTATTCTTTATACTGCCGTAATTAGCAGAAAATTTGATTATATAATCATCACCGATATGGTAAGTATTTTCACTTTGCCTGCCTGTATTTTCATTGTAAATATTTCCAATGCAGTCGCTCTGTAAATTCCAATGATGAAGCAGTTTTTGCATTTTATTTTTTGAAATCATAATATGTTCCTCCTGCAAAATGTTAATCTTATAGGGCTTTTCGCCTTTATAAGATTTGATGAATTCGGAGGGTGAACAATTGAACTCACGCTTAAAAGCCTTGTAAAATCCGGCATGAGTTTCAAAGCCATAAGACAGCGCAATATCAACCTTGGTCATTCCGTTTGACATATCATAAACAGCATAAATTAATCTTCTTCTCCTAATGTATTCACTCGGAGATATACCGATATAATATGAAAACAGTCTGCAAAAATGCACATAGGAATATCCCGCCATATCACACAGTTCATTGATATTGATTTCAGCCTTGAGGTTATTCTCAATATAATCAAGAATATTTTGAATTATTTTGCGGTTATCCATTGTTTCCTCCTTTCCTAACACCTGCAAGTGTGACTGCATTATAACACATTACATTTCAAAAAACATTTCCGATTATATCATTCTTATTGACAAGGGCAGATTGATAAAATATCATATAAATATGATTAAGATACTGTATGCCGAAATCCATATTTTCGCCTTTAAGAATTATTTACAGCGCCATTATATCATTGCTTATTTCAATAATCGATATTGAGTGAAAATCGCCGCAAAAGTTTTATTTAAGCGAAAAAATAAGCAGCCGCTTGCGCAGCCGCCATACCAAAACAGATATATTTTGATTTTTATTTTTCTTTCGGCATTCTGTCAAATCCGGGGTTAAACGCATAATAGTTCTTGCTGTTCAGCTTGTCGGTAAGCAGTCTGAGCCCCTCACCGAATCTCTGATAATGGACTACCTCGCGCTCGCGCAGGAATTTTATCGGCTCAATCACGTCGGGATCGTCAACAAGCCGCAGAATGTTGTCGTAAGTTACGCGGGCTTTCTGTTCGGCGCCGAGATCCTCGTTGAGGTCGGCTATCGGGTCACCCTTTACCTGCATAGACGCCGCGCTCCACGGAAATCCGCTTGCCGCCGTGGGATAAACGCCCGTTGTGTGGTCTACGAAGTACGGCGCAAAGCCGCTGTCCTCGATCTGCTTTTCGGTAAGATTTCTTGTAAGCTGATGAACTATCGAGCCAACCATTTCAAGATGGCCGAGTTCCTCCGTGCCTACAGAAGCCCCGATAATGTTCCGATTACCGTTTTTGAGGACGAGCATAATACGATTGGTTTTCCGATACATAGCTTTTCGACCTTCGAGAGAGTGAGTAAATACGATGAACGAAAGAACGCAAAAAACGCCGAAAAGCCTTATTCTATTGAGATTGGCGATACAAAAAGGACTATAAACCTATATGCCATAGCATCCCTAAGATTTGATTCGACATTTGAATAAAAGGAAACGGCCTGTTTGTTTGGAGTGGACAAGCAGGCCATTTTCTTATACGAAACCACCCTATTGATGAATTTAAATTGGAGTGATTCAGCTTTGAAGAATAAACATTTTACGCAATAAAATAGCAAGATTTCGTGCAGGATCCTTTCTGTTCGTGTAAAATGAAAGAAGAAATTTTACGCACAGGAGGGATCCTATGAAAAAGAAGATGAAGAAACGCTGTGACTGGAACCGGAAATCACATAAGCGTGAAAAGAAGAAAAAAGACCGTGGAATCGTAGATTTCGCGATGATCCAGAATCATTTTTTTAAAAACCTTCCTGACTGGATCAATGAAATGGAGGATCCAAGGCATGGATCCTATGTCACCTATACGCAGACGGACCTTATTTACATGGGGATATTAAAAAATGTCTGCTCTGTGGAAAGTATGCGCCAGATGGAAGAAAAATTTAATGAGCAGACCTGCATTGATACGTTGCGGCTGCTGTCAGGCGACCGGGGATTGGAGGAAATGCCGCATTATGATACCCTGAATTATTACCTGGAAAGATTATCACCCCAATGCCTGTCTGAGATACGCAGGAAGCTGGTGGCTTCCCTGTTGAGGATGAAACAATTCTACCGGGCCAGATTGCTGAGGAAATATTGGCGTGTGATCCTGGATGGGACCGGTCTGTTTTATTTCCGTGAAAAGCATTGTGAGAACTGCCTGTGTGAGACGGTGAAGGATGCAGAGGGGAAAGAGAGAAAGCGATATTACCATAAAGTTTTGGAAGCGAAGCTGGTGCTTGGGGAGAACCTGGTGATCAGCCTGGGGACGGAATTCATAGAGAATGAATCGGAAGATGTGGAGAAACAGGATTGCGAGATCAATGCAGCGAAAAGGCTTCTGGCGCGGCTGAAGAAGGAATATCCGCGGCTGCCGATTTGCCTGCAGGGGGACGCGCTGTACGCGACAGAGCCAATGATGCGGATCTGCCGTGAGAATGGCTGGCGGTATATCTTCACCCAGAAAGATACCAGGCAGCCAGCAATCGGGGAGAGTTTCCGTTGGATACAGGAGGGCGGCGGATGCACGGCCGTAAAAAATATCGGGAAAGAGATGGGGACAGGGCGGTATGCCAACCATGTGGGAGAAACGGCAGGGAAAGAGGAAACGGTACATGTATATGAGTATGAGTATACAGGGAAACAGGGAGAGGCGGAAAAAAAGTCCCGCTTCTGTTGGCTGACGGATATAGAACTGACAAAGCGGAATCTGGCGGAGATGGTAGAAGCCGGCCGTGGCCGATGGAAGATCGAGAACGTAGGGTTCAATAACCAGAAGCATGGCCTGTACCGGATTGAACATCTGAACAGCCGGGACAGCAACGCGATGAAGAACCATTACCTGCTGACGCAGATCGCAGATATTCTGATGCAGCTGTATGTGGCATGGAACCCATTGATAAAAGAGACCGGACAGAGCAAAAAGAATACATCTTCAAGGTTACTGGAAAGTTTCCGAAGCCAAACAGTAACAGATGAAGATGTACTCTACATTCAGCGATACACCACGGTGTATCTTGAATAACAAGGTAATTGTAACACAGGTGGTGATGGAATGGAAGAAAAAAAACAACAGAATATCCACAAAAATGAAAAAGAGGACATTTGAAGCCTGTCGATGTGGATAACAGTTTCGCCAATCCATCACAGATGTGGATAACTCCACCATGGAAGAAATGCCAGGATCGAAAAGCGGTAACATCGATTTTATTCTTCACCGCTGGGAGTGATTAACTACGGTTGATTTTTCGCCAAAAATGTGCTATACTATATAAAACCACCCAACCGATGGATTTGCTTTCGGTTGGTTTCGTATAGAGGTGAGCAGATGTTGGATTTGAATGCGATAAGTGCGCTTAGAAATATTTTCTCGGATTATCAATATATCATGACGACTGCCGAGCTACAGGCGGAAAAGCTGTATTATGCGGATATTCAGCTCATGTTGAAAGAAGGCTTGATCGAGAAGATTAAAAGGGGGTACTACCATTGGGTGGAAGATACGATAGGCAGCGAAGTTCTGATTATCAACCGCCTTTTCCCCGATGCTGTTTTGTGTATGGAAACCGCATTGTTTTATTACAGATACAGTGACCGTAACTCTGCGGAATGGAATCTCGCACTGAATAAGAATGCTTCAAAAGAGCGCACAAAAATGGATTATCCTTTTATAAAAGTCTATCGAATGGAGCCTTCTTTACTCCCGCTTGGAGAGACAACCGGCGAAATAGATTTTAACAAAGTCCGAATTTATGACCGTGACCGTACCATTTGCGATGTGTTGCGAAATATGAACAAGATGGACAAAGAGATTTTTAACAAGGCAATTCAAGGATATGTGAATGATACAAAGAAAAACATTCCCAATCTCATGCTATACGCAAAGGAACTGCGTGTGCAGAAAAGAGTAAGGGACTTGATTGGAGTGTGGTTGTAATGGCAGATCAGGCAGCATCGGTTCTTGCAAAACTTCGGAACAAAGCCAAAGCATCCGGCATTAGCTATCAGCAATGCTTGCAGCTTTTTGTGCAGGAGGAATTTTTAAGGAAATTATCGAAATCTGGATATGATGAGTTTCTGGTACTGAAAGGCGGCTTGTTCATCTATACACTGACCAACTTTGAAAGCCGGGCGACGATTGATGCGGATTTCCTTTTGCGTGGCTTTTCAAATTCCGTGGAAGAAGTGAAGGATTTGATTGGAGCTATTATTGCCACTCCAACCGGCAACGACTATATTTTTATGACGGCCAAGGGGTTTGAGGAAATCTCTCCGCAGAGGAAATACCACGGGATCAGCGCACAGATCATTGGGCAGATCAAAAATGTCCGTGTGCCTTTTAATGTGGACATCGGCGTGGGCGATGTGATTGTACCCAAAGCGGAACAACGCACGATCCATACGCAGCTTCCCGACTTTGAAGCGCCTGTAATCAAAACCTATTCCCTTGAAAGCACCATAGCCGAAAAGTATGATGCTATCCTGCAACGCTTTGAGCTGACAGGCCGCATGAAAGATTTTTACGATATTTATTATCTGGCAAGGACTTTTGACTTTGATGGCGCAAGGCTGCAAAAAGCGATCTTTGAAACCTTGCAGCACCGTGGCACCCCCTACGACAAGGATAGTTTTCAGCGTATTGTTGCACTTGCCGATGACGAGGATATGCAGAAGCGGTGGCGGTATTTTTTGAAAAATATCAAGGACAACACGCTTGAATTTTCTACCGTGATTAAGGAAATTCAATCTTTTCTTGAACCTGTGTTTGATGCGATTGTGAATGAAGAAGAGTGGCAAAAACAGTGGCACTCAATAGAATGTGATTGGAAAGTGGTAAAAGAAAATGAGTAATTTATTATATAGCACAGAACTTGGAAAATATTATATTGGAAAATGTGAAGAAGCAATCAAAGAATTAGATCTACAGAAGAAAGTACAATTAATACTTACTTCTCCCCCCTTTCCTTTAAATAACAAAAAGCAATATGGAAATCTTAGTGGGGAAGAATATTTAGAATGGTTTACGGGATTAGCGGAATTATTTTCGAGTGTATTAGCTCCGAACGGTTCAATAGTAATTGAAATGGGAAATGCGTGGGAGAAAAACCGTCCTGTTCAGTCACTCCTCCATTTAAATAGCCTTCTTAGTTTTGTAAATAATGAAAAGGCGGGACTTAGATTGTGTCAAGAATTTATTTGTTATAATCCTGCCAGATTGCCGTCGCCTGCTCAATGGGTAACAATTCATAGAATAAGAGCGATTGACAGCTTTACACATGTATGGTGGATATCTAATTCGGACTATCCAAAAGCAGATAATCATAGGGTATTGCGACCATATAGTAAGAGCATGAAAAAACTGCTCAAGTCTGGGAAATTTAACTCTGGGAAACGGCCTTCGGAGCATGTGATAAGCGATAAAGGGTTCTTAACTGATAATCATGGCAGTATATCACATAACGTTTTAGAATTGGAGCAAATTGATGAAGATAAAGAGTTGCGTTTGCCTTATTCCATGTTTAGTATCTCAAATACAAAATCAAATGACTTCTTTACTAAGACATGCAAAGAGCGAAAAATTGTGCCCCATCCAGCAAGAATGCCACTTGAGCTTGCGAGCTTCTTTATTGAGTTTTTAACTGATGAGGGGGATTTAGTGTTAGACCCATTTGGCGGTAGTAATACAACAGGTTTTTGTGCTGAAAAGCTAAAACGCCAATGGATAAGCATAGAGGCTAACATGGATTATGGCAAGCAATCGGCTATTCGTTTTGAAGAACCATCTCTGAATTCAAATATTAAAACGAAGGAGACTTTATTATGAGTTTGACACAGGAATTAAAAAATCTGGCAATGGTAGATATTTTTAGCGAGGCTAAGAAAACTGACTTATTTATTGGAAGACCTTATTATCTTGATTTTGATAAGGCATACTTATTGATAACTGACGCTTGGAAAGAAAAAGTCGGGGGTATCCCACAAGGCACTTTTTTACTTGCATTTTATGAAAACGAGAACGATGATGTTGACGAATGTTTATTGTTGCGTGCGATAAAACCTGCAAAATTACCGACGGATAATGATGTAATTGCTTCTATGGTTGAATACTATAAAGATAATTTGAAAACTTCGGGCAAAAAGAATCAGCTTGATGATTTCACAAAATATACCTTCAGCTTTTCTGGTCTTGAATGTAGAATTCTTGGCACTTTCTATCGTGATGAAAATGGAAAAATTCAGTTCGGTGCCGATGTGGAAAACTATTATAGTGCTCATAATTATGTTGCATATAAACCAGTCGGTGAAATTCTTGAGCAAATTGTTAATTTCAGAGATGGAAACACTTCTATTGGATGCAGTACGGATTATAGAATAGGAAAGATCCGTTATAGTTCCAGCCGCCGTTTTCAAGATAAACATCCAGATGTTCCTGTGTATGTCAGTCCAAGTGATTTTTTAGGTAAGCGTACAGCTTTATTTGGTATGACAAGAACAGGAAAATCCAATACGGTAAAAAAAGTAATTGAAGCAACTACAGAAATAAGCAACAAAGCAGAAAATATTTGTGTTAATACCACATCGTCAGCTATTGACAATGTAAAGCAATTCAAAGATGATGGCATACCGAAGTACAAAGTCGGTCAAATCATATTTGATATGAATGGTGAATATGCAAATGCTAATCTACAGGACGAGGGAACGGCTATATTTGAAAAATATTTCCAAATCACTACACGATACAGCGTTCTTGATAAACCAGGGTTCAAGGTATTAAAGGTGAATTTCTACAATGAAATATCAGTGGGCTTTGAATTGATTTGTAGTCTGCTCGAAGAAGAGAGTGGGGATTACATAAGGAGCTTTACTGCAGTAGATTTAGAGGAGCCAACAGATAAGTTTAGTTCTGCTCATACCAGATGGGCCCGTAAAGCTGCAGTATATCAATGCTGCCTAAAAATGGCGGGTTTCACCGTGCCTAATAATCATAAAGTGAAGTTCACAGGAAACAAGGATATTAATGATTGTATTGTTGAAGGACGAACAATTGATCCTTCAGTGGGAATCAGTTTGGATGATGCCCTTGCATTTTGGACTTGGGTTGCTGACCACCAAGATGACCCGTTTTTTACTAATTATCGTAGCAAAAACGGACATGATTGGATAGATGAAGATTTGAAGGCTTTACTTGTTTTTTTAACAAGAAAGCGCAACTTGACTGGGGCAGCCAGTTTGTCGGGATATAGAAAACTTGTTCCTCTGAAAGATTATCATACTGTTCAATCCGACTCCCCGTTTGAGGTTGACATTGTCGACCAGCTTAGGAAGGGGAATATTGTTATAATTGATTTGTCGCAGGGTGATCCCGTTATTCAGCAGACCTTTGCCGATAAAATATGTTTGAGCGTATTCAGAAATGCTATGGATAATTTTGTAAACAACCGCCCTAATAACTTTATTCAATTTTATTTTGAAGAGGCGCATAATCTATTTCCCAAAAAGGATGATAAGGATTTAAGTGGAATTTATAACCGAATTGCAAAAGAAGGTGCAAAGCTTAATATAGGCTTAATCTATGCAACACAGGAAGTCAGTTCGATATCCTCAAATATATTGAAAAACACGCAGAATTGGTTTATCGCTCATTTGAACAACGACGATGAACTAAAGGAAATCAGAAAGTTTTATGATTTTGCCGATTTTTGTGATGGATTAATTCGATATAGTTCAGGTAGCGATAAGGGCTTTATTAGAATGAAAACGTATTCTAATGCCTTTATTGTTCCAGTACAAATTGACAGATTTACAGCACAGGGAGAGTAATAAAATGAGCTATGGAAACGATTATTCAAACAAGCCTTTCGAGCGAGCAAGTAAGACCTCACACACGAATATTATCAATGATACAGAGGTGCAATCTTTTTTATCAAAATGCAAAATACCACCATATCATGAGGAAATAAATGACAAAGATATGGCGCTTCATGTGCTTGGAGAACTCGATAAAAATCCGATTAAGAATATTATCACTATAGATGGCGGTTACACAAATATTTTTGTAAAAGAGGACTTTCCGTCATCTACAATTGCTTTTTTTCAATTTGGAGCGCTTTTTTTTAAGCATCAAGATTTAATTGATTTAAAGGAGAAGCCCTTCATCGATCCAGATGATTTTTCAAAACTTCAAAATATTCAAAGAATAAAACTTGTTGTTCCAACTAAAGGCATCTCACTTAATGGCGAAGCGGATTTTGTTTCAACAGTTAGAAGGACAATTTACGAATTTTTCGCTTCTCAACCAGAAAAAAACGGATTCTTGGATGCGTTGAAATGGCTCGTTTTTGAAGAATATGCGTCTTCTAATATCAGTAATACTTGGCACTTAGCAACCTGCCCTCATTGTAATGCGGGGGTAGATATACAGAAGAAAGATATCCTTAACGATTATACTTTTGCATGTCCACATTGTGGTGAAAAAATATATCTTACAGATATTTTACGGCTTCATGAGATTATCGATAATGAACTTGGTGCGGGCGGGATACTTGGATATTTGACCACATCAATTGAACAGATAATAATTGTTTATCTTATTAAGCAAATGCTAAATATACGACCAAGTATGCTGTCACAAACATTATTTGTAAAGGATGGCCCTCTTGCGTTTTTTGGCCAAACTGCGAATCTTCATAAACCGATGCGTAAATTGATGACTTATTTAAATCAACACTACGCAATTTATTTAGTGGGACTCGAAAAAAGTGGTTCTTTTGTAGAGCATGCAGAACAGGTGTCTCAAAAAATGTTACCAAAACAAATTCTATTACTTGGGAACAATTATATTTATAAGTATATTATTCCAGGATATGAAAAAAACAATGAACCATATGCAAGCTCATCTTACTATGGCCATAAGGTTATTTTTAAATCTGAATACAACAATGTATATGTGGCCACCATTCCTAATGTTCAAGCTAAGGTAGAGCCACAAATGGACGATTATATTAATATTGATGTGGTTTTGCACAATATTACAGCGTTAAAATGCGATTTGTATTATAACTCTCTTGTTCCAGTTGTACTAGCTAATAAATTGGTGTCACTTGCTGACCATCCAAGTTCAGATTTACTAAAAACATTTGCTCAAGAAAGAATAATACACTGAACTGCGCTATTTTTGAAAACTGGACCCAGAGAAGCACCGAAAATGTTCCACAATTCCAAAATGACGGACAAGCCCCTTATTTTGGCTTTCTGGTACATACCTTTACGACCTCGGATAAGGTCTTGCGGTATGGCGAAAACAACCAAGTTGATTTTTCGGAACATCCTGCGGTAGTACAGCGTGGGAACGAGCGGACGATCAACATTTTCGTTTCCGTTCCCGATGTTGCATAAGCGGAGGTGCAGGAATGAAAGAGCCAACCTATCACATCTATCTGGACAGCCACGAAAGGACGCTGTTGCTACATAGCCTTGTGGAGCTGAAAAATGTACTGCTCCGGCAAGGCAGATATACGGACTGCGTGGACGAGCTTATTTGCAAGACCGCAGGCGCACCCGCCAAGAAAATGAAAATTGAATATGTTTAAGGCACACCGCCATGAGCCGCTTATTCTTATCCATTAAGAGTAGGCGGCTTTTTTGCGTTCTCTGGTACGGTTACATAGCCACCTTGACAAAGTGGCTAAATCTATGCGAAAGGAGGACGCAACTATGTCAAACTGCAAAGTGATTGCTCTGACCAACCAGAAAGGCGGCGTAGGAAAAACCACAACGGCGGTCAATCTGGGAGTGGGCCTGGCAAAGCAGGGCAAAAAAGTTTTGCTCATTGACGCCGACGCACAGGCAAGCCTTCCCAGAGCAATGAGCCGACTGCCGCACCGAGCGTAAAGCCGCCTGCGGAAACACAGCCTGTTCAAGCTCCAACGGAAACACCCAAAGAAACGCCGCCTGCGGAAACCACCCCGCCGCCTGCCCAGACGCAGCCGCCTATGGAAACGCAGCCACAGCCCACGCCCGAAGAAACACAGCCGAAATCCGCATACGACTATGAATTTGACATCGAAGCAATCAAAGCGGACTGTATCGCCATCGGGCAAGGCATGGGGCTAAGTTTGGACAGCTCTCTGACGCCGAACAGCGCAACATGGTGGAACCCCGTAACGGCATCCCAGAGCAATCAAGGCACAGCGCTCAAACAGAGCCTTGAAAGCTATATCACATTCCATACCGCTGCTAATCTCAGCGCATACGGGATGGACGAGATCACAAGTTTGCCAAGCACACCAATGTGGACACCAAGAGCCGCCTTATCTGCTATGACATTCTGGATTTGGGCAAGCAGTTACAGCCCATCGGTATGCTTGTGGTTCTGGACAGCATCTTAAACCGCATTACCCAGAACAGAGCCAAAGGGCGCAACACCTTTATTTTCATTGACGAGATCTATCTGCTGTTTCAGCATGAGTATTCCGCCAATTTCCTGTTCACCCTCTGGAAGCGTGTCCGCAAGTACGGGGCGTACTGCACAGGCATCACCCAGAATGTAGACGATCTCTTGCAGAGCCATACGGCGAGGACGATGCTTGCCAACAGCGAATTTATTATCATGCTCAACCAAGCGTCCACGGACAGGATCGAGCTTGCGAAGCTCCTTAACATCTCCGACCTTCAGATGAGCTATATCACCAATGTGGGCGCAGGACAGGGGCTTTTGAAAGTGGGCAGCTCCCTTGTTCCCTTTGTCAATAAGTTCCCACGCAATACGGAGCTTTACAAGCTGATGACAACCAAGTTTGGGGAGGTGTAAAACTGGCGGCTTGCGGTGCTTTGTGTCGAACGGTGCGAAGTAGGCAGAAATATTCGTGTTATTTAATGAGAATGTTCATAGAAAATCCATTGATTTTTACACGAACATCTGCTATACTATAAGTGACTTCTGAAAAGGAGGGTCATTTATGTACCGAAAAATCATGGCTTTTTTAGAAGCATGGAAAGAAAACGAACACCGCAAGCCGCTCATATTGCAGGGGGCAAGGCAGGTCGGCAAGACTTATTCCATTTTGGAGTTTGGGCGCACACACTATGAGAATGTGGCGTATTTCAACTTTGAAACCAATCCAAAGCTCTCGGAAACCTTTGATGAAAATATCAGCCCCGATTATCTGATCCCTATTCTGTCGCATATCGCAGGGCAAACCATCGTCAAGGAAAAAACGCTGATCGTCTTTGACGAGGTGCAGCTCTGCGAACGGGCGTTGACTTCTTTGAAGTATTTTTGCGAGGACGCTCCCGATTATCACATCATCGTGGCGGGCAGTCTTTTAGGCGTTGCGGTAAACCGTGCAAAGTTCTCTTTTCCCGTGGGAAAGGTTGATATGAAAACCCTTTACCCGATGGATATGGAGGAATTTATGCTTGCGCTGGGTGAGGACGCGCTGGTAGAGCAGATCAAAAAGTCCTTCCAGACCAACACGCCGATACCTTCCGCTTTGCATGATGCGGCGATGCTGCTTTATCGCCAGTATCTTGTGGTGGGCGGTATGCCGGAGTGCGTCATGCAGTTTGCACAGACAAAGGATTATATCCTTGTGCGTCACACGCAGGACACCATTCTGGCAAGCTATCTCAACGATATGAGTAAGTACAACAACTTGAACGAGATCAAAAAGACACGGCTTGCCTATGACAACATCACCGTGCAGCTTTCAAAGAAGAATACCCGTTTTCAATATAAGCTGATTAAGAAAGGAGGACGAGCTTCCGAATTTGAGAACGCCATCGAATGGCTCTGTCTGTCCGGCATTGTGTCGCAGGTGTTCAAGGTAGAACAGGTTAAAAAGCCTTTGGAAAACTACCGTGACATTGACGCTTTTAAGATTTATGTTTCTGATCTGGGTCTGCTTGCCGCCAAAAAGGATTTAGCCGCAAACGATGTCCTCTACATGGTAGAGGAACTGAACGACTTTAAGGGCGGACTTGCAGAAAACTATGTGAATGTGCAGCTCACCATAAACGGCTATCAGACCTATTATTGGGAGTCCGAGCGTGGGGCGGAAATTGATTTCGTCATTCAGCGGGAGGGCAAGCTCATTCCCATTGAGGTCAAATCCGCCGACAACACAAGAGCCAAGAGCTTAAAGGTCTATATGGACACCTACAAGCCCGATTACGCCATCAAGCTCTCTGCAAAAAACTTTGGCTTTGAGGACGGGAAAAAGACCGTTCCTCTCTACGCAGCATTTTGTATCTAAACCAATATGGCAAACGGTAACGCTCACTGATATAGTGGGCGTTATTTTTTTGTTCCAACTACAAGGAGGTGTTTTTATGCCATCAATCCAATTCCGCTCTGCCGCTCACCGTGATTTCTTTCTGGAAATGATGAGCCAGTGCAGAGTCAACGACTGCTATCACAGGGCGTTCTTCTATGTGATGGGAATTGCGCCGGAAACGAGGGCGAATATCCGTCAGATGTTCGACTTCAAAGATGATTTGATTATCCCAGAGGGGATGCACGGCGGTTGGCAGACGAGCGGCACGGTCAAGGTCTGCTATCTTGCCTTTAACCTCTGGAATAACTATGTAGAGGAAGGACGGGAAAAGAGCTTTACCCCAGAAGATTTATTCTGCTGTGAGTTTGCCCCGTACTTTATGGAAGGGATAAAAGTCCGATACCCCGAATATTGCAGGGAGCTGTCAGCTCCCAAGCAGGATTACCAACGCTAAGAAAGGAAGCGCCTATGAAAGATTACAAGAAAATCATCTGTCTGATCGCCGCCGTGTGCCTGTTGGGTGCGGCGGTATTTTGCTGCTTCCACATCTATCGCCACTATTCCGCCCAAACCGAGCAGGAGGAAGCCTTTGAGGATATGGCGAAGGTAATGGAGGAAGCGCAGGAACGGGCGGCGGAGCAGCCGGAGGAAGTTCCCATCATTCCCTATACCGAGGAAAAGACGATCCTTGCGGAGTATGGGGAGCTGTTTCTGCAAAATCCCGATATGGTCGGTTGGATTTCGATTGCAGGCACGACGGTCAATTACCCTGTCATGCAGACCCCCAACGACCCGAATTTTTATCTGAAGCACAATTTTGAAAAGGCGTACAGTGATCTGGGCGTACCGTATGTCCAAGAGGATTGCAGCATGGAGGACAGCGACAATCTTATCATTTACGGACACCACATCAAGGGCGGCAAAATGTTCGGGGCTTTGGAGGATTTCAAATCCCAGAGCTTCTATGAGGAACACAAAACGATCCAATTCGATACGCTTACGGAACACGCAGAGTATGAAATTATTGCCGTGTTCAAGACCGTGGCGTACAGTCCTGCGGGCTTCCGCTACTATGATTTTGTCGATGCGGAGGACGAGGAAGCCTTTAACGCCTATGTTGCGGAATGTAAAGAGCTTGCCTTATACGACACGGGCGTGACCGCAGAATACGGCGACAGGCTTATCACGCTGTCCACCTGCGAATACTCCGCCCAGAATGGCAGGCTTGTGGTGGTAGCCAAAAAGATAGTCTGACCGTATCCGCAATTTCTCTGGGAAAGGAGGTATTCTATGGCAGATATAAAGACCAGAGATGTGGTTAAGGGTACGATTAAGACCATCGACAAAGCGGCGATTGCTTCGGAGCGTATGAAAGCCGCCTACGCCAAGACAAAGGATAAGGCGGAACAGGGCTATTTTTCCGAGGAAGGCTCTGCCACGGAGTATGCCGCCGACAAGGTATCTCACGCAACGGAGCGTGTCACCGCCGAGGGCATCCACCAATTTGATAAGCAAGGTCAGAAAGCTGTTAAGACCACAGAGAAAAATATCGTCAAGGCAAAGGACAAACTTGCCGACTTCAAACAGAAACGAGCCGCCCAAGCAGCAGAACGCAGGGCGGCTCAATCTGTGCCGGAGCAGTACAGTCCGCAGCTTCGCCACGGCTCTACCAACCCCGTATCTGCGCCGGACGCTACCAAAGCTCCCGCCCAAGCGGTGAAGCAGACAGGCAGGCAAACGCAAAAGACTGTCAAGCGGATTGCCCGAAGCGCAGAGAAAACGGTGAAAACTACGGCAAAAGGCTCAGTCAAAACAGCGCAGAAAACCGTTAAGACTGCCCAGACCACTTCCAAAGCGGCCATCAAGACCGCCGAGCAAACCGCAAAGGCGACGCAGGCGGCAGCAAAAGCCTCGGCAAAAGCGGCACAGCGGGCGGCGCAGGCCGCCAGAGCTGCGGCAAAAGCGACCGTTGCCGCCGTGAAAGCGGCGGTAAAAGCCACGATTGCAGCGGTTAAGGCGATTATCGCAGGCACAAAGGCGCTGATTGCCGCCATCGCCGCAGGCGGTTGGGTCGCCGTTGTTGTGATTGTGGTGATCTGTCTGATCGGCCTGTTGGTCGGCTCTGTGTTTGGCATCTTCTTTTCGGGTGAGGACTCCGGCAGCGGAATGACCATGCAGACCGTGGTGCAGGAAATCAATACCGAGTACGACAACCGCCTTGACGGAATTAAGAACAGCACGGCGTATGATGTTCTGGAAATGTCGGGCAGCCGAGCGGTCTGGAAGGAAGTCCTTGCGGTGTACTCCGTAAAGACGGCCACCGACCAAGACAACCCGCAGGAGGTCGCCACAATGGACGATGGCAAAAAGCAGCTCTTAACGGAGATCTTCTGGGAAATGAACGAGATAAGCACCAGAACGGAAACCAAGACCGAAACGCAGATCACCGAGAGCGATGACGGACACGGGAACATCGTGCAAACGGAAACCACCGTCACTCAAACCTACCTGTATATTGCTGTCAGCCATAAGACCGCCGAGGAAATGGCCGACTTGTACGGCTTCAGCGAGGAACAGCGGCAACAGCTTTCCGAGCTGCTTGCCGAGGAAAACAATTCCCTCTGGACACAGGTGTTGTACGGTATCTCTGTCGGTGACGGGGAGATCGTGACGGTTGCGCTGTCGCAGGTAGGCAATATAGGCGGTCAGCCCTATTGGTCGTGGTACGGCTTCGATGGGCGTGTGGAATGGTGCGCCTGCTTCGTGAGTTGGTGTGCCAATGAGTGCGGCTATATCGACGCAGGTGTGATCCCGAAATTTGCAGGCTGCGTCAATGGCGTACAGTGGTTTAAGGACAGAGGACAATGGCAGGATAACAGCTATGAGCCTACGGCGGGTCAGATCATCTTCTTTGATTGGGAGGGCGATGGCGAAACCGACCATGTAGGGATTGTCGAGAAATGCGAAAACGGCGTTGTTTACACCGTAGAGGGAAACTCCGGCGACACTTGCAGGCAGAAACAGTATTCTGTCGGCAGCAGCGTGATCTACGGTTACGGCATCCCCGCCTATTAAAAAAGGGCAAAAGAATACCAGAGGTTTAATCCTCTGGCTCTTTTGCCTTACATAGTCCGTTTACGGTTGCTTCTATAACCGACAGTTCTTTATCGTCCAGTTTGTCGAGCAGAGCGTCCAAGCGTCTGCGGGCAGAACTTTTCGCTGCTTTCTTGTCTGGGAAGATATATTGGTCAACGGACACATCGAACATGGTAACAAGCTGAATAAACAGCTCCAAGCTCGGCTTCTGCCCCTCGTTTTCGATAGCTTGAAGGTGTCTTGCTTCATAATCGACGATACCGGCGAGCTGATCTCTTGTCATCTTTTTGGCGATCCGTGCAGCCTTTATCGCCTGTCCTATCGGCATAAAGTCAAATTCAAAATCGTTGTTTCTTTTATCCATAAGCTACCACCTGCTCTCTGAAAATCCTACCCTTATATTTTACAGAGATGTGGTTTCTGACGGAACGGTGTGAAATCTCTTATGGCAGGAAATGAAATCTCTATATACAGGAAAAAACACATCTGTCTGCAACTTTTTTCTGAATTCTGTTCTACCCACTTGACTTTTATCATTTTTGAGAATATAATTAGAAACGAGAAAGGTGGTGTAAGATATGGAGTTAGTCAAGATACTATCAAATCCAGTCAGAATACAGGTAATGCAGTATTTACAGATTCACGGCGAAGCAACAACAAAACAGATTTCAGAAGCCATAAATGATGTTCCTACTCCTACGCTGTATCGGCACATCAATACTTTGCTGAAAGAAGAAGTGCTGATGGTAAAGGAAGAACGGAAAGTGAGGGGAAGTTTGGAAAGACTGTTGATTATCAATAAAGATAAATTCACGGCGATTGAAAACGGTGGCGTTGCAGATGTGGCGTACCAATTTTTAATGGAGATATATGCCAGATTTGAAAAATACAGCAAGAAGCCAGATGCAGACCCCAAAAAAGACCGATTAAGTATGCGAACCCGTATGCTCCGTCTGACAGATGCGGAATTTGACACATTTATGCAGGATCTTGGTGCTGTTATGGATAAATACGGAGAAAAATCAGTCGGAAAAGAACGGAGCATTTCTTTTATTTCCGCACCCGTGGAGGAGGAAAATTAATGAGCCGTACATTAAAGGAAGAACGCATAACCATATCTGGAACAGTATCTATCGGGGCAACCGTTACCTATACGGACAAGAACACATTATCCCCTGCTATTGTAGTAATTATGGGAACAGGGAAAACAGACCGTGACGGAAACGAGAAAGGATTTCGGACGGACTTATACAAGCAATTAGCTAAATTTTTTACGGAACTCGGATTTGTATGTGTCCGCTACGATAAGCGTGGGACATTTCAGTCAACGGGCAATTTCAATACCGCAGGATTGCATGACCTTACAGATGACGCAATTTCCGTGATAAGGTATGTAAAATCCCTGCCTTATGTTGATGAAACAAAGGTGCTTGTCTGCGGTCACAGCGAGGGGGCGATGATTGCAACCTTGCTTTCAGAAAAAGAAGATACAGCAGGGCTGCTGCTTTTTGGCGGGGCAGCAACTTCTATGAAAGATGCGCTTCTCTATCAGAATGAGTTGGCGGCAGATGAATTTCAGCATAAAAATGGACTGCTTGGAATGCTGCTTCGCAGCCAGACATCAAAGGAAAAAACCAACGCAAAGGTAGATGCAATGTTTCAGAAGTGTATAACCACGGAGAAAGACAGGGTGTTTTTCGGTGGAGCGATACTCAATGCAAAATGGATTAGGGAACACGCTTCTCATTCTACGGAGGACTATATCAGACGGCTGAAAAAATACGGCAAGCCCATTCTGGCGGTTACGGGGACAGCAGATATTTCAACAGATTACAGAAAACTTTCCGCTTTAAGGGATATTCCGTCTGTAGAAATTTTCAGTCCGCCCAATGTAAACCATATCCTGCGTGAAATTGATGATGACAACAGCGTCATGACCGTAAAGAAACAATATGGACGGCTTGCATCGCAGCCCATGCACAAGGTTACGGAAGAAAAAATAAAGGAATGGCTAAGCCAGTTCCATACTACGGGAAACGAGAGGTGTCAGAATGAAACAGACAATTAAAAAGCCTTTGCTGTTCGTGGCGGCACTTCTGCCACTGATGATTGTCGGCAGTATTTTTACAGGAATTTATTCTTTCAGTACTTATAACACAGATATTCAGAATGAAATGATTGGCCAAATCGGGAGCTATGAGCTTCTGCTTTTGGTTGGAACGGTGCAAAGCATACTTTGTGCTTCTGTAGCGGGCTTTATGGGATACATTCT